>JBJXGI010000036.1:0-14521 GCA_046153645.1 Elusimicrobiota bacterium | reverse complement strand
CGAAGTCAATAGAAACCAAAAAAACGGGCGCAAAAACTTTTGAAACGCCAATAGAAAAAATAAGAGGTAAGGGGTCTTTTTGTTCAATAAATTTTTGAGCCGGCCCTAAATGACGAATGCTAGAACCTATGATAAATCCATTTCGAAAAGAATATTGACCGCCAAAATCAAGAGCGAATGTTTTGGCTGACTCTCTTCCAAGGTGACTCTCGATATATTTGACTTGGGTTCCTAGTCCAAAATGAGGAAAAGCTTCTTTTGCGTAGCTTAATCCCATGGCCACATCACTTGCAGAAAAAGAACCTGTTCTAAGGCCAGCAGCGTCTCGCCCCTCTTGTGAACCAGGGTTAAAATATATACCGCTTATTCCCCAATTTCCCCATTTTGTTGGTGAAACAATTCCAAAATAATCATAGTGAGCATCTCCCAACCAATCGGCATGTGTAAAAGAAAACTCCGTTGCGGATAGTTTTGCGCAACCGGCAGGGTTCCAATAAAGTGAGTTAGAGCCTTCACTGATAGCTGAGGCGGCAGACCCCAATCCCAATTCTCTGGCGCCTGCTCCTAATTTCAAAAATGAAGCGCCAGATTTCCTTTGTTCTGAAAAAACGCTCAATGGAAACTGAATGAATAATGAAGCCCAAACAATAACAAGAAGAAATTTTTTCATAAATTACCTTATCACCGTGAATTGACCTGTTCTTCTAATAAGAGTTTCACTTGCTTTCTTGGCTGTCACAATATAACGATAAACACCAGAAGGAAGATGCCCATCAATCACGAACTCATATGAGAACTGAGGTCCTTGAGGTGTATTTAAAATAATGGGGAAATCACGATTTTCAATTTGACGAACAAATTCTCCCGCTGAATCTAAAATAAGGCATTCCACATGTTCTGCCACCCCCACTTCAACATGAATTTTAGGGATATCCCCTTTTTGGGCCGGGTTGGGATAGGCGTATAAATTTTTTAATTCAAATGTCGCATCTAATGCAGAGGCCAGTTTCTCTTCATCAAAAAAATCAATAGGGTCATTTTCAGCTCCTGATTTTAAAATGAGAGACCCAATAGAGAATAAATTTTTAGCATACACACTCCCCGTCAACCGCGCAGTTCCTGAAAGCTGAATATCTCTTGCAGGCGCCAATAAAAGACCGTGCCAATGAGAGTTTTTTCCACCATGAATTGAAATTTTCTCCTCCCCTAAGGCAACAAATAAAACTTGATGAAATGAATCGCTCGAAACAATTTGAGCATTCTCGCTGATCGAAAATTTATTTAACACATATATTTGAACAGGGCCCTCAACTTCCAATCGACTCTGACCCTCCATCACCAAAGAACGATAAAAATAACTTCCGCTACTGAGATGAAGGAGGCTGTTGTCTTGAAGATGAATGTCGGGTAAAGAGGTTTGAAGGTTCATCATATTCTCAATTTCGGTCATGGGTAAGTCTTCAAATAGAACGGGATCAAAATTCACTTCCCCTTCAACAACCCAATCCGAGGGCATTTGAATTGAAGTCGACCGAATTTTTCCACTCACGCGTCCTTTCCCTTTCGCGTTGAATGAACCGCCGCTAAAAATATCTCCTTGAATATGGGTGAAACCACGAAAGTCAGATTTGTCGTTTGTATAAAAACCTGGTTCCAGCCAAGGGGCTGAGTGAACTGTTAAGGTATGAGGAATTTCTATATTTCCAGCATTATCAACGGCATAGTAGGAAAGTGTGTGACTTCCGCTGAAAACAGGCCATGAGCTTGAAAATGAGGCATAGTTATTTGAATCCCAGCGCGCATATATTCCAGCCACACCAGAAGCGTTTTGTGATGCATCTTGAGCTAATAATTTTATTTGAGACTTAGGACTAACAAATATGTGACCCGCCAAATCAATTGAGTTGCCTTCAATAAAAACGGACGTTACTGGAGAGCTGATATCCACAATGACAGGATCAGGGGTTGGCGGTGAACTTGTCACCCAGAGGGTAAAAGTTTTTTCATTTTCTTGATTCCCAAATAAATCAGCTCCATAAGTTTTAATGGTGTGAATACCTAAGTCATTTAACTGAATGTAAGCTGACAAACTTTGAGAACCCGATGAAACTAAAACATTTGGCACCGAATCATTAAAACGCCATTCTAATTTCATAACCCCAACCCCCATTAATAGAGGACGGTCACTTGATTTTATTTCAACCCAAGTTCCTGTTGAAACAAAAATATTTGAATTTTGAATGGTGGCTGTGGGAGGTAACAGACGCTCCGTCACCGGTGCTTCTTGATCGACAACCACGGTTATTTCATGAACGGGTTCATTATTGTTCACAAAATCAGAAGAAAAATAGCGAACCAAATGAGACCCCGGACTTAATGAAATAGGAGAAACATAATCAGTGGGAATGGCTTGGTTATCAATCAAGTATTGAGTGGACCGAACTCCTGATAAGGTGTCTGTGGAAGAGAGCGCGAGTAGAGTTCCTGCTTTAAGAACGGGGGTTGATTCTTTGATGTAATGATCCCCTAAAAATGTAAGGGTTGAAATGGGCGGTTCACCGTCAACTAAAATAGAAAAGTTTTTCATGGCGCTATTTAAAACTTGGTCGGTTGCTTTTAAGCGAAGCCGGTGATAACCAGAATCAAAAATTCGAATGGGGGTATCTATATCAACAAAATCTTCATTGTTTAATGAACGTTGAAATAATCTTAATCCTGAGAGTGTGTCTGGGGCCACTCCTACCAATAAGGTGTCGGGCGTAATGAAAAGTGTTTCTCCATTTTGATAGGAAGTTCCCAATGGTTCTAATCGAATGTCAGGAGGCGAAATATCAGTTATAAAATTTAAGCGTTTTATTGGTTCATGGTTTCCTACGCGGTCTGATGAAAAATAAGAAAGTTGAGTTGAGCCTTCAGAGGTGATGTTAAAAGAACTTGTGAAAGTATTAAAAGCAGATCCCGTAGAGTAAGAAATTTGATGAAGGCCAGAAATAATATTTCCCTGTTCATGTGCCTCTAGCCAAAACAATGTATTTGACGACACATAAATTTTTCCACTGATTTGAATTTGAGGTTGCCCCATATTCAGTTGTGATAATGGCGCAGACGCGTCTACCCGCAGAGGAAAATTTTCCCATTCTGATTTATTATTGACATTATCTTCCGATTGAACCGACAAAAGATAAGATCCTTCGGTTGAAATTCCTGCTAATTTTGGCGTGAAGGGAGCCACGTAATTTTTCGTTGAATTATTTAGAGAATATCGAGCTGTAGAAACACCAGAATAAGGAATAACCGTGTCAGTGGATAAAATACTCATCAGCGTATCAACACCCACCCATCTTTCGTTATTGAGTTCAAAGGTCGGGCTTGAAAATGAAACATTTTGAGTGGGTGCCTGGGTATCAACAGAAATCGAAATTTCATCTGCCCATTCTGTTTCTCCATTTGGCAAAACGCCACGAAACCCAAAGGTGTGTAAACCTGCTGAAAGAAATTGATAAGGACTGTCTAATGGATAAGGAATAAAACCTTGCCCATCTATATTTATTTCAAGAGAAGAAACAGCGCTCCCCGTAGCACGATGGACAATAAATTTCGTTTGATCGGAGACAAAATCACGAAACCGAGGGCCGCTTATTTCGAGATATGTACTGGGCGGGTTATTGGTAACAATAAGATTTAAAGTTTCTTTATTTGAAATATTCCCGACTTGGTCTTCCGAGAAAAATTGAATGTTATGTTCACCTTCAAGTGCGCTCCAAAAAGCTCTGGTGGCTACAAAAATTTGTGGAGCCTCATTACCAATTTGATATGAAATTTTTTCTATTCCCGATTCAAAGTCTAAGCCAAAAAATTCGATGGCTGTTTCTGGACGAGCGAAGGTGTGAACCCCATTATGAATCAATTGAGAAGATGAAACAAAAACTGTTGGCATAACCGTGTCGACAAAAAACGATTTTGAAAACTGTCCAGAGGAGTTGCCACTTTTATCATAACTCTGATAAGTTAGGTTGTGGTTTCCACTGATAAATCTAAGGGAGTTAATGGGAATTCGAAGCGGTGATTGTGATGAAAATACGGGGGTTTCTCCATCCATTTGATACTGAAGTAAATGGTGTCCTGATAATACCGATTGGGCATTGACAATTTGATCATTGCCCTCTAGGTTCAGCGCGCTCAAGCTGGAAATATACAAATTTGTGGCCCCCTCAAAATAGGGTTCTTCAGGTGATAGAAAGACAAGCGGTGGAACATCATCCACATAGAGGGTTTGTAACTGAACAACTTCATTATTTCCCACCGAATCAACTGAATAATAACGAAGGGTTTGCGTTCCAGCAGGAACGGAAAATGGTTCAGTTAATTTTTGAAAATCAGAGTTGTTTATCGAATAATAAGCGGTTATTTTATTTTCTGTGTGATTGCTGGGCAAATCAGTGGTTTGAATTGATAAAAGTGATTGGGTTGAAACAAATGGAATCTCTCCGGAGCTTGAACTTAATTTTGACACTGGTGGAACCATGTCCAGCGTTATGTTGACTTCTTTTAAAATGGGTTCAGGTGAACCAAGCGGTTCAATTCTTAATTGTGCTGTATAAAAGCCACTATCGCCCCATTGCCCCAAATCGCTTTTCCCATCCCAAATGAAATGATGCGTTCCTGATGAAAGAGTGCTTGTGTTTAACAATTCTTTGGAAAAACCATGAGAGCCGGATATAAGCAACCTTCCTTTGGCACCAGAGGCGGTTACATGAAATGAAATGTCACAGGTCGGACTAGAAACAGCTATCGGCGAAAAACGCGACGGCGTCACATTAAAATCTTTCACTTCTAATAATGTCATTGTCCAAATATTGGCAGAACCAGATCTGAAACTTGTAAAGGCCAGTCGATTTCCATCAATAGACCAAACAGGATCGTAGTCTGCGTGTAGGTTGTTATTTTCAAGGAAAACTTTGGCATTTCGACCCTGCTCGTCCATAACCCAAAGCGTGGGAAGATTGCCATTTCTTTTGCTAACAAAAAAGATGTCTTTGTTTTTGCTTCTTGGAGAAAATTCTTTATTGCCGGTTGTCAGAGGACGTGTATTGGTTCCATTTAAATGAATCGAAAAAATATTATCTTGGTAAAGTGAACGCCTGTACAAAATGGAATTATTAAATTGAGAAAAAACAGGCTCATAATTATAACCAACAGTATCAAAAGTTATTTGATTCTCTGTCATCACTTGCCCCGTGTTTGGATTAATATCAAGTCGATATAAATTGGCCAGTGCATTTGTTTTCCTCGAAAAGACCAATTGATCACCCAGAGTCGACCACGAGGGATGAGTGTCTTCGCTATTCCCGGTGGTTATTTCTCTTTTTTCTAAGGTTTCTGTATTTAAAATCCAAAGGTGTGTTTGATTGTTGTTCACCGCTTCATAAACAATCCATTTCCCGTTTGGAGACCAACTTGGATTACGCTCCACCAACAAGTCATGGGTCCAGTTCGCCATTTGACCTGATTCGGCACTGGCGGTTGATGAGATAACCCATAAGTCAGTTTGATTATTCCGGTCTGATACAAAAACGATTTTTTCTCCCTCGGGTGACCAAGACGCTTCTCTTCCCCCGTTGACTGTTAAAGGCACAAAGTCGCCCCCTGAAAATTGAGAAAAATCCGCGGTCCAATTCCAACGAATGGGTTCAGTGATGTGATTGCCGGCAAAATCGGTGGCATCATCAATTGAAAAAGAAATATTTTGACCATCTAATAAAATAGGTGGAACAGGTTTTATGGCTCCCAATGAAATTTGTAACAATCCATTTTTTTCATCATAAAACAGGGCGCCAGAATTTTTATTGTATTGTTTTCCATTAATAGAGAACAAAACAGAAGCCGGATTAAGACCTTCTCCCTTAGGGTCTTTCCAATAGATTTTCACAATTTGAGAATCAGAACGCGACCCCGGGGCTGGCTCTTTTGAATCAATATAGGGCGACGAGGAGTCCACTAAAAAACGAAAATGATTAACTGGTCCCCAGCGCTCATTTTGGTCTCTGGCCCGCAAATGAAAGGTATGGTACCCCGGTTGAACGTCAAGGTAGCGGGCAAGAGTGTTTTCCGTATTAATTGTTTCAGCTGGTATGCCGTGCGCTGATTCATCTAATAATAAGGAATACCCTGAGGCGGATTGAAGAGGTTCCAGCGACCAAGAAAATTCAGGATTTGAATTGTTAACCCCACCATTATTGATGATGACGTTGTCAAACTCAACCCAAGAACCTGGTTGAGTATTTCCTGGAACAACACCAAACAAGTCGCGCGCGTCCCAATCTCCTATTATAATTTCTTGAATGATAAAGTCTGAGTCGTTTATTAATTTAGAATTATTATTAAATAGTAAGTTAAATAAGTTGATATTAAATTGTTTCCACTCATTATTAGGAATAATGGGCGCGTTTCCAAATTCATCTTCTAAACTGCCCAATCGGTCAAAAGATGGCGGGAAAACTTTGGGTAATTCTCGGGTATCGCTAAACACCAGTTCCTTCCAATGATTGTTTATTTTGAAAAAGAAATTAAACCGGACCGGTTGATTCATCTTCACATCAAAAGAAAATAGCGGGAATTGGCGAACATCAAAAGGAGTGTTGGTTATTAAAACGGAGAAATTCCCTGGTTTTTCTTGTTTCACACGCAAAGAACGGTTACTGGTTTCAGTATCACTGGATATGGCTATGGAACAACCGCTTTTAGGGTCAAAAATAGACCAACCCTCATTCCCTGTTTCAAAAGTATGTTGAAATAGGGCCGAATGAGAAGGTGAAACAATCTCAGGAGCCACATTGTTATTTCCCCCATCAAAATAAGCGGTTGCTTGGAATGATTCATGGGATTCTAACCGGGCTTCAATTTTTTCACCTTGAGTAAGCACTTTTAGCTGAAAACCTCCTACGTCTGAACGATCACCCATATGAAAACTACCCAAATAAATACCGCTATTGGGGGCTGTTTCAACCAACGGAATAATAATGCCCTGAATATCAGAAATTTCACTTTTTATGTTTGCGTAAACAATATCCGCCTGAGAAGACACTGTGTCTGAGCCTGTCAGTTTGATAAAAACCGTTTCATTCGGTTTGATATTTAAAGATCGCGGTGTTTTTCCGTCTTCTTCAACAAATTCTAATTTTGTTGGAACAATAGGTGGTGGTGCCAAAACCTGAATCGTAACAGGGGTGGACGGTTCACTATGGATCGACGAAACTTGAGAAAAGCCAGCTGGGAGTTGAGAAACAGAAAGTGAATACACGCCCGGCGTTAAGTACAAAGGCGGCGTTGAAAATTCTCCCGTTTCATTTGCGGTTGTTTCAACCGGAAATAGACTGGTGCTAAATTCCGTGGTATATCCAAACACCTGGGCCAAAGGTTCGGCTTTCCCATGAAGTGAAATAAATCGGTTCTGAGTGGGAGTGAGTGGTTCAAATAGTAGAGGAGGTGGCGGAACACCGGTTCTTTCTAATAACGCGTAAAAAGCTCTTGGTGCGGACAATTTATTTAAACTCTTAAAGGTGAGAACGGGTTTATCTCCGTTTAATTCTCGAATTGTTTCAAGCCGTTTCCAATGTTGAGTGGATTGTTCATATTCATATAAATCAACATGAGCGGTATGGGAATCTATTTCAGGAATTTCAAAAGTCATTTTTACAGAGCGTCTAAATTGAAATGCTGGTGGTAAAAATTCATAAATTGAACTCACCTGACGAAAATTTGACGGGATAATCGGTAACCCTGGCTCTTGAGTTGAATTTTCAAAATGAATAAGTCCCATGACAGTCCACTCTTGATCCATACTTAAGGCCGGTATACTGACACTGACTTTATTGTCATCTGAGCGAACCACACCACCCACGGCATTATTAATGACTCTTCCCACAATCACCGGGACCAGTGCCACTTTGCTTGAGCCATGAACATTGAACACTGTGTTTCGAACCGTCCAGCGGCCCCGGTAGAGATCTCCCGATTGCGGGTGGAAAATGTCTTGCTCTGGATATTCTTCTCCCGGCGTTAACCCCGTTTCCCAACTGGCCAAATTTCCATAAACAGTGCTAATGCCCGGAGGCAAAACAAATTGATCAACCACGGGAGAAACACTTTTATTTAAAAGAGTCCAAGAAGACAATGAATTTCCCCATTTATCTGTATCCTCTGGCCAACCAGGAGCCACATCAATTTTAAACTCTTTAAATTGTCGACCGCCGGCTCCCCCCACAATGGGAACAGTGGCTTTGACCATGGCCTTATTCCAAGGAATTCGAATATAAGAAGTGATGTTGTTGATGTTAAAGGGAACTCTTCCCGCTTGATATTTATGAATGTGAGAAAAAGAATCTTGAAAGAAAATGTCGCCCCGTTCATTTATCCCAAGAGATTGAATGGTTCCGCTTGTCAATACCACCACATTGGCCAACATAAGGCCCGATGCGTTTTTTTTAACAATTCGATTGAAATCAATAAAAAATTTATTTCCATTGGCATCATGAACCGGAAGCGTTTGAAGTTGTGGATAAGAATTTTGAAGGGGGTCAAACGAAGGGTCTTGTGCAAAAATTTCTGTGTCAATGGCGCCCTCTAAGGGAGAAATAAGAAAAGCGTAATTTCCATCAGGCATTACATTTCCCGTTGTTGATTTTTGATCCCAACTTGTTAAATGGTCCCCTTCTGTGCAACAAGCGGGGTCGTCACTATTCCCCATCAATAGGGTTTTAATGACATCACTTGAAGTTCCAACAACATCCACTTTAAGTGCTGTTGGTTGATTTAAATGATAAATCAACTCTGTCTGGGCACTGTCTCCAGCAAGCGAAGAAGGGGCGAGAGTTGCGCTCAAACCCCCGGGATCCATCGTGTTATTAGACGTTGTGGTTTTATCCCAGAGAACTTGCCCTCCTTCAGAGGCAAATAAAATTCCTTTTACTGTTTTATTTTGGATACCAATTGATTCGGCCGGAATTCGAAGTCTCACCCAGCGGTTGGCAGGTGGCAGGGCGCCCGCGTAAACCAATGAAACACTTCCCGGCGTTCCTCCTGATGGATATAGATTTTCTCCCCAATAAACGCGGTGTTCGCCATTTCCTTGATCGGTATAAACTTGAAGAATAATTTCTTTTACTTCTTGAGACCGGTAAATATATTGAATGAGGTTATCAGTCGTCCCCATAAAAATACCTGGTTTGGCGTGAATAAAATAATGCGCTCCAGCGCCAGTTGTTGTGTGCGCTTTGTTGCCACTATAAGAAACAGCACTCCAATTCCAATCACCAATGGCTGTGGCCGAGAGTGGCAATTCATCTTCAATAAATGTTTGAGGTGAATCAGCCGGAATGATTTCATTGTTACCAGGCAGTAAGTTTTGACCCAAAATACCCGCTGCAATGTGAACCACTGGTTGATTTGAAGGGAAAACCTCATAAGTTAAATTATTTCCACCAATGGTTCGGTTGCCCGCTAAATCAATAACCTCTATTTGTAATTGGTAGGTTCCTTCTCCCCATCCAGAAGTATCAATGTTGGCCAATTTTTCAATGTGTGCGGTTGAAATAAATACTTTATTTATGGGGAGAGATTCTGAATAAACTTTATTTATTTGATTTCCATGAATTCGGTTTATTTCAATTCTTTGCGGGTTGTTTTCTCGTATTCCACCCCAAACAGCAATAACTTTGGGAGATTCTGCTACCGCTTCTAAACGTTCTAGCGATACCAACGGGGCGGTTTTATCAACTTCAACTAAAATTCTTTCTTCATCTTGGATTGAGGGGACATCTAAATTTCTTTCGTGAATTCGTATGGTGTAAAGGCCTTCGTCAACAAAATGTCCCGTTTGATTTTTTCCATCCCATACAAGAGAATAAAGACCGGTATTTTGCGAAGCTGAAAATAAATTTTTTATGAGTCGCCCCCGATAGTCATAAATATCAATAGTCGTTTGCGTTCTGCTATAACGAGCCGAATAAGTTGTTTGATAAGAATCTTGAATACCGATACTGCTTCCGGGTGAAAATGATTCCGGTTTTTTGTCAGGAGGCGTTGGTTCTAAAATAGGAAGTTCAGAAATGAATGTGGGATCTGGTCGGCAAACGCCAATTCCTGTGTTAATTTCTTTTTGTAGTACCACTTCACCGGTGTTGGGTACTTTAACTCGAACAGAAAGTTTATACGATCCAACATCTGCGGCATTGAAATCGTTAATTAAAGTTCCCTCACTGCTTATTTTTTGAAATCGATTAATAGGGCTTCCGCGCGGACGAGTTAAAACAGTTAATACTTGGAGTCCAGGTGTTCCTTCTAACAAGGTTTGCCAATGAGCGGGGCCGCCACAATGGTTTTCAATTGTTTTCATTTCCCATTTCGCATGGCCGGATCGACGAATCAAAATATTGGCTGTTGTTATGTTTCCCACCTGATCTTCTACGAAAGCGGTCAATGTGTTATTTCCAAACACAAGTCCTTTATGAGTCCCAGCCGTTGAGGCACTTTTAATATTTTGGTTTGGTGAATAAGTATTTGATATTTGCCCATACGATAATCGTTTCAGCCCTGAGGCACTGTCAGAACCGAAAAGGGAAATATCAATATCAGGGCTATCTACTTCAATGGAAGTTTGAGGGTTGGCTAGAAGAGTGGGTGGTTTGTTATCAATTTTTTTAGTCGAACTATCAGTGGCAGAAAACCCTCTATAATTTCCGTTCATTGTAATAACAAAGGCATCTTCTTTTCCTGTTAAGTCAAAATTAAAGGTTAATGTTTGGTTTTCGCTGGCTGGGGCCACCTGTGTTTGACAACCACCGGCCATACAAACAGTGATGGTTGCGATATTTAACGGGTTTTGTACTCTCACTTTTACAGGGAGCTCGGCTCTTTTTTCCCAGTGGTTGTTGGTAGGGTCGTCTCTACGAGGAGACAAAATTTCTGCCAAAAAAGGTTGTGTTGTAAAACTCCAGTTCATGTCAGGTGAAATATTTCCACACGTGTCTTTTACTGAATGGGCGCTAAAGTGATAGGTTCTATCAATGGCAAAGGTGGGGTGGGTGTATTCAATGTTATTGGCCCCTCGAACTGAATTTCCCGCGGCACTTCCTGAAATATATCCTTCCGAGAGCGGTTCATCATAACTCAGTTTAACCGAGGCATTTGTAGCCACTTCTGTGGCGCCATTAAGGGGTTGAACCAAAGTAACTTGAGGCGGTTGATTGTCAACGGTTACTTGTTTGGTTTGGCAGTGTTCATTACCACTCATATCGGTCGCACAAATGTCAATTTGACTGGGCCCTTCGGGCAGCACAATTGATTTTGTGAAAGTGGTGGAACTTAAGTTGGGTGTCATTGAAACAGGTTCATTATCAATCGTGAGAGATTGAAGAATACAATTATCACTCACATGCCCTGACACACTAAGGGTGGTGTTTGCTAAGCAAGAGGGGTTGGGGATGTCGGTGAGAGAAATAAGTGGCGCGTCAGTGTCAGCGTCCAAATCACAAGTACATGGCTTGGGAATTTCGCCCTGAGATAAACCAGTTGTTTCATATCCGGTCCATTCATAGTAATTATTCACTTCTTTTATTAATGATGGGGTCTTAGGGTTTTCATCAATTGGCGCGCCGAGAGTTAAACTGTTTTGGCCGGGTAGAACCTGGTGATAGTGGAGATCTTTAGCGGTAATATAAATAGGAAGAGTATTTGAATCATCACAAAAAAATGACCCAGACGATGGCGTTCGAGGAATTTCAAAAACACCCTTCCATTCTTCGCCTTTTTCATCATTCTGCTGAATAGTTACTGTTTGGGTTCCTAATAAAAAATTCACTTGCTCGACAGGTTCACTAAATATGATTTTTATTGAATATTGTTTTTCGAATTTTGGCCGATAATAAATTCTTTTATTGATAATTTTATTTCCATTATTGATGTCGGGGATTATATGCGACTCATAAATTAAAGATCCTGTTTCACGATCTCTTATTTCAATATCTTTAACAGATGGCGGTAAATTGACAATATCGTGGAATAATTTAATAAAACTTGCACCATATTCTTCAGCTAATGGAACAAACTTATTAATATAATACAGTTCAAGCGGAACGCCCTGAATTGAAATTTCTTCATTCCAATTTTCTTGGAGGTCAAAATAATAAAATTCTGAATCTTGCTCTGGAACTCTCCACCAATTCTGAAACGAGGATTCCCCAAGTGCCAATCCGTCCCCAGTTTTACTAGGATTGTATCTAAGTAGTCTGTTTTTTCCTCTTATAATCCATTGAGAAGGTGTAACTATTGTTGAGTCAACCACTTGTTCAGGGACATAGAATGCCTTGATTTTTTTATTATCTGGAAGAGTGATTAAAATCGAGGTTTGGTCATGTGTCCCAGGAAACATAGAATCATAATAAGTGTGCTGTGATAGTATTTTACTTAGAGTAATTAGGTTTTGAGGAGATATTGTTAATGAATTTGCTCTGGGTACAGTTAAGAATTTTATTTCCGAATAATCTTCATATCTAGTGCCGTCTCCATGAAGCCTTATTGGAGCATGTGCATCATCATGCAGGTGTTGTGGCTGAGCCATATCTTGAATCATTAAGTGTAATGCTTTTCCTAGTTTGTAATATGCTTCATTGAAATTGGTATTAAATTGATAATCGAAAATTGCCTCATTCAATAAAATATTCCCCTTTACAATCGAAGGGTCAAATGAATGGCCTGGAATTGTCAAACCTTTACCAGTAACGGGGTTGTAAAAATGATTCAAAACATTGTAATCCGGTATATCTTCATCTCTAGTTCCTTGAATTATTTTTTCTTCATATATTTTTAATTCTTCATACGAATTATTATTAGAAGAAATAAGATCCAAACTTCTTAAAGTCAATCCGGGATGAACTTTAAGATTGTCATACCCAAAACTGAGAGAGACAAAAATAATATTTAAAAAAAATATTTTCCTCATGAATTAATTGTAGATGCTTTCATTTAGTTCATTCCAATATGATATTGAATCATCTATGGAAGGTGTATTCTCAATGTTAAAATGCTGAGGCAAGAGGTTAAAATAATTAACAGTTTTACGATAATCTTGAGACAATTTAAATTTAATCTCTGCGCAATCTGTGATTTTTAGTTGTTCTCTACATTTGATGCCTTTATATTTACTTTTCAATGAGATTAAATGGACCGTTATCGTTTCTGAAGAATAAGTTAAACGGTTTTCGAGAAAATCAAATGGAATTATTTTTTTTTCTCCATTTTTATAAGAAAAAAGTGTTTCTGATTGATAGTAAGGATGAAAAATATCTATTACTTGATCAGTAAAAAATGAAAATAAATGCCAACTTTTGTTTTTTGAAATTCCGAGTAATCCATTTTTATCAGAAAGATATTCTTTTTTATCAATATTGTGATCAATTGAACCAAGATTTGGAAACGCAGCCTGCCAAGTTGTCATGACTAACACTCCTGGGATAGGTTGATTAGAATTACTATCAATAAAAACTATTTTCATTGGATCTGTAATAAACCAAATTTTTGTTTTAGTTACCCATCTGATACTTATAACTAAAAAAATGAAAAGAAAAAGAATTAAAGAAATCAAGAAATAGACCCATTTAAGATCGGCTTTTCCGCTATTGTTAAAATTTGTAAATAATTTCATTTATATTTTCCTTAATTTGTTGTTTTTTCTATTTTGATATTTTATCTCTGAAGAAAAAAATATTTATTGTAACGACTTCTTTCATAGAGCTTAACTTTTTCACTTAAAAAATATTCATGTCAATTTGACTGGGCCCTTCGGGCAGCACAATTGATTTTGTGAAAGTGGTGGAACTTAAGTTGGGCGTCATTGAAACAGGTTCATTATCAATCGTGAGAGATTGAAGAATACAATTATCACTCACATGCCCTGACACACTAAGGGTGGTGTTTGCTAAGCAAGAGGGGTTGGGGATGTCGGTGATATAAACAACCGGGTTTTCAAGGTCGCCCAAAGCTGAACAAGGGCAAGGTGGCGGTATTTCCGCTTGTGATTCTAAATCGGTTTCATAACCATTCCACGGATAAGGTTCAGTTCCAATTCGGGTTGCAATGGTTTCTGGGTTTTGGTCGAGTGGCGCATTCGTGGAATAACCGCTTTGCCCGGGCAAATTAAAATGATTGTCATCATCAAAAGCGGTCACAAACATTTTCCATTTGTCAGTGCAAGAAACATTTGATGAAGAAGGCGGTGTGGTCAATTGCCCCTGCCATTTATTTCTTGACGACCCCACCGGAGTTAAATTGATGGCCTCAATATCCCCCAGTTTAAAAGTGGGGCTGCTTACCTCTTCTGTGAATTCAAGAAGAATATTATAGGTTGTCGCAAACTTAAGATCATCCTTAAAAGAAGATTGTCTTTTCCGCCCCTTTTCCCCCACCCCAGTGGGAATGACATTCATAATGTAGACGGGGTTATTAAGGTCATCTGCTATTTCTATTC
>JBJXGI010000031.1:0-4374 GCA_046153645.1 Elusimicrobiota bacterium | reverse complement strand
GAATAGTTTGACAGGGCATGAGTTGATCTAAATAAAGGGCATAATCCACTAAATTAAGAGAATTATTCTCAAAAGCAGAAAACTTTTCATCTAATTCAAAAAGGGCTTTATCGAAAAATTGTTTTTTTAGAATTGAGAGCTGATGTTGAGTTTCGCTTAACGTTTTTTTAGATTCATTTTTAAAGGGCTCGCCTGCTTTCAGCGCTTCAATATTTTCAAGAAAATCAGTTTTATTTTCTATTCCAAAGACAGAAAAAGGAGATGGTGTTTTTTTTACGCTCACGGCTGCCTGCTCAACCCCACTAAAAATTTTCGTTAGAAGAAAGCCTTTCGAAATCGCCGAAACCAATTCTCGATTGGGGAGAGTTAAATAATCCTGATAGGAAACATTGCCAGCGGGAGCCCCCTCCGCGCCTATAATGAAGTTCTCATTTTTGATAAATGCATTATCAGCCAGAGATGTAATGGCTTTCGAAATAGATTCTTGGGCTTCAATATGGTAATGAATGTCTTGCAGTAAAACAACCAATTGATCTTCATTTTTTGGGGAAGGAAAATAGCCGTGAAACGTCACGAAAGGAAACAACGCTTCTCGAACCCAAGACGGAATAAAATCGAATTTTTTATCAGTAAATTTAAATAAAAAATGAGAAGTATCTTGTTTTGGTAGTGAAGAAAAAACGGACTTTTGTCTTTGTAAGTTTGTAAGCGCTTTTCCACGCGCTTCCCATAAACCCGTTTCGACGCTATGAACCATGGCCACATTTTGGGCAAAGAAAACAAAGACAAATACAGCCACGATTATTTTTTTAATCATTATCGGTAACATTGAGATAAATCATCCCAAATCTAGTTGAAGATCCCCTTAAGAACCTGTAAATCTGTTGTAACAGTATTTTTATTTTCTTAATGAAATCTTAACCTCCTCGCATTAAACTTCAGGGAACTCATATGAGGGGGAGTTATGGCGGTAAAATTTAGAGTGTTTGGGGTCATTTTGATAGCGCTAGGTTGTTTTATGGTGTCTAATGGCGCGGCATCTGAAACGCGTCAAATGCAAGTCAAAGCGCAATTTCCAAAATCGGTAAACCTTGAGAAGTATTACTTAAACAAAGAATGGCAGTGGGATGTATTAAAAATGAAGTTAGATGAATTGACAGAGCAAGGGTATAAATACGCTATTCAAGTTTCCCCTCTTTTTGAATCAAACACGATTATGTTTACCGCTCACTTAACCGATCCTGATATTGAGATTAAAGTTTCAGAAAATAAAATATTTCACCCTATGCTCAATACGGATACCGATTTAGAAGAAAGTCGTTTGGTAACTCCTGTAAATGCTGTTATTTTAGTTGGAAAGGATAATATGCAGTGTTCGGGTGTTGGAAGAGTGACAATTAAATCTCCCAATAAAATAATGATGGTTTGCGAAGAGAAAGTTAATTTAAAATAATTCTTTGGTTTTGGGTAATGACGTATCCATCACCCTTATCGTCAAAGCGAAGTGTTCCTGTTTCCCCATCCCAAGTTAAACTTCCACTGGAAGTTCGATCAGAACTAAATGATAACTCTAATGTGAGTGCCTGAGACGTCGCTGAGTTATTCCCTGACGCTGTCATTTGACCGGCAGTAAACCCTTCAAAAATAGTCTTTATTCCTGGTGAAGGTAAGTTGTAGTTAATTGTGTAAGGCGTATTTGTAAATTGTGAGGTGCCAGATAATCGTTTGTTAGCCTCTATATTTCCAGCTGTTTCTAGTGTTAAGGTTAATGCGCTCGTAAAATTAAAAGAAGGAGACTGACCCGAAATACCTATTTCAACAGATTTAACTGTGGCCGACGATGATTGTGTTTGAATGGGGTTAATAGTAGTGCCATTGGAGTCTTTAAACTGCAATGTCACTGTAGAGTAAGTATAACGAGGGCTAAAGGTTTGAAGGGTATATCTACCCAAGCCATCTGGGCCTGTTAATTCTGGATATTGGGGGTTAACAGCATTTAATCGCCCTATAATTGAAATTGCTGAGCCCGCCGCGTCTCGATGAACCACTAGAAATTGCTGGGTGGCTTGGGCCGGTTGGATGACAATAGTTGAACTAACAGGGAGACCGTCAATAATTTTGTTTTTTACTGAATCATTTTTACAACCCACAAAACCAAAAAAACATAAAGTTAAAAAAAGTTTTTTCATTGCCATTTATCCGCCCGACGAGGTTTTAATCGATAGCTGACCGCAAATTTAAATTGCGCGTCTCCTGCTCCCCGCTCTAAATCAAAACTGGTTAAATTCTCATCTAACATGCCAAAACCAAAGCCGCCTCGAAGATCCCAATCTTTATAGACCCAGGTGAGTCCAAAAATAAGATCAAGCGCGTCTCCACTGGAATCGGCGACTTCTTGCCGATTAATTTGTTTGGAGGCTGTTTGATAAAAAACAGCTTCTGTTAAAACTGAAATGTGATATTTAATTGGGAGTTCAACACTCGCGCGCGCTTGAAAAATATTTCCAGGTTCAATTCGAACAGAGGGGCCACTTTTAATTCCCAATTGAGTGCTATAAGAACCTTTGAAAATATACCCCACATTTAAAAATAAAGGAATTCGTGTTGGGGTTTGGGTGATGGCTAAAAATTCATAGTCATTTCCCCTGGCGATGGGCAATTCTTGATTGGTTTCATCAGATGAACGCGCATACCATTTAAGAAAAAGACCCACGTTTTCTCGTGGGTTCCATTTAAGAAGAGATGAAAGTAAGAGTGGACGGCTTCCTTTTAATTCTGTTGAACCCGCATCGAGGTGTTGTCCGGCATGTTGAAAGCCAATGCCCCAGTCAATGCGACGAGTAAAACCCAATCGAGCTTCAAAAGGAACCAAAACGGTTTTATATTTTACTGCTGGCGAATTAAATTCGTCAACACGAGCAGAAATGCCCAAAGTCGGTTCAAAAACAAATTTTCCCAATGTTTGAGGCTGTTCTGTTAAGAGTCCGCGCGCGGACACAATTGAGCTTGTTAATAAAACCAAACACGCTAAATTAAATTTTTTCATTATCCTTCCGTCCCTTTAAAATCATCGGGATATTTATCATTTGCACAACCTTCGCATGTATCATCTGGGTTTTTTGCTGTTAATCCGTGTTTTGGGCAAGGGTTTAAACCTAAAACTTCAGCTTCCTTTATTTTTCTTTTAATTTCTTCGCTATACGCATCAGCCACGCCAGAAATTTCTTTTTTAAATTCACTTACTGTTAGTCCATGAACTCCCACAGCGTTTTCAAGTTCCTCTTCTTCAGCGACGGTTAATTCATCAAACAAAACGCCCCCCGCCAAAAATTCATAACGCCAAGTAGAGCCGGTCCAAAATATTCGATGTTGATTGTCGGAACCAATACGAAAAACATATTGGCAGGATTTATCTAAGTTCATTACGCAACATTTTTAGCAAATCGGAGAGAACCTGTCAGCTTGTTAATCAAGCTCAAGAAGAATTTTTAATGAATTATTTAGTTTTTCCATTTGATGAAACGGAATAGATCCCACTTTTTTAATTAATCGCGAATTATCAATGGCCCGAGCTTGATCTACTAAGATATCAGAATCAAAATGAAGCCCTGAATCTTGTTTAGGAATGTGAATTCTCATGATTCGAATATCTTTTTTAACTTTAGAGGTAATAGGGCAAATAAGTGTGGAAGGGTGATGACCATTAATGAGATTTGACTGGACCACAACGACCGGTCTTATTTTTCCAGGTTCAGTTTTAAAAGGAGGGTTTAGATTGGCTAGGTAGATCTTGCTTCTTTCTATCCTCATTCCAATCCTTCTATCCCTTCTGAAAGAGTGGAATCAAATTCACGAAGAATAGCCATGCTTTCGTCACGCACTTTTTTTGACTCTTTTAATAGTGTTTTACGCACTTTTCTTCTCTCTTGAATTTTGTTCATAAGTTGGAGGGCTTGATTTACATAGGCGCTTCTACTGATGTTTTTCTTTTTAATGAATTTTTCAGCACTGGCCAATACATCGTCGTTTATTTTTATAGATATTAATTTGGACATTTATGGTATTACCTTTAGTAATACCTATTTTATCAACAGTATTTCTTTTGTTCAATGTTATTTTTTTATTGATACTGTGAACCTGTGAGTTTGACCAAACACCCCAAAAGGGGCGAAAGCATAATCAAATTGAAATCTTTGAATTTTTAAACCAAACCCACCAACAAAACCTTGCCATTTATCCACTGTTGAGAGTTCCGATGAACTTGTGAAAGAATTTATTTTAGAAGTTAAATAACCTGTCCGGAGAGATACCGTATTCATAACATTGTATTCACAACCCACACGAGCGGAATATTTTTTGTCTTCTGGTTCGTGG
>JBJXGI010000024.1:0-19549 GCA_046153645.1 Elusimicrobiota bacterium | reverse complement strand
GTGGAGAGAACCTTGGTAGGGGGACAAACAGTTTTTGAAAAAAGAACTGTTTCCTCAAAGTCTTCCGAACTTCATCATTCCGGCGCGTAATAAGCTGGAATTTAGTTCATGATTTATAAAAATCTTTTAAAACCTTTCATTTTTAATTTAGATCCGGAAGGTGCGCATAACCTCACGGTTAGCGCTTTAAAAAGAGTGGAAGCTATTTCTCCAATAAAATCTTTTTTTTCAAGAAATTTTTCTTTTGGTGACCCCAAATTAAAAACCGAAGTTTTGGGGATTGAATTTCCAAATCCTGTTGGCCTTGGCGCAGGATTTGATAAAAAAGCCGAACTTCTTTCTATTCTTCCCACTTTTGGATTTGGATTTATTGAAGTAGGAACCATAACACCTCTTCCTCAAGAAGGGCAAGAGAAACCTCGACTTTTTCGTTTTCCGCAACATTCAGCCCTTGTCAATCGAATGGGTTTTAACAACCCAGGTATGAATGTCGCCCTTGATAACATTAAAAAGGATAAAAAAAAATTAAAAATTCCTTTGGGAATTAATATTGGTAAAGGGAAAATGACTCCTTTAAATGAAGCTTTTCAGGATTATGGTACGGCCTTTGAAAAGTTATCACCATTGGCTGATTATGTTGTGATTAATGTGAGTTCGCCTAATACGCCAAACTTAAGGGCATTGCAACAAATTGAACCATTGAGAAATATTATTGAGGGCATAAGAAAGCTGGATCCTCACCCTGACCCTCTCCTTTTCAAGGAGAGGGGAAAAATGAAGCCTTTATTTATAAAAATATCGCCAGATGGGGATGACGCCTTAATTGAAGCTATTGTTGCTTTGGCCATTGAGTTTTCTTGCGGAATTATTGCCACGAATACGACGATTGATAAATCTTCTTTAGGGAACCGTGGAATGGAATTAGAGGGGGGCCTTAGTGGCGCGCCTTTGAAAGAGAAATCAAATGCGACACTAAAAAAAATAGCGAAACTTGCGCAGAAAAAAATTCCCATTATTGGTGTGGGAGGAATATTTTCAGCTGAAGACGCCTATCAAAAAATAAAATATGGTTCTTCTTTGGTGCAAATTTATTCAGGTTGGGTTTATGAAGGCCCTTCTTTGGTGGCCACAATCAATAAAGGTTTACTTCGGTTATTGGAAAGAGACGGCTTTAAAAATATATCCGCTGCGGTAGGAGTTGAAATTTAATGAAACCTTTAATTGTTGCCCTTGATGTAGACACAAAAAAAGAAGTTAGCGCGTTAATTCGCGCCACTCAAGAATATGTAGATATTTTTAAAGTAGGCCCCACGTTAATTCTCAAATACGGCCCTCAAATTATTAATGAAATTAATAAATTCGGAAAAAAAGTTTTCTTAGATTTAAAATTTCATGATATTCCCAACACGATGTTGAGATCTATCCGAGAAGCATCTGCCGCAGGTGTTTATAGCGCAACTGTTCATACTTCGGCAGGGTTAGCGGCCATGGCAACCTTGGCAAAAGAGAAAAAGCGTCCTTTGTTATGGGGAGTCACAGTGTTAACCAGTATGTCACAAGAAGATTTAATTCATCTTGGAATTTCTAAGAAACCTTTTGATCAAGTTTTGTCTTTGGCCAACCTTGCTAAAGAAGCATTAATAGATGGAGTTG
Source organism: Elusimicrobiota bacterium (assembly GCA_046153645.1). Taxonomy (GTDB): domain Bacteria; phylum Elusimicrobiota; class Elusimicrobia; order F11; family F11; genus JBJXGI01. The sequence continues at coordinate 17,896 of JBJXGI010000024.1, read as the reverse complement.
TTGCCTCTGTGGAAGAAACCGCCGCTTTGAGAAAAATATTAAAAGGAAAAGTGGAAATCATTACCCCCGGAATTCGATTACCAGAGAACGAGAGGGGAGATCAAAAAAGAGTCGCCACCCCCTTTGAAGCCAAAAAAGCTGGGTCTACTTTTATTGTGGTTGGTCGCCCTATTTTAGAAAGTAAAACTCCTGACCTTATTGCAAAAAAGATCATGGCGGATTGGCTTCGAATTCGCTAAAAAGAAAAATATGACTGAAACAGAATTATTGCAACTTTTTAAATCGAAAAACGCGCTTTTGGAAGGACATTTTATTCTTTCATCCGGGTTGCATAGCAATCGTTATATGCAATCGGCTCTTTTACTCCAATATCCTGATGTGGCTGAACAACTGGGAAAAGAATTAGCAGCGCGATTTCCATTTCATATTGATACGGTATTATCTCCTGCCATGGGCGGCCTTATCATTGGTCAAGAAGTGGGAAGAGCTAAAAAGACCAGAGCCATTTTTTCTGAAAAAGATGACGAAGGGAAACCTATTTTAAGAAGAGGTTTTAGCCTTTCTGATGGCGAAAAGGTCTTGATTATTGAAGATGTTATCACCACAGGGCTTTCGACAAATGAAGTTGTATCACTTGTCAAAAGCTCAAATGCGGAATTAATGGGAATAGGTTCTATTGTGAATCGTTCATTAACACCGAATAAGACGTTGGCCGCTTTAGGTAAACCTTTATTTTCACTACTCAATTTAGAAGTTCAAAGTTGGCAGAGCGACAATTGTGATTTATGTAAACAAGGAACTCTCGCCATTAAACCAGGATCGAGGAAAAAATGATTACTTACAAAAAAGCAGGTGTAGATATTAATGCGGGCAATGAATTGGTTCATCGAATAAAAAAAATGGCACCCATGATTGGTGGGTTTTCTGATGGAATGCCGATTCCCAAAGGTTATAAAGAGCCTATTATTATTGGATGTACAGACGGTGTGGGAACAAAATTAGCCATTGCTCAAGAATTAGGAATTCATGACACGATTGGTTTTGATTTGGTGGGAATGAATGTAAACGATCTCATTTGTTCAGGTGCAGAACCTCTTTTCTTTTTGGATTATTTTGCCTGTGGTAAATTAAATGTGGACGAAGCCGAGGCAGTGGTTCGTGGTATTGTCAAAGCATGTAAAGAATCTCAATGTGAACTTCTTGGCGGGGAAACGGCTGAAATGCCAGGTTTCTATAAACCGGGTGAATATGATTTGGCCGGTTTTGCCGCGGGTGTGGTTGATAAGAAAAAGAAATTAAACCCTAAAATGACAGTTCAAGTGGGCGATATTTTATTGGGTCTTCCCTCCTCAGGTCTTCACTCCAATGGGTATTCACTGGTAAGAAAAGTATTTAAAAAGTCTGAATGGAAAAAACGCGCGAAACAATTGCTAGCTCCTACAAAACTTTATGTGAAATCAGTTCTTCCAGTTATTAGAGAATTAAATAAAGGAAAAACAGATGGGATTCGAGGTCTTGTTCATGTGACAGGAGGCGGGTTTACTGACAATATTCCAAGAATTTTACCTAAAAACATGAATGCTCATATTGCCAAAGGAACTTGGGATATTCCTGAGATATTCAAAGAAATTCAACATAGAGCAAAACTCTCTGATAAAGAAATGTTTTTTACCTTTAATATGGGAATAGGAATGATTGTGGCAGTGGCCCCTTCTGCGCTCAAAAAAGCGATGAAAATGTTGCCTCAAGCAAAATTGATTGGCCAAATTACGAAGGGCACTGGCGTTGTCACCTATGCCTGATTCTTCCAATAAAAAAAGAATTGCTGTTTTAATTTCCGGAAATGGCACCAATATGCAGGCTATTGTAGATGCCTGTAAGTCGGGTGAAATTAATGGCGAAGTGGTTGTGGTTGTTTCTAATCAACGCTATGCGTATGGATTACAGCGAGCGCGCGAATCTCAAATAGAAACTCTTCTTTTTGAAGCAGAAAAGTTTTCTACGAGAACTTTATTTTGTTCAAAGTTAGCTAAAGCATTGAATGAAAAAAATGTTGATTTGGTTTGTCTGGCAGGTTACTTGCTTAAAATTGAACCTTGTATGATTCGTTCTTTCCCCAATAGAATAATAAATATTCATCCTTCACTTTTACCCAAGTATGGAGGGAAGGGAATGTATGGCCGGCACGTGCATGAGGCCGTATTAAAAAACGGAGAAACAGAATCGGGTTGCACTGTTCATTTGGTTAACGAAGTTTTTGATGAAGGGCCCATTCTAGCGCAGGCCAAAGTAAAAGTTCTGCCCAGTGATACGCCCGAATCTTTAGCAGAAAAAATTCATCCTGAAGAACATAAACTATATGTGCGGGTGTTAAAAGATATCTGTAATGAGAAAATAGATTTAGATAAATTTAGTGAAGGAGTAAAAAAGTGATTCCTCGATACTCACGTGAAGTAATGTCTTCCATCTGGACGGAAGAACGTAAATATAAAATCTGGTTTGAAGTAGAAGTATTGGCCGCCGAAGCGTTGTCTTTAAAAGGGAAAGTGCCGAAGAAAGCCATTCAAGTGATTCGTTCTAAAGCTCGAATCAACCCCGCCAGAATTCTTGAAATTGAAATGGTGACGAAACACGACATTATTGCGTTCTTAACTCATATGGAAGAGGTCATTGGTCCTGAATCACGATTTTTACACATGGGGCTCACCTCAAGTGATGTTGTTGACACTGGTTTATCCGTGCAAATAAAAGAAGCGGGGAATATTTTAGATGCCGATCTAAAAATGCTCATTTCCACGATAAAAGATTTGGCGCTCAAATATAAAAATGTCCCTATGGTGGGAAGATCTCACGGTGTTCATGCTGAACCTATTACCTTTGGAATTAAAGTGGCTGGGTGGTTATCAGAAGCCAAGCGAAATTTACAACGATTAACTGAAGCTCGCAAAATGATTGCAATCGGAAAACTTTCGGGTGCAGTTGGGACCTTTGCCCATAACGACCCCGATTTAGAAACTTACGTCTGTAAAAAATTGGGACTTCAGGCCGAACCTGTAGGAACTCAAGTTATCCCCAGAGATCGGCACGCACATTTCCTTAATACCTTGGCTCTTATCGGTGCCATGTTAGAAAGAATTGCAACCGAAATTCGACACCTTCAACGAACTGAAGTATTAGAAGCCGAAGAACCATTTTCCAAAGGACAAAAAGGATCGAGCGCCATGCCACATAAGCGAAATCCTATCGGATGTGAAAACATTTGCGGCTTGGCCCGACTTCTTCGTACCAATGCATTGGCCGGGATCGAAAATGTGGCATTGTGGCATGAAAGAGATATTTCTCACTCATCTGTTGAACGAGTGATCTTGCCTGATTCAACCATTCTCGCAGATTATGCTTTAAATAGAATGAACGGAATTCTCCAAAATCTCCAAGTTTATCCAGAACGAATGAAAGCCAACTTAGCCAAAACAGAAGAATTCTTGGCTTCGGAAAAAATCATGTTGGCTCTGGTGAGGAAAGGACTGGAACGTCAGAAAGGATATGAGATGGTTCAAAAAAATGCACTAGAAGCCTGGACTCAAGGAAAATCGTTCAGAAAACTCATTGAAGCTGACACTCGAATTGGTTCATATTTATCCAAGAAAGAATTATTACAATGTTTTGACACTTCAAATCATTTTAGACATGTGAATACAATTTTCAAAAGAGTTGGTTTGTAGATTTCATGGCACTGATTTTCAAACAATTTGAAATCGGCCCTATGCAAAACTTTGGTTATCTCATTGGAGACGACCAAACCAAAGAAGCTTTTATTGTTGACCCTGCCTGGGCGCCAGACACTTTTCAAAAAGAAGTAAATCAACTTGGTTTTAAACTGACCGGAATGATTATCACTCATGCCCATTACGATCACACCAATGCCATTGAAGAAATCTTAGTCCAACATGATATTCCTGTTTACGCGAATAAAGCAGAAATTACCTATTCTAAAAGTGGAACCTCCATTGTCGCTTCGTTGGGGAAAACAGTAAAGGGTTTAGAAGGTGGAGAAAAAGTAAAAATTGGAGAAACTGAACTTACTTTTCTGCACACGCCAGGACACACACCGGGTTCCCAATGTATTCAAGTGGGGGATAATTTAATTACTGGGGACACTTTGTTTATGGGCGGATGTGGTCGAGCCGATTTACCAGGCGGTGATGGGCCAACATTGTTTAAAAGTCTTCAGAAGATAGCAACACTTCCTTCTCATCTTGTGTTTTGGCCTGGACATGATTACGGTTTTATTCCCAATCAAACCCTAGAAAAAGAAAAAAAATCCAACCCTTATTTGCAGATGCAATCCAATGATGAATTTCTTCAAGCATTGTCTTAACACACGTACTGAATTTAACGTAGAATAATATCGTCACCCCCGAATGACAAATTTTATCGAAGGAGCCTTCCATGGCCGTAGCAAAAAAAAATAAATTTTCAAAACCATCTTTACCTGAGTTATGTGTAAATACGATTCGGTTTTTATCAGTTGATGGTGTTGAAAAAGCCAACTCAGGACACCCCGGAATGCCGATGGGGATGGCATCCATAGCGCACGTTCTTTGGAGCCAGTTTTTAAAATTTAATCCTAAAAATCCCAATTGGGTTAACCGCGATCGATTCATTTTATCCAATGGGCATGGATCGATGCTTTTGTATTCCATGCTCCATTTAACGGGATATGATTTACCTTTAGAACAATTAAAAAATTTCCGTCAGTGGCATAGTCAAACACCTGGGCATCCTGAGTTGGGTGATACACCTGGTGTTGAAACAACCACTGGTCCTTTAGGTCAAGGAATTGCAACAGCCGTTGGAATAGCCATGGGGCAAAAATATTTAAATTCACTTTTTCCAACCAAAGGCAAAGCATTGCTTGATCACCGTATTTATGTTTTTGCTGGCGACGGTTGCATGATGGAGGGAATTTCTTCTGAAGCGGCATCACTGGCAGGACATTTGGGGCTTGGACAAATTATTATTCTTTATGATGATAACCATATTTCCATTGAAGGAAATACAGATGTTTCTTTTAGCGAAGATGTTCCCGCTCGTTTCAAATCACAAGGTTGGAATGTTTTAAAAGTAAAAGATGGTCATAACTTAGACCTTTTGAAAGCCGCTATTCAATCCGCTCAAAAAGAAACGACCAAACCAACGCTAATCGCTATTCAAACCACCATTGGTTATGGGAGCCCGAATAAGGCCAATACGGGTGAAGTTCATGGCAGCCCTCTTGGCAAAGAAGAAATTGCTTTAACGAAGAAAAATCTCGGATGGCAGTCAGAATCTGATTTTTATATTCCAGAAGAAGTGTCGCAATTTTATTCCAAATCTATTTTGAAAGGTGAAAAATGCGAAGAAGAATGGAATAAACGTTTTAAAGAATGGTCAATAAAAAATCCTGAATTAAAAAAACTTTGGGACCGTTTAGATTCTCAAAAACTTCCTCAAGGGTGGGAAGCCAAATTGCCTGACTTTGCCGCTGAAGAAAAAATGGCCACGAGAGCGGCTTCTGGTAAAGTGATTAACGCCATTGCACCCATTTTCCCAGAACTATTAGGCGGATCCGCGGATTTAGCCCCATCAAATAATACAAACATGAAAGGAATCTCTTCTTTTAATAAAAAATCAGCAGGACGAAACCTGCATTTCGGCGTGCGCGAACATGCTATGGCAGCCGCGATGAATGGCATGTCACTTTCAAAAAAATTAATTCCCTATGGGGGGACATTTTTTAATTTTACTGATTACATGAAAGGAGCGATGCGATTGTCCGCCCTCATGAAACTACAAATGATTTATGTTCTTACTCATGATTCAATTGGTTTGGGAGAAGACGGTCCCACGCATCAACCCATTGAACAATTGGCTCACATGAGAGCCATTCCCAATGTAGTGACAATTCGTCCCGCTGACGCCATTGAAACAGCCGCTGCGTGGAAATTTGCCATTGAACATCGTCATGGGCCAACCCTCTTGGTTTTAACTCGTCAAAACTTACCCGTCCTTCATAAATCAAAATATCCACTTGCCGGACAAGTTGAAAAGGGTGGATATATTTTGACCGACGCTAACTCTGGAAAGCCAGATCTCATTTTAATTGCGACGGGGTCCGAGGTTTCATTGGCATTATCGGCACAAACAAAACTTGAAAATGAAGGAATTGCAACAAGAGTTGTTTCACTCCCTTCATGGGAGTTGTTTGAACAACAAGAGGCCGCTTACCGGGAATCTGTTCTTCCTAAAAATATCAAAGCCCGCGTAAGTATCGAATGTTTGTCAGGATTTGGATGGGAACGCTATGTCGGAACAGAAGGTGCCATTATTGGAATGAAAACTTTTGGTGCCTCAGCTCCGGCAAATATTCTTATGGAAAAATTCGGCTTTTCAGTCGATAATGTAGTAAATACTTCTAAGCGGGTTCTCGATCAATTAAAGGAAACAGTTCAATAATCATGGCTAACGAAAATTTTTACTCCGTCATCCCCGAAATTCGTAATCGGGGGTCTCACTTACTTTTTAAAAAAAAAGATTTAGATTCCCGAGAAAGACATTCGGGAATGACGAATTGGTTAGTTCTTTTTTTCTTTTTCTCTTGTCCGTATCTTTATTCCCAAACAAAGAAAGTCAATGTTCCTGTTGTTGAAACAGCAGCAGATGGAACGCGCACACTTATTTTACCGGATGATATAGAAACGGCACTTCAAAGTGAATCTCCTGGTTATAGAATTCCCAAAGACAGTGAATATAACTCTGAAATGTTGGGTTATTATAATTCTCGTTTAATTGGAGTTCATCCTTCCGTGGCGTGGGGAGATTTTAATGGAGACACCAAACGCGATTACGCATTTTTGGTCATCACGCAAGAAGGAAAATTGGGCCCTTTGGTTGAACTTCTAATTTTTAATGGCCACAAGAAAAATGGCGGCACTTTCGATATAAACCGCCAAGGCGAAGTGTATAACTTTAAAGATGACTATGTCAGTTTTGTAGATGCTAAACTCACCAAGGGCCGCTATAAACGAAACGGCTGGTATATTAACTGGGATAAAAAGAAAAACAGTTACGTCACATTAAAACCTTAAAAAAAATGACTTTTTACGAAGAACTATTTAAAGATCTTGACATGAAAGGTGTCAGATATCTTGTTGTGGGAGGGGTTGCGGTTATTCTCCATGGTTTTATTCGTGCTACGGCGGATTTAGATCTCATGGTTGCGCTAGATGAAAAAAATCTTCATACCTTTCTTGATCTCATAAAAAGTAAAGGATACCGACCTAAAGCCCCCGTGCCTATTGATGATTTTTCTGATCCAGAAAAAAGAAAAAGTTGGGTTACAGAGAAAGGAATGAAAGTATTTTCCTTATATCACCCGCAGAAATTAGATGAGCTAATAGACGTTTTTGTTGAAGAACAAATTCCTTTTTCTGATGCCTATTCCCGAAAAAAAGTTGCTCTGTTAGGAACGATTCCTATCAATGTTATGCAAATACCAGATCTTATCACCTTAAAAAAGAAAGCAGGCCGTCCACAAGACCTTCAGGACATTATTGGGTTAGAACACATCTTGAAGGAGAATAAATGAAAGAAGAATGGGATGACAAAGAGCGAGAACCTTTGCGCATGGTTCAGTATTTTGATGCTGAAGCTCAAAAAAACTATAAAGATTGGTCTGTTGCTCTCAAATTCGAATGGCTCTCTTCTATTCTCAAGCTCTATTGGTCTGGCCGAGCGCATCAAAATAAAACCTCTCCTAAAATATGAAACTATTCACACAAACCTTTGGCTGTCAGATGAATTTTGCTGACTCTGATGAAATGGGGCGCCATTTTAAAGAACGAGGGTTTGCCCAAACCCAAAACCTAGAGGAAGCGGATGCTGTTTTGGTTAACACCTGTACAGTGCGAGAGTTGGCCGAGCATAAAGCCATGTCTTTTATTGGCCGCATGAAAGAGTGGAAATTAAATAACCCCAATGGTCTTTTGATTGTCACGGGGTGTGCCGCAGAGCGCGCCAAAGTTGAAATGAAACGAAAGTTTCCGCATATCGACCTTATCGTGGGAGCTAAAGATATTGAAGAGTTCCCTTATGAACTTGATAAATCGCTGAAACCTTTGGTTGAAGATCGTCTTATTCCTGAACCAGTTGAAACCACGCCTAACAACTCTGTTGTCCAATACGTGACCATTATGCGAGGGTGTAATTACTCCTGTACTTACTGTATTGTTCCATCTGTTCGAGGGCGTGAGGTGTACCGACCTGTTGAAACTATTTTGCAAGAAACCGAAGCGCGCGTGACAGAGGGGGCCAAAGAAATTTGGCTACTGGGTCAAACCGTTAATTCTTATAAGCCCCAGCAAGCACCCAGTGACAATTATTTCTTCCCAGAACTTCTTAGAGATGTTGCTAAAATAAATGGTTTACAAAGACTTCGGTTTATTAGCCCCCACCCTTATTATTTAAATGAAAACTTGATTCAAGCCATGGCTGAAACCCCCAATGTGCCGGAATATATGCATTTGCCGGTTCAATCCGGGTCTGACTCACAGCTTAAAAAAATGAAACGAAATTATACGCGCTCCTCCTATATGAAAGGAGTATTGGCTCTTCGAAAGGCCATTCCAAATATCGTTATTTCAAGTGACATTATTGTTGGTTTTCCAGGTGAAACCATAGCTGATTTTGAAGAAACCTTAAGCGTGGTTAAAGAAGCAGGTTTTGATTCAGCCTATTGTTTTAAATATTCACCTCGCCCTGGGACAGAATCAGCTGATAAATTTCCTGATGATGTGCCTAACGAAGAAAAAGAACGCCGGGTCAATCTTTTGCTGGAATTAACTGATTCTCAAGGTCAAGCCAATGCCAAAAAGCTCATTGGCAGCGTTCAAGAGGTTTTGATTGAAGAAGACAAGGGAGATGGTGTATTTCGAGGAAAAACCCGCGGCGCCTGGCGAATGAGAATCAAAAACCCCACCCTCAAACCAGGCGACATAGTCCAAGCCAAGGTAATTGATACCTATTCCCGCGAACTGCATGGGGAAGTGGTTTAGCCCATAAAAATTAAGCAGGGACAAAATATTGATTCTTCTGAATCAATATAGTCTAAAAAAAGATACTTAAAAGTATTTTCATCGGAAGCGCGTTTTTTATTGATTGGCGTTAACAACATTCCAACCAAATCGTATTTCTCATCTTTTTTGACAAAGCATATACTTAAATTTCCTTTCGTTTTTCCTTCTAATAAATATGATCCCACAACAAAGTCATAGGAAGTAAATGGATCCCAAAAATTTTCTGGTCCTATGTTGATGCTTCTAATAATAAGGTTTTTTGGTTTTATCACTCCCGAAAATTGATAAGAGTTAATTTTAGCCTTAATCGTTTCCAAATCTTTATCTGATAGTTTTTCTTTTAGTTTTTTTGAGAAATGAGATTTGAGCGCATTTAAGTCATTTATGGAAACTAGTTTTGTGACTTTCTCTTCAAATTCCTTCGATTGTGAAATAACTTTGGTTCCAATTGAATGACAAGCAACATGAGTAGGATCAAATTGTTTTACTCCCAAATGATGACGACTCACACAACCGGTAAAAAGTAATGGTATTAGAATTAAGTATTGAGTTATTTTCATATTGACCTCTGTTTTTATTTTGGTTTATAAAAAACCTGGTATGAAGGACGGTAACCTATATTGTTATACATTTGTGTGCCAGGCGATAATCCCAATAATTGCCCGTTGCTAGCTCGACTTGCGTAGACTGTGCACACTTGTAATCCATGATGCAAGTATTTAATTTCAGCATATTGATTTATTTTATTTGTATCAAACTTAGCTGATATGGTGTTATATCTTCGGCCGTTAAGTGTTTTTTGAAAATAACTCCCGTCATTTTTAGATGTGTCATCTATTGCAACGACACCTGATTTACCTTTCAAATGAGTATCATGCCAAGCTCCATTTTTGTCTTTTATAATAACATGGCTGAAGTCATCTCCTGCCGCATAAAATAATAATCGGAGTAATCCTGTACTTTCTAGATATACAGCAGAATTGTTAGGTATATTTTTTGCGGATTCTTTGGTGAAGGTCGGATCATTTTCGATCATTGTATTTAACATAGACGTCGCAACAACTTGCACGGCTGATTGTTTGAGTCCTTCAGAAAATTTTCCACCTGCTGCTTCCGCTGCAACTCCGCCACCGATTGAATTTGAAATGATGGGAATTCCAGGTCGAAGATTTAAGAGGCTTGCTGTAAATGAACCCACAAATCCTGAATAAAAACCAGTCCACATATCTCCACCGTAGGCCCCTGAATAGGCGGCTCCTGAAAAGGCACCTGCTACAGAATTCCCTATAATAAGACCGGGGACCCCACCTCCAACAGCCTCAGAAATCCCAGTACCATACCCAGCTGATAAGCCACCTATAACTGCGCCTATAACCGCTCCCTGTGCCGCACCTTGATACCAAGGTTTTCCATTCTTCTCTGATTGAATTCCGCCTTGAATACCACCTAAAATAGCTCCGATGATGATAGCCGCATAAACCCACTCCCCATCAGGGTCCGTTAATATCACCGGGTTGTTGGTGACATAAGAGTAACGGTTTAATGTTTGCGGGTTAAAAACATCGGGGACTATTGCATCTGGACTAATAAATCGTCCCAACGCTGGGTCGTAATAGCGAGCATTATAGTATTGCAAGTCAATTTCAGGATCTTCTTCTTGGGAAGTGTAGGTATGTTTAAGGGAAGATGTACCTATGTTTTTAATTTTTTCTCCGAAGGGGGCATACGCAAGTTCGTGAATCACTGTTCCGTTTTCATTGGTGACAGAGCTTATACTGCCCAGATGATCGGTTTGAAAATATTGAATACTCGAAACCCCTGAAATGGGTTGGATACGACTGGCCACCAATTGCCCCGCGCCAAAGATGTGATTGACGTAACTGCCATCTGGTCTGATTTCAAACAACTTTCCAATATATTTCGTGGTGCCTTGCGCTGTGGTTTTCTGAACACGACCGCCGTCACCGTCATATAAAAACAAAGCCATTTGAGTTCCATTATTAGAAACCTTGGCAAGCCGACCTTCCACATCAAATTGATAATTCCACGAGGCTTCATTTGAAACTTTTGAAACCATGTTTCCTGCTTCATCATAAGAGAAGTCGTAGGTATCAATAAGTTCACTTTGAATTTTTTGAATTTCGGCCAAACTCCAGGCGCGACTGTGAATGCGGGGTTCGTCTAATACACCCTGGAAAAATGTTTGTGCGGCAATTTGTTTTTTATCGTTTAAACTGGCACCCAGCGTCACTGGAAACGTATTGGTGATCAATGGGAGTGTGTAATTGGCTACGGAATCATACACGCCATCAATATAGATGCGAAGTTTTGTTCCATCAAAAGTAACTGCAACAAAAGACCATTTATGTAGTGGAATAACTTTTGTTGAAGAGGCGATAATTGATGTTCCTGCCTGTTTTCCTATTTCAAAAGATATTTTTCCTTGTCGAGATAAAAACAAGCGATAGCCATTGGTTAAATTTCCTATATAACTGCTGCTACTTTTAGAAATGAGTGTTGCATATTGTTGTGTGGGGTAACTGGTGGGTTTTATTTGAACCATTATGGTTAATTGCGCAGGGTTTATGTTGGACGTGTTGGGAATGGCAAAAATATCTGACACACCATTAAACGAAAGCGCTTCATCATAACGCCCTTGAACAAAAACAGGACCTGTTTGACCATGAGAAAATGACTTGGCCGTGTTAGCGTTAATGGCACTTGAAGTGGTGAGATTAAAATCAAGCAGTGGTTCATTTTTTGAAAAAGAAGGGAAAGAATAATTTGAGGGAGTTGCTGAGCGGTTATTCATCAAAGGGGAAACGGAGATGCTTTGGCCGCCAGCAACCCCTCTAAATTCAAAAGACGTTGTGGTTGATGATAATGTGACTGCTTGTTCAATTTCTCCTTTCAAAACCATGGTCACAGGTTGAGAAAGAGAGACTGCGGATCCTTTTATTTGACCTGTTAATTTATAAATATTTTCGCTGGAAGATAAATTCATGGCCAATAAGGTTGAGTTGTCTTTGTCAGAAATTATTTGTTTTTGGATTTTAGTGACAGCATAAGGATGACGAGGATCTGAGTAAATATATTTACTGTTTCCTTTAGTTAAAAAGTTGCCAAGAGAATCATAACTAAATGTTTGAATTCCATAAGATCCAGTGGCTTCTTTTAAACGTTGGAGTGGATCATAAAGGAAAGCTTGATAGTTGGCCGAATTTATTTGATCGGTTATTTGATAAATATTTCCACCGTTATAGTAATTGTAGTGATGGTGTTTAATTCTTTGGGGTGTTCCTGTCGCCCAGCTTTCGGTTTTCAGTTCTTTGAGTCTTTGTTTGAAAGATTCATAAGAATAAGAGGTTTTTATTTTTCCGTTGGTTTGTTCTTGGTTTAATACTTTTCCAACCGCAGAATAATTGGGGTAAGAAACAAACACAGTCGAAGCGTCTTGATTGGTAACCCGAGTCAGGTTGCCACCATTGTCATACTCATACTTAACAGAATAATCATTGGGATAAATAATTTCTTTCACTCGGTCTAATGCGTCATAATTATTTTTAATTTCATAGGTAACGGTTCCCAGTTCTTTGGTTTGACGGGTCAGTCGGCCTAAAGAGTCATGATAAAAATGAACCACGCCATTTGGATCTCGAACCGTGGTGAGTCTTCCCTTCGAATAAGGCCGTGCCGGTTCAACATGATCATAGTTATAAACAGCTAATTTTGTTCCAACGGGTTGGTTGTTTATATTCTGTGGGTTAGATTGAATAGATTTTTCTAAAAGGCGATTCATCCCATCGTAAGTCATTCCAATTTTGATGCCTCTTGGATCAAGTTGCGAGGTCATGTTTCTGTTATCGTCGTAAGTATAAACCCATGTTCCTGAATTGGGGTCTTTCATTGATAATTTATTTCCCAGAGAATCATAGGTGAAATAAGTTAATTTTCCTTGAGAATCTTGTAACAAGGTTAAACGTCCGAGCGGATCATAAGTGAATTGAGTGGGGGCTGAAACGCCTGGTTCGTATCGCTTAATGGTTCTACCAGCAGAATCACTGATAGCTGTTTGTGTGACACCGTCTGCATCTCTAAAACGCGTTTCATACCCCAAATAGGTGATTTGTTCACTTGTCCCATCAGGATAAATGGTTTGCTTTAGTCGCCCTAAGGCGTCATAGATATTGTTGGTCCATCGTAAATGTGTGTCAGCCGAATAGCGTGGTATGCTTTGAGAATCAACAAGCCCTCTATTATTAAAGCGAGTTTCACTGATAATGGAATCTTCTTTTCCTTCTATTTCTGTTTTGTAAGTGCGTCCCAAACCATCAAAATACTCTTTAGACCAAAGTGAATCTGAAGTTCCGTGACGTTCTCTTTTTTTAAGAAAAATATGTTGTTGCGCGGTGTTACCCCAAAGATCTTGGCGATAATCATATTCAGCGGTGGGGAACGCCTCTGAATCCAACGGACCGATTGCTTTAACAAGTCGTCCCATCGAATCATATTTATAAATTGAAGTTTGATTGTTTAAATCAGTGTCAGATAACACTTGCCCTGTGAGCGGGTCGTATTGGCTTTTAACAGTAAACCCATGTGGATTTCGAATAAGAACTGGGAAACCTTTGGCGTCATATTCCGTTTCTGTTCTATTTCCTTTGGGATCAATCACCGCCGTCACAAATCCTTCTGAGTTAAACTCTGTTTTGGAGGTAATCCATTTTTGCGAGGAAGGAGTTTCTAAGTATTTTTTAACTTGCGTCAGGTTCCCTTTGGTAATGGTTCCCAATGTTTGAGATCCATCATAGAAATATTGTGTTTCACCTAAGATTTCTTGTCTGGGCCCACGAATTATTTTTTTAATGGGAAGACCCACAATATACTTTGTTGGGTTTTGGCCATATTCAATATTTTCTTTTATTTCATCTCCTGTTATTGAAATATCTCCGGAATTGTAGGTTTGTATAAGGTTTCCAAACCCTGGACCGTAAGGCACATCATCATAAGCAAAATCAACTTGCGCAACAATGGGGGGATTAACTTCAACATTCCTGCTGCGCGTATACCCCGTCCTAACAAAGTACACATTGGTAAATGGTTTAATCATTTCCCAGACAGTTTCACTGATGCGCAGTAATTGGCCAAAGGAATCGTAAATTTCTTTTTTATATAGTCGACCCTTCATGGCATTGGCTTCAACCAATCGATCCAGGTGATTTAAATTTTGTAAGAATGTTGAAACTGTTTTGGTTCCTTTTTGATCTGTTGAATACACCTTCTTAAACCCTAAAAATTCTCGAAAGGTGGTATCAAAAAAACCACCTTCGTAGGAAAAAGAATTTTTTATCCAATCACTTGGGTTGTTACTTCTTCCATCAAATTGCGCTATTTCGCTCACCACCGGAATCGAAAAAGGGAGGAAGGTATTTAAAAATTTACTACTCGAAATATATTTTGTTTTAACGCCACCCCCAATAGCATTATTTATTTGAGAAATAAGATCAGGGAAGTCTTCGTTGGAAAAATACAGGCGGCCTCCATAAGAAGCATTGCGCCACCGGTAAGTCATTAAATCGGCTTGAGTATCTCCGTTAAAATCACCAACCACAATTGAATTCTGCTCTGTTCTAAAATCGTTCCACGGGGCATCAGCCCAATATTCCAACACACCTTCACCTTTATTTAGAAATATTTTGGCATAGGCGCTACTGGGGTTATTGCTGGGTGTAGCCAAAATAAGATCATTTAACCCATCCCCATTAAAATCACCACTTTCCATAAATGACGTGTATTCAGGAGATTTAACGCCACCGGTTGTTATATAAGAGGTTTTATAGAAAAACCCGTCTCCTTTAGATAAATAAACCACAACTTTAGGACTATTGGATGACGGAGATCCATTATGATCATGACCGTTATCCCATAAAACGATGTCAGAAATATTGTCTTTATTTAAATCAATGGCTGACATTCTCATATCATGAAACCCCCATGAGTTGCCAGGAAGTTGCCCCGCATCTTGAAACGTCCCATCTCCATTTGAGAAAAATAATTTTGACCCACCTTGCCCTGTTTTATAACAACCGATATCTTGTTTCCCATCTCCATTAAAATCACCAATAACGGAAACTTGAAGATAGGGGAATGATCTGGCTCCCATATCAATGGTTTCTAAATTGGCTTTCATGAGAAAAACCTGTCCCATACTACTTTGAGCGTTATAAATAAAAATATCTGAGACAGCATCACCATTAAAATCAGCAACCAAAACACGACTTAAATTTTGTTGATATAAAGGAGACGAAAGTGAAAAATTTCTTTGAGTAAAACTGCCATTTGCATTAGAAGTAAAAATAGTAATCGGATTTAATAAATCGTTTTGGCTTCCTCTATAATCAAAACGCAAAAGGTCGGTTTTTCCGTCGCCATTAAAATCTCCCAAAGTGATTTGGTTTTGTACAAGAGTCAAAGCGAGATCGGGATTGGGACCAAATTGTTCAAATGTCCCATTTCCTTTAGAGAAAAAAAAGCGGGTTTTGGCTTGGTTGTTTTGAGGTCGTGAATTATCTTTGGCTATTTGAATGTAATCTTGTTTTCCATCACCATTAAAATCTGCGGGAATTATTTGTACCGTTTCGGCTTCTCCATCTAAATTATCAACAAATCTATAGTTTTGTAAGTTAAACGGAATATTTTCTAAGTTATGAGTGGCAGAAAAAAGAGAAACTTTAGTGACTCCATCTAAGCCCACCTTTTGTACTTCTTTGAGTAAATTGCGGCTTGTTTGTTGACTTGTTATGTAACTAAATTCATATTTCCAACTTTTTACGCCATTAACATGGCTTTGAATATAACTTAAACGTGATGAAATTTGATGGGCAAATTTTGGGGAATAAGAAAGTTCACGCACTGTCCCAGGCGTGGTGACAAAAGAAATTTGATTGACCGGCTCACGCCCGGTATTTTCATTGCCGGTATAAAGTATTGATTCAGGGTATATCTGCGCTTCACCTTGGGGTTTGTTATAAGTAATGAGCATGTAATTTCCATTTCGATCGATGACTTTGTTTAGCGCCCAAAGATAAATTCCTGCGTTGGGGAAAGTGATTTGACTATTAACGCTACTGCCAAAAAAATATCGCGTGCCCATTTTATCTGTCATAACCCATTCATTTCCTTGTTTCACGAATTTGGCAAAGGCTCCTTCATTTTTTGAGCGATAAGTTCCGTCCGGTATTTGAGTTAGTTCAGCTGTTTGACCTTGCATGGAAAGAATAAAAGTATCGGCTCCTGTATAACTGGGGACACCATTTTTTGTGGAACGTTGAATACTTCCCAAAGAGAGTTCCCAACCGGTTCCGACCCATCCATTTCCTTGACTTGAGTTATAGTTCAGAACAAGTTGGGGCTCCATTCCATTGATTCCAGGGGGAACGCTTAATGGAACTGAATAGAGAAAAGACCCTGTAAATAGGAAGTTATCGGCAGATCCGGCGGGAGCAATTCCGCCCGGATTAACGCCGCTGGCATTGGGTTGAGAAGCAACATTAGAACTGGAGGGCGCTTCAGAGAAAATATTTTGGAGAGAAATGGAAAGTAAAAATAAAACATACACAACAGCGCGACTGGTTTTCATTGAGATCCCCTTTGAGAGGGGATAATTTTTAATTTACTTCGTTTCATTAACAAAACTTTACGAAACGAAGTGATAAATCAAATCAATCTTGTGTCAATTAATTGTAAGAACCGAAATGTTTTTGATGTAAATTCCTCCCCAAGTTTTTTCATTGGGGAGGTTGGGAGGGGGGTATTGATTGGTTTTTCATTTCTTTTGAGAATTAGTTTTCCACGCCCATGGCCAATAGGAACCTTCCTCAGTCGCATAAATTTCCTTATTGCCTCTTTTGACGTTTTTTCTATCAGATATTTCGAGAAGTTTATTGTAGAGAATTTCTTCCATTCGATTTATTTCGGCTTTGATTTCAGGCGTATTTGACTGGTTGTTATTTAAGATACTGATTCCAAAATTATGAAAGTGATTGAAATTTTCCGATTCTTTGAAACTTATTAATATAAGAAGAGTGGTTTTTATTTTATCGGTTAATATTTCCTTAATATACTGTGTGTCTAAAGCACCCTGCCACAAGCCATCTTCTGTTCCTATCTTTTTATAACCTTCGTTAAATATTGTTTTTTTTATGACGTCTATCTGATTTTTTGAGACTTCACGTGCAAGTAACTCTTTTTTTAGTTGAGGATGAAAAAAGCTTATACACCCACAAAAACAAGCAATGAACAAAGCAATAAGTGAGAAAATTTTAACGCGCATTCTCATGCCCAGCTTTAAATGCAGGTCCTCCACCTATTGCAACTGCGCCATAATATAGAGGGCTAATTATCAATCCAATAGAGGTGCGAAACATTCCATTTTTCTCTGAAATATTTGAGATAGACCCTCTTAGCATATCTGTTAGTAAACCAAAATCAGTTGTAATTTTATTTGAACCTAGTGTTCTATAACCCTCATCATGTGCGTCTGATGCTTTCCACCCAGCCATAACGGTTCCAAGCCAATCAATAACTTTAAATTGTTTCTCAAATCCTTCAGGACCATAGCCATTTCTGCGTCGATTTTGTTTACCTTCGTTATAACTATCCTGTAACGTTTTTGGGTTAATTGTGTATGAATAATTCCAGCTGCGATTTTCATAATCGTAAGTGCCACCCACTTGCCCCACATTTCCGCCTAATTTAACACCATCGTCATAACTTGAATATTG
>JBJXGI010000019.1:0-13503 GCA_046153645.1 Elusimicrobiota bacterium | reverse complement strand
CCCGTACAACGGGAGAGGGGAGGGGTCGTTGAAAAGTATATCCACATATTCCCCAAGCCCCAACGTTCCCCTTTCATAGGATTCTCTCTTTGCATCAAACTCGGCTAATTCTTTTGAAAAAATTGTTTTTTTCTTTTCTTCCAGAACGTGTTTTTCTTGCTCAATTTCTTTGATCACTTTTTTCTTGAGCGTTCTGGTTTCTAAGTATGCCTTCACGTTCAAGTCGTAATGTTCTTTGTCATCAATTCCCATGAACAGAGATGTTTCAGTGGGATTAATTATTCCCACATAAGACGGAGCGGCTAAGAGTTGAGCTTTCAAAAAGGCGTCTGTGATTTCTTTTGCTAGGGGATGATGAGAGAATTTTTTAAACGGTTTAAAATCAAATGTGTCAAAGGCCCCTTCAACACCCACAAGGCCTGCCTGTTTTTTCTCAATTAACCCGTTTAAAAGCGAAGCAATATTTTCTTGAGCCTCTGCATTCAAATGAATATCTTGAATTAGAACCACCGGAGAAACAGGCTGGGGGGACGATGTTGAATAGATATCTTGAATGCTTCCGTGACGAAGAGAAATAGCTGCGAGCGCGTCTTGGTGCGGTTTCGGCCACTTTTTTATTTCCTTAGAATCACTCCATTTCGAGGCAACCTCAAGATGATTATTAATCGCTGGCAGGTTTGTTAAAAGAGGGTTGGGTTTTAAAGCGGCACTCATTGAAGCCAGGCGCCGCTCTTCCCAAAAGCGGGACTCGGCTAATGAGGCAAAAACGCCTTGGTTTAAGAAATAAATCAGGGATAAAAAAAGCGCTAAAGATTTCTTTAAAGAGAGTTTCATTTACAAACAATTATAGGAGAGCGCAGTAAAATTCTGATGAATAAGAGATGAATTTTCACCGAAGACAAGGGAATGAAAATAAAGCTGTGTTTTAGAGGTGTTTTTATTAGTGCTCGTCTTTTTTTGTTTCGCTTTTATTTTCAGGGTTACTTTCAGGTTCAGGATTTTTAATAACGAACACAACTCTTCGATTCCGCGCGCGCCAGGTACCTGCATCTTCGTCAGGAAGACGCGACAAACTCTTGTTTTCACCATACCCAATTGCGCCAATATGAGTGGGAGGATAACCATGTTTATTAATCAAATATAAAACAACTGAAGTGGCTCTTGCAGTAGACAACTCCCAATTGGAAGGAAACCGTACCGTGCTAATAGGAATATCATCGGTGTGCCCTTCAACAATCATCTCGTGTTTTTTTTGTCCTAATTTTTGAAACGTGGGAGCCAAACCATCTAAAATCTTTTTCATTTGATCAGTAACTTCAGAGGAACCGCTTTCAAAAAAAACATTGTACCCTTGTTCTTGAAGAGAAATAACCAAACCATCTTTGGTGATTTTGACATCGCCGGCCACTTCTTCTTGTTTCATGGTTTCTTCAACTTCTTTTTTTGCTTCTTGAATAGGCTTAGATAACGAAGCGGATAAGGCATATAAAATTAAATAGAAGCAAACCAACTCCGTCATTAAATCAGCGTAATTAACCATCCAGCCTGGCGCCGGATGCCCCACCTGACAAACACGGGGGTCACTCATTTCAATCATGTCTTTGGATTTAAGCGGCATTGGCTTTGTCATCTCCCGCAATGGTTCCGGTTCGAATGAGGTTCCTTGTTGTAGGATCTAAATAAGCTTTCAAATTAGATTCCATAAGTGACGGAGCGGCCCCCGTTTGAAGCAATAAAACCCCTCGAATAACAATTTCTTTAATGAGAAGCTCTTCTTCAGATCGGCGTTTTAACTTTCCCGCCATAGGAAGAAAAAGTAAATACCCTGAGGCCAAACCGAAAAAAGCCGCGGACAAACAAAGCGCCATTCTCCGTGGGACTTGCGCCACGTCATCGAGAGAGGTCATCATCATAATCATTCCAAGAATAGTTCCGATAATTCCAAAAGCGGGTGCGTAGGTCCCTAAAGAATTAAAAATTTCTTGTCCCAATTTATGGCGTTCTCGAATAAAACCGATTTCAGTTTCCATCATATTTTGAATAAATTCTTTATCGGCGCCATCAATAACAAGCTGAACTCCTCTTTTTAAAAAATCGTCTTTTGTGTTTTTCACTTCTTCCTGCAAAGCCAAAAAACCATCGGTTCGAGCTTTCTTTGAAAACTTAACAAAGGTGGTCACAATCTCAGAAGTATCAACAATATGATTACTCATGACTTTTTTGAGGACCTTAAAAATCCCCAATATCTGAGAGAGCGGATAATTAACTAAAAGCGCGCAAAAAGTTCCTCCCATAACAATAAGAACGGCTTCAGCATTTAAAAAGGGCGCGAAACCTTTTAACCCTTCCGCATGAAAAATGGTTAAAAAAACCATCAAAAGACCAATTAAAATTCCAAATATTGTTGCTAGATCCATTTCATTACCTCTGTATGTATCTCTTTAGCCTCTTAAGTGAATTTAAGCATCTGAGTCGTCACCCCCGAATGTCTTAGTCGGGGGTCTATTTTTGACAGTTTGGATTCCCGACCCGCCTGCCAACTTGCGGGCAGGTAGAGACATTCAGGAATGACGACTCATCCAAATTAACTTTTCTTCTATATTCGACTATTTTCTCTATCACGTCTTCACGCTTATCCAAAACGACAATGTTATTGCCTGTTGTCAAAGTAATGACCGTGTCAGGGGTACTTTCAATTTGTTCAATCAATTCAGCATTTAAATTAAATTGTGTTCCATTCAAGCGCTTTAATAAAATCATAACGAAACTCTCAAGCCGCCTTATCCTTCATATCTTTATCTTTTTTAGTATCCACAATAGGCGTATCCAATAGTCGGCCGAGCTTTGTAAAGACTCCGGCGTTTTTCTTTTCTTGATCTTGAGTCTCTTTTTTAAATTTATTAAGTTCATTGCGATAATGATTTTCAGCCTGTTGCAAAAGCTCTTGAGCCTCTCGTTCAATACTTAAGCGCGCCTCTTTTGCTTTTTTTACCTCTTCTTTAGATTGACCGACCTCCCACTTAAGACGCTCCATTTCTTTTTTGGCCTCGTCTTTAGATTTAACAATTTGCGCTTCAAATTCTGTCTCTTGTTCTTTTAAGCGATTCATAAATTCCATTTCAATCTGAGATTTCATTTGTTGCAACAGAGCCTCAGATGGCGCAGAATCAGAACCGGCACTTTGTCTTGAAACTTTCTCGAGATCTTCAGCATGTTTCTGACGAATATTTTCTAACAGTGCCTTATGGTTTTGTTCAAATTTTGTTATTTCATCTTTAGCCATTTTTTGAAGTTGATTTAACTTCTGAACACTCTCTTCTTCTTTTAATTGCAGCACTCGATCAAAATCTTTCTTTACTAAAAGACGGGCTTTATCAACTTCATTTCTAGCTTCTTCTTTTATTCGCTCAACATTTCCACTTGTTTCATCTAGTTTTTTTTCAACCAAATGAACCCTGGCTTTTAAATCTGAAATCGTTTCTTCTTTGTCACTGAGAAGCTGTTTAAAAACTTTTTCTTTGTCTTTAAAAAGAATTTCTTTCTTTTCAATATCGGACTCTAAGTTTTTATATTCTTGTAAAGACTCTTTGACCCGTTCTATTTCCTTATTTTTCTCATTTAATTGTGTTTGCAATTCCCTCAACGTATCTAATCCATTGGCATGAGAAAGATTCTTAAAGCCTTCAATTTCTCTTCTTAACAACTGAGCGACACTTTGCTCGTGTTCTATCTGATGCTGGCTTTCAAATAATTTATTTTTTAAAGCATCAATCTCGGCTTTCTTATCTTTCAATTTTTCTTCCGAGTTTTCTACATCAGAGATTCGTTGTCTCAATTCTTTTTCAATTGACTCTTTTGATACTTTCTCCTGAGCCAATTTCCTTTCGATATCTTCTATTTGATGGTTTTTTTCTTCCAATTCTTCTTTTTTATCTTTTAGAGTTCCCCCCAAATATTCCAAGGCCCCTTGTCGTTGTTTCAGTTCTTGTTCTAAATTTATTTTAATATCTTCCTGATGCTGATCTTTCACCTGTGCTTCTCTTAATTGATCACTCAACTCACGAACCCTATTTTCCAACTCCCATTGACCTTCTTTCCACTCTACCTTAAGACTTTCAAGTTGCTTTTCCAAATTATTCTTTTCAGTACTTATTTTCGCTGAAGAATCTTTCAATTCGTCAATTTGAGATATGAAGGATTGGTGTGTTTTAGAAATTTCCTCTTCTTTTTTCTTGTACGCTTCCACTTGATTTTGCAATTCAATCAATTCTGTTTTCACTTTTTCTCTCGCCTGTTCATATTCTCGATGTGCGTTCACATCATAATGATCCAACCGAGATTGCAAAACTTTCAAGCGAGATTCATATTCATTCTGAATTCTTGAAATTTGTTCTTTTACCCCTTCTTTGCTGCGGAGAACTTCATCGGTTAGATTCTGAATTTTATCTTCGTATTTACTTATTTTAAGAGTTGACTCTCTTTCTCTATCAGAAGAAGCATGTTTTAAATTATCTAATTCAGCTTTGATAAAAATTATTTTTTCTTGAGCGGCAATAACTTTTTCTTTTTCAATTTGACTGGCTTTTTCAAGTTCTCGGGAAAAACCATCCTCTAACATATGCAATTTTGATCTCAAGTCGCTCATTTCTTTGGATTGACTTTGAACTGTAAACTCATCAGTCTTATTTTTAGCCAACGCGTCTTCGAGAGATCTTTTAATCTGATTCAACTGAGTTACTAACCCTTCAACTTGCCGATCTTTTTCTTTCACCTGTGTTTCAAACTGATGAAGCTGACTGAGGACCTGAGAATTTAAATGCACATTTGAGGACTGAAGATTTTCAATAATTTTTGATTTCTCTTTTATCTCAATTTGAAAACCATGCAACTGTTCATTTATTTGAGAGATTTGTTTTTCTAACAAGGACTTTTCATGTTCGGACTGCTGTTTGAGAAGAGAAAACTTTCCATCAGATTCTTTCTGAATAATGGACTTTTCAACCCTTGATTGTTCTTCAAAAAAACGAAGCGATGATTCCAGCTTCTGGGTTTGATCTTTTAGAACTTGGCGCTCTGAAAATAACTGTTCTTTTTCAGAGTGAAATTTATCTTTGAGTCGTTCGAAGTCTCTTTCGATCCGCTCTTTTTCACCAGACACCGCCTTTAATCGGTCTTCCCAAAAAGCTTTTTCTTGTTCGGCTTTTAACGACATCTCATGTCGAATGCGAATAATTTCAGATTCTCTATCGCGAACATTCGCTTCAAGAGAAGACTTTTCTTGCGCCCAACGGTACTCCAAATCCTTAAGTCGAGCCGAGAAATGAGTCTCCATTTCTTGAGATATTTGGTCTCGCTGGCCGATTTGATTTTTAAGGGTCGTAACCCACGCTTCTCTCTCTTCGGCTAATCTTCGTTCTACTTCCAAAAGACGTGTTTCTGCTTTCTTCTTATTTTCTTCAAGTTCTTGTTCTCGTTTTTCCCGTCTTAATTTATCTTGAATCTCTTTAATTGAGGACTCAACCTTTGCTGAAACAGCTTCTTCCTCTTTCGTCCTCAAAGAAGCCAATAAGACTTTTTCCTTTTCTTCCATTAATCTTTTTTCAAGATCTGTGACTTTAGTTTCCAAATCAGACTTATGGGACTCTGCTTCATTTAATTTATTCTCAAATGGTGTTGTCGGTATCGAAGGGCCTTGTATTGATGGCGATGGGACTGATGGGTGCGCTCCTTGAACAGGAGGTTTGTTCATTCCTGGCAATGGCGGCATGCCAGGCTGAGCAGAAATGGGTGGCTTATTTCCCGGCAGGTTCATTGGTGGTTTCATGGGTGGAGTTAACCCTGGTGCCCCTGCGCCTCCACCGGACATCCCAGGAATTCTCGGCATTCCAGGAGTTTGACCTCTCGGAGGGACTGGTCCTTTCGGCAAATTAGACGGTTTCTTAATCCCCGGAGGAGGAACCGGCGGTTTATTCATGGGAGGCTGTGATGGTTTCTTTTCTTCAGGGGTTTCCATAAATTCTCATTCAAGCGGCATCTTTCAAAGTGATACTGGAAAGCGCTTGGTTTAAAATTGATAAAGCATTTTGAAATTCATGAAGAAATAATTGTGTTTCTTTTTCTTCTTCTCTATACCATTTGTCTAAATAGTTTAATTCCTGAGCTAAACCCTGATTGGCTTTCATAACGTCATCTTGTGTCATTTTCATGCGCTCAACCCAATTCTCAACCAAAGCTTCACATTCCTTAATTTGAGCGATTAACCGTGTTTTTTCAAGCTCATTTTGAATTCCTTTTTGTTTATTTTGACCTCGGTTTTTTTCACTCATCTGCAAAACAAATTCTCGAAGATCATCGATTCTTTTTTCTTCTCGTTGTTCCATCTCGGCAGATGATGAACTTTCCTTAGAAAATTTCTCCTGTATATCTTGAATTTGTTCTTGTAAAACCAATCTTTCCTTTTTTAGCACCTGAAGCCGATTTTGCCACATTCCCCACAGCCGCTCACGTCGCCATTTCCAACGTTGCTGAATCAGATCTTGCTCTTTTTGTCCTGTTTCTTTGATGGTATCTTTTCTATTTTGCAGCTCAGATAACCGCTGTCTTAATTCACCACGCTTTGCTTCTAAACCTCTTACCTGAAGACGCGCTTCCCGATCTACTTTCAATCGATCTGCGTCGTACTGCGCATCCAAAACACTTTTCTGCATCATGAGAGTTCGAACTTGATTATCCCATTGCCACTTTCTTTTATCGTATTCTTCTTTTAAGCGTTGCAATTCTTTTTCTTTCGTTAATTTTTCCTGCTCAAATAGCTTTTGCTCGAAGTCTCTCTTTTGAGATTCGGCCTGAACAGACTCTTTCAAAATACTTTCTTCTCGATGATAACCTTCTTCTAATTCTTTTTTGTTTTTTTCTGATTCTAAAATTAATATTTCCAAGGCTTTTTCGTCATGCTCAATTTTCTTTTGTAACTCTGCAACTTCTTTTGCGCAAAGGCGTTCTTCTTCTTCAGCTTTTTCAATCAACGTCACCTTGTCAATTTCTAACTGATCTTTAGACAATTTGAGACTTACTTTTACATCCTCAAGCTCTTTTTCTTTTTCCTCGCGAATACTCAATAGTTTTTTCTGTAAATCGTCTTTTTCTTGATGAATGGCCGCCAATTCTTTGCGCATTTTCTCAAGCGCCATATCCCAACCCTGTTTTTTGGATTCAGCCTGATCCTGAATAATGTTTAACTTGGTTCCAATTTCAGTTTTAATAGCACACTGATCTTCATCTGACTTTTGTTTGACTTTTTTATAGTTTTCTTCAGTTTGCCTTGCTTCCTGAAGTAATTTTGCTCTGGCCACAGTTAGGGATCTCTTTTTTTCCTGATAAAGTTCCGTGAGGGCGCTTTTTTGGCGTTCCATGGTTAATTGAATGTTTAACTTCTCTTGATGTATTCGATTAAATTCAGTTTCAAATTCTTTATGGATGGAGTTTAAACTGGCTTGGGTTCTTTCAACATCGTTTTTTGAATTACTTACATCACGCTCTAATTTATACTTATCTTGAGAATATTCTTTTCCTGACTGCTCAATCAAACCCTTCAGTCTTATTTCTTCTTCTTGAATCTTTTGAAGTTGAGAGTTTTTTTCTTTCTCAGTTTCAACAGTGGCCTGTTGAAATAAAAGTTCCAGTTTCGCCAATTCCGATTCTACGGCTTTGTCAAAACGTTTGGCCCAACGAATCAAATGATCCGTTTTTTTTCTAAATATTTCTTTGGCCGTCATAACCCTCTCTTTATGCAGCTGCGGAAGTAGTGGCTCGTAACTGGTCTACCCAAACTTGCAACTCGTCATTTGGTTCTAGTTTAAGCAACATATCGTAACTTGCCAGGGCTTCTTGATATCTCCCGACAGAATAATAGGCGTTGGCCAGAGCCTGATGAGCGGGGGCAAGTTGAGAATTCTGTTTTATGCTGGCTTCAAATTGCCGAATGGACTCTTCAATGTCACCTGCTTCCCCCGCCTGAACCCCCGCTTGATAAGAAGCCAAGGCCGCTTCTGGGTTGGCCGATTTACCAACCATGCCACGAAGACCTGACATATCACTCCCCATATCCATCGCTTCAAGACTAGACCCTTTCCCTTTTTGCCTAAAACTCAACTTCCCATCTTTTTCCATCGACTTAATGAGATCAACAATTTTTCGACGCTCTTCTTCAATTTGTTCATCTGTAACGGGGCGACCGAATTCCATTTCTTCTTTAAGTAAAGCCGCCGCTCCCTGTGACATATTTTCCATGAACTTCTGCTGTAGTTCTGGGCTACATCCTCTTAATGCCACGCCCAACTGCTCGGTTTTTACTTCCCGAACAACAACTTGCATCGCTGGACGAGGGAAACTAACAATATCTTCAAACAAAAGAATATTTTCTCTCACGCGTTCATAAATTGCGGGCTTTTCATTTTTAAGATATTCCAAAATATTATCTCTGGCAAACCGATCGGAACTCTCTAAAATAAGAACCAACTTATCCAAACCACCGACCACAAAATCAATCTTTTCTTTAATATCTAAATCAACCGCCTGAACCTGCTCCAAAGAAGTTTGTCGATACATGGCCGTTTCCAAAGCCACTTTTGCTTGAAGATCAGAAGGAAGAGCTTCCATGACTTTGTAACCATGTTCAGCTGAAAGATAAGAGATCACCATGGCCACAATCCAAGGCTCTTCATGATGAAGCAAATAAGCCAATTGCTTCACATTTTCATCAGTAATGTATTTAAAGGGAACAAATTTTTCCATAACTTCCTCCTCAGCTAATAATGCCGCCTCCATGGCGGCCTGTTCTTCTGCCAAACGTTGTTGTTCTTCTTCCGAAAGAGTCTCATCTTCATTAGCGGCATCTGTTTCGTTTTCTGCTTCACTCTTATTTTCCATTTCCACTTTAGATTTTGATTGTTCTTTCATTCCATCTATGTAATTTTTCATAAAGTCAGCCAAAGGCCCAAAGAAAAATTTGAGCACCATGAAAAGAATCATAAGAAGAATGAGAAACAAAATTGTTTTTAGATTAAGTGAATCAATAAAGTTTTTCTTAACAACGTCGGATGTTCTTATGGGTCCTTCTTTCGAAAAAGAAGTTGGTTTAAAAAAAAGCTTCAAGATACTTTTATAACGATCAAAAGCAGAAGTCAGCGCGTCTTTAACTAACGTCACCTTTAATTCTGGAATTGTGTCATCATGAATAACTGTAATATCAAACCGCTTCACAACTGTTCTCACATCAACCGATTCTTGTTGAGCCGCTTGCGTTTGAACGTTGCTATCTTTGGGTTGCTCTTCTTTAGAAACCGATTTTGGCGCGGGAACCCAGGGAAGGATAAAATTCTCATCCCCCAATCCGGATTTAGACTCTCTTTTTTGGTCCAACGCCGCCCCACCCTTCCGGTTGGTTTCAATACCCAATTCAATATTGGCCAAAACACTGGCCTGCCCTTTACCAAGAATGCTATCGCAGATCTCCTGCGCTTTTTGTTCGGTGTCTTCTTTAATTCGGCGCTCTTGATCAAGAGCCATAGGATCAGGCATCTCTGTCCCCACGGCTTTTAACTCAACTATCATTGGAGAAAAAACAGAAACCCATGAAAAAAAAGCCGTTAAAAATATAAAACGAAAATTAGAACACACCATATTCTGAGTATAAGCGGAGTTACAATTAATTTCCATCTCGAGTTTTCGCATACTTTTAATTTTTCGTCATCCCGGCGCAAGCCGGGATCCAGCTCCTTTTCAATTGAAAAAAAATTAATCCTGGACCCCGGCTAACGACATGCCGGGGTGACGACTTTTTATCAATACCAATCAATTTAAAGATCACTTCTCTACCCCTAGTTGCTTAAGGTATTCAATCGCGGTTTGGTTATTGGGCTCAAGCTCAAGAGCGCGTTTCCACAAGGTAATGGCTTTATCTTTTTCGCCCATTAAGAAGAAGGAAGCGCCCATTCGTCCAATGGCCGTCACGTTACTAGGATCAATTCTCAATACTTGTTCGCATTTATTAATAGCCACGTCATAACGACCTTCATAAATAGCCGTCAGCGCGTCATGAAGTTTTTGGTCTACCAGGGTCCAACGCGCTCCAGACAAGGAATCACGAGGAGCTTCGACCAAAGGTTGACCGGCTTGACGAGCAACTCGATTCGTAAAATTAAGCAAGCTTTGATTGGATGGGTTTTTCTCATAAGCGGTTCTTAATGAATCATAAGCTGTTGATAAATCTCCTCCAACAAAGGCAGAGACACCTTGTCTCACCAACCGATCAATTTCACCATCACCAGTAGCAGCAGGAATAGAGCCGGCAATACTGTTGAGTTTTGCCACCATGCTTTGCAATTCCTTGTTGGAGGGGTCCACACCCAATGCCGCTTCAAGTCTGGCCACAGCTTGGGCATATTGCCCTTTAGCAAAAGCGGATTCTCCGGATTTAATAAGACGACGAGCTTCGTCTTGCTGCCCGGCTTTAGCGCCTTTGCCAAATTTCCAAGAGAGGGAATATCGTTGAGACATTCCCAGTTCCGTAATACCAAAAGCCAAATCCAAATTAAAATTACTGAACTTCAGTCCAAAACCGGCAGTTGTTTCAGCGATAGCACCATCTCTACTTTCAAGTCCTAATCTAAAAGCCATTCTCCGACTTGCCGAATACTCTGTCCCTAAATTCCAACCAAAACCACTGCCTTGGGAAGAATTTAAATCAGCCGCCAAAATAACTCGATCATTCATTAAAGAAAAAGCATTTCCAATACGAAAAGTGAGCGGCAATTTATCATTAGAATTCCCAGGATTCTGGGCGACCGCATTTTTAACGGCCAAGGCAAAACGATAATTTTGATTTACTTTGGTAAATATAGATGCATCAACAGCGGTAAAAGATTGCGCGAAAGTATCAACCGTGTTGGTTAGTCTCTTTAATGCTAAGCCCATCGCCAATTTATTCGTCACTTGTTTACCGTAGGCGAAAGTGTAAGCTTTTTGAGAAACTTCATAAGCGCCTGCTTTTTCAACAGATAAATAATCAGGATTGCTGGGCGAAGACGCGGGATCCACTTTAACTTTAACTTTCTCAAAACCACCAGAAGTTAAACTCGTCATATTAAAACCCCAAGCTCCTCCTTTTTTACCAGGGCTGACATAACTGAAAAAACTATAGTTGGTCTCAGCAAACAACGTGGCTTGAAGACCCATGATTTCTTTTCTTTGTAACTGCACCATCGCGGCAGGATTCCAATATGTTGCACTGGCGTCGTCGGAAACAGCCAAGAAAGCGCGACCCATTCCCAGAGAGCGGGCTCCTGCTCCCCATTGAAGGAAGGCACCGGGTTCACCGGCGGCGTACATTTTGCTGGTCGAAGAAAAAATAGCCGAGGTCAGAAGCATTAGGGTGAGTAATGCCTTCCGACCTCGGCTGAGCAGTGCGGTACGACGACCGGGTGAGGTGTAGTCGCAACGCAAAAGTGTATAAACCATCATGACGGGATGACGAAGAGGCTGGAATAAAATAGAAAAGAGGACGCTGGCGTTATCCGCCATGTCCAAAAAGGAGTTCCAAATAGAACAACCGATATGCTTCACCCATTCACCCATTTTTCTCACCCTAACCGGTAGCTTCGACCTTTATTGCGGTCGGATCACCGATGATGCATTGCCCACACTGCTTGAAGTTATTCATATCCACCCTGAATATGAATAGCACTCCTTTGCATCATCTTCGGTAACCCGGCTTCCCGATCCACTTCATCGGGCCCGTGGCTTTGCCCATCAAGAGACACTTAAAGCCTTCCTGATGTGGTTCTAGAGATTCTCTTCTAAAACCGTCCCTTGCTCTCGCAAGGTTTGCCCCCATGATTTTCACCCATCATGGGCCAGTCACTTGTCTTGCATTTACATGTAGACCATCAGCAACTCGATTTGTCGGACGTTTTGAGCTTATAGGGAAGGCATGATAGGGAGGTTATTTTGGAGTGACAATTTGAAGATAAAAAAATGAAAATCGACAGCTTACTTGAGAATTTAAACCATGTACGGACCCCAATCTCGGGGTTCGAGGTTTGACTCAGGCGTTACTTTCACATGAAAACTTCGTCTGTTTTGGCGCATTTATCATCGGAAAAAACATTATGACGTAGATTCGGCAACGATTGGTTATATGGTTCACTTCCGTTTAAAACACCAAGAACATACTTGTGATGCGAAAGTCTTTTAATTTTTCTACCGGTGGTAATTCGCGGCCATTACCATTCCAACTCCCTTCAAATACATATCGAAGAGGGAAAAAAATTTCTGAGAACATACAACCGATTTTCCATCACTTTCACAATCACTTGGGATATCAGCAGTAAATACATCGGAAAAACGAGATCCGACTTGCGGGCCAAAATAATTTTTAACGCGGCTACTAAAAATTTCAACACGCATGATCAAATTGTTTTCGCCGGACATTATTTCCAGTATTTTCTCCTTCCCGTTCCATACACAAATAACGGGATAAGGAGAGTCGCCGGCATCTCCACCATCTGTGATACGTCCGCGACAACGTTCACTCGTATGTTTAAAATGTGCTTCCAGCACAACTTCTCGGGTCGTATTTTCGTGGCTAAAAAAACGATACGCTGCTTTTGTACTGCTCCAGTCTTCACAATTCTCAGGAATACTTTTCTCAGGGTTCTTGCTCATGGCTTTGACTATATCATGACATCGTTCATTCAAACGTTTATCCCCCAGCTCTATACCATCAAATTCATGGGTCACAAGTGTTGTTAATCGTTGGGCCATTCAATTCACCTCCCACTCAATTTCTGTCACTCGGCTCCCTCGATTCTATAAAGTTATGGGTAACGATAAGATGTATGAGGGGTGAACCAAATAGTCTGGTCGATTCTATTCCTTATCTTTCCCGATATCGGCAAGTGGTCAGAAAAACCGTTCAGGATCCATATCGGTCAAACGCCGCACCAGTGGTTTTGTAGCTGCTTAAAAAAATACCTCTACAGGAAGAAACTTACAGCTGGGATTAACTTAACAGTGAGATGGCTACGAGTTTTTATTAATAATCCCCGGCGATGGATATTCAACCGCCGGGGATTATTAGGGTTTTTATTTGAAATCCGCTTTATCTAAAAGCCGAACGTAATGCGTAGCAATGTGATATACAGAATTCCTCCCACTATAAATTTTATTATTAAGCTTTGCTTCATCAATTATGAGATTATAGTCTCCGCACGGAATATTTCCAATCTTGAAGTTGGCAACTAAGGATCCTACTGCCGGTCCTTTTTCACCTTTTGCTGTATAAGTACTGTACAGTCCAGTCGGACCTATCAATGAGATTGTAACAATCAACTCATCTCCCGCCACTAATTCATTAACCTGTATACCTACGTATTGATTTCGCTCACAATCAATGGGTGGATCAACAATAACTGTCTCCGATCCACTAGCCTCAGCCCTAGTACT
>JBJXGI010000009.1:0-39951 GCA_046153645.1 Elusimicrobiota bacterium | reverse complement strand
CGATTCTTTTATTTCACTCTTGAATGCGTTAAGATTTTGTTTAAGAGATCCGACACCGATGTTTTGAACAGGACCCAATAGCTCGTTAAGTAGGTATCCGCTTTGAGATACATCGGGGGTGATTGGCCGCGCACTGCCATGAACGGTCGGCAAACCATGTGCGATGAAGAAAGCCGCAAACGCAGAGACAAATCTTGTTAAAGTGGCTTGAGCAGAATCATTAAGATCCGAATTATTCTTATGTAACGAGGGAGTTACGGACTGTGACGTTCGTGACATTCTCCTCTCAAAAGAACTTGAAGGACGGCCATTAAAATCACCGCCTTGCCTATGAAGCATAAGAGTTTTTTCCTCATGGTTTAATGTAACTGTATACTTCATCGTGTTGCCCGACAGCAATCTGGCCACGACAACTAGCACACGGTATTCGGGATCGGCTGGATGATGTATGTAGGTTAATTTAACCGATGTCGCTGCCCCAAAGCTAACAGCTTTACTAATGATCAAATCTTCATGACCTTCAATCTTCTTTATGAAAAGCCTTAAGGGCAACCCTTCCGATGACGTAACAACCGCAATGGATAAAAAAGGATTGTCTTCAAGGAATAAATCGTGGGTTATTTCGGCACCTTCAATAAAACTTCGAGCGGGAGTTTGAACAAATCCCTGACCAAGCTCAATGGTCGGCGGTAAAGGCGCGGGAATTTCTTCTCGTTCAACAACCGTTTTTTCTCCTTCCTCCTCCTTTCTCGGTTTCGGAAACGGATATATATAAATGTCCTCAACTGGAATGAGTGGCATCATAACCTCTCTAATCACTGCAGTTGGCGGCCCATATTCATATTGTTTTATTTCTTTTATCGCGTGTATATCCATTGCGTATATTTCGTGCCCAATTATCGATGGCGGAGGCAAATCATTGAGACTGCCAGAAAAGGAATGAGACGAATCTGCGCCATCTATATTTATTCTTCCTCGACGTCGTGGCGGTTCCGGAATTTCTTGCCAGTCTTTTAAATTAGCATTGTGAAAACTCTGGACGCCGTTGACACGAGCCTTAGGACCCCATATTAGAAGCGACGGCGTCATAACATAAGTGAGGAAAATTGCCAGTAAAAAGACCACCCGCTTTTGGTCCTGATTAAAATCGAAAACGGTATTTAATGAAGCTTTTGATAAAAGCGGATTTATCCGCTCAATATCATGACGATAGTGAATAAGTAGAAGAGAAATAATCGCAACTAAAAACCAAGGGTTGACAAGAGCGACCAGGAGAATCGAAGAAGGGTAACCGAGGGTAAGAAGGATCAATACACCGAATTGCCCGCGCGTGGTGATGTAATGTTCGAGCGGCGACAAGAACACCGCGTAGTTGAACAGTTGGAGCATGAACAGCGCGTTCCAGAGTTGAGAAGAGATCGTTAGGTCGGGTGAAAATAGAATGATCCACAGAACCGACAAACGAAATGCTTCCCACGCAACCGTGAACAATGTCTGCCCGTATTTCGCGTCGTCGAAGAAAAAATGCCAAAGGGATTTTGTGGAGATGGCTTGGGCTGAATCCGATGGGCCAGGTTCCTGCGGATTATTGACACTCTCTCTAATTCTTTTCATGCGTTTCTCGGCGAACTTGTAGGCTTTTAGCATTCGTGTCTGTTCTAAGAGAGCAGAGGACGCATCTATAATCCCCTTTGATCGCATGAAGTCCATAAACAGAGGGACATTTCTTATTGTGGCTGCGCTCATTCCCCTTGACGAACCAAAACCCAACGCTCGCCCCAAATGAATACGGATAACACTTTGAAGGCCCGGACTCTTTTCCTCATCGCTTAAAATCTCCCAAAAAGCCGTCAGAATCGATGAATACAAATGTTCAACGGGAAGAGAGTTTATGGCGGCCACCTTTGCTCGACTGGAGACATCCGATCCCAAAATCAAAGCAACAAGATTCTCAAGAGAAAACGTGAAGTTCTTTTCTGGTTTGGAGGGTGAAGGCGGAAGCGTTTCCGGCTGATTCTTTTTAAACGATCTGCCGTAGGAAAGAAGCAGTACTTTTTTTGCCCCGGCTTCATACGCGGCGACCATCATCGCCGCGCCGGTGAATCCGGATGTTTCGTTGTCATCAACAATCAATATTGTTTTGCCTTCGAGTTCGTCAGCGGTTCCGTCAAACACGCCACCGGCGTTGAACGCTCGCCTTTGCATTGTCGAGAGTTTCTTTTGGCTTTTTCGTTTCCTTATCTGGCGAATGGCGGTCAAGCTCAATGGACGCTGAAGTTTCTGCGCAACGAACTGAGCAAGCGGGATCGTTTGGTTTGTCAATGCGTTGATAGCGGGGGCCGGGACAATCAAATCGACTTCGGAAAACGGGCTGCTTGATAACTGGTCCAATCGATCATTCACCAAAGACGCAATGTCGTCGGTAACCGAAAAGTCTTTCTTCTGCCTAAGTATTAACTTGGAGAAATCGTCGGTTTGATGTCTCGGGTCCTTTTTCGAAAAATACGGGGCCAAAAAATAGAAATATTGATCGTGTATTTTTCTATATTCCTCATCAGTGATTGTTTCTTTTCCCCCGGCTTTGTTTATTCCCCGTAAGCCGGTTCTGATGACCCAATCCATGAAATAATCGTGAACATCTTTGGGAACAAATCCCCTGTCGCCGAACAAATTGAAATTCCGACGATAATTGACAAAGTATTTAAATTTTTCAGATTGGCCAGATTTAAAGCTTTCCCCGTAAGAATTCATGGCGCCCGTTAAAACCAGATCTTCCCCGGTTTCAAAATATATTTTTAAGAAGTACTTCCTAAGGAAGGTTATAAGCTTCTCATCGAGTTGCTGACGGTCCAATTTTGTGGCAATGGTCACCAAGGCTTGATTTATTCGGGTTGTTTCATCAAAGACTTCTTCCCAGGTGTCACAAAAAGCTTCCTGATAAGAATTTTTATCAATATTGGGATTGCCTGAGCGTAATCGGTTATCAATCCCCATTAGGCCGAAGTAGATCGCGATATAAAGCTCCGGGACTCTTTTGATCGCTCTTTGTCGGATCGCTTCTAAGCCTTCGCTGTAGATTTTTTTCTTGCCGCTTTTTTTATAGAGAAAGAAGTTGGCGGCATTCACTTCGACCTTGGATCTTCTTCCTTCCGCTTTTAAAGCAACTTGGCTCGTTATTGCACCTTCTTTAAAAAATACCGATTTCCCATCGGTATCCAAGGAAACCACGGTAACCAGGCCCATAGGTGGATAAACGAACTGATCTCCGATTTCAATGCCTTCAATAAAACGTTTTTTCGAATCTTCTTTATTTTTAGGTTCGGAGAGCGCTTTCCAACCCAACAGAACCGCAATCACATTCACCGTCATGTGCGCCGGAAAAACGCCGACAGCGAAGGAAAGTGCATCGGCCAAATGTTCGATCTTGGAAAAATCCAACGACGTGGTCGATGCCAACAGGTAAACGAGTCCGGTATTGAAAAGATGAATGAAGGAAAGAAGTAAAACGTATCCCATTCCGAGTTGAACCCAGTCGGAAATAGTTTTTGGTTCATGCGAATCAACGATCCAAACCGGATTCAGAACCTTCCAGTGTTCTTTCCACGATGGCTTCAAAACGTCGCTCCTTCTTTCCCATCGCGTCCGCAAAAATTTGCGGAGCATTCCAGAGTCGTGAGCGTAATGGATGATTAAGATCGCTAAGATCGCGACAAAAAATAACGGAGAGAAAACGGGAAAAAGAGAGGAGATGAAATAACCAACGGTGAACAGCGCCAATACACCGGCTTGCTGGCGTGAGACAATTTTGTGTTCGAGCGGCGATAAGAACACCGCGTAGTTGAACAGTTGGAGCACGAACAGCGCGTTCCAGAATTGAGAAGAGATCGTTAGGTCGAGCGAAAACAAAATGATCCACAGAAGCGACAGGCGAAATCCTTCCCACGCGACAGTAAAAAATGTTTCCCCATATTTCGCATTGCCGAAAAGAGCTCGCCAAAAAACTTTTGTTGAAATGGCCTGAGCCGGATCACGGGGAGTTACATCATTCTTTTCCCAAACTTCGTAGACAGTCGAAAATGGATATGGTTGTGGTTCATGATTCCAATCTATTTCCTCGGATAGAGTTATTTTTTTATTATGGAAGCGTTTTTGAATAATCTTTGCGATATCCGGTCGATTGGAAAGAATATTTTCACTGACGGGAAAGTAAAGGGCATCATAACCTCCCGTTTGAGCTATTTCGACCAGCGCCTTTTCGATAAGTGGATAGACATCTTTCGGATTCACTTCCGACAAGAACTCCACACCTGGCTCAATTCCGGGAACTGTCAACACTTTTTTCCCTTCGATCACTTGTTCATAAAGATGCGCAAACCCGACCACCGTTTTGCTGTTAGGATCAATCATTGCGAGCAGAAAAAAATGGGGATCTTTCCACAGATCAACATCCGTCGCGATACAAACACCGCAGTTAATTCCCCAGAGAGAGAAGGGAACTCCTTTGACTACACGAAAGGAAAGCGTCATTTTGGAACTAAGATCATCAACTTGAAATTTAGTCTTTTCTCTCTGAATAAAAGCCAAAGGTTCTTTAAATAATTGTTCGATGATCTCGAGGGGCTGCATGGGCCTTGCCGGCCGTCCTTCTTTGACAATTTTTTTAATAGACGCAGTGAGCAATTTATTTGTGATCAACGGTAAAACCTTATCTTCGATGTCTTTCGCGGATATTTCATTGAGAATCTTACCAACACGATCTTTCTTGTCCGGTTGCCCGCTACCCCACACACCCTGGAGTTGCCTTGCAAGACTTCCGGGATTTGCAATTGGCCGATTTGTCTGCATGGACACTTTGGGAAAGACGTTTTGATCCATTTTCTCCAAAACATCTTTTAGAATCGACGCCAAAGCATCCTTGTCAACAAAAAGCTGCTCAAGCAACTGTAGACCTTGGAATTCACGGGGGTTAATTCGGTCGATCTTCTCTCCCAACAAATCGTTGTGGGACGCGAAGGAGAAAAAGGCCCTAAGTGCTTTTCCGCTCGAGTCCGAGTTTGGATTTGAAAAGTAATTGAGTAACGCCTTCGTTAGCTTTCCTTTGTCGGCTGCAATGACTCTTGCCTTATTCTGAGAACCAAAATCTTTGTGTCGAAGGCTCTGCAACATGTTCGAAATTGCATCGTCTGGATCGTAAGTTTCTCCCGCTTTCAAAGACCACACTTTCAGCGTCAGCGCATCTTTCGCTTTGCCACCGAAATCAATATCGCGAAGGAGCAGGGGAACGTCGTCTCGCGGGTCAGAAGTCCCTTTTGATTCTCGAAACTCCTGGAGAAGGCCTGCAATTTCGCTCTTTCCTACGAACGAAGCTCCCGAGGAGGGAATAACCATTTGAATCGCCGCAGCCAAAATTGCGTTTCCGTCCATCCCTTTTTCGTTATAAAAGGAAACTAGTTGATCCGCTCTTTCGGGACTTACATCATCAATTAATATCCTCTGCGCAAATTCGAAGAGAGGAGCGAGCAAAATCGTCTCGTCCCGCTTGTAAAGATTGAATAGGATCGGCTCAAACGAATTAAACTTCGACACAAAAGAGAAGATTCGATCTTGTTCATCAAGAGGAAGACCAATATCAACAGTTTTCTCCATCAAACCATCCGACACGCCCTCGATGATTTGATAGCCCAACCTTTTTTCTTGCGCAAGAATGCGCGCGCAGAATTGCAAATACACGACGACGTCAATGCCGTTTTTTCTCAGCTCAGGCAATCGATCCGAAAAGATCGCCCTGAAAACCTGATCGCGGTTGTAGTCCGTTGTGTGAGTGACAATGGACCGAAGGGAGAGCTCTATGTCTTTTCTTTTTCCCCAAAGCTTCAAAATTCCATTTGAATCGCACAAATATTCCAGCCAGCTCTTTGTTGGATCCTCCTCGACATCAGCCAAGCTTTTAGTGAGCTCATCTAAGAGCTGTTCGCGAGCTAAATCCAAAATCCGTCGAAGCAAGTCAGCTGGAAAGCGAGAGGCTCGAGCTACGAGCGCATCGAGGATGCGCCCTTTTTTTTCTGACTGTATTCCCTCACTCTCATATTCCCCTAATAAGAGGTCTGCGACCCACTCTCTTTCATCTCTTGTTTTGGCAGTATTGAGGCGTTCCAATAAATTCGCGATCTCGTCTTTACCCCCTCCAGGTCTTTTTCCTTTGCTTGGCACATCAGCTCCAATGGTCCACGCGGGGCTATTTTTGTGTATGGAAAGAGATGCTGACTTCGACCTAAGATCAACCCGGTGCAGCTCAACAAACCCCTCGGCGTTGCCCGCGCCGAAATTAAGTTCAATTCCATAAATGGAAACGGTAACATGTACGCGCGACGGATCGGCCGGATTCGCACGAATAACCAAATTGAAAGGAGCGAACGGAGTGGCTTTGGACAAAACTCTTTTTACGTTTTCAATTGAACCCGCCTGTTTTATGGTTTCAGTTAATGCCTCGATGTCAAAACCGTATCGCGCTGCGATTGCTTTGGCTATTTCCGCGCAGTTCGCTCCGATTTGCTGAAAACCATCGCCGATCTTCTCTACAAGACCGTTTTCTGCTAACCAGGCTCCGATATGTTGCTTGAATTCAACTTCCGCGACCTCACCATCCTCCCCGAATAGCACACCGAAGGTTCCTCGCGTATAGTTCGTTTCGAACAGGCCTGCGCGGCCGTCGGCCTCCACCGCAAGTTTCTGTAACGCCTCAATGGTTTGAGTGCCCTTTGGGATCGGCGCTTCGCTTAAGAAAAGCTTCTCACCTTCAAATAACCGGTCCAATGGCGTCTTTTCCTGAGCGAAGATACTCAGATAGGCCGATCCATTCTCTGAATCGACTTTTGTCATTTTTGGAGTGAAAGACACGACCATATAGCCGCTTTCCATAAGCTGACGGTCAATTCCGTCGGAGTGAAACCCACCAGTGACAAGAACAGCTACTTTCGCGTTTGATTGAGTCACGGCTTTGAGAAGATTCTCAGACATGGCGCGATCGCGCTGCTCAGCCTCGATGTAGAACGACTCAAAAGTACTGAGATCAAAGGCGAGGTCACCTTTCTTGATTTCCTTATAGGCGGACCACTCATCTTTCGTCAGAGAAAAGTCGAGCAACTTTCTAGTCAAGGACAGTTGAGTTGATTCGGTTACGATGCGTTTCTCGGCCTCCGTTTTTGCGAGCAAGGAGTAAGCCGACGATTCCATCGTCTTGATATCTCGGAAGAGAGTCTCGGCATCAATCCGATCGGTTAGAAGCACGTATTGAAGGTAAGAATTCATGGCTGGGAAATGAGATAAGGCAATCCCATTTTGAGCGCAAAGGTTTTTTAGGCGTGTGTAGAAGTCCGTGTGAGAGATGTTCCCTAATCGGTACGCCATGCTGGCGGCGACCAGTTTTTGAGATTCAGATGTGCTGAGTTTTTCAAGGAGAGCTGAGAGAAGCCGGCCGCGCTCCGCTTCAACGGAGGCGAAATTCAGGCGGGACTCCAAGCGGTAGGCCTCGAGGAAAATTTCAACGTTTAGTGGTGGCGTCGATGTTTGTTGAGAGAGCCGTTCAACATATTGTCCAAGTGGCAAATTCCCATCGACATACGACTGCGCTTGGCGATCAAAGTCGTAGAGAAGTCGGCTAAATTCTTTCCTCTTTTCATCGTCAAGCTTCGTTCTCAGGTCGTTGAGCTGGCGCTTGTATTCTGCCAAAGAGGAAATCGACTGTCGGTAAGCTTCTACGTTTGCGTTGTAATGGACGGTATCGTCGATGCCGACAATTCGAGGGATCGGCTTGGGACTTGTGAAGGCCGCGTAGATCGGACCTGAAATCCGGTTCTCTCGAAGAAGATAATTCGCCACCTTTTTGGTCGCTTCGAGAGGATAGGCACGAAAAGGAGAGATGTCGATCGGAGCAAAAGCGCCTTCAAGCGCAATCATGTCGGCGACATTGTTGTCAATTAACGATTGAATGGCTTTGCTGATGTTCTGTTGAGCCTCGGCGTTCCGATGAACGTCTTGGACATGAATCACGATGCGGCCGGGCCTTGAATTCTTAGGAGTCAGGATTTTTTGGATCGATCCGTGAGCGCCTGACAGGGATTTGAAGACAGGAACCAGTTGAGAGGCCGCTTGTTTGGAAATCGATTTTTCGAGCTGATGGGGTAGGGAAGGCTCTACGCTCGGAAGTTGGTGAAGAACAGAAGAGATATTCCGTGAAGCAAGATTGACAGGTATCTGAGCGAGTTGCGTGGGCCCGCTATTTTTGACCGCGCCACGGCGCTCATCCCACATCGTCGCCTCAGGCTTATGAGCAAAGGCGCAATTGGTGGCGATATAGATGGTGGTTAACGTCGCCGACAGGAAGCGAACGAGAGGGCGTTTCTTCATGCTACTAAGTCTACGAAAGGTGCCTTAAAATCGCCTTTAATCGGGGTTAATTTTCACGGAACTTTTTGTAAACAAATTGTTACATAGAATTCCCAAAAACACACTGAAAATTGGAGGCGTTTTTGATCCTGGCGTGGATTGCTAATTTTCCTTTGCCTTAAGATTGATATTTATTGCGTTGCAACCACAACGAACAGACTCCGCGCTTTCTCGGTCTGGCAAGACGTGCACATAAGCGTCACAATCAGAACAAGTCAGTGTGGCAAGAAGGGCTTTGAATGCCCTTACGACGGGAGTGAATTCTTCCTTGCTCAAATTCGCCCAAGAATTAAAGTGAACAGCGATATTAACCTGCCATTGCTCGGTTCGCGATTCATTAACGAATTCAATAAAGGTTCCTTCACGCGTTGCGATCTCTTGTATGACGTCTTTTTTGTTCCAGGAATTCGCAGCCATCTTCGCTTGTTTTAGAAGAGATCTCATATGTTTGGTTGCTGCTGGTAAAAGTTCACCGAGCTGATACTGGGCATCGCCTCGGAATTCGACAGGAGCGCGCAACCTATGGCAGAGTTCGGTTGCCTCATACTCCAAATAATGTCTGAGAAGTGCGGCGGCCGCACGAACGTCGTTGGCTTTAAGATAATCGTCAATTTCGGCCCAGACGTCTCGCCCGTCCCATCGGGTTGGGCCTTGGTCAACTGTCCAGCCCCTAAACTGGATTAAATTACGAGAGCCAACCAATCCCTCGGTCCTCATATGTCGTAGCCAAATTGGATCATGAGTTGTCATCACAAACTGCGTCTCAGGAAATTCTTTCTTTAGGAGGGTGCAGACTTCTCTTCGATGGCCAACATCAACTGACATGAGCACGTCGTCAAGAACGGCGAACGTAAATCCGCCCCTTTGAAGATGACGCATTAGTGCAAGGTATAGACAGAGACCCATTCCATCTTGATGCCCTTCACTGTGATATGCGCCGGGTGGAAAAAAGCCGCGCCCATAAAAGTCGACGTCGAATCCTAACTTTCCAAGAGAAGGCGTCAACTTCGCTTGGAATTTTTCTTCGTCACTGCGATTCACAAAACTATAGAGCGAAGCAAAATCTTTCTCAACTTCAGAATAAATGCCAGTAAGAACTTGATCGCTTGTCCTTCCATAGATTTCAGCGACTTTACGAGCAGTTTCGGCTTTGGCCTGCGCTATTTTCTTTGTGCGCATCGCTTCACGCCATACTTCAAGTCGTTCTTGGGCCAATGTGAGCCATTCACGGGCCTCGTCCTGTTTGTTCGGTTCGGGAAGTGCTGCGACAGCCTTCTCTAACTTATCAACCTCATCAAGAACAGCTGAAGGCACTTCTGCAAGGGTTGAAAGAATACTGAGAGTCGTTGCCAACGGGATCATGGATTCCAAACTATTGATCATTGATTTGCAGCAGGTTCGATACTTTTGCAACTCCGGGGTCGCAACCATAGGAGCCGCCAAATTTCCATAACGTATAAGCGGTTCAAGACCGTTATTAATATCCCTAAGCAACTCGCATAACGGAAAAATTTTGGCAGCAATGGTTTTTCTTTGTAGGGAAATTCCTTCCAAATGGGAAATCTTGCTTTGAATATGGGTTTTTAATTTTTCCAAGTCCCATTGAGTATCACAAACGGGACATTGTTCTTTCTCGGCAAGCTCAATTGCGGTACGAAGGAAAGTTTCTTGTTTTACTCCCGCCTCAGCTATTGGATCAGATGCCAGGGCAGTCATGTCGCTTGTTGCTCCCACAACGGTTTTCTCAGTGGAATCGACAGATAATTGTGCGAGTGACTCGCGGACGGCCTTAATATCTGTCAACGATTGAGTCTTAGGAATTCGTTGTGCCTCGGCTGCCTTCGCCGCAGCGAGGCCATCCTTCAATGAAGTTGCTTGAGTTAGATCAGTTAAGTCCGGTAGTCCAAGAGCCTGCCGTCTGACGTTTGCGGCTGTTATTACCTGCTCCTTGGCAAGATCTGTAACCCCGAGTGCACGTAGCAACATTTGCCGAGCCTGCTGTGCATTAGATTCCATTGGCACAATTTGTTTTTCAAATGCGTTTGCAATTTTCTGGAAATTGGCTCTTACCTGTTCGATTTGGTCCAGATGAAGCAATGCTTGGACTTCTTCAGCGCGTTTTCCCGGAGTGGCCAAAACATACCGTATCAACTCGCGACGAGAAAGAACAATCTCAGGGTGAGATTCCACCTTTCGCAGGACTTCTAGGATTTCCGGCTCATCGGGTAGGACGCGAGCCGTATTAGGATTTTTAAGGTCGCGCTCAATGGTGGCCGTCTTTTGAAGGGAAGGAATAAAAATTTTGGCCGTCACATGAGCTTTCGCCGGATCGTTTCTCTTGTCAACGTGAGGTCCATGATCTTTTACAGAAATTTCGCCGCGACCCTCACCTGCCAGACGGGAAATAGTGCCCGTGAGAACGAACTCCAAAGCATCTACGATGCCACTTTTTCCCGTGCCATTGGGACCGCATACCGCAAAATTGTCTTGATTGAACTCTAAGGTTAGATCTCGAATACCGCGAAAATCTTTGATCGTTACGGATTCGATTTTAATCACTGGCTTGGCTCATCCGGGAATAAAGCCGACTTGAGAGCCCGGTCCCCCAACTTGTGTTCTTCTAATAACGTCTTCTTTAGACGGTTTATTATTTCCGGAGATATACCAGCTTCTCCAAGAGCATTGAGAAAACTTTCAAAGACCTTAATTGGCACATCCGTTTGTTGGTCAGACATGGAACGTACTCACAAATGAAATATCTCCTTCCTGTTATAAGTGCCATTTATCGGAGTACTTTAAGCGGAGGTTTAATACGAAAACTACGCTTGCCCAAGCGAGTAGCGTAACTTCTACGTAACTTTTTTGGCCAAAACTCGCGAAAGCCCAGGAAAGCCCGCGAACGTCTCTCCGACGGAAAATCGACTACCGGTCCATTTTCATAGAGGCCAAAACTGCCACCCCAAGGGTGCGCGCTACCACTACGCTACGCTCCGGAAAGATGTTGATCATACGATTCTTCGTGATAGAATTCCAGTTTAAATTAAGCTTGCGAATCAATCAGTCGTTGTTGGAATTTAGCAAGATCAGCTAACTCTTGCACACTGTTTATGCGTAAGGCAACGCGGTTGAGCTCATTTAAGAGCAGGTAGAGACCCACCAATTCGGGAGATGATGATTTCAGGAGTTCAATGGAGGCGAGTGTTGTATCAGAAAAACGTGTTTTGCGTGAAACAACAAAGTTTAATTCCTTCAGTTGTTCCACCCCTGTTAACTCTTTAATTGATTCAAGTGAGAATTTCAGTTGGTCGTCATTTCTTACAAACCAAATCCCTTGTTTTGCGTATTCTTCTTTTTTGTTAAATGAATCAAACAGAGTCGCTTCCAAAGCAATCACCGTTTTAACACCCATCGACTTGTTGGCTTCATTCACAACTTCCGCTTCGGTTTTTGAACCAGAAGCGTATACCATGACCAAGGAGCTTTTCAAATCAGGGGCTTCTGGTTTTTCAATTTTAGTTAAACCAACAACTTCATTTTTATTTCGGGAAAGAAGCGCCATGGCCGGCAATATTTCTGAAAGTTCTCCTTCTGGCATATTTGTTCTATCTTCATAGTGATCTGAGATAACTTTCCGGAGATTGTCAAATTCTTCAGCTCTACGTTTATTATCCCCCTCCAAACCAACGGCTGTGGCTTTGGGTGAATACCGGTCTAATAATATTCCTAATTGCGCGCGTTCTTCGGCTTCTGTGCTTAAAATGGCCAACATTTCACGCTCTTCTATTTGTTCGGGAGATAAAACACTC
This sequence comes from Elusimicrobiota bacterium, assembly GCA_046153645.1. Taxonomy (GTDB): domain Bacteria; phylum Elusimicrobiota; class Elusimicrobia; order F11; family F11; genus JBJXGI01. Next base: position 27,700 of record JBJXGI010000009.1, on the reverse strand, counting down.
AGCTTTTGTTCCAAACTTTCTTGAACACCGATGGCATCCATATACTTAGCTCGTTTTGTTATTTCTTGCAGTGATTTTTCCCACTTCACTTCTTCGTCATATAGTGCCAAGAGTGCCTTCATAAAACGAGAAGGGACATATGTTTTATTGGCATAAATCCAATTTTGGACAACCGCAGGGAAAAACATCTCTGTTGTTGTTGCTTTTTCATAGGACGCAAGGTCAACAGGAAAAACAATTTTACCATTAGTAAGGAAATTACTTCCATTTTCATCCTGTAACATAAACCCTTTATTTCCCTTCGAAATGATGGCTTTGAGAGTGTTTTGAGCAATAGACAACGCTTTATCTTCTATAATCGGCTGCAATTCATTGAGTGGCAATCCCTCCGCAAATTCCATAAAAATCATAAGAGGTTTTTCTTCTGATTCATTTTTTAGTTGTACTTTTCCATAATATCGCAGATATAAAACGTCCGGAATCTCAGATTCATAGGTTTGCGACCCCGCATATAAATCAGTAAATATTTGAATATCTTTTCCCAAGGCCTCAAAATTAATGACATCAAATTGAAACCGTTCAGAGCTGGCTACTTTAACGGCCACATATCTTTTTTGCCCATCGGACTCTTGAATTTGTAAACGGAAAACGGTTCCAGTCAATCCTTTACCCAAAAACTTGACTGTTTCAGAATCTTCTTTATCCCCAACAATTATTTTGCCTGACAATTTGAAAAATTCAACAGCGTTATCATATATAAAAGCTTCAAGATTCATTGTTGCTAGATTCTCTGGCATAGCTGGAATATTTAACACGTTTGGTGATTCGTTATTACTATTTCTCGTCGTGAGTGCCGGCTTCCCTTGTTTAACGGAGTTGATATTGAATATTTTATGCATGCGGAAATTCATCAGTGTGGCCAGGCCGATGATGACGAAGAGGAGTGGGAGCGAGTCTTGAACAAAAGTTAAAAAGTTTTCATGCGATGAGAAATGAAACAAGAGCGCGGTGAGGGTGTAGACGAATAAAAGAGGCACCCCGTAAACAAGCGCCACTCCCTTTTGCAACCAATGACGATCTAGATCCCCGATAGAGACATTCGGGGATGACGGCTTTGTTAAATGCGCTCGGTAGAAAACATAAATGAGCGGCGGAAAAAGAATCATCCCAAAAAACCACAACACCTCAAACACCGGCGCAAATTCGGTCCGAATTTCGTCATCCGTGCGGGTCAACCCCAACTGTCGGTAAAACCAACGGCCGATTCGGAGCGTGCTGGGAGTGGTAAGACTGGGGACACCTTGTTCCTTCATGAAATTTTGGAAGCCGGCGTTATTTTCTAAGGTCTCTTCAAATATTTTTTTGTCAATCAAAAGGACTAAAGCAGAATCGGACTCCACCAAAGTGCCTTCAGGAAGAAATTGTCCAGGTCTTAGGTTACCCGTAAATTCTCCTTTCAGGGCGAATACATAATCATTACTCGAACCGACGTGTTGGCCTTTTTTAGATTGAATCTGTTGACTTTTATTGGCGATTAAAGCCACTGTTCGAGTGTTTACTTTTTGGCCATCTTTATTTAGGATTTCATCTAATAAAGAGATTCGTTCGGCTTGATCATTTGCCACTTGACCGACAGGTAAATTATTATTCGCGCGTGTAGAACGCTGCTGCCGTTGGTCTAAAAAAGCCACCGCCTCTCGTGGTAAAATTCCACTTCCAATATCTTTTATCCATTTTCCACGTTCCTGGAGAGAACTTGGCTTTTTTTTCTTTTCTTCGGTTTCCACATATATTTGAAATGTTTCCTGACCGCGCCGAATAACCGCCGTCTGTGTTTCTTCATTAAATTCTTTACCTACTTGCCCGTCACCACCATCTAAAATCAAAACAGCAGGAAGAATAATACCGCTGGTATCGGCATGTCGAATACCGATATTATCTTCTGAATAAAAATTATGCCCCACCCAAATTAAAAGGCCGCCATACAGATCTTCAAGTTTGGCAATGATCTCTTCATCGGTGAGAAGTTTTTTCCCGTCGCCATCGATGATCCCTAATTTTCTAAATTGTTCAAATGAGTCACCTTCTTTGCGCGGACTGAATTCTGCCTCAAAAGGTCCGGATGGGTCAGAGGAAACAATGGGACCTTCTTTTTTAGATCGGCCCGCTGATTTTGAAAATAAAAAATGATTGAAAACGGCTTGTGAATAACCCGAGGGGTTTTCATCTCCAATGGCTTTGATGAGTTCCTGATTAATATAAGAAGCCATTTCAACGCCGGTGACATTGGCGCTTCCTATTTCTTGTTTCATTCGACTAAGAACATCCGGCAAAATTCCTGCGTGTACCAACAGTGCCCCTGTTTTCTTTTCGGCGGCGAGATCTGGATTTCCTAAATAAAAAGCGCCTAGCAAAGCGCCAGAACGCACCATCTGCTGAAGTAAATCGCGCGCGCGTTCAGCAATAGAGCGCGATTCAGCGGTTGTGAAGTTGGTATCTAATTGTTGGCTCTCCCATTTCAATAAATCGAGTTCATGATTTCCTAAAAGAGTGTGAATTTGGATATGTTGAGTGGGGTCATCAGTTGCATCATTAAACTCTTTCGCTTGTTGCCACAAACGCGCCCACAATTGTAGGACAGCCAAACCATTGGCACTGACATTGCGGTTAATATTATCACCCATTTGTATGAGTATTTTTCCCGCATTTCCATTGGTGATTAATTTCCCTTCCGCATCAATCCAACCTGATGATTCTAACGTATGAAGCAGCCCATAAATATTTTCATGAACGTCGGGAATAACAGTAAAATCTTTGTCAAAATTTTTAAATGAAGGCAATTCCACTCGGCCTATTTTGTTTTTTTTGTCTCCCTTTCGAGACCGCAGAGGAACATAAATAAGAGACTTCGCCACTCTTCGTGATAATTGAGCCAATCGCCCGGCATGAGCAAAGAATTTTCCATCACGGTAATTTCTCAGCGATGACAATTGGAGGGTCGTCTCATTATTAACACCCCCATTTTTGACCTTTCCGTATCCAGCAACGACGGTACGAGCCATTGTGCGTAAATCTTCCGACACTGGATTTTTTCTGATTAACTCTGACAATAATGAATTTTCTTTTAATTCGGCTAACGCCTGTTTTTTTTCCAAGTAACGCTGCAATGTAAGAGCCAGTGCTGTTATATTGATGGGCTCCAATTTAGAATTAGAAGAAATTTTCATTCGCAGCGTCCATTGCGACACCAATTGAAATACATCATAACGGTTGTCGAAACTTAACATTGTGGCTGGCTTCTCTTGGTTTCTGATGTTTTTTTTTATTTAACGCTTCTTCAGTTTCCGTTAAGATTATTTCAATTTGTTTGGCGTCACTATCAGAAATTTCAAAATTCGCAGCCTTTAGTTGATAGAGAGTTTCTCTCATACTGTAAGAAACAGAATTTTTAACTTGCCGGCGGTAATTAGAAACATCCAGCTTATAAAGACTCCATCCTTCAACATTTTTAAATCGGATAGATTTAAGAATGGCACCCGGTAAAAAATCTGAGAACTGAGCGCTTAATATGGCTGGATCTAGGGTGCCACCTTTACTTAATTCGATGGTCTTTTCTTCTATTTCACCTGTGGGAGCTTGAAAATTAAGTAGTACCGTCAGTGATCCTGCTTGAGAGGGATTTCGACGAAAGAAGTAAATGTCGTCTGGTAGAAATACTGAACTTAATTTAGACGATGAGATTCTTGACGTGTTCTGTGTGAGCGCTAAAACTTCGCTGTCAGATATTTGTTCCACTCTATCTTGGAATAGCGAAAAACTTTCAGTGGTATTTCGAATACTCATCTCGAGAGGATGTTCAACAGCCATCCATTTTCCCTCTTTTCGAATGACAAAAGAGGATCCATTTAACCGTTGTTTCCATTCTTTTACTTCGGTTTCAAGAACTCCGTTTTTATAAATAAAGCGGGTCATAAAAATATCAAAGAGCATCCGAATAAAGCGTGGCCACCACCCAGACAACCGTATTGGCTGAGAAATGGCACGTTCCCCCCTAATAAATTCAGTAATGGGTAGAACTGTAAGAAGATCATTTGATTCATTTGTTTTCTGAATAATTCCCAATTTGGTGAGACGTTTGACATTCTCATCCGTTAATGGAATTTCCGATTCAGAAAAAAGAGAAGTAATCAGAATTAATTGGGCGTAATCATCTTCATTAAATTCGATGGTTTGAACGGGTTCTACCGCTTTATAAATAGCCTTGCGCTCCTTTTTGTGTGCAACTTCACGGGCTCCCAAAATACTACCTCGCCCAAACATAGCGCCATCAATTTCAGGAATGGCTTCATCTTCAATGGCCGGAGTCGACACCCACTGCGCTTGGCCACTGAGAATAATTTTCATTTTTCGTTCACCAGTGGGATTTATTATTTGTCCCATCTCATAAGTAACCAAGCCGTTATGTTGGGCAATAACTTTTCTAAGAAAGGCGAAGAGTTTTTTATAAACCTCATCAACCTCACGTTCGCGGTTATTTTGAGGAGAACGAGGACGTTCTGGAATAAATTGAAAATAACCACCGGAGCGGAGTGTTTCAATCATTTCACCAAGACGTTTATCATTATCATAAATACTGCTATTTTTACGGGATTGAACAAGCTGAAAGAATGCTTTTGATACCTCTGAATTTTTGTCACTAATAAATGCTTGAAATTGATCCCCTGGAATTTTCAAGACCTTTGTTTTCGGAGTCAGTCCACGCAAAGTATATGCGCGTTTTCCCTGAGTCAACTGTGACATCTCCCCCACAATAGAACCCGGCCCTCGCCTAAAATCACTTGCTCCTACTTCGCCATCAATAATGACAAACACATCTGTTGACGGTTTATTGATATCGGTGAGAACATCGTTTTCATTCAATTCTTCTATTTTTAAAAGCTCTGGAAGCTTGGATGGATTTTCTTCGCCAATCTGGTCATATAAATGTAAATAAGCCAAAAGAAGATTGAGTTGGTTTTCATTGCCATTGGGATCTGATTTTATTTTATCAATGGCGGATATCAGTAAAAGTCTTTCCGGTCGATCCTTTGTTTGAATATTGACCACATCTTCTTTTTTTCTAAGAGACTGACGTTTCGTTCGAATTTTCTTAATAAAGTCTCTCAGCATCGCCCATACGGCACCTAAACCGCTACCAAGATAAATGACGGTTTTATCTCCTTGAGGTGTTTTTATTGTGTGCCGAGCCTGTTCTTTATCATTTGGTTCTTTTTGATCTATCCGGGTTCGAACAGAAACTCCATCAGGTGTTGTATGAGTAATAGATCCATCTGCATTTCTTTTTGATGTTAAAGCATCTGTAACCAATTCTGCTAATTCAGGCCTTTCTGCTAGTTGAAGTGTATGAAAATCGATTAACGCGCCTAATTTTGTGGTATCAATCATCCCCTCTGGCATAGGACGCATGGCCAATAATTCTTCGGGGGCCAGAAAAAGTTTTCTCCCTTCAAAAATTTTATCAAGGGGCGATTTCTCACGCGAAAAAATAGAAAGATATTCGGTACCAGAAGCACTATCGACTTTCGTAATTCTAGGTTGGATGACCGCATAAGAGATACGCTGCTTTCTCAGTAAGGACGTTACTTCAGGCGTGTGAAAACCGCCAACAAGAAAAACAGAAAAGAAAGGCGTGCGTGGCAACGACGTACCGAGTACGTCGTTATTTTTACTACGTACGCCTTTCAAAAGATTCTCAACCATTTTCTCACTACGAACATCCGCTTCTTCATAGAAATCTTCAAAATGTTTCAAAAGAGGTGATCGCTCTTTTTTATATTCGCTCCATTCTTCTGGAATCAAAGAAAAATCAAGCAATTTCGTTTTTAGTTCAAGCCGTCGCGATTTTGCCATTAAGTTTTTTTCTTTTTCTGTTCGGCATAAACGCGCAATGACAGCTCGTTCTAAATCGTTCACCGAATGAAAAAGTTTTTCAGCTTGAAGGCCGTCTGACAAAAGCACATAACGAATATATTGGTCAAAGGCCGGATAAGCGCGCAAATCAATACCAGATCGAATAATGAACTCTTTAACGAATTGGTAATAACTAGCGTAGCTGATATTTCCACTTTGATATTCAATGCTTATATCTAAAAGTTTTTTGAGGTCATTTTTATCTGATATTTCAGAGAGTTTTTTTATCACATGAGAACGTTGGCGTTCCACTTCTGAAAAATTCAAACTTTTTTCCATTTCATAAGCGGCGATAAATTGCTCCACAACCAATTCCATATTTTCTTGCGTGCTGTTTTGTTTTGCCAAGAAAAGAACGTAATCACCAAAAGAAAGGCTTCCAGCTTGGTAAGCATTTAAATGTTGATCTAGTTGACGGAGGTCTTTGTTTAGTATTTTTAATTTTTCATTCATCAACTCTTGCCGTTCTTTTTCAAAGAGGGTGGTGATTGACTTTTTCTCAAGCATGGCCGTTTTATAGGCCTCTACATTAGCGCGGTAATGGGCAGGGTCGTCAATACCAGTGACAAGGGTTGTTCCTGGTTTTGATGTCATTCCAAAATGACCGGGAGCGGACATTAAATTATTTTCTAAATAAAAATTAGCGACAGATCGAAGAGTTTCTTCATGAAAATATTTTTCAAAATCACTGAAATCAAAATTCCCATTTGTTCCTTCAACAGCCACAGAGATCGGTTTTTCAATTGTCTTATTTCTTAATGCTTCTATGACAGAGACAATATTTTTTTGAGCTTCCACATTCATATGAACATCTTGGATGAGTACAACAAAATTCTTCTCTCCTAATTTTAAGCTTACTTCTTTTACAGAAGCGGCATGAGCAGGAATGGCATTAAGAACACCGCGAACTTTTTCAGGGACAGAATCACCAAGAGAGTGGATATTTTTTTGAAGAGAAGGACCCAACGTTTTACTTAAAGAAGGAATGTGACGAATCAAATTGGCCGAGGGTGAAACGTTACTCGTGATAGGAGTCGGAAGTGATGCTATTTGGTTTTGGCCAGACCGCCGACGATCTTCCCAAAAATTGCTTTCAGCTGAATACAAAAAAACTGTATTCGTCACGAAATACAAGACGGATAAGAGCGCGGACAAACCTTTTTTCATGATTCTTATTTATATAGGTTTAACATGACAAAAACAATAAGTTTGGGTTAAATTCTAATGAAATTAAATCGTGTTGTATTAACGAGGTGAATTATTAATTCAGGCCGGTTTATGCTGCACGTTGGGCTTCAAATAGAGTTTTGATCTCTCGCTTCATCTTAAGATCAATAAGTTCGGCTTCTTTTTGAGCTAAATCGACAAGATAGGAAAGCACTTCGCTCACGGGTATTTTAATCGAACCAAGGTGGACAACAGAATCGATGAGTGGGTCCCATCCATTTTTTGCGGTACGAATCCAAGTAACTCGAGTTGATAGAGCGGTTAGTTTTTTATTTGGTAATCCAAAATTTTCCTGCATTTATTTTGAAGCGCTATACTTGATGGTTCAAAATTTAGGCGTGTTTTTGAGCGGTGTGACTGGCGTTAATAGATTCTTCAAGCCTCATGTGGGCCCAGCCTTGGCCTAAATTGAGGATTAAATGAATCATTTGGACTAGGTTTTCACTGGCTCCAAAAGGTTCCAATTGATGGGTGACCACCAAAATATCGATCGTTGCTGACTTATCCAAAATCTTTTTTGCGGTCCAAAGCCCACGCTCTGCGGCTCGCTTTAAAACGTCGTCATAGGTATATAAGCCGGTTTCTATGTTTCTGGAAAACTCATCCACGTTAAATATCACTGCTTTTTCTTCTGAAAGACCTGCCAAAATACCTTGAGTTTCATTTAAGAACTTGGGATTGTGATTCATGACGGCTACTCCCTCTAATTGGTTTTCCCAGAGAAGACGTGTCATAGTTTTTAATTCTTCTAAATCTTCATCTGTGTGAATATGAATAACACCTATCTTTATTTTTTTTACCGAACTTGATTTCATCACATTTTCAAATTCATAAGTTTTCTCTTTTTTAGCATAAGCCGCCACTTGCGCCATTCCCAACCAATAAGCGGGGTTGTTCATTGCCTCTTGAACACCGAGATTTGTGGGTGCAAGCTGCAAATTAACCGTTACTTCATTGAGCCAAAGATGCTGCTCAGTAGTCAATTTGTTCGTTGGATTTAATTTTTCTCGATGAAATTTAAGGGTTTCTTTGGCGAGAGACTGAACTCTGCTGTCAGGTTTAATAAGCATCAAATCGGTGGCACCACTATTTTTTTTACTATGAATCCAACCTCCGAGAAAGTATCCCCACATACTAACAGCGACTGTGGTAAGAATAGTAATTAAATTCGGGTTAAAAATCGCGAAAGTAGTGGCACCTAAAATGATGATGACGCTCATCATCAAACTGGACCAAGCGACCCAAGTGCCGGAAAGGTAATTTTGAGTGAGGGTTAACTCTTTTTGGAGGACGCCGTATTTATGATGTTTGTAGAGAAGAGTAAAAAAAGAAACAATTGAGAAGATGGCGGTTGAAATAAGAAGCTGAACAAACAAAGCGTTTTGCATGTTTGGCGGAACCACAGAAAGATAACCTAAGTTTATCAAGAGTCCATAAACGCCCATATAAACAGGAACGAAAAGTAGAAAGCCCACTATACCTATTTTGTGTTCCCTCCAACCCACGGCACCCAAACCTTTTTCTTTGGCGAGAGCCATATTTTCTGGACTGGCGATAGCACCAGGGGTTGGTGTTTTTAAAGCAGCTTCTAATTGGTCACCCATTTTTTTGATATAGGAATTGGTTTTACTTTTTTCTTTTTCTTTAGATCGAATTTCTTTAAGTAATGCGCGGGCTTGATCAATTAACCTATTTTGAATACGAGTTTTAAATAAATCAAAATTGCTCCCAAGGGCAGGATCATTTTCAATTTTATCAAGCGCCAGTTTTGCGTCTTGTATAAGCTGGGCAAATAAAGGCCACAATTCAAGCGCTTCTTGATCTAATTTAGACATTTTTTTAGAAAAGTTTTTCTCATTAACACCCTTAAGTTTTTTTTGCAGTTGGTCGGCAAGTGTTTTTGCAATAACGATCATGAGAAGAGGTTCATCAGCATTTCCTCTTTGAGTTTCTTTTAAGAAATAAGACATTCTAAAGGGAAATGAAAATTCTCCTCTGATTTTTTCATAAAGCGGATCGTGAAATAAGTATTGAAGAATTGTTAATTCCCATTTTGCTTGGTATAGACCTTCATGTTGTAAGGAAAGTTTCTTTCCATTTATATACTTTTCTATTTCCTTTCGAAGGCGAATGGTGGCACTATTTGCTTCATGATTCATTTGATCTTTTATTTTATTTCTAATTTTTTGTAAGGCTTTTGCGGCCTCTATAGCTATTTCATATCCACCTTTTTCATCGGAGTAAGATTGTTGCTTGTAAGTACCTGGATTTGAAAGAATTTGCAAGAGTGGCCTAAAAGAGTAGGGATGCGCATAAATCAAATTTTCAGCATTTGATAACACTGCGCTTTCCAGTGCTTCAATAAGAGCGATTATAACAGGACTATCGATCATCGCTTCGGCCATATTGGTTTCAATGTACGCGCGATGAGGTTCAATCACCTCTTGCCACGGATCTTTTAGTGGAGTAATTTGAGTGTGTAATTCAGCAATAAGTAATCGCTCAAAAGAAAAAATGTTTAATATTAACCCAGGAATGTCAGTGATTAATTCATTACGAAACTCTTTAGCGGATTCTCTAAGTAATGGAATGATTTTCAAAAACATTAAAGGATAAAGACCTTTAAAATCCTGAATCTGCTTAAAATTACTTTCACTCCTGTGAAAATGAGCCCAAGTTATTAGAGCCGCCGCTGCCTCTGGAGAAAATTCACTTTCAAAGCGAATCAAATTTTCTAAATAACTATAAAAATTTTCTCTATTGAATGGAGATTGAGCTGGATTTTGGATGGCTAAATTAAAATTACTTTGATTTATAAGTTCGCCATAAAAACGGCGTAGAAAGCCTGAACCTTCTTCAGACGCAATATTGACTGTTAAAATGCCCGGTGCATAATCATGATGTTGCACAGCTTCATAAAATTTTGTTACCCATTCTTTTCTTTTTTGGGCATCTGGAATTAGTGAGATCAAAAAGAAAAAAGAAGTAACTTGTTCAATTTCTGCATTAGGCAATAATTTTAAATATTGCTTAGCAATATTTTCGACTCCGACACTAGATTTTTCAACAATCTCAGGTGAAATTCTTCCTGGAAATTCTGTAATTGCCTGAAATAATAAGCCAAGATAAGATCTTAAACCTTCCGCATCCCATTTTATTTCAGACATTAAAACTCTTAACAAGGCATCTGTATACGGAATCCTAAAAGCAATGCTGCCTGCGTCTTTTTCCATTTCATCTGTAACTAATTCCATAATTTTTTGTGCTTCAATACCCCTTCGACGAGAAACCATCTCAGGCATAAAACGTATATATAATTTAACTCTTGTCTCAGACACTCCATTTTCGAGCTCAAGAGCAAGAGCATCTTTGACCTTTTGGGAAAGTTTTAAAGGAACATCAATGGCACTCAAAAATTTCATTGTTTGAGCATTTTCAAAATTGCCATGCATGACTACAAGAGAAAACCACTGATTCAATATTTTTTTATTTAAAGGGTCACTTAAAAAAGCTGTATTCATTTCTCGAGCGTTATAAGCAATCACATCAGCGAGTGAGGACTCAGCTCCCTTCGGAATTTCATTTTCTTCTTGAAACCAAGCATTAACGTTATCTTTAATATCAATACTAAATACGATAGAGAATATAACTCTGCGCAGCAGAGCAACGCACAAATCTCTCTTCCATTCTGATTCCTCTTCTTGAGATAAAAACTTTAATGTGTTAATTGTAATTCTGTGAAGATCTGGCTCTTCTTTAACTGATAATACTGATTGAGATTTATTGATAATTTCCATGAGATCCGATTTCGCTGACTTATCATTGTCCTTAAGTCCGTGATTAAAAATTTGTTCCACAATTTTCCAGTTTAAGTCTGCTATATCCGCATCAAACTCTAATGCAAATTCAGTTAATTCAATAACCGCTTCATCTATATCATCGCCGGGTGAGATGCCCTCCATTGCAGCAACAACATTTAAAGCATTTTTTTGAGAGGGAGTATTTTTTAGTTTTTCTTTGGCTTTCTTAAGTTTTTCTAAAGCATTCTTTTGGGGAAGCGTCATTAGTGCCCACTCATCAAAAAAAGTGATTGATAAGAAATTCCAAACCACATGCGCAGTGAAGGCATATAAATACCCATTGGAATGCGACATTAAAATTAATTCCGCAAATCCAAAGGCGAGGAGAAAACGGATTAAAAGCTCGGCTCCGCTAGAAAAAGATAAAGTAGGTGGAATACCAGTTTTAACCCAGTGTAGTAAGGGCTTTCTGTAATGAAGAACCACAAAGACGGGGACAGCGATTATCCATCCCAAGAAACCCCCAATTAAATGAATGACACCCACCTGAAAAAGAGTTTCAAGAGCTGACCAGGTTAACACCTTATGAAAATATTTTTGTTTAAACCCTGTAATTTTTTTATTTTGATCATGTGTTATTGAAGCTTGAATTTCTGTTTCATCAAAATCTAATTTAACTTCTATTCCATCATTAGTAGGTTTAACAGAGACACTTTCAGCTTTAACAGTTGGTTCTAAATTATTAAATGTGTCTGTAGGAGCGCTTCCTCTGGCGCCAGTTGAAAACATATAACCTGTGACCAATGTAGGCATAAACGCTTCTCCGGCCTTGGGGTCACCTGATAAAAAAAGTTTTTCTCCGCGGTAAAGTTTTTCAAGTGGCGTATGTTCGCTTGCAAAAACAGATAAATATGAAGAAGCTTCTGTGGATCCAATTTTGGTTAGTTTAGGCGTGAGTGTAATGACCACCCAGCCATCAGAGGTAAGATGCGATGTTAATCCATCGGTGTGAAAACCTCCGGTAACAAGTGCAATAATGGATTCTTTCTCACTGGTGGCTAATTTATTTACATTTTCACCCATGGCAAGATCCCGTTTGAGGGCTGATTCATAAAAAGAAAGAAATGGAAAAATTTCTTCTCTTGTTAATGGTAAAGATAAGCTTTTTTCTTGTCTCTCCCACTCTGAACGTGTTAGTTCAAATTGAACTAGTTTTTTAAGCCACCTTTCTTCTTGAGATTGCTTAATCAGTGTTTCTTCTTCAGGAGTTTGGGCGTACTTTTCATAAAAAAATTTTTCTTCTTTTTGAGCTTCTAAAAAAAGGTCTGAAGCATTGATTGATTCTGCCAATGTGATATATTTCACATAAGTTTCTAATGCAGGGTATTGAGTAAGTGGGTAACCTTTTTTTAGGCAAATATTTGAGAAGAGTTCATAAAAATGCCTATGCGTTATTTGTCCTTCTTGAAGAGCCAGGCTTCCTATCCTTAATTGATTCATATCATCCAGTGAAAGCCGTGAAGCGATCTTTTCTAACACCAAAGATCTTTCTTGTTCAACTCGGTTCCAGTTGAGATTTTTTTCTATGATTGAAGCCTCGTAGAATTTTTTAAGGTTACTTGTTAATGTAATTCCTAGCGAATGAAAAAGGTTAACCACTTCAAATAGAGATGTTTTTCCAATATGAAAATTTTCAATGACACTGTCTGCCTTTAAGAAATCTATTGAAAATACTTTTGATTTTTTTTGAATCAAAGAATTGTGAATCACGGATAGTTTTTTAACGATACTTTCTTTTATATTGCAGGAATCCAGATAGGCCTGAACGTTTTTTGAATGAAGCTCTTTATCGTCAATACCAGCATAGTTGACATTTGAAGAGGGATCAAGGTTCCAATAAGCACGCACGGGCCCAGAAATGAACCCTTCATGAAGGAGGAAATCTGCCGCATTTTGAATCGCTTCACGCTGTGGGAAACGGCGAAGAACTAAAAAATCATGCTTGTTAAATGCTCCTTCCAGTGCCAGTGTATTAATAACTGATTCATTCATCAGCGGTGTGAGAACCGAGGCAATGTTTTTTTGCGCTTCTTCATTTTGATGGACATCTTGGATATGAATCACCACTCCTCGAAAAAGCCGAGAAGTGGGTGGAAAAGTTGTTTTTGAAATGCGGCAAACGCGAGTATCTATTTTTGAAAAAATTCTTTGTATCGAAGGGGTTAATTTTTTTTGAATTGGTGAAATATACGCTTCGATCGGTGTGGGCAAAATAGCGTTTAATTTCGGCATCAAGGCGGGTGAGAAGTAAGACTGAAAAGCCATTTGTTGGTTTTTGATGCGTGCTGATGCTTGCTTTCTCTCATCCCATAAAGAAGACTCCGCAATATGAGGAAAAAGAACTTGCGTGAAAGAATAAATGAATGCGATTAATGGCACTGATATTACTCTTCTCATTACTCAATTATAAAGGAATAATGTGAAAAAGCTAAGAAACTTGCCTTAATTTTTGATGAAGTTGAATTCGAGCGGTGTTTTCAGTTCAGATTAATTATTCGTGACTCAACTCTTTATTGTTCCGGCCTCTGCGTTGAGTTGACGATCTTTCTTCCCGCTTCGCTCACTCTGCTTCTTTTCTACTGACCACGCTCGCATCCACAAACGTCTCGAGCGGTTTGAAGATCCTGCACAGCTTTGCGTCTTCTACGATCTTATTGAACATCACCGGAATATTCTCATCACTCATGTTTTTCCTCGTTCGATAGAAAAACGTGTGGTCCGACTTTTGCGATTCCAAGATGAAATCGCAGAACAACCTATATCAAAGTTGTAGCACAATTGCTCTTCCTGCTCCAAGCTTTTCTTCCAGTGTTCCGGTTCTTCTGCTGATTCTTTCACCAGAAAGCTTTCTTTGTGTTGTCGCAAGACGTGATCGAGCGGAACAATCGTTTCCAAATCGTAATAGAAGAATGCATCTGGGCCCTTCTAAGTTGTCGTTGGTGTATTGCGGTGTCAATGAGTTTTCTGCTGAGTCTCATGGGACAAAAATAAAATCGTTCCTTGACGGAAAATAACGGTGGGTTTATCGAATAAAGCCTCCGCATTTAACGCTGCAGGATTCCGGCTTACCTCTTCCTCATCGACCACTGTATTTAACGGAAGAGTCGGAATGACGAATGAGGAGGCTTACTTTTGCAACAATCCCAAATCGCGCTATATTAACGAGGTGAATTATTAATTCAGGCCGGTTTATGCTGCACGTTGGGCTTCAAATAGAGTTTTGATCTCTCGCTTCATTTTAAGATCAATAAGTTCGGCTTCTTTTCGAGTTAAATCGACAAGATAGGGGACCACTTCACTCACGGGTATTTTAATCGAACCAAGATGGACAAAAAAATCGATGAGAGGGTCCCATCCATTTTTTGTGGTAAGAATCCAAGTAACTCGGGTTGATAGAGCGGTTAGTTTTTTATTTGGTAATCCAAAATTTTCCTGAGTGATAGGAACATTTGTATCAAAAGCCAGACTGAGCGCAGTTGGAATGGAATAAGTAGCGCCAAAAGAAGGATCATGAAATTGAAATGTCAATTTATTTTGAAGTGCTGCTAACGAAATGTTTTTATTATTTGCGAGAGTCTGAATTGACCGCGCAATTTCTTCTCTCTCATTCCAGTTGGTAATATAAAATTCAGCCTGCCTTGTTTCAGAAGTATCCGCTTGAAGCCAATCGAATACAGGCACCAACAGTAATTCCAGGTTTTCACTTCCACTGATTTGGACACCTTTTAGTTCAGCTTGTGGAATTGTTGTTTTCTCATGAATTCCTTCTAACGTTGCCCCTAAAACCTGATCAAGCCCATGTTTTGTGGGAAGAGGAAGAATGTCATTTAAAGTAACAGGCGTCGCACTATCATCATCTTTCCCCCAAATGAGACGATAGATCATGAACGCTTCAAGCAATATAAAAACCAGCGCAATGAAAGGACCACTCGCCGGCGCAATGTCAACAATGCGATAACTGACAAGGGCAATAGGAACAATGATTGTTAAAAAGAAATGCGTGTTACGGATCCATTTTTTTTCATAGTGCTTAAATAAAACCCACGTCCAAAAATCCGCAATCCGATTGGCCAGCCAAGCGGCCAGATCAAATACTAAGAACGTTAATCCCAACACTTGCAAAGAAAAATATGAAGACTTCTCCAAGCGGTCACGAAATTGAGCATAACCGGTGCGAATCCGTTCATTCCATTTCTTGTCAAAATGGATGACGAAGGCAATAACAAATAAAAAATCAATTAGTCTGAGTGTCGCCACAGCCCACACAGGGTCCAATTGAGTTGCAATCATATGACCTGGAATAAAGAAATAAAGAGCCAATACCACCAGTCCACGCAATTCTTTTTTTGCGTCCAAATAATTCTGAGTAAACCCCATAACGCGTTTGGCAAATCGGCGAATCAACACAAAGGCATTTGCGTCAAATAACCACGGGCAAATGGCAATTTGAAGAATGAGTCCTTTGTACATATCAAAATTTCCCCAATTAATCAGTGGTAAAAGCCAACCGTATAATAAAAACCCAGCCATAACAGCAAAATGAGGTGCAAGAAGAGAACGGGCAAAAATTTCTTGTCGTATTTCTGAAAGAGATAGTTTATCTTTCGACTCTTTTGTGAGGGCCCATTTCCAACCAAAAGCAAGAACAGTGGCCCATAAGCTTCCCACAAACTGAAGAATAATTATGACCCAAAAAAGAGCAATAGGGTATGCGACTTTAAAATTTAAATTTATTTGAGAAATGATAACAGTAAACAAAACATAAAGTGCCATTGAAATCAAGGTGGAGGCGGCCATAAAAGCAACTTTCTTTTTTAGCGAAGAGCCAAGTGAAACGAGTATTGAAGTGTCTTCAATTTCTTTAACCACGTGAGTTCGAACAAAAGGATCCTCAAAGTATTGTGGAAGAGTACTGGCGTAATTTGATCGATTTTTTTCTATATCAGAAACCAAAGTGTCGACTGTTACAGCTTTAACGGTTTTTACTTCCTCATTGGGTTTAAATTTAGCTAATAGTTTATCCATTTGACTATCTTCAATAGTGACAGAAAACAAATAACTAATTTCATTATTAAATTTATCTTTTGACTTTGATCGGTAAATGCGATCTTCACCATAACCTGAGGTTTCCATCTCAGCCTGTGTTGACTTTCTAAAAAAAGCTTCATTCCACGGCGATGAAATTGGTTTTAAATGGTCCGCAGTAATTTTTATCCCCAATCGAATCAATTGAAGCTCTTCTTCCAATTCTTTAAGAGCAGTAAATATCGGACTATGATTTGTTTCAATGTGCCCTGAAGCGCTCATTTCTATTTTTCTATTGTCTTTTCTCTCGTGAATTAAAATACGACCATCTCGACTTCGCAAGAGAACATGCGCTGTTTGATGCCAAATGCCGTGCGCATGAATATGACTACGTGGATAAGTTGTCTCCAAAATAGCACCTGTGGCTGGATCAACTTCGTTTAATAATTCGTTTTTAACAGTGGCAGTATCTCTTAAATTCATGGTGCTATGGTTCCATCCTCCAAGAAGATATCCCCCCACACTGAGAGCTATAGTTGTAAGAACGTTTATTAGGTTTGGATTAAACAGGGTCAAACTTAGAGCACTAAAAATAATACTGATGCTGATCATTAAACCTGACCAGGCCACCCACGTTCCAGAAAAATAATTTCTTGTTATCGTTAGATCTTTTTGAAGGACGCCATAAGTGTGATGTTTGTAAAGGAGAGTTAAGAAGGAAATAACTGAAAAAATAACGGTTGATTGAAGAAGCGAAAGAAAAAAGATGCCTCTCATTTCTGGCGGCGCTGCCGGGAGATAACCAAGGCTTACCAACAACGCGTAAACACCCATATAGGCCAAAACGAAGAAGACATATGAAACTATTCCGATTCGATGCTCTCTCCATCCAACAGCACCCAACCCTTTTTCTGCGGCCAGTATTTTATTCTGAGGGCTTGCGATGGCACCAGGCGTGTGAGGATTTTGTTGATTAAAGGTGTCCACTTGAGAACCGGTACCATTTTTTATTGATTTTTTTGCGGATTCGAGCACGGCAAAGAACATTCTTTTTCGACTATCAATATCTTTTTTATTTTGGAGAGGAACCTTCCAACCCAGTGTCATTTTTATTTCTTTCT
Source organism: Elusimicrobiota bacterium (assembly GCA_046153645.1). GTDB lineage: Bacteria > Elusimicrobiota > Elusimicrobia > F11 > F11 > JBJXGI01. The sequence continues at coordinate 10,497 of JBJXGI010000009.1, read as the reverse complement.
GGTCCAAGTCAAGCTCAGCAAGAATATAATCATTTTCTTGCCAGATGATTTTCCAACCGGTCTTACGTTCAAAATTATCTGAAATGGTTTGGATGTCTGGATCTATGCCTGTCTTGTTTTCTTTTATCGCGCGACGCGCTGTTCGAGAAACCAAGAAAGATACATCCATATAAGGGACATGACCTTCAGCTAAAAGTTCAGAAAAAGTAAAAGCTGGTCCAATCAAGAGAATGCTAATAAACCACAAGAAATTTGGCGCATCAAAAACAGCAGACAAAAAAAGCATAAACCCGATTGTTGTAATTGAAAAAAGAAGAGGGAAGTAACTTAGATAAAATAAAATTGGATGATCAGAAGCGGTCAAAGGATATTTATTTAAATCATCCCCAAAAAATGAATGACTAAGAGCGCGGTAAAAAGAGATTCGAGGTATTTTTAGGATTTCTGTTTTATCAGATAATTTTGAGAGATGAAAATTCTTTCTCCCATGCATAAAGCCGCCAATAATTACACCCATGCCAATAAATAACCACCCGATGATAATGCCTACTAAATCTGAAGAAAAAAAGACGATTAAAAATCCGGGAATGGCCAAGAGAAGCCCCATATACCCCCAAGCGGCCGTCCACGTGGATAGGTGAGCCATTTTTGGATTATTAATGACAGGGCCTGTTAAAGTAATGACACCTTTATTGAGATGCTGTTTATAGAAATAGCGGATAGAAAAAACAAGAAAGAAAGCGGTATAAAGAAACAAGAAAAGTCCAACAATAAGGGGTGGTGCCATTGCCCAATGACCACTTAAATTCAAAAATTTAAAAACTCCCAAAAAGATACTTGGAAACAAAACATAAAACCCCATTTGCCGAAAGGCCCCTTCAAAAAAACCAACTACCGCCCATTGACCGCTAGTGCTTACTCCAAAAAAATTCGCCACCCGCATCACAAAGCGGTTGAAGCTGTCGTTGATGGCGCCAGGATGCTCAGAGGGACTCGCGGGATCGGTGTTATTTTTATAAGGAACAATAATTTCAAAAACGGTTTCCGGCTCAAGAGGAGTGTTTCCTAAGCGCATTTTTAAATCCAGGCCTTGAGTCCCCAATCGTTCCCGTGCGTACCACATGCCGATGCCCATTGTAGTGCCACTTTCTATAGGGCGATCAGCTATGTAATAATTTTTTAATTTATTCACATGACCGGTCGTCATATATCCCGTTATGAAGTCAAAGGCCAAGCTAAGTTCTTCTTCAGCAGACAATTGTTTATTTTCTAGTATTTCAGAAATAAGCTTAATTGAGTTTTGAATGGCACCTTCGTCCAACCATGTTAGAACGCTCTCTTTAAATTGAAAATTTTTTTCGTTTTCCACAAAGTTTTTATTTTTTGTTGTTACCGCTGTGTGGGCTATTTTTAAGAATGCCAACAGTTCGTTCAATCGATCTGAATTTAAAAGAATTTTCAGGTCGATTACTTGTGGGTTCTGAACATAAATACGGAAGTGCCCTTCCTCATGAATACCAATCACACGAACACCAACATAAGAATTTCCATTGGCCTGAAAAGAATTATCAATCATTTCTGCAAGCGACAAACCAATAACAGCGAATTTTTTTTCGGTTAGATCAAAAACTTCTTCTTGAGATAATTGAGTGATAAGGTCTCTTGCGACCGCGGCGTAACCAGGTTCCATCTTTGAAACTCTCATATCTTCAGGTGGAAAATGCTCCCATTGTTTTTCGAAACTTTTCTTTATCAGTTCGGGATCCCAGATAAGTTCCTTCGTTTTTTGTACTCGTACCACAGCTTTTATTTCTTTATTGTTTCCTTCACTCAACCGCGCTTCCGGGAAAAGAGCCATTTGGATCCAATGGGAAATCACATGGGCAATGCGCATATCAATATTTTTAATTCGAAAAAGAATAAAGAAAATCATGGCCCACGAGCCGGCACCCAACAGCACTGCCATACCAACAATGATGGGCGAAATGGCCAGTCCCATCCAAGTCAAGGTACCCATCACTTTTAAACCCAACAGACGCTTTAATGTCACATTGATATCTTGCGATTGTGGATGGTTCATGACAAATTTAAGAGGGTCTATTTTTTTAAGTGCGATAGCAAAAGTATCTTGAAATTCTCTGAAGGGTACCCAAAAGAAAGATGGTTTTTGACTAACTGAAATAATTTCATTTTTATTTTGACGAACTGTAATTTGAACAGTCTGGTTGTCCATCTTGGCATCCCCATCTTGAATTGAGAAAGAACAATTGTCGACAGGTTGGCCGGTTAATACCGCCAACTGCTCTTTCATTTCGGATTGACCTTTTAAGTCTCCCAAACGCAGCCAAAAAGTACGAAGCATAACCAGGACCCCGGCCAAATAACGTGTGGGGCCTGTCCATACTTTTTGTGATAAGAACAATTTCTTTCCTTCAAATAGTTTTTCAAGTGGTGTTTTTTCTTGCATGAAAACACTCAAGTAAGAAGAGCCTTTGGCAGTGTCTACTTTTGTAATTTTAGGTACAAACTCTATGGTGGTAATTCCGGCTTGTTCTGTAAGGTGAGTGATGCCAGTTGAGTGAAAGCCTCCTGTTACCAGAATAGAAACCTGGGCCTTTAACCTGCCCATTTCACGAATGAGGTTTTGAGCCATAGCTTGGTCGCGCGCCTCGGCTTCAATATAAAATTTTTCAAATGACGTTAGATCTAATGTCCCTGCACATTTTTTCTTGTAGTCATTCCATTCATCTTTCGTGAGTGAAAAATCAACCAGCTTTTCTGTAAGGTAAAGTTTTTGGGATTCTAAAACGAGCGCTTTTTCTTCCTGTGTTTTTGTAAGTCTAGCGTAAGCTGCTACCTCAGCTTTATTAACCTTAGAAAAAAGATGTTCAACATCGATATTTTCAGACAATAAAACATAACGAAGGTAAGCACGCAAAGCGGGAAATGAAGCAAGAGAAACACCTTTATTTGCGCAAAGCTCTTGAAGATAGCTATAAAAGTTTCCTTGAGATAAATGACCTGTTCGAAAAGCCAAACTGGCATTAACAAGATCGGCGGTTTCATTTTTCTTAAGACGAACCAGAAGAATGTTTAAAAGAGAGGCGCGTTCACGTTCAACACGTTTTAAATCAAGTGAAGATTCCAAGGTAAAAGCGTCAAGAAACTGAGTTAGCTCTACAGACAATGGTGTCATTTGATTTTTCAAGATACCAAGGTAACCCCCCATCGAAATTGTTCCTTGACGATAGGCGTCGACTTCATTGTCGAACTGTGACAAGTCAGCATTGAAATTTTTATATTTTTCTTCGGTTAATTTATTGCGTGAGTTTGATAATCGTTCTTTAACAGACGTTAACATCGGTTTCGAAGCAACATAAGCGGCAACGTTAGCGTTGTAATGATTTTCATCGTCAATCCCAATAATAGATGGAATATTTTTATCACTCGTCAAAACCATGTAAATGGGGCCTGAAATTTGGTTCGACCGAAGAAGATAATCTGCCACGTTTCGAACAATCTCTTTATCTGGGAAAGATCTGAAAGCGGAGAGATCAATGTTGTTAAATGCGCCTTCAAGAGCGATTAAATCCACTTGGCCTTTGTTTATTAATTCTTGAATTCCTTGGGCAATATTGACTTGCGCTTCTTTATTCATGTGAACGTCTTGAATATGAATAAGAATTTTTCCTGGTTTTGCATTATGAGGAACCGATATTTTCCGAACAGAACCATAGGTGGAAGAAAGCGACTGAAAAATAGGGTGTAAACTCTGGTTCATTTTTTGGGGGACCAAAGCAGTTATTTTTTTCGAAAGTGAAGTGCCAATGGGTGGAAGCTGATTAAAAACGTGAGGAGAATTTTTTAAAGAACCAATCGGGGCTTGCGCCAGTTGCACCTGACGACGTTCGTCCCAGATATTGGTTTCCGGCTTATGTGCAAACGCACAATTTGTAGCAAAATAAATCGCTGATAACCAAACCGATAAAAAGCGAAAAAAGATACAACTTTTCATATAAAAAATTCTATCAATACAATTTTAAAATTACGTGAACTGAGAGTTATTTTTTAAGGAAAAGTTGTAAACGACTTGAAACAGAACCGAAACTAAAGTTTAAAACAGTTTTGCTTGTAGATCTTCGGAGAGTAGTTGGAGGCAGGCATCCACATCTTTTTTAATATCTCTTAAAACAGGAATGGCTTCGTTTATATTGGCTTGTTGTAAAGGTTTTGATGAAGTAACAGATGAGAATTGTTTTTGAATTTCTCGCTTAGCACCAGCCAGCGTGAATTTACGGTCAACAATGAGAATTCTAATTTTCTGAATAAGCTCGATATCTTTTTTGGTGTATTTTCTATGTCCTGAATATCGTCTTGCGGGGCGAAGAAGTTTAAACTCAGATTCCCAATATCTCAAAATATGGGATTTAACACCTGTGATGTCACACACGTCGCCAATGGTATAAAAATACTTTTCAGGGATATTCATATACCGCTTATTCTAGCTATAAATACATGATTTTGAAAAGTTTTAATTGAATATCTCAGAGAAAATCTTTTGCCTTACGAAACTTAATGGCCTGCCTTTCAGGAATTAACACTTCTTGGCCGGTCTTAATATTTCGCCCTTTTTTGGCTTTGCGGATAACAATGTGAAAACTACCAAACCCCTGAACAACCACTTTATCCCCTTTTCTCAAGGATTCGCGCATCGTTTGAAACAAATAATCCACGATACGCTGTGATTCCACACGAGAACCCGTTAACTTTGATACGCCTTCTACCATGTCAGCTTTATTCATAACACCAGTCCCTCCATTTCCGCTCCCACTTGGCGACTCATGAGTCTTTTCATAGAGTCTTGTGGTGAGGTTTTTTCATAAAGTATTTTATAGGTTTCTTCGATAATGGGAGCATCAATATTATTTTTTTTGGCCAACATAAAGGCTGACTTAGCGGTGTAGTAGCCCTCGGCCACCATAGTCATTTCAGATAAAGCCGTTTCAACTGATTTGCCTGAGCCAATTTTATCTCCGAGAAGTCGGTTTCTAGAATGTTGGGAAGCGCAGGTTACAATTAAGTCCCCTAACCCTGATAATCCAAAAAAAGTCAAAGTTTCGGCGCCAAAGCTTTTGCCAATTCGAGCCATTTCGATGAGACCCCGTGTCATGAGTGCCGCTTTGGTGTTATCTCCCAGTTTTAAACCGTCAATGACACCACAGGCCACAGCAAATACATTTTTTATAGCTCCCCCCAGTTGAACGCCAAGTGGGTCTTGACTGGTATAGACTCTAAAATTTTCTGATAAAAACATGTTTTTGGTTCGTTCAGCGGCTTCATTAGATTTTGATGCGGCCACTAAAACGGCAGGTTTTCCAAGAGCAATTTCTTCGGCATGACTTGGACCAGAGAAAGCAACCAAATCCCCTGCATTTTTTAAGACAGAAGAAACCACTTGCGTCATTGTTAAAAATGTTTGGTTTTCAATACCTTTTGATGCATTTATAATAATTGTTCCTGGATTTACCATGCCTGTTTTTTGGCAAGCTTCAAATGTGCTTCTCACTGCAGGTGATGGCACCACGCATAAAATGATAGGTCGGTCTTTTAAGACAAAGGAAAGATCATTTGAAACTTTAATGGAGCTGGGCAGCTTAAGATGCGGCAATGTTTTAAGATGCCTATTTTTTTCTAGGTAATCAGCCACTTCTTTAACAAATTCCCAAATCATAACATCATGACCTAGATTCCCTAGATGCGCGGCCAAAGTGGCCCCCCAACTTCCTCCGCCTAGTACTGCGATTTTTTCTTTTTTCATTAGAAATTTACCTTGGGCTCTTCACCCTTCAAGAGTCTTTTAATATTGGATCGATGTTTCCAAAACACCATAAAAGCCGCAACAAGAGTCAAAAATTTATAAAGAACAGGGCTATTGGTAATAAGAGAAGAGAGCACTAAAAAAACCGCGGCGGCCATCGACCCCAATGAAACCCATTTATAGAAGAAAAAAACCACACCAAAGGCTACAATTGCGATCATTGTTTGAATCGGCATGAGCCCCACAAATACTCCAGCTGAGGTGGCAACCCCTTTTCCACCTGAGCCTTTGAGAAACACACTCCAATTATGCCCAACAATAGCCAATAAACCGGCCAGAGCCGTTGTGCCATATTCTCGAGGTAAGAGGGCATTAGCGATAAGAATGGGAATGAGTCCTTTTGAAAAGTCTAATAAGAGCGTTATGATTCCAGGTTTTTTCCCGAGAACTCTCCAAACATTCGTCGCGCCGGGGTTACCAGAACCTTGTTGCCTAATATCAACGCCATAGAATTTCTGAGAAATAATGAGCCCAAATGGAATGGCACCAATGAAATAACTTAACATCAAAACAAAAATAGACTTCAACTTAAAATCCTCCGAGTTTTTTTTCCGCTATAAATAAGTAATCAATCGTCGATGCGGCCGTTGTAATAACCATACTCCATAATAAAACAGACCTGGCAGGATCAGTGATATCAAATAAAAATAAAATAGCCGACGTCATTTGAACGGCCGTGGCAATTTTGCCCAAAATTCGCGGCTCGATTTCAGATGAACCAGTTAAAATAAAAATAATCAGCCATCCCAAAACAATCAAAAGATCTCGAGAAAAAGCCATAACAAAAACCCAGACCTCCATTTTCCCTAGAAAAACCAAGGTAATAAAAAGAGCAGACAAAAACAATTTATCCGCCATAGGGTCTAAAAAGGCGCCTAATTTGGTTCGCTCTCCTCTTTTTCGAGCCACAACACCATCAATAAAATCAGTTAACATTGAAAAACCAATGAGGGGCAATATTCGAATTGGATGCCCCTTCAATAAGCCAATAACAATAAACGGAATCAATAAAATTCTGAGTATCGTTATTTTATTGGCCAGAGTCATAACACGCGTTTTTTTTATGAGGGCTGTTTCCATGTCAGTTGTTTATTTCTTTTGAGATTCTCTCCCAATTTCCTTTGTCAATTCTCAAGCGTAGTTTTGTTCCTGTTTTGTGGGGTGTTTCAGTTAAAACATGCCCCATTCGATAAATATCTCCGAGAACGCCTCTTTTGTTAAAAGGCAAATGAAATGCCACCTCAATGAGAGATTCATCTAAAATTTCTTCAACGCGCTCAAGTAAACTTTGAACCCCAAGCCCTGTTTTTGCTGAAATCGCGATAGCCCCTGATTGATTTATCGCTTCCATTTGCTGTTTAGTTAGCCCATCGGCTTTATTATAAACCTTAATGAGAGGAATTTTTTCTGCCTTTAGTTCTTTTATTACTTCCATAACTGTTTTTTCTTGATGCAATTTATCAACCGCTAACGCATCTGTTACATGAACCATTAAGGAGGCTTTGGAAACTTCTTCTAACGTCGCTCTAAAAGCTGCCACCAAATCATGCGGCAATTTCTGAATAAACCCCACTGTGTCAGTAAATAAAATGGGGCGGCCGCTGGGTAATTTAACTCTTCTTGTCGTGGGATCGAGCGTTGCAAATAACTTGTCATCTGCGTAAACCGCTTCAAGATCTCCTGTCAAATTGTTCAATAAAGTAGATTTGCCCACATTGGTATACCCCACCAACGCCACTTGCGGAAGTGGCACTCTTTCTCTGCCTTCTCGGGCTCTCTCGCGATGATCATTTATTTCTGAAATTTCTTTTTTTAATCGCTTGATTCGATCTCGTACGTAGCGTCTTTCAACTTCAATTTTTCTTTCTCCGGGGCCCCTTAAACCGATTCCCCCTCCTTGCTGAGAAAATCCTCTCCAAGCGCCGGTTAATCGTGGAACCAAATAATTTAACTGCGCTAGCTCAACTTGTAATTGCCCTTCTTTGGTTCTGGCTCTTTGAGCGAAAATATCAAGAATTAAACGGGTTCTGTCGATAACTTTGGCATGAGTTATTTTCTCAATATTTTTTTGTTGCCCAGCAGATAAATCGTCATCGAATATTAATGTTTTAATTTTTAGATCTTTTATTTGCGCGCCAATTTCGCTTATTTTCCCTTTTCCCAATAAAGTGGCAGGATCTTTTTTATCTTTGTTTTGAAAAAAACGATGAACCACTTTCCCACCGGCTGTTTCGATGAGTCGCTCTAACTCATCCATTAATGAATCAAAATCATCTTGGGTTTGTTTGCCCAATTTTAAGCCTACCATCGCTACTTGTTCTAATGCGTGTTGGATACGTGAGAACCACCTTTCATTGGATTATTAAGACCTTAAAATTAAAAAGATTATAACACTTCAGATAGATTGCGTTTCCAGAAAATCCCTCATTTTCAATGAGATTTCCCGCTTTTTCGAGGAGAGGTCGCATTCAAAATATTTTGCTTGCGTTTGGGTTTTAAGCCATGTTTTTTGTCTTTTAGAGTAAGCAATGGTTCCTCTTATTAATAAGGGAAGAAATTCACTGCGGGGAATTTCCCCTCGAATAACTTGAACCGCTTCTTTATAACCAAAACTAACCAAAGCAGGACAATCATAAGGAAATCCGTTCGACAAAATTTTTTCTGTCTCTTCAAGCATGCCCTCTCTTTCCATTTGAGCACTTCTTTCTTTAATTCTTTGATCTAAAAGATCTTTGGGCCAAGTAAGGGCCATGGTGATAAAATCAAACGGGGATTTCTTTTTTTGGTTCTTATAAGAAGAGTATTTTTCTCCCGTAAAATGAATTATTTCTAAGCCTCTAATAATTTTGTGGCGGTCGTTGGGATGTATTTGTTCTGCCGCTTCTGGGTCTTTGGCTTTAAATTCGTTGTATAACTCCGTTGTCCCTTCCGATTGAATTCGTTTTTGAATTTCAATTCTCATTTTGATTTGAGCTTGAGGAAGATCGGGAAGCCCCGATTCGAGCGCTTTAAAATAGAAACCTGTTCCCCCCACAAGCAGAGGAAGCTTTCCTCGAGATTGAATATCTTTAATCAATTCCGTCGCATCTCGTACAAAGCTTCCGGCATTATAGGCTTCATCTGGATTTAAGTGCGCGATGAGATAATGCGGAATTCCTTCAACAATATAAGTGTTGTTCTTATAAATTCCCTCTGGAGTGGCCGTTCCAATTTTGAGGCCTTTATAAACTTTTCTTGAATCGACAGAAATGATCTCAGCATTCAGTTCCTTGGCTAATAAAATGCCAATTGATGTTTTTCCAGAAGCGGTCGGACCAAGTAAAACAGGGATTTTTTTCATATTTCATAAAAATAGTACAAATTAATCCTACAGTTCGAGTATGGATATGAATATAAAAAGTCGTCACCCCCCGCCAAACAACGTGGCGGGCAAGCGGGGGTGACGACTTAATCTGATATTTCTATTTATTTTTCTGTTTCAGTACTCGTGTTTTTCTTGAATCCTGTTATTTTACGAATAGTAATTTTTTTGGCTTTATTTTGATTGTTTTCCGCAAAATAAGAAACAATCAATGACTGCCCTACTTTTAATTCAGATTGAGGCACCATTTTTTTTGCAGAAACAATACTGGTTTGATCATCTAAATTAAACTTAGCGTCTAGTTTCTGTTTTTTGTTATGAACAGTGATGATATGATCATTATTATTTATGGCCGTTATTTTTCCGTAAAAACGGAACATTGTTGATGGAACTGCATCAACAGCTTTAACGATGGCGGGTGAAATGAGCCCCGTAAAAAACAAGGCTATAAGCGCAACTTTCTTCATAATAAACTCCTGAATATGGAAGGAAGGGTTTCCGAGATGGGAGGAGAGGTGTGTATTAAATCAAAATGTTTAAGTTTTCAGTGTAAAGAAATATTCAAAGAAAGGTAAATTACTTCTTAAGCTTCCGTCGATCTTCTTTGGCAGGTGTGTTATTAAATTCACTGAGGGCCCGTTCTCCAGGAACGTCTCCACCCCATCGTTGCACGTCAATTCCACTTTCGTATAAGTTTTTACCACTTTTATTTTTTTGAGTCCAAACAACCCGCCCCTCACAATGAGTGTTGTTGGAGGCGCCTGCAAATGAAATGTGAACATAACTGGCCTCAACCAAAGGGAGTTTTGCTATCACTCTCATTCCATTGGGGCCGACTTCTACCGCTGAACCTTTAATGGGTGTCCCATCTGGAATAAATCGAATATCGATATCTAGGGCAATTTCATAACGGAGATCTTTTCGGCGGTCAGCGCCGCGTCTTTGGTTCATATGACTCCAACCTCAAGTTCTTTTTGAACGGGTGTCCAATCTTTTTAATTCTTGAATAATTTCTTCTTTTTCTTTTTCAAAAAATTTAGACATGGGTTTGATTAATTTTAATTCTTCTAAAAAAGGTTGAGTTTTATCGGCTTTCCAATCAAAAAGATCATATTCTTTTTCAATTTCTTTTATTGTTTGTAGGGGGTCTATTTTTGGTGGGATAATAGAAATATTTTCACCAGTTTTTTCTGTGGGGCGAATGCCAAATAATTTGATGAAAAACTGTTTTATTAGACCCATATAAGTTCTTTTTTAC
>JBJXGI010000086.1:0-53445 GCA_046153645.1 Elusimicrobiota bacterium | reverse complement strand
AGTTGTTCCTGTAAATTGAATGAATAAAGAAGGTGGGTCACGACGCTCAAACACAAAACATTCCACCGGCTTAGAAACTTGAATTAAAATCAATAATCTATTTCCAGAATCATCAATAGAAACTTTTTCCAATACCGGCTGAGATGATTCGCTTAACCCATAATTTTCTAACAATTGATCTACGCTTGGGCTACTTGTTGAAATAAGGGGAGGTAATATGGAAGCCGAAGATGAGCTAACGTTCAATGCAGGTTCTGGAACACTGGGTATGACGGGAATTTCATCATTTTTGATCGGTTCCGAACTTAAAGTAGAGGTGTAATCAATCGCGTTTGAATCTTGAATAGGTTCTTCCGCTGAAGCAAGGGTAACGAAGAGTAAAGATAAATAAAATAGTTTTTTCATTCGGTTGCCGCAGGCTCAGTGGAGCGCTCCTCCTCAGCTTTTGCTTTTTTAAGCGCTGCAGATGCTTTTTTATGCTCGGGGTTAACAATCAAAACTTTTTTCCAATGCTCCATGGCTAAGGCCCGATTTCCTTGAGAATAAGCAATCAAGCCGTCTTTATAAATTCGCTCCCCTTCATCTTCTTGCTGTTTAACAACCTTATCAAGTTCCTGTTGAACTTTAATGTTTCCTGGGTCTCGATTTAATTGTTTTTCTAATTCTTTTTTACTCTCGGTCACATTTTCATTTTTGTCGGACAAGTCGAGAGGAGAATTACTTTGATTAGAGGCTTTGTTTGGTTTCCATGTCCCAGCTGTGCTGGCGGGTGAGTAAACTCTATTTTCTAAATGCGCATTTATTTTCACGATATATTCTTTCGCTGTCGTAAAGCCAGATTCCATTTCAGACAATTGCTGAAAAACTGACAGTGCTTTGGTCCAATTTTGATTGGCATATTGTTGTAAACCCTCTTCCAATAAATCGGTCATTTGATTGTCTTTTCCTTTTCCTTGCGCAGCTAAAACAGCTTGTTCTGAGCGAGCCATGCCCTCTAGCGCTTCTTGATCGTCACCGCGAAGAGCAAGTACTTTTTCCCATGATATTTTGGCCTGCTCATACATTCCTTGACCATAAAAAGCGCGCGCGCCCCTTCTAAAAAATTCTTCTTGTTCTGCGATCATGAGCCGTTTAAAATTATTCTCCGCCCTTGCATTGGCATTAGATAAGACCACATCTGATTTATCGATTCGTAATCGCTCTGACCAAATCCGATAAGCTTTAGCCCAATCTTTTTCCAAATAAGCCAGTGTTCCTCTGGCGAGTGCCCATTGGGTAAGGTTAACTCGTTTTTTCTCAGAATTCCGCAACATTTCTTTTTTTATTGTCTTTAATTCACCTTCTGCGGGAGCATAGTTAGGAACGGCATTGGTGGCACTATGGAAACTGTCAATGGCCCCCACCACATCTCCATTGCGTAAAAAACCTTTTCCTTCTGCTGTTTTAGCTTTGGCTAAAGTTAGCGCTTTCTCTTTTTCAATCTCACCAGCTTTTTTGAGACGAACTTTCACTTTTTCTAACCCTTTTTTGGCAGCTTCATTACTAGGATTTAAGCGAACGACTTCTTCAAAATACCCCATCGCCGCTTTATCATTACCGTCCATATAGGCTGAAAAAGCTTTTGAAAGAATTTTATCTTCAGGAGTGGCCGCAGAAGGGATAGCCAAAACAGGCGTTAAAGTCAAAAAAGAAAGAACCCCCATAAAAACCAAAACCCCTCTCCCGGCACGGGAGAGGGTAGGTTGAGGAATTAATATGGTTTTAAGGATTTTTGATTTCACTCTTATTTCCCTTCAAATTTCTTCTTTTCTTGAACTTTTTCAATGGCCTTCTTAGCTTCCTCGTTATTGCCATCCAATTCAAGGGCTTTATTCCAAAGGTTTTCGGCTTTATCGGTTTGACCACCAAGGTAAGCTTCTAAACCATCTTTATAGAGTTTCTTAGACAACTCCGCATTTTTGGTGGCTAAGTCTTTATTCGCCATTTCAAGAGCGGTTTGGATATTGCTGGCTTTGGGGGTTAACTCATCGGCTCTTTTAAGTTTGGTCACAGCCTCTTCTAGCTGACCGTTTTCAACATTTACTTTGGCTTGTTCGAAGAGAATGCCGGCCAAGGTTTGTTTGGTTAACTCTATATATCGGCTCACTTCTTCATATTCAGGCATTTGGGTTTTGACTTCTTCAAATTTAGCCAAGGCCTTCTCGAGATCATTTTTCTGATAAGCCACCAAGCCTTCTTTGTAAGCTTCACCCGCTCCGGCTAATAATTCCATCTCGCGGGCTCTCTTGGTGACATCAGCTATCAATTGGATTGTTTTATCCAATTGGGCCTTGGCATCAGCGTGGGTTGGATCAATTGTGAGGGTTTTCTCAAAGAACATCTGGGCTTTTTCATAATCAGCCGCAGCGTAGTAGTCCATTCCCTGTTTGAAAGATTCATGGGCTAAGCTTTGATATCTATTTTGAATTCTTTCTAAATAAACTTTAGAACCAACATGCTCTGACTGAAGAGCAAGAATGGTTTCAAAACCTTTGCGAGCTTCAACCAACTCATCTCTGTCAAAGGCAGCTTTAGCCAAAGTGAATTTGTCCGCAATTTCAGCTTCCATGCGGGCATTATTTTTAGAAACCGCCATTTCGTCGAATTGTTTTTGAATTTTGGCTTTGAGTTCAACGGAAGGTTTATGCCAAGGAGCAATAAGGAGAAGATCAGATAAGGTGCTATAAGCTTCCACCCCTTTACCTAAAGCCAATTGGCGTTTAGCGAAATTGTAATTGAATTCAACTTGATCGTCGGCATTTTTGATTTGGATAGCACGACCAAAACGGACACCCACACTAATTCTATTGGTAGCACCTAAATCACCAAATGGAACAAACGCATAATCTAAATTCCATTGTGTGAAACGAAGCCCCATTCCATAACTAATGCCATTTCCGACAAAATTGCTGCGTCCATTGTAACCCAAACGTAAATTGAGCATGTCGAACACTCTATATTCAAGACCTGTTGCAAAATAAAGATTGGAATCGACAGATTGAATAGCGTCTAAGGCTATATTCAAATTTCCCCCTAAAGCGGAAAAAGCGCTTCCAAAAACAACCTGACGAGGAAGTTGTGAACTTTGCGTATCGTATTTAATAGAAGGTCCTACATTACGCATTCCGAAAGAAAGCTTTAGGCCTTTCATTCGTCCGGTTTCAATGGGCAAAAGAAGGCCTAAGTCGAGCATGGGAGCCGAAGCAGAATATCCGGCCAACTTAGAATTGAGATATTTAAAAGTAAATCCGCCCGTTAATTTTGATTTTTTAGAAATGGCGCGAGCATAAGAAGCGGAAAGGAGAAGGTCAGAAGCTTCAACGGAACCCGTGGGGAGACCCGCATCGTTGTAACCATTGATAGATCCAAAATCCATCATGCTGAGGCCGGCAGAAAAGGTTCCTTTGTTGTTTTGGAGTGGAAGCCCCACTTGCACTTGTTGAAGGCGAACACCTTCAACCATATCATGATGCATAAAAGTGATTTCTTGAAATCGAAGGTTGGAAAGCGCGGCGGGGTTCCAAAAAGCGGCGGTCACGTCTTCAGAAGCAGCGGCTTGGGCTTCTCCCATGGCAGATCCTCTGGCACCCAGGCCAATTTTAAGGAAGTTATTAGAAACAGTCCCGGCTGAACCTGCCAAGCTCAAAGAAATGAAACTGAAAATGATGGTGAGGACACTTCCCAGTTTAACCCACATTTTTTTAAGTTCATTATTTTTCATGGCTTCTTTTCTCCCTTAACTTATCTTAGGTGCCTGAACTGCGTTTCCTTGTAACACTACTGTAACAGTGCGGGATTAAGGATTCATTAAGGTCAAGTTAAGATGGCCTTAAACCTCATGTTTATTGATTATTTTAAATTCGAGGCGTAAAACCAATATGATTTTAAAAGAACTTACAGTCAATAGGAGTGTTTAGAAGGGATTACAACTGTAGAAAGTATGGCTTAAATTGAAATCCCTCCCCGCAAAGCGGGGAGGTTGGTGGGGGATTAATGGGTTTTACCTTATAAAATATCTTAGAATTAAATTCCCCTCTAAATCCCCTCCTCATGTCTTAATCCGGTGAGGAAATATGATTTACAACTACGCGCGATCATTACGAAGCAATCCATCTAAAGCTGAGAAGTTACTTTGGTATTACTTGAGAAACAATCAACTCAATAATTATAAGTTTCGCAGGCAGCATGTTATTAAGCCTTATATTGTTGATTTTGTTTGCATAGAAAAAAAGTTAATTATTGAAGTTGATGGAGGGCAGCATGCGCTTCAAGAAAATTATGATGCGCATAGAACTGAGTTTTTACAATCAAAAGGCTACAAAGTTTTAAGATTCTGGAATAATCATGTTCTCGTTAATACAGAAAGTGTCCTTGAGTCCATATTGAAATTTTTATAAGGAAAAACCCATTAATCCCCCCCACCAACCTCCCCGTTCGGTCGCTAAAGCGACCAAACAGGGAGGGATTATTAATTTTGTATTGATTATGATGGAATAGCCATGTATATAATCTAAAAATTACGCTGCTACTTGGATAGCTCGATAAATAACCAAAATAGCCTCTGTGTTTATTCTAGTCAGCGGAGGCATGAAATCTCGAAGGCGAATGGGTGAATACCCCTCAATATCAACAACAAATCCTTCTGGAAGGGCCAATGAAACACTATTGAGATCTATTTTGAGTTTACTTTGAACCATACTCGATATCACTTTTTTGGATTGAACGATTTGTGTTAAATCCTCTCCGCTATAAATATCTAATTGAGCTGTTTTCTTTAATTGATCGAAGAACTGTTTATTTCCGTTATATCGGGCATCACTTAAAATAATTCTTAATGGCTGGCCCTGTAAGCGCGCTTTGATGGCGGCTGCTAAGAGTTGACTATCAGAATAAGGAGTTTCATCAAAAAGACCCAAAACAAGAGGCTTCCCAGCCACTTGAGCGGGAACAATTTTTGCCATTTCTATTTTTAAGATCTCTATAAATTCCGCATCTGATAGAAGCTCATTCCAACGCCCCACTGACACGTCTTGAGTTTTTTCTCCCACTCCCAACAACTGTACATTCATCAAGCTTTCAACCATTTTTCCTTCATCATTGGTGTTTAATGCTTGCGTAAAAGAAACCATGTTTTTCGCTTCATTTTCTAACTGTTGTTTAGGTGACAATTTAGCGGAAGCTTTTTCAGACTTTTTCCCGCCATAAGTTAACGTTAATGCACTATTTTTATTGGAGCCCGTGAAACTGTAAACATCTTGTTCAGAATCAACAACGGGACCGAACAGACGAATCGACAAAACATCATCAAAAAGTTTTACTTCCACATTTTGGAATTTCGTTAAATTGATTTTATCTCGGGAATTTGGAATAAAACCAGCCGTATCAGTGAGGATATTTCCACGAGTTGCTTTTAGTTGAAATTCTATATTTTCAAGCGCTGAATTATCAGAATCTCTTTTTTGAAGAGCGAGAGAAAGTAACTTATCATTCTTATCTACTGTAATTTCCAGAAATATATTCATTGTGTCTATTTCATAACGAATTTCCTTTTCTTGATCAGAAGCAGAAATAAAAGTCTGGGGTTTAAATAAAATACCTGAAGCAACTAAGGAATGTGGGATGGTATAGTTCGCCAATTCCTTCTTATTAGTTTTCCCAAAAGAAGATGAAGGAGGAAGATTATCTTTTTCAATATCAATTCCATCCTTGAAAATTTTTTCGAGCTCTAACTTCAACTGCTCATCGGACATTGCTTTATTAATAGGGGGCAACCTAAACATAAAGGCCTCAGCTTGGTTACTTTCTCCCTCCGGAATGACTTCAACAAGATCATCTTGAACATTAATTTTAACGTCATTTACATTTTTCAAAACAAGTTCAAAATCTTTTCCATCTGAAAGATTAAACGGCAAAGGGAAGTACCGGTCCCCTCTTTTTATTTCGATATAAACAAAACCTTTATTTATTTCAACTGGAAGACTATAAAGTGAGAGTTTCAGAGGAGAATTCTCTCCTAGAGAATATCTCTTAATAGTTGTTGAACCTATTTTCTCAATCAAAACGTCATTTGTGATTACAGTTTCTTTTTCAAGCAGTTTCAATACCTCTTCATGTAAATATCGAAGATTTCTTTCTATTTCAAATCTTAAGAAGGGGTTGGCGGTGGGAAGAGCAGCGCGATTCTGATTGGCACATATAATAATTTGGTTCAATTGGGATATTATCATGTCATTGTTTGCATATGACCCAAAACTGTTCAACATGTTATTCCAATGATCCGAAAAATTCGGCAAATCATTATAATGAAGGGGCAATTCATTTTGTGGATCTCCCTCTTCAAGATAATCTGATCTTTTAATGCTCCAACCTCTGGCATTTAGAACTTGTACCCGCAAATTATTTTCTTCATACATTTTTATTATAGTGAGGCTTCCATTTCGATTTAGTTTAAGTTGAAATCCATCAAAAAAATATCCAGCCGGCATATCTACTGTTAATTGAATAGGATTAGAATTATTTTCCTGAATGAAAACACTGTTATCATTCTTGATTACCTTAAAAGAATCCGTTTTCGATTGACCACTCACATCTGAACGCCATAAATCCACCTTAGTATTTTTTCCAAAAATGACATTAAAACTACTCCCATTCATAATATCTTCTAAAACCGAAAACTCTTTAAAATACTGGTTAGCGATAAAGTGAGAAGTAAAGAAAACAACGGCAACAGCAATGAGTGAGTAAACGACATTAAAAGTAATGGCAAGAGTTATTGTTCCAGAAAGACCCGTTAATATTGAAATAATAAATGCAATAACATAATTTTCCCCACGACCCTGTTTTTCTTTGGGAAGTAATAAATCAATAAAATGTAGCGCGAGAAAAACCACAAGTGCTAAAAAACTACCGACAAGCAGGGCCAAATCGAGATTTTGGGTATAAGAATAAATAGGATAAGCCACCGCAGAAGCGATCGAAATAGACAATGTGTTCTCCAACCAAAATGCCACCCAACGGTTATAAAATGACACTGACATTTTCGGAAAAATTTTAAGCACCAATTCGCGTAACCAAGCCATGAGACCACCAAGGGCGGAAGAAGAAAGTTCTTTTCTTCTGATAATTTCAGCATCAAGTACTGGGCGCCTTGTTCCGTTTAAAAAACGAGAGTCTGTTTCTCCCCAATTTGAAACAGCCCACAAACCGGCCTCGATCAATGGAAAAAGAATATTGACCGTGTCTTTTTCTTGCACCAATCTTTTTGAAAGCAATTGTAAGGCACGGCGGATCAAATCTTCCTTTTCAAGAAAAAGAGATGGATTATCAAAAAAATTCTGAAGATTTATTTTATCTTCAGGATTCAAAGAAGATTGATCAACAAATGACTTCAAACCAGGTACTGTATTTGCCAACCAACCTGGTCGCATATAGAAAAATGGAACACCAAATTTCGCAGAAATTCGAATTCCTTCTGAATAACTCATGGTTCCAGTGACCAGGTTTAATTCAGTGGCTGTCATAAGTCCCGTTAAAAACGATCTATTAGAAGATGGAACTGAAATTACATCCTTTGAGTTTAAAACCAAGCGAGAGATCTCTTGAAAATCATAATCATCAGACTTTAAAAGAATTAGCCAACCTTTATCCAACATTTTCACAATCAATTCTTTAACTTTGTTTTTATCTTCTTTTTGAACCGCACTCATGTAAATAAAAACCCATTTTTTATTAAGTTGCGCTTCTGTTAGCTTTAATTCTTCTTGAAATTCAGACTTTTCATGTTTTCTATCAAGTCCTGGAATTTCCTCTTGCATTAAAGGTAAACCAATTTCATCAGAGAGCACGCCTGGCTGAAGATACAAACCATCCGCGTAAGGATAAACGCCCCCATCTCCCGTAACATTTCTTGGATTCGGACCACGAGCACTTTCTCCCAACTGGATAAACCCTTTTCTGTTCTTATAAAAAGCTTCGGAGTGGAACATGGGATGACCAGGAACCAACACGCTAAAAAAAGGCCCCAAAATAGCTTTATTTAATTCCTTAGCGCCAACAAAAATAACCCCATCTATTTCAATAGGATCCGTTATGGAATCACTTAAGCCAAGAACTCTGGCGGCTTTTTCAGAGTGAGAAGGTTCCTTCTTATGTTTGGCTCCTCCTGGAGACTGATCTAAAACAACAATAACTTTTCTACCGTACTTATTTTTAGAAGCAAATTTTGCCATGTCAATGGCCTGCATTAAATCGCCATAATTATCAAAACGCCCTACCTCAAAAACCAGATCGTATTTGGATAAATTTTCGAGATCGAATTTTACCTCATTAATTTTATCCTCAAGAGAACTCTTTTCCTCAGCAGTCAAATTTTCTTTTTTACCCGATAGCACAAATCTTCGTAGGTACTCTGACCATAAAAGTCTTTTTCTTAATTCATTTTGACTTTTTATTTTCCCAATAAACCATAGAAGAGTGGCTTTTTCTGGTGAGTTTAACTGATTAAAGACTGTGCCTAGTCGAGACAAATAGGTTTCTATATTTTTATTTTCAAGCAAGATTTCAGAAAGTAAAAATCCAACCAAAGGACGAGCAGAAGGGTACCACTGGCTATTTTCATCTAAAAAAAGAATGTTCAGTGGAATAGTTTCAAGGAAATCTAAAATAGGTTTTTCTTTTAAAATAGCCGCTGTTTCAATTCCAACAATAAAACTCTTCACTAACGCAATTTTCCCTTGAAGATCTGATGAAAAAGAATCAAAGGCATCGCGAAAAATAGCGTTATCAAATATTCCAGATATTTGCACTACTTTTTCAACCAATAAAGAAGACACCTGATCTCTAATTGAATGATTCAGCCAATGCAATGGGACTGGTTGCGCGTAGCGATCATTCTGAATCACTCCAATTATTTTAAACCACAACCCAAAAAGTCGAGGGTCATTTTTTGATGCCTGAAGATCATAATTTTTATCTTCTCCAAACAATAAATGAAAAACTTCCTTATGAATCAGCGCTATCTCATCATCTGTATCCTTATTCGGAAGAAGACCTTCATCCATTATTTTTAAAAAATAATCTAATGCAGCCTCTCCCGTTTCAAAAGAAGTAATTTTAGTTTTTCCAAAAATTTTCTGATGATGCGGCGGTGGAAGTCTCAATGTCCCACGTACATGATCTAACTCTTCTCTTCCAATAGGAACTTCATCATCATCAACTGTTTCATTCCGGACTACTTCTGTCCTCTTATTGCCGCCAAAGAAGCTTAACACAAAGGAGAAAAAACCGATGAACCATCCCAAATATAAATTCCTTTGGGTTAAATAAATACGATCGCTCAACAGGGCTTTTAAATTAAGCCATAAGTGAACCAATACTTGGGTAAATGCAACCAGATAAAATGAACCGGTGTTTTGGTATATCCATAAAGACGCTTTTCTAAATTGACCCAACCGCTTGCCTAGTAACGCGGCCTTCACTGAGTCCAGATTATGCTCCAATAAAAACTTATTTAAGAGAATTTTTTCTTGATCCGTTAATGATTCTGTTTGGGATTTTAAATATATTTTAAAGTCGCGCATGGTTTGGCGTAGTTCCCACCAAGGCGCGATGGTGATGGCGATGAGGCCTAAGGGTGGCATGGCGAATAAGATAATCGCGAATATTCCAATCATGTGATAAACGTAAAACTCTTGGGTTAAAAACATCGAAACAATCCAAACCAAACTTCCTAACACCGCTAATGATTGAAAAATGACTTTCCCCGCATATTCAGTTGAAGGTGTTGTTAACTTGGGTTTATACGGAGAATAAAAATGCTGATAAGCAGCATCTAAAATCTCATCCAATTTTCTGATGGTGGGCATTCTCACTGTGGCTCGAGGGTCTGGTGTTTCCATATCACTGGCTAAATAAGGAATCCCTCTCACGTCAACAACAAATTTCTGTTTACTATAAAATCTTAATAACCTCGCTTCAACTTCCGTAAGTTCTGCCTTCCAATCCACCCGTTCTTCCAAGAGTCCTAATTTTTCATTTCCATCACCAATGTTCTGATGAAATTCAATAAGCCGAAGAATTCGTTTTATTTTTTGGCGGTGAGCTTCAACAGAAATAAAATCATTCTCTAGACCATCAGAAAAATCGATATATTCTGTTAATTCTTTAGAAGCACGAGTCCCAATTGCACCTCGAGTAAAACTCAAATACTCTTCTAACTTACTTTTGTCTATCCGCCATAACCACGGACTTTCTTCATTTTGTTTCAAAATAAAAAGAAGTGTTTTTTTTAGGCCTAACAAATTCTCTAATGACTGTTTACTCGCATTAGCCCAATTTCTAACTTCGCTTACTTTTGGAGCAACAATATTCATTAAAATATTGTATTGCGCCATAACTAGAGCTTGAACTGTTGGTATGCTATTAATGGAGCCGTCCGCTCTTAAAAAAGTTAATTGAGTCGGTGGAGTTTGAGGTTTTGCGGAAACAACTGGTGCTACCGGTGGTGATTGCGGCGCGGGAGAATCTAAAAACATAATATTTGCTTTTAATAAAATTCCTTCTTTTGAAAACACTTGGTTAAAAACCGGTTTTTCAGTACGTCGATCATATCCGGGAACCCAAGAAAGGTTGAGTGAAAAATCATAAGGACTTCCGTCAAAAGATCCTATAAGACCGATGTCTTGATAAAACGTTAACAACGCCTCAATTAAGTCAGGTTTTAAGTTTGGATTTGTTGGAGCAAGCAGATTTTGTTCTCGAATAAAAAACACATTTAGTAACTGAGCGGCCACATTCATTTTCATGTTTAGAGGCGCTTGAGATCTATTTATTTGACTCCAGCGATTCGTTAATTCCGGAAAATTACCTGTTTGTATAAATAAATTTTCTGATTTAACAACACTCAGGTTTTTATTTCTCAAAACATAAACGTTGTTTTTATATCGGATAATTATAAATTGGGTTCCACTGCTGTCATTTTCAATATCCACAAATGGGACAAGAGCACCGCTATTTTTATCAATCTCTGTAATTCCTTCATAAACAGCAATTTTTCCATCTTTTACATTACCCCTTAACTCGTTAAAAGCAGGTAAAAAATTTGACGCTATTGGAATTGTAAAATTTGTCACTGAAAATTGACCATTACCAGGAGCTGGAGGAATCGATAACAAAGGTAATCCAAATAAAACAGCCAAAAAAGTGTAAGTTAAATGGGCAAGAATGTTATAAATAAGAGCCAAAAGAGGACTGTAAAGAGATACATCAACAAAAGCAAACCCCATCGCGACCCACATTCCCAGAATACCGAAAGCTTGACTAACACTTCTTTCGGGGTGATCATTAAAAAAACCCAAAGGCCCTCGATAAATACTTTTAAAGACTTCTGTAAATGAGCGGTTTATTCCTATAAGCGCTTTGAGTCGGCGATTTCCATTTTTTGTAGCAAGCGATAAAAGAGTTTTTCCCCAACGACTTAAGTTTCCCCCTGAAACCACTGCTCTTAAATAAAGATTGGGATTTCCGGGGAGTGAAATTTTAAACTCGCCTTCCCCAGGTTGATCAGGGGTATTACTAACTCGCACAACCACCAAATCTTGACCGGTATTATTATTTCTTACGACAAATTCATTCTCATTTTGCGCACTGACACTTAAACCCGTATCCGGCTTCACCGGCAAAGAGTTTAGAAATTGAGAAACCACTCCAGCCGCAAGGAGTGCCGCCCCTGTCACTGGGTTCCCCACAGAGTTCCCAAGCGCTAATTCCTTTGGAGCCATGAAAAGCTTCTCCCCTTTAAACAACTCATCTAACGGCGTTTTTTCTCTGTGAAAAACACTTAAATAAGCTGATCCAGTCGATTCGTCAATTTTTGTCAGAACAGGTTGAACTAGAGCGAAGGGAATACCTTTCTTTTTTAAGAGATTCATGATGTGAGGCGTGTGGAAACCACCAACGACAAGAGCGGAAATGGCAGCGGAAGACGTTTCTGGCTCCTGGTTCCTGGTTCCTGGATTTTTTTCTCTACTAGGAACCGCCATTAAAAGATTTTCCACCATCTTTTCTGAACGAATATCCGCTTGAATATAGAAAGATTCAAAGGAAGTTATTTCATTCCCTCTCCCTAACCCTCTCCCGCTTTGCGGGAGAGGGGAGGGTGAGGGCTCACGCAATTTTTTATATCTCTCCCACTCCTGAGGGGTTAAAGAAAAATCAAGCAGCTTAAACGTTAAATTAACCCAATCTGACTTGTGAATAAGGCGCCGATCACCATCATCAAGAGATAACTTTTGGGATAACTTTGTCTCAAGTTCATCAAGTGCGGAAAACAATTTTTCCGCGTTCAAACTTTCACAGAGCAACACATATTGAATATATTTATCAAAAGAGGTGTACCTAGAAAGAGCAATACCATTCTTCAATATCATGTTTTTAATATGGCGATAATAATCAGCGAAACTAATTTGTCCCATTCGATGACCTAAACTCAGCGCCAAAAGCTCATCCACCTCTGACTTGGAAAGTTGCGGAATCAGTATTTTTAAAATTTCTGATCGCTCTTTTTCAACCAAAGACAATGAAAGGTTTTTCTCCATTGAATAGGCGACCAAGAACTGCTCCAGTGTTAAATCTTGATCCAAAGAATCTTCACTTCTGCTCAATTTTTCATTTAATGCGCTTAAATATTGAATGTAATCTCCAAAACTCAACTTCCCTTCTGCATAAGCGGTTTTTTGTGCCTCATGAGCAAAAAGATCTTTTCCGAATTCTTTTATTTTTTCATTATTCAGTTCTGCTTTCGTTTTATTGAGTTCAATAAGAAGAGACTCTTTTTTCCTTCGTGAGGAGAGGTAGGCCTCCACATTTTTTTCGTAGCTGTCTTTATCATCAATTCCTTCCATTTGAAATGAAACAACAGGTGCCGTTAACCCCAAATAACTTGGGGCGGCAATTCTGTTCTCTTGTAAAAAGAAATCAGCTAATTTTTTTTGAAGATCTAAATTATTTAAAGCTCTGTATCTTTTGAAATCAAAGGGCCCAAAAGCGCCCTCAACGCCAACAACTAAAGTCTCAAGTTTTTTTTGTGCTTTTTGGTTAAGGGCAATCAACATTTGAGCCAAATTGTTTTGAGCTTCAAAGTTTAAATGCACGTCTTGAAGGAGGACGATTAAGGGTGTCTTTGATTTTTGACGAGGCACATATACTTCTTTTACCATTCCAAAATTGCGGGATAATTCATTTAAATATTCTGTATAAACAGGTGGTATTTTCTTCAAATTTGGCTGCGAAACACTGACTGATGTTTCAAAAGTTTTCTTAAGACTTGGGAGACTTTCTGTTAAATTTCTAAATTCTTCAACTCCAAAATGAGTCAAAGAAGAAGGCAGTGAGGCGAACTGTTTATTTGATTGAGGACTCTGAGTTGTATGGAGGGCTTTACGTCGATCTTCCCAAAGACTCGATTCTGCGGCATGCAAAAAAAAGACCTGGGTAGAAAGATAACAGGGCAAAAGAAGGAGAGAAATACGTCGAAAGAATTTCGCTTTATTCACATGTTAATTGTACCGGAAGGACGTAAAAAAGTCATGTAGGAGAGGTTAAATTTCACAGAAATTTCACAACAAAATTCCCCTCGATAAATAGAGGTGGAATTGAAAAGTAGACTCAAAGTAACTTTAAGCGAATTAACTTTTTGACCCTTTGATAAATATCACTCCGATCTTGATCTTTTCTAATCCCAATGGCAATGACAAGAACAACAACTTGTCCTCGAATAACCTGATATATGATCCGGTATCGTTGTGCGGCAGCGCGAATACTTCGATATTGACTTAATTCTCCCGAAAGAGGTTTTCCCTGCATTTCAGGATTTAACTTTAATTGATTTATTTTATCGGCAATTTTCTGACGAATACGACGATCAGAAATTTCCACAAGCATGGCTTGTGCAGCTATTGATAGTCGAATCGAATAGGTCATTTTAATTTAAGGTTTTTCTTTACGGTTTCCCAAGAAACAGTTTTCCCTAGTTTAACCTGACGCAAACTTTTTTTTATTTTTCTCATCAATTTTTCGTCAGAAACAATCGCCAATGTTTCCTCCATAGATTCATACAACACCCAAGGCAATATAGCCAAAACAGGAACACCCCTATTAGCAACTTCTATCGGATCGGAATCTTTACGAAAAAGATTCGGCATTTTTGTTAACAAACTTCGCGCTTGAGAAATAGACATTTGCTGCATAATTCCCCCTTTTGTACAACTAAGTGTACATGAACAGATTCGACATAACAACCTAAAAAAGTTTATTCGAACATAAAAAAAGCCTTGCCGTCTTAACAGCAAAGCCCTTTTCAAAAAAAAGGTATAGGGTGTTCAGGTAATAACGATTATTTTTCCTTGGGAGGTTTGGCCGCCGGCTTGAACGATATAGATATAAACACCACTGGCTAATTTTTCTCCGTCATCGTTGGTGGCGTTCCATTGTTTAGACAATTCGCCTGGAGCGATAGAGAGTTGTGCTACTTTTTCACCGGAAATACTATAAATCTCAATTGTGCCTGAGCCAGGCAGATTTGTGAAAGTGATATTCGGATTAACATTGGCTCTATAGGGATTGGGAAAAGCATAGGTTTCTGCGGAATAAACTTGGGCAGAAATTCCAATGAGGACAAAGGCCACAAGAACTAAAAACCGATTCATACCAACCCCCCTTATCTAACAATAACCAATTTACCTTTTTTATCATTACCGCCAGACTTAATTCTGTACAAGTATACATCGGCCCCTATATTTTCCCCAGAGTTATTTTTTACGTCCCACTCGATGGGATCTAAATGCCCTGCGTCAAGACGTATTGTTTTTACAATTTCACCAGTAACCGTAAATATTTCAATTTCGCCCACATCTGGCAAGTTGACGAATTTAATACTCGAATGTTTAGAAGCCACAAATGGAACGGGGAAAGCATAAGAGGCACTAACATCATTTGAAGGAGCACCCATGACCGCGAAAACTCCCATTTGCCAAACGGTGCCTGAAACTATTTTTCCTTGAGAATTTACTTGCGAACCAGGGACTTTGACCCACAATTTTGTATTTTCATCTAATTTATATAGCCCTAAAGTCGAAATACGAACTTTTACACCAGGCCCTGCCCCTCCTTTTATACCCAAACGAGAGCCGCTGGGGAGATTATCGACAAACCCATCATTGTCTTCATCCAAAAATGGAATTGAAATTGTGATACCTTGCTTTAACTGCCCGCTAAGCCGCGCATGCTTTGTATTAAATTCTCCCAATGACCGAATAGCAATGGGCTCTGCAAAAGCACCGGCCAACTGAATTTGTTTTTGTGTTGCTTCTATTTGAGCAGAAGGCTCAAAACCTGAAGGGAATGTAACAGGATCATATTCGCCCGCTATCGAGCCCGCTTCAGATAAAGCGCCAGCTGGCATATCCACTTTCATGAGAACTTTTCCATTATCGCCATACACAGAGTAAGAATGAGGATTTTCAGGATTCATAAAGCTTCTGAAATAATGTTTATATTCTGGCAAGGAATTTCCCGCCAAATCTTTCACATTTTCGGTGAGGACCAATTCATATAAACCGCCAGGGACAGGAAGTCCGGGTTGAGAAAAGTTTACATCTAACTTCATATCTACATCATTGTAATTTAATGCGTAATTAATTTCCGGTGAATGACCGACGGGTTGACTTAAATTATCTTCGACCAATCGAACAATAATATTCGTTTTATTGATGGTGTCAGGTTCTAAACGTTTTGAGAAGTTGAAATGGATCCCATGTGACACAGGCGCCCAGGGCACACCATTTTGGAAACCAATATCCAGTGCCGCTCTCAGTTGAGTTTGACTTTGACCATTGCCCCCTTCTTCTTGACATGTGGGTGGAGCAAACGCAGGGCGCGCGCCGAACTGAGCAGCCGCCCCATCTTGAGTAACCAAACAAATTTGCGGAACAATAATATCTTGGAATAAAGGATAAGGACCATATTGAATATGGATTGATGGTGTATTTTGATGATTGTAACTCATCACGTGTAAGTACCAAGTGGTGTACTGTTCAATAATGTCACGCGTAAATGTTTTATCTTGACCATTGGGGAAACCAGCTTCAGGGTCCCATCTCTCTTCGTTTCCTGTAAAGACATAATTGGTCATGGTTCCAAATTTAACTCGGTAATATTCCGCTGTTCCTTGGCCAAAAGCCAATTCATTTCTAAATTTAAAGCGAATCTCATCAGATAATTCGCCAATCGTGTGATTGGTTGAAATAACTTGCGGGTTAGCACCCAAAGTCCAGGCCGCGGCAGGCCCGGTTTTAACGCTTTCACCTAAATTATTATAAGAAACCACATATCGTTCATAAGGCGTATTTGGCGCTGCAAGACCACTTTCAATCACATCAACAATGGGAGTATCACTTTGAGGAATACTATAAGCCCGTTCTGCTTTTTGTTGGAACACACCAAGACTGACTTGTTCATAAATTCTAAAACCATCTTCATCGGTGGCATTGTCTTTAAAGATCCACTGAATACCCGTTTGAGAAGAACCCACTCCACTAAACTGAGTGGGCGGCAATAAACCAATGGTCACACCAGAACCAATGTCAGAACCATCCGTCATAATATGAGGACCACCATTTTTATATCCATTACGAGCAAAAACCCGGTAATAGTAAGTCGTACCAGATCTTAAATTGGTATGAGTAAACCCTTCATCCCAACGCTCTTTGACCTGCCAGAAAGGTGTATTTTCAGTTCCTCCTTGGGAAGAAACCCAGCTACTGGTTAAAACTTCAAAATTACGTTGAACCAATTGAATCGCATATTCTGTATGGGCTGGATTTGTAGCAGAGCTAAAGAAAACGTTCAGATAAATTTTATGCGATTCGTCATAACCATTTGAAACTGTTACATCAGTTGGCGCCTTTGCCAGTGACCAAGCTTCAACCAAATTCGATTGAGGCCCAAGCAATTGATCATCAGATGATTTTGGTTTAACTCTCACAAGAAGTTGCGTATTTGCTGAAATATTATTAACTGTTCCAGATGACGCTGCAGGAGCCGAGAAACTGTAAGGCAAACCACCGGGCTGATCGAGTTTATTTTTTTCTCCCACAATTTCATAACTAGCGATAATGGGCCTGACTTGATCTGAAACAATGGCGGAAGGCTCACCCTCTTCATCAAAGTCGCTCATCCCGACAATATAATAATAATGGGTTGCTGCCGGTGCTGGATTAGATACTTCTGTCCAATTAAATGTCACAGTTCCTGTCGTAGCTGAAACAAACCCTAGTGGGGAAGCGTTTCCTGGAATTCCTCCTGTGGTATCATGACGAGCTTGATTGACTCCTCCAGGAATATTATTCCCTCCATCACGATCTAAATAATAAACCCCAGGTTCTGCTGGCAAAACATAGGTGAAGTAAGGAACAAAATTGGTGGACTGATTGGCGGGCTCTGAAACATAAGCTTTAAACTCTTGAGCCCCCACAATACTTTGAGTCCATAACAAGCGAACCTGATCATTATTTAAAATACTTGCCGTTACGTTGGGCTGAGCTGGAACCGTTCGCACAAGAGAAGCCGATGATAATAATGTTTCAAATTCCGCATGATTTTTGGCTTTTACTTTAAATTCAAAATAAGTCCAAGGCGTTAAATTGCCTTGAGTGGCTCGAATGGGAAGAATTGTAGCCCCATTAATATCACGAGCCCATTCATCGCGCGTAAACCATACAGGTGCAAGAGAAGTTCCCCCTAAACCGTCTCCAGAAAAATAAACATTTAAGCTGGAATTATAAATGGCATAAAGCGTGTTGTCAGGATTTTGATCGCCACCACTGACGGTAATTTCAACATAATTTCCGAGAGTTGATTTCCACTTCGCTCTGAAAGAAGGTGAAACAGGTTGAATTGCAAATGTGACAACAGGCGCAGGGTAATTGGCAGGCGAGGAAGTAACGCCAAGACTATTAACCGCAACCACTCTCACCCAATAAGTTGTATTGGATCTTAAGCCTTCAATATTGACGAAGGATCCTGTGACATTCGAAGAGCGAATTAAATCCGTTCCTCCCGGAATTCCAACAAAAGCGGGGTTATTTGAGGCTTCCGCATAATACTCCGTCCAAGCTGGGTTTCCATTGGTTAACCAGCTCGCTAAAATTGAAGTGGTACTTGGCACCAAAGAACCAGGAACAGGCGTTGTCGCCTTTGTTACCACCGCTCCAAATGGAACAAAAGCTGAAGTCGATAAACGACCGATTGATTTTCCACGGAAATAGTAAGTGGTGTTATAACTCAAGCTATCCGTTGATAAATAAATATTGGTTGTTGTAGAAGAGGCTTCCGCTGCTGTGGCAAAATTATCTTGAGATCGTTCAATTAAATATTCAACCCATGCAGGATTACCACCATTATTCCAGTTAACCTTAAGAGAAGAAGGCGTGATATCAGTGTAGGCAATGGGCGCCACGGGTGGTGAAACCAATGTATTTCTGACTCCATACGAAACCCATGCTGTGGGAATTCCCCCATGATTAATGGCTCTTACCGCAAAGAAATAAGACGTATCTGGAGTTAAATCAACCAAGTTCGCACTCGTTGAAGTTACAACCGTTGAAATATCAAAGGTTCCGTTCATTGTAGAGACAGAAGAAGCTCTTAATTCATATTGAGTCCCCACAGGGTTTAAGCCCGCAGTCCAATTCCCCGTCGCGGAAGTGAAAAATACAGTGAGCGAATCTATTAAAGGAAGATCAGCTAAAGTGGCGGTCGATGTTGCCGCATAAGTACTGAAAATATTGTTCAAGGTTTTAGCTCTCACCCCAAAGGAATAAGTGGTATTGGGGGTTAACGCATTAAATGTATAAGTAAAAACTGTCCCCAAAAGCGTCGGTGTTCCAGGCACAACCAAACCACTACCGGTATTTGATAACACTTCAAACACAGTCCCAGGAGAATTGTAATCAACCCAAGACATCGTTACAGAACTAAGATAAACCACCAAAGGTGAAATAATAACAGGAGGTAAAACATTGTTATCTGTCACGCCACTAACAATATTGGACCACGGAGTTCTCATATTTTGAAAATTAATGGCACGAACTGCGAAATAATATGTGGTACCAATTTGTAATCCGGTTACAACACCCGAGCTGCTGTTAACCCCCGCACTAATCAAAGTAACAGGACTTAAATTAGAATCTGTTGAATAACCCATTTCATAAGTTGTGAATGAAGAATTTTGTAATCGGTCCCACGCAAAAGTGGCGGAGGTATTAAATATGTTAAAAGAACCCAATTGAATAACCGGAGTTTCGGCCAATGTATAGGTGAAACTAGAAGTGGCCTGAGTTTCATTGCCAACTCTGTCTCTAACAACCAAATTAATATTCACCCTCTCATTCGGACGAATCGGAACATTCGGGCGGTGTTCAGTTTGAATAAAAGTAGAACCTCTCCAACCAGAAGGATCTGGGTAAATAAAATTATAAGGTTGAGGAGGAAGACCTGAACCACTATCCGATGCCGTCACCGCAACCCACGTTACGCTGCTAGAATAAACTGTCACACCAGCGATTTGAGGCGGATTGGGAGTGGGGGCTTGATCATCAATATGAAGCGGTCCATAACGAAGGATCACAGGTCCACCGACGGCAGCGCTGTTATAAGAGCGGAAATAAACATAATAAGAACCAGCACTCACCGGTTGAGTTGAGAATTTCTGCGTTGTCCAGCGAGCCGCGGAAGGTTCGTCAAACTCACTCATATTAATATTGGTTCGTGTTGTGGTGACAACTTGATAGTACTCTACATTTCCCACGCCCCACCCAGCTTCATTAATAAAGCGGAACACTTTTCCTAATGAATAATAACCACCCTCTGCATGTTCTGGAAAACCACCAAGATCGGTATCGGCCAAAATGGTTAACCGAGTTGGCGCTTTGGCCAAAGTTGTGGTTGAAGCCACGGGAGAAAAATCTGTTTCAACTCGAACTTGATTGCGCGCTTTCACAGCAAATGAATAAAGAGTATTAGCTGACAATGATTGGGCTGTCCAGGTTGTGACATTAACCCAAGGTGAATCACCTCCACCACTTTGCGTAAATAAAAATCCACTGAAAGGTTTATCCACATTAAAGAAGATTCCCAGAGCTTGCATTGTCACACTCGATTCATTAACAACATCAAATGAAACACCCGTTGGTGTGAGTTGATGAGTAACAGCTGTTGCCGTTGAAGGTCCTGTTATGGGGCCTACAGTGGGTCGCAAATAGGCATACATCGCGTAAGTTGTATTTGGAATTAAAGGCTGTGAGGTATGATCAATAATTGATTCTGCTAATGGAACTTGAACCCAAGTGGTGGCACTGTTTTCTAAGGCAAAACCATAATGTGCAATGGTTCCATCAAAATTGGCAGGAGTGGCTTTTCTCTGTCGCCATCTGACACTCGTTGTTGTGATCTGAACCGCTTCAACAAAAGGCTCGCCTTCGGTTGTAGCAAAAATTCTAAAGGGCCCCACCTTGGTGCTCGTCACAACTTCAGAAGCAGACAAGGTTCCTCCACGGTAGGAGGCCACATGGAAATAATAATCCCCATTCATAACAATGGTTGTGCTGATATTAACACCGGCGTTATCCCATTTGGTTTCAAGACCAGAGAAAGGACCATAATTGGGATTGGTACTCCAAATATATCGATAATATTCAACCGTGCCCGGACCAAAAGGAATAAGAGTTTTAGAAATAAATGTTGTTCCACCAGGATAAGAACCTCCCTCCAAGGCAGGCTCATTGGGATTTCCAATATTCGTGGAAACCACTACTTGAGGTGGAACCGCTCTTGTTGTTACTGTGGCCAATTCAACAAAAGTGGTTTCTATATTAACCTGATTTTTTGCATTGACTCTCAAATAATAAGTGGTATTTGGAATCAAGGGCGCCGCTGGAGAAAGACCAAAAACCGCCAACGAACTGACCGTCATCGACGATTGTAAGATAGAAGAGAAATTAGACACTTGAGAAAGCTGAGCTTTATATTCTGTTCCCACTGGGTTTCCATTGGTGAGCCACTCAACAGAAACAGAAGTTAAATAAACCTGATATGAATTGGGAAAACTTCTTGGCGTTGCCGCAAGTGTATAAGTGGTTTGAAATACTTCCGCCGTTCGATTAAGAAGAACGTCTCTTAAACGGAGTCCTATGGTGTAGGGTGTATTGGGTATTAACCCAAATGTTGTTGAGC
Source organism: Elusimicrobiota bacterium (assembly GCA_046153645.1). GTDB lineage: Bacteria > Elusimicrobiota > Elusimicrobia > F11 > F11 > JBJXGI01. The sequence goes on along the minus strand of JBJXGI010000086.1, from coordinate 32,121 downwards.
TTCGATCTGCTGTAAAAGTTTCTGTTCCCACTTGGGCTCTCCATATATAAGGAGAGGAATGCAAACCAGAGAGTGTATCGGTACTTGATAGAGACGCTCTAAATGTAATAAACGTAGGACCTGTTTCAGGAGTATCGAAGGCGGCAGGCAAAGGTGGTTCAACATCATACCCAAACCAACTTAAAACATCATTCGCGTCAGGCTCAGCCAAATCTCCTACATTATTAACAGAACGAACATAGAAATACCATTTCCCTGATTGAGTTGCGGTTAGTGAGATTTTATCGTTGAGCGCTGAAGGTGTCCAAACTGTTTCTGACCCATTAAAATTATATGTTGAGGCCGTTGTCCATTTGACCAAATAGTTTGTGTAAGTACCGGTAGAAGGCAACTCAAGTGCGCGGAAAATAAATATGGGATTGGTGGTCCAATCTCTTTCAACGCCTTGGAAGGGGCTTACCCTTGGAGGGCTTGCTAATGTCCAAGCAGAAGAGGGCGGGCTAAAAGCTGTTTCAATGCCGTCAGCATTTCTTGCCTTAACAACAAAGGTATAAGAAGAGTTGTAATTTAAAAATGTGAACGTCGCTTCATTTACCTGAACCCATGCGGGATTAATAGAAGGGAGGGTGTCAAATAATAATCCTGATTGTAATGTGGTCAAATTCGGAAATACGCCCAAACCACCAACAACAATTTGTTTGCCTCTTCGATTGAGAATAGTAATTCCCGTAGGTGTATTTTGATAAGTATAAGCTCCTATGCGAACGGGAGGAACGGATTGGTTTCCCACAGCATCACGAACAGTAATATCAGCAAAGTAAGAAGTATTGGGAGTTAAACTTGTTCTCGTTAGTGTATTTGTTGCAACCCATGTTAACCCGGCATCAAATGATGTGCGGTCAAGACCAAAACCGGCCAACCCAATATCTTCGGCTTCACCTGCGGTGAATGTCATGCTAGAAATTCCATGCACTTGAACGCTCGAAGCACCAACAATAAAGGGCGGATCTGCGTCAATAACCCAAGGGCCCAACTGCTGATAATCACCCGGGAGAGAACCTCCGGCAACGGTATAACTTCTCACATGGGCATAGGCAATTTGACTTCTCACCAATAAGTGGCTCCAAGTCCCCGCATTAATTTGAACACCCAAGGTTAAAAATTCAATTTGAGATGGCTCTCGATCTGATTCATTCATGATGAACCGATAGTACGCCACCTCGCCTCTATCAAATGCGCCGCTATCAGCAAATCGAACCAGTGTATTTCCAGGATAAATAGAAGGTGGATAAACTGGCTTATCCGCCGTAATATCAGGACGAGTTCCTAACGTCACAGTTGAAACAGGAACTGTCCAATCAGTCGCGATTCCTTCCTGATTAAAGGCTCGAGCGTAAACATCATAAAAAGTGTTACCAAGAAGACTGGAAATTCCAATGGTCGTGGTTTGAGAAATATTTGAATAAACCGTAGCCCCTGCTGTAACCATTTTTACTTGAATACCTGAACTACCAACAGTGATATTCGGGAATGTGCCCAATACATTAACAACAGCGCTACTTAAATAAACAGAAATGATATTCACTCCCGTTGGTTTGTTTTGAAGTGTAACAGCACTAGATGAGGCGGGTAATGTGTAGTTGGCTGGAACGGCAAAATCTCTTGCTCGTAACATCATGGCATAACTCGTGTTGGCTAATAATCCATTCGTCGTTAATACAGACGAACTTAAAAATTGTTCTGTTCCAGCATTAAACGTCCAGCCATATGCGTCAAAGCCAGAACCGTTGGGGTCTCCAGCATCCGTCGTGAATTGGCCCTCCCAAACAATGCTGTCTGTACTTCGAATCACATTTAAAAACGCAGAAGGATTGGGGCTGGGAATATCTAAATCTACTTTGAAAGCGCCCGTAGAAATTTCTGCGCCCACATGACTTTGCCCCGCATAATTGTATCCCTTCATATGAAGATAAAATTGTCCGCTATAGCTGGAAATAATAACCAGCGGCCCCTGATCAGGTCGCCAAATATTGGGGATATTATTTTGATTTAAATCCGATGGCCAAACAAAACTGGGCTGAGAGGGCAACCAAATGTATCTCACATAATCAAAACTGGTTGGATACCCATTAGAAGTAAAAGTAAAACTGGCGTACCCAATCAGAGTGTTTTTTCCATACCAAGTTGCGCTTGAAGAGGGGTTTGCCGTAAACCCAAATGTGGTTGGCAAAGTAACAGCAACCCCCAACAATTGAACATCAGAATATCCCCCATCACGATGGGCGGCTTTTACGGTAAACCAATAACTTGTATTTGGCAAAAGCCCAGCTATATTCGCGCTTGTATTAAGGGTGTCTTGACTTCCAACAAATTGGGTTAATGCTTCATCCAAATAAGCTTGCAACCGATAGGTGGTATCAGAAACATTTTCATTTGAAGACCAACGTGCTGTTATAGAAGAAACATAAGAAGTAAATGGTTCTCCCACAAAAACAAAACCCGGAACAGCCGCGAGTGTGTTTGTAGTTTGTAGTGTTGAAAATAATCCAGGGGCAGGGTCAATGGCACGAACCCGCATTTGATAAATAGCGTTCGATAACAAACCATCTACTCGTGCCGACAAACCAGAGGTTTCACTTGATGAAATAAGATTAAACGAATCACTGGAAACTTCTAAGCGGTAACGTGTTCCCAAAGGATTGGATCCCTGTGACCAAAACCCAGTGATAGATTTATCAGTCCGATTAATAAAAGGCGCACTCCATACGGGAATTTGAGCCCAAGTGATTTCGTCATCGGTATTGGAAGGCAATGAACTTTCCCAAACGCCACCGGTAAATTTACGAGCAACAACATAATAATAATATCGCGTGTTGGGATTTAAATTGGTGACCGTAAATGAAGTAGTCGTTCCTTGACCTAATACAGCCGGAGCCGTTGCGACCAAAACAACCGGTCCGCCTTGAGCTTGCTGCCAGATGGCAAATTCATCTTCTTCATTAACTCCTGAAGAATTATCTTGCCATTGTAAAATCAATCGATCTGAAATAGAAGCTGCTGGGCGAGTTACAATCAAATTTGTTGGAGATGAAATATTAACGCTGGCCAGTGTTCTTGTCGAACCAATTAGAGTTTGAGTAGTGGATATTCCCTCATGATTTATCGCGCGAACAAACACGTTGTAAAGTGTATTGGGGAATAAACCACTAACCACACCACTTGACTGATTTTGAGTGAGACTTGATGGGCCATTCCCCCCACTCCAAGTGGTGTCAATTAAGTAAGTTGTATTGGCTGGGTTATTGCTAATCCAGCGAGCTTCAATCGAATGTGAATTGACGGTTCCAAACGGTGGAACACCCACAACAACAGGAGTTGCCAAAGTCACCTTAATAGGTAAAAGAGTTGCGGGAGTGGCGATCCCTCGAATATTAATGGTTCTTACTCTTGTGTAATAAGAAGTGTTCGGAGTCAGTCCTCCAAAAGTAATTTGTTTAAAGGGTGTTACTTGTGTTTGTAAGAGGCTCACAAAATTATTACTCGATAATTCAACTCGATAATTGGGTGTATTCGGATTCACGCTATCAGCCCAAAAAACAGTGATACTTCCTGTCGTTGCTGTTGGTAGGGTAGATGATAATGTCGGTTGCACCGCATAGGTAGCCGAAGACACGACACTCGAATAAGCCACCACGGCACCCGTTCCTGCGGCAACTCTATATGAATATTCTGTATTAGGAACCATGGGTGCTGTCACACTTCCGGTATCCACAAAAATTTCATTTAAAAATGAAGTGGTCCCAATTTGGATAAGACCGCTTTGAACTCTGAAAATAATATACCGGTCAGGAACATTCGGATTAATAACAGGATCCCATGTTAAAGTAAGTTTGGGAGTTGTTACTCCGTCCACAGGTGGCGTGACAACCACATTAGTAGGAGATGAAATTAATGTGCTTGTTGGAAGTGTTGATGTCGTAGCAATCGTTGTCCAATCAGAAACAATCCCAGAATGATTTATTGAACGTGACCTTAACGTATAGAAAGTGTCAGCTTGTAGAGGTGTTCCTTGAGCATTAAGGTTGATTGAGCGTGGTGAAAGAACTCCTGAAAACTGTCCTTGTTCAATGGTCTCCATTTCATATAGCGTGTTGACAGGGTTTCCATTGGCTGCCCAAGAAGCATTAATGAAACTCACACCTCTCAACACAATCTGACCGTTTATGGGAGGAGCCGAAAGTGTCGGACTGGAAGGTAATACATAAGGCGCCGATAACAACCCGCTTCGACCAACAGTCACCAACTGATAGGAATAAGTTGTATTTGCCGTTAAACCAGCAACTGCAATAGGCCCAGGCCCCACACCTTCATTCGAGCGAGAAGGAGTTGTAATGGTCAATCGGTATATTGTGTCTGAGGGGTTTCCATTTGCATTAATAATCTGAACATCAGCAGAACTGACAAAAATTCTTAAGGTGGCATCGGCCACACGAGCGGGCTTGGTAACTAAAGTGTCTTGTGGAAGTGATACTCGGTCTCCAGCACTGTTAATCGCACTTAAAATAAAATAATAACTGGTATTAGGCACTGCTGGGACATCTGCTCGAGATGAAGTTGTAGATAAAAAGAAAACAGAACCCGTCCCCGTTGTCACATTGATTTCATAAATTGTATTTAAAGGATTTCCATTTCTTCCCCAAACCACACTAAAAGAACTTGTGAACACATCTTTCTGAACAGGCGAAGGAAGAGCCGCTTTTGTCACCGTCGTTGTTAAAAGTGTAAATGCCGTTTCAATACCTGATCTATTTTTCGCTTTCACTCTTAAACTCACATTGGTATTGGGAGTTAAATTTGAAATTGACATAGCAGGAGAACTCACCGTCACAAAAGAAATAGAGCCTGAGTCAACTTCGACAACATAAGTGGTATCTAAAGGATTACCATTACTATTCCAAGACGCTAATATCTGAGAAGAAGTAACACTCAATGAAGTAAGCGCACCGGGAAGCGCGGCCAATGTTGCCGTTGTAATCTCAACGGTTGGAAGCGTGCTAAATTGACCATCAATTCCCATTAACTGATAACCATAAGTGGTATTAGGTAATAACGCTAAAATTAAACCATCTGTATAGCTATTAATGGCTCCCCCAACTAAAAACTCAACAGGCGTCCCTCCATTTAATCGGCGGCGAAGTTTATAATCAGTCGCTCCCACCAAAGGATTCCATTGAGTTGAAATTGTAGAACTCGATACAGCTGTGAAACTAAATCCTGTTGGGGGTATAGGTGGGAATGGCGGATCATTGGTTCTAATTGAATTTCCAAATACAGTCCAAACGGTGGGAAGGCCACCGTGATTAATCGCTCTTATTCTGAAATAATAAGTTGTCCCGCCCGCTAAACCGGAAACAATCGTTGAATTAATGTCGTTGGTTGTATGATAGGTCGCAATCTGCGTAAAAGTAATTTCAGTTGAAGCATTTATTTCGAAACGAGTTCCGGCGGGATTACTTCCCACATTATAATTAACAACCACACTCGAAATGTAAACAGGTGAAATACTAATAGAGCTAACGTTCACAGCTCGGGTTGCACGTGATCCCAAATTAACCCAATTTGTGGGAACACTAGGATTTGCGAAATTAAGTGCTCTGACATCTACCTGATAGGTTGTGTTGACCAAAAGACCAGTGAGCGAAGCAGCTAAAGTGGCGCCCACATTTTGAGAAGAGAAATTACCGGCGGATGACCATCTCACTTCATAATTGGTGTTAAAAGGATTATTGGCCGCCAACCAATTGACAGTCATGCTGGTCTCATAAACAATAAAAGGAACAACTGATGCCCTAGGATTATCAGCCAACGTAACAGCCACTGCTGGATCAGAAGGAAGCGAAGTAAAAGGAGGATTTATCGCTCGGACACGATAATAATAAGTTGAATTGGGATTAAGCTGCGTATTGTCATAGGTTGTTGTATTTAAAGGAATACTTGTTGAGATGGTGATCCAATTGGTTCCATCAGCACTTCTATCAACAGCAAAAGCGCTTTCATTCGATGAATTATCTAACCAATTTAAACGAATGGTTTCAGATGATAGAACTGTTAAAACTAAATTAGTTGGACGAGGAAGTTGCGCCCCGCTCGGAAGTGTTCTCGTACTTCCCAGTAACCTCCATTGAGTCGGAATTCCAGAATGATTTATGGCTCTGACCCGGCCAAAATAATCTGTATCGAACTCTAATGATGAGAAAATCGCGCTATTGGATTGGGTATTAAGTTCAATAACGTTTTGAAGGAAATTTGAATCAGAGGAAATTTGGACGATGAATAAAGTGTTATTAGGATTAATACTTGTCCAATTTGCAGTCAAATAATCTGCTCCAACATTTGTGTAATTGCCCGCATTTGGTTGAGCCGCTAAAGTGACACTTGAGATAACGGGAACATCCAAGAAATTAGATGAGACGATATTATCTCGGTTTGAAGACCTCACATTAAAATAATAGGTTGTATTGGGAACAAGTGGAGAGGAGAAAATTCCCCCTTGGATAGAAGAAGTTGAACTCGCCAATGTGGTGCTTTGAACAGTCTGGAAATTATTGGTTGAACGAATGAGATCGTATCGAACAGTCGCTGGATTATTGGGCGCTGACCATTGAACAATCATGCTTGATTGAAAAACGCTAAATGGAGCCCAAGATAAAACAGGAGCTGATTTGGTGCGAAGAGCTTTCACATCAGATTTAGGAGAAACGTTATTCCCTGCCTGAGCTGTTAAACGGTAATAATAAGAACTATCTGCAATTAAAACACCAGGGTCAACATAATAGGTCGTGGGGTCATTCAAGGTGGCAATTGAAATATAACCAATATTAGGAGATAAACTTCTCTCTAATAAATATGTTTGCGCCAATGAAACTGTACTCCAAAGAATTTCTAACTTTGAATAATCTATGGGATTGGGTAGATGCCTTACTTGATTAATAACTGGTTTTGATAAATTAATAACGGGCGCCAAGGTAACACTGAAACCCGGGACATTAACAAAATCAGTTGCGGAAGGCGGCAAATCGATTGCGTCCGAGAGCGATCTAACTCGAGCATAAAAAGTTGTTAATGAAGGGAGCGAGGTGACAACCCCAATCATTGATTGCTGTGAAAGTGCTTTCACATTAATAGAAGAATAAATAATTCCTGAGAAATCTGAAGAAGTCGCCATGTGTAATTCGAATCGGCTTCCCACAGGATGATCTGTTAACCAATTAACTGTTATAGAGCTGGAATGAGCGGAGAAGAAAACAGGATTCACTGGTTTTTGCGAGCGAGTCATTCTTACCGCCACCAAAGAAGATGAACTTAAACCAACTGCATTAAAACCAAATACTCTGTAATAATAGGAGGTATTCGGCATTAATCCTTGATCTAAATAAGTTGTTGTAGCTGGAACAACACTGGCGATTTGGCTATAAGGCCCGGCAAGGAGAGTCGATCGCTCTACAATATACCCTTCTGCTTGAAAATCATTGGGCGAAACCGTTGGACTTGTGTCTTCCCAATTCAGTCTGATAAATTGATAATCCGTGGTGTTTGATAAAAGTATGGCAGAAAAATTAATAGGCGCATTGGGAACACCATCAAAAGTTCTCACCAAAGTCCTGGTAGAGGCAATAACGGAAGCCGATGTCATCACAAGGTTGAAAGCTTCTACTCGTCTTTGATAAAGCGTATTTGATAACAAACCTGACTCTTGCCATGAAGTTGAACTAATAGGAAGATTTGGAGAAACAGCCACACCAGAAGTCGTTACAACTCTATAACCCAATAAACCAGAAGCCTGAAGTGGCGGATCCCAAGACCAAGTAATTTGACTATAACTATTGGGAGTTCCCACAACATTAAGAGGACGACTCACTTCCTCCAAAGTAACAGGAGCGGCACTGGACCAGTTGCCGGGTTGTAAACTTGAATCTATGCTTTTTAAGAAAACTTTGTAGCTGCCGCCAGACCCGGGAAGACCTGAAATGGAATATTGTAATTTCCCCCCTATAAGAGGAGGACGAATAAATGAACCCAACATAGGTGTGCCATAAGAACCGGAAACAAAAGTAGCGCTTTCATTAAAAGATTTAATTTGTACCGCATAATAAAGTGAGTTCGTTAATGAATTTGTCTCAGCATTCACATCTGTTGATGGATTCCATCGAACATTCAGTTGATTTCCATCATATTGAAATGTGACGCCTGAAGATTGCGGCACACTGGGGATAGGATTCGATCGACCAGGACGGATGGGATCAATATCAAAGTTTTTCAATAAAAGGAATTTCCTTGTGGTAGGAAGTGAACTGTTTCTCCCGATTAATAATAAATCAGGATCACCATCAAGATCATAATCAGCCATCGCTAAAGAAGCGTTCTCAATTCCATTTTGTGCACCGAAGAGATCTTGAGCTTTAGAAGAATCAAACCCCACACTTTGTTGTCCCCCCGCTCCTGAAGCGATAGATTGAGGAACAACCAACATTCTTCGAACAGAACCGGTGGTACCGTTATAAATTAAATCAAGGAATCCATCAGAATTAACATCTGCCCAAGCCACACGGCCGGAACGAAGACCCGGTAAACCTAAATTGAGAGTTGTAAAAACCAAATTTCCTGTTTCTTTAAGTTGATTGCGATAAATTCTTGGTTGGCCTGAAATATTTGAAATCAAATCGATATCACCATCATTATCATAATCAGCGGCGGCTAAACTTCCAAAGGAAAAATTAGCGGTATCAATATTCAGGGCACTGTTGTAAGGTTGGATTGGATTTCCGGTATTAAGCCAAACTTTCAAAAATGAATCAGAATTTCTTCTTCCTAAAACCACTAGATCCAATTTGGCATCATTATTAATATCAACAAATTGGATCTGTCCTTGAGAACACCCAGAGCTTGTACTTAAATCCCAATTACTATCGTAAGCTAAACCTAAAGCCACACCCCTATTTTTTAAAACTAATAATCGATAAGAAGACCCAAAATTATGAGTTCCCATGATGGCTAAGTCTTGATCGCCATCTCCATCTACATCACCGAAAGCCAATGAAGAATCTGATACACCGTAAGGTAATGTCTGTTCATTAAACTCAAGCAAACGAATTTGACGATAAATTTTTAGTTGCTCAGCGCCACTTGCATCTCGACCAGTCACAGCAAAATCAAGATACAAATCACTATTATCTAAATCGCCAATGGCAAGTGAGCCTGAATCAAGCTCTAAAAAATTGGTGGGTGCAATAGGATTGCTAAATAATTCAAATCCATTTATGGTTTGTCTATACATTTGTGTTATTTTTGTTGTGTTACTGGCACCAGTGACAATAAAGTCCATTTTCCCATCGGCATCCATATCTCCCCATGCAACATCACCACGCTCAATTCCAAAATCATTTCCAAAAGGAGAAAATTGGATTCCAAAATGAGAGGCCGTTGCGGTACTAGAAAATGCAACAGCTCCTGTTAAGCCAGCATCATCAACGGCATAAATTCCAAATTGATATTTTGAACCAGGGATTAAACCTGAAACAACCCATTCTTCTTTTGTACCCGCAATTTTAGGGGTTGGAGAAGTCACAACTTTCCAAGAAGGGTCAGTAGGGAATGTTGGTGGATTTGAGGGATCAGAAGTTTCTCTATATCGAATCACATAAGAAGACGCAGTCCCCTGATTGCCATCTGCGCCTGGGGCCGTCCAAGTTAGTTTTACTTGCATACCAATTTCTGCTTTGAAATCAACAATCTGTGCGGGGGCAATTCCACCAATAAAACGTTGTTGTTGCGCACTCCATGAACCTGGAAGAAGAGCTGCGTCAATGGCTCGAATAGACCAGTAATAAGTAACTGCATCTCGAACTGTTAATTTAATACTGGTGGTGCTGACATGTCCCATAAAAGGAGAGGCTGGGAAAGGACTTCGAACATATTTTGTAGCTGAAGCAACAGGATCAGTGGCAATACGAAGTTCATAAAGCAATGCGGATCCTGGTGTTTTATCATCAGCTGGAGCATTCCAGTTAATCGTCAATTGGGAACCAGTTAGAACTTCTGGTTGCCCGACAACTTGAGCAGGTTCATTATTGTTTTGACTGGCATTTCGATTTACGACATTTTTCAAAACTCGCACGTAACCTTGAGAACCTCTGTTACCTGACAAAACCAAATCTAAATCTTTATCATTATCCAAATCACCGAGAGCTAACCCATTAGCAAAAGACAAAGGAGCCAAGGGTTCAATCGGCGCAGATAAGGTTCCCGCCTGATTAAAGAAAAGAAGAAATCTTGGTTGAGAAGATGAATCGTAACCTGAAGCGAGTAAATCCATTTTTCCATCATGATCAACATCACCCCACACAAAGGTGGAAGAACTAAGTGAAATGCCAGTTGAAAGGGGTGTTGTATCGTACAAACCATTAGCGCTTAGACGAAACACTTTCACTTCAGCTAATTCGTCTCTTCCACCGAGGGCGAAATCCATTCTCCCATCGAAATTAATATCCCCCACTGAAATATTCCCTTGAAGTGTTGTACTGATGATATTTGCACCAGAAGGATCTTGGAAATAAACTGTTGGTGAAGAAACAAAAATATTTTTATAAACAGCCGTTTGAGAGGAATTAGCAAAAAAACCTTTGCCTGACAAAAGAACATCAACCCAACCATCTTGATCAACATCAACCCAGGCAGCTGTTCCACCTGTTGACTTTTCCCATACTTGAACAAAAGCTCCACTTCTATTTTCATAGACGCGTGAAACACGTGATGAACCAGAGGTTTGACCTCCAATTAATAAATCCAAATCTCCATCATTATCGAAATCAGACCAAGAAATAGAATTGGGCTCTAAAGATAATTCCATCCCCGGCTGTTCAACCAAAGCGGTCCCATTATTTTTAAAGAAAACGGTTTTAGGAAGAGAACTTGAGAAAAATTTCACCTGTCCGCCAATAACTAAATCCAACTTACCATCATCATCAAAATCAGTAAAACTAGGAACCCCTGACAAAAATTCTTTATTTAAATTTTGTTTTAACGTCACTTGGTTTGACGCGTATGAATACAAAACCGCCTGACCTGAAGCGTCTTGGCTCGATCCCATCACAATAAAATTCTTTTCTCCAGGGAAAAGGCTTCCGATAGATACTCCGCCTTGTTTAAGTCCACTTAAATCAGCAAATCCTTCAAAGAGTCCTGCGGTGGCATTCACAATATTTGAAACGGGAGAAAATTGAGAAGCGTTATCAAAGGCACGAATACCAAAGAAGTATGAAGTTCCAGGAACAAGCCCACTAACAACAGCTGTTTCTATTTGACCAGACGGTTTGGGCGATGGCAATCCAACCAAAACGGCCAACGGATCTGAATAACTTTGACCCGAAATCCAATATCTTAAGTCATAACCACTGGCCTGGCCAAAGCTGCCATCAGCTCCTGTGGCTGTCCAAGTCAAATTAATTTGAGACCCTTGGGTTGCAACCAAATTTGAAATAGCATCTGGTGGAATCGCAGGAACAGAAGTTGAAAGTACGCTTGACCAGGGACCAGGCGTTAACCCCGCATCCACAGCACGCAAACGAATCTGATAATCAGCGTTGTCTCTGGCAGAAAGAGAATAAGAGAAATTAGCGCCACGCGTAGGTGAAATACTGCCAAGGAGAGGAGCTCCTAAATACGAACTTTGGTAAACGTCATAAGAAATATTTCCAATGGGTTTGACTAACACTTCTAAATCATAATTTAACGCGTTACTCGGAGTGGGACCACCAGAGGCAGGATCGCTGGTGGCAGGCCAATTTATTGAAATTTGGTTTCCACTTATTCCCGCTGTTAATGAAGACGGTGCATTGGGTGGTGAATTAGCACCTCCAAAACCAGAATCGTCTGCTGCTTTATTTAAGAAAACATAAACTCGTTTTACTGCACCCATAAAACCAGATAAAACCAAATCGACATCACCATCTTTGTCGAAATCAGCGGTACTCAGAGCTGATTTATCTAAACCCTTATTTTTACCTAAAGGTTCAACCAATTCCCAAGACCCAGACTGGTTAAGGTAAGTGAAGAACCTTGTACGTGTTCCGTCAGTTCCAGAAAGAGCGATATCAAATTTTCCATCATTATTAAGATCTGCGACAACTAAAGCACCTTGAGTTTTTCGGCCAGAAGAAAGGCCCGCGCCAGGAAGGGAAGTATTGGTAAAACTTAAATTTGCACCGGAAGTTTGATTGAAGAACACGCGCGAATCACGACCATTTCTTCGATAACCTGTAATAGCAATATCCAACTTCCCATCGCCATTAAAATCGGCCCAAGAAAGAGCAGCTTCCGCATAGCCATCTGTTTCAGCTCCGCTCGTTTGAATCATGAAATAAGGAGGATTAAAGCCACCAATAGCTTTACCAGTAAAAATCCAGAAGTGAGGAAACCCACCACTATCTTGTCCTGCCACAGCCAAATCGAGAACTCCATCATTATTTGCGTCTGCCCATGCCAGTGAAGCGCCATTTGACAAAACCATGTCATCAATTTTTTCAGCAATAAATGGGATGAGTGGATTCTCTCTATAATTATTTTTATAAATGTAAATTCCGTCTAATCCTTTTCCTGCAACAGCAGCATCGTAATCACCATCGCGATCAAAATCGCCCCAAGCAATAGACCCTTCATCAAAACCAGTCATATTAAAATGCGCATCTGGAATTAATACTGGTGTTAGGGGACGTTGATTTTTATATAAGAAAACTTTTTTCGCTCCCGCCTGAGTTCCGGAAACAAGAAAATCAATATTTCCATCATTGTTATAATTGAGAGCTGCAATTGAAGCAAAGGTGAAACCTGAAAGGTTTATTTGAGCATCAGCACTAAAAGCGCCAGAACCTGAATTTAACCAACCCTGTAAATTATCCTCTCCTGCTAAAACCAAATCATGGTGCCCATCATTATTATAATCAGCCGCGGCAATAGCACTATCTCCCAATCCTGTGAGTGTCTGCGCAAGTGAAAAGTTTCCTGCAACTGCTGAGGAAGTAACCAAAGGCGTTGGATTTCCAGCATCATCGTAACCTTTAATTCCGAAATAATATGTCGTCCCAACTTTAAAACCATTGGAAGCCATTAAACTCTCCGCACTGCCAACAGGTTTTGGTGCTGGAATGCCGCTTAATAGGTTTGCTGAGGAAAAATTCCCTGAATTAATAGCTTCCGTCGTCCATCGAATTTCATAAGACTGTAATTGACCTTGATTTCCATCACCTCCGGGAGCCGTCCAGGTTAATTCAATTTTTCCTGATTTGCTTGCAACAAAATCTGTAATAGGGCCAGGAGGGATATTTCCAATATCTATTGTAATTTGGTCTGACCAGGGACTTACTTGGAACCCTGTATCAACAGCCCGAATCTTTACATAGAACGTTGCGTTATCAAATAAACTCAGTGTTCGACTTGAAGAAACAAGACCTATGGTAGGAACATTTCCATGCAGAGGCGAGTGTTGTTGTCCTGTAACCAAATGATAAGTTGGTCCCGTTCCATTTCGGCGGTAATCAACTGCTAAATCATAGGTATAAGCAATACGATCATTTTCTGAACCTGGATGAGTCCAATCAAAAGTAACGAGATTACTTTGAGAATCGCGAATGAAATTAAGTGCTGGCTTTGAAGGAGAGGCATTAATAGGAAGCCCTGCTTCACCTTGTCGATTATTAAAATAATAAATCATTCGTGATGTTGATACTTGCCCCGTGACAACCAAATCGAGATCGCGGTCGTTATCAAAATCCCCAAATGCCAACGAACCTTTAGTAAGACCAGTGTTTGTTCCCAGCGGTTGCTGGCGGGACCAATTGAGCGCTCCGGTAGGAAGACTTTGATTATTTATATAGACAAATAGTCTCTCTGCATTGGCCAAATTACCGCTACTTCCAACAACAGCAAAATCAGTGTATCCATCATTATTGATATCACCAACAACCAATGAATTTGAACCACCAGCAGCCGAAGACATCGGTTGGTTAGCGGAGTGAACAATATAAGGGTCACTAGGATTGATGGGCCCTTCATAAATGACCAATTCACTCCCAGTTTGGCGTTCACCTGAAGCAACAATATCCCATCTTCCATCTAAATTAAAATCGGCAAATGCCAAGGATCCATTTCTATAGCCATCAACACTTCCTAATGGTTCTTTGAAAACAGAAAAAACACCGGCGTTTTGTTTTAAAAGGATGAATCTGTTTTTTAATCCATCAAAACCGCTCACCGCTAAGTCAATATCCCCATCTCTATCTATATCAGCAGTTGTTATAGCAGCTCCGGATGAGAATGAAACATTATAAAGCGTTCGAGGAAGCAAACTAAACACCAAATCATTTGATCTATTTTCAAACATTTGAATCCCAGATAACCCACTGCCAACAGCCACAATATCAAGATCTCCATCTCCATCGATATCGGCAATGGCAAATGAACCTTTTGTCATGGCTGGTAAAGTAGCCCCTAAGACACTGTAAGAATTATTGTTGTTTAAAAACACTTTTGTGACAGGCGTATTTGCAGAATTAAATCCGGAGGCAATAAAATCTAAATCATTATCGCGGTCGATATCAACAAGAGCAAGCGCGCCATCTTTCAACCCTTCATTGGCAATAGTAACCTGATTAAAATCTCCCGCCCCTTGTCCCACCAACACTCTTAATACTCTAGACGTAGTCGAGTCTCCACCCATCATGGCCATATCCAAATAAGAATCTTGGCCAACTGTTGTATTTCCGACAACTAATGAAGATTCAGATAAACCAGAAAAACTTTCAAATGGGACTTTTTCAAAATATGTTGCAACCACATTGACTGAACCACTTAAAGGGGCGCGCGCGCCATTTCGATCTTCTGCTGCCACTCTGAAAAAATATGAAAGATTAGGAACCAGGATAGGAATATCACGAGATTCTTGTTCTCCTGCTTTTTTGAGTGGTGGGTTTGCAGAAATTCCTTCAATGGTGTACACCGAAACACCGGGTTCAAGACCCGTTGTAAAACTATTTGTCGCATAATAAATTCGGTAGCGAGTGGGTGTTCCCACAGAACCATCTTCGCCAGGAGCAGTCCAATGAAGACGAACCTGAGAACCCTCTAAACCAGCTAAATCAGTAATAACAGCCGGCGGAATCGCAGGAACGGAAAAATTAACAAATCCTGAAAAAGGCCCTTTCATCAAAGCTGAATTAATAGATTGAACTCGGAAGGAATAAGATTTCGAATCAGGCAAAGAAACAGATAATTTCACCACTCCTGTTGAATGAAGCAAATTATTACCTAATAAAGGAGAAGCATAAGCACTAGAAATATAGACCTGATTGGAATCACGGTCTTTGACAAAAACATTGTAATACAATCCCTTTCTTAAAGAAGCGCTGTAAGATGGGCCGTCCCAACTAAGAGTTGCCAGCCCTGTTGTGGTGCTTACACTTGCAGAAAGATTACTCGGCGCCCCGGGAAGTATGGGGGCATTTCCCCCTTGATTGTTTTCTAAGTTTTCGAGAAGTGAAATAGTAGGAACTTCTCCGCCTCCAGGCTGGGAGAGTAAACCTGAAACAATAACATCGACATCTCCATCGTTATTATAGTCACCTAAAGCAAGTCCCCCTTGCTGAAAGCCAAAATCCTTTCCAAAAGGGAATTCTTCTAATTCAAAACTATCAGGCGTGGTTGCATGTTTATTAGAAAAAACGAGAAATTTTTTCGACTCTAATGAGCCTCTGGCCCCCGTCCCCATGAGTTCTGGATAACCATCATTATTTAAATCGGCCCAAGCCAACATTCCTGGCAATCGATTGCCCGTATGAATTCCTGTTGAAAGATTAATAACCTGCGCGTTGTAATCTAAATTGGAATTCCCAACTTGAATTTGAAAAATCTGAGTATTGGACGTTGTTTGTCCGGTTCGTGCTAAATCTAAAAAACCGTCATTGTTATAATCGCCCCAGGCCAGCTGTGAGCCTTCAACGCCGATGCCCGTCCATCTTCGAGTAAACACGCCATTTCCTTGGTTCCTTAAAATAGCGGATTCGTCTCGCACAGCAAAAGCAACGTCTAGGTCGCCATCAGAATCTATATCCGCCCAGGCCAAAGAACCACCAGTTGTAGCTGCACCTTGAGTTGAAATACGAATACTTTCAAACCGAGACAACAATGAATTATAAGTGAAAGCGTAAAGACCGCCACTAGCCCCAATAAAAGTTAAGTCTTGAGTTCCATTGGAATCAAAATCAGCCCATTGAACTTGACCAAATAAGCCCACATTTAAAGAAGGATCAATAACAATGGAGTCGCTTGGTGGATTAAATATATTTGTCGGAGTTTGACTATTGGCTCTATTCTTATATATATAAATTCGAGAACCAGAAGCACCTCCCCCCGCAAGTTGACCTCGAATACCCAAATCAACCCATCCATCATTATCATAATCACCCAAACTTAAATTACAGTTGTCTAATTTTTCGTTTAAATTTTGCGCGGAAATAAATTGAGATCCATTATAAGTATAAACAGCAGAAACAACTCCAGAGCCTGTGCTACCGCAAACCACAAAATCCAAATCACCATCAATATCTAAATCAGCCCACGCAATATTTCCTCTAGAAAAACCCAATGACGTCGATATTTTTGATGAAAGATCTAAAAAATGACCCGCTTTAGCAGTCGCTGTAGCGGCATTAACAGAAAACGTTTTTTTATTAAACGATCTAACCGCAAACCAATAATTTAAAAACGGAGTAAGACCTGTCATCGTGAGCTGTTGTTTTCCTCCTGGAGCAAGTGGTGTTATTGAAGCCAGATACCTGTTCCAGATGGGAGGATCGAGTTGCGCTGGATTTGGATTAACCGCCGAGGAATAATAAATTTCATAACCAGAAATAATTCCCTCTCCGTTTGGATGTGCAGCAGGGGCCGACCAAGTTAAGGTAACTTGAGCCCCTGTCAGTGCCTCTAAATCAGTAATAGGCGCGGGCGGTACAGCAGCAACATAAAATGATGATGAAGCCTGCACATAAAAACCCTGCGCATTTCCATTATCTATAGCTTTAACCCGCCAATAATATGTTGCGTCATCAATAAGCCTTACTTTAGTGCCCAACTGCAACCTAGAAATTCTGTTGTTAAAATAATTGCCTAAAAGAGGAGTCCCATGGACACCGGAAAGCGCATAAGAATTAGTAATGAAATTATGTGAAGCAACTTGAATTTGGTAAGAAAGCGCGTTAGAGGGCGTTTCGGAATCAGTGGCAGAGTCCCAAGTTAATGTAACGTCATCTAAGAAATGGCTTTCAAGAAGTGTTTGGGGGATTCCCGGTCGATCATTGGGATTTGTTAAAGAATAAGTAGAGTAATAAAGATTTTCTAGTAGGAACATTTTTGGCCCACCAGAATCACTTCCGCCTAAAATAAAGTCTACATCTCCACTTTGACCAGGCCCGTCGCCATCAATATCGCCCACTACAATGGACCCCATTTGCAGACCTTTATTTGTGGCAATAGGCTCAGTTATCGTTGACCAGGTAGAAGGATCTGCTGGGTTTGAGTTCATATAAATAACGAAACGAGCCTGAGTTCCATCACTCCCCATAACAATTAAATCAGAATCGCCATCGTTATCAACATCTGCCCAAGCAATCGAACCGGGAGCGTCTCCACCTGAATCAATTCTCGGTAGAAAACTAAAAGACTGGTTAAATGAGCCCGAATCATTTCGAAACACGCGTACCGTTTTTTGAAGTGTGGCCAACTCTCCCATGGTAGCGAAGTCTAAATCTCCATCTGCGTCATAATCAGTCCACGCTACGCCTGACTTAGATAAACCTGTTGCATTTAAAATTTGCGTAAACTTCAATTTGGAATCATTTCGGTAAATCATTAATTTTCGCGTTCCCGACCATTCACCGCTAATCAAAATATCTAATTTCCCATCCCAATCCACATCACCTAAAGCCAATGAACCTTTGGTGATGGCGCTATTTTCTATAACCTCCTGACTCATATTAAGAACGCGATTCTCATTAATTAAAAAACGGATATCAGGAGTATCATTTACGGTTCTTTGCGCAGAAATAACAATATCAACATCACCGTCATTATCAATATCACCAGAAGCCAAAACGCCCTTTGCAAAAGCGGAAATATTCCCCATCGATGCCTGGGTTAAAACACCAGAATCATTTCTTAAAAAATTCGTATCTACGCTATCTGAATAAAGAAGGTCAAGATCCCCATCTGAATCCACATCAATCCACTCAACCAAGGGATCATTGCCAAACATAAGCTCATTAATGACGCCAACATAAGTTTTATTTGTCGAATCCCATCTAAACACCCTGAGCTTGGATGATGTACCCACTTGCCCAACAACAGCAACATCAAGATATCCATCTAAATTATAATCACCCAACTTAATCATGGGCTTAACCATATCTTGAGGTAGGCCCACGGCCTGCTTCCAATATCTACCAGATTGAACAGGCCCGGCGAAACTAGCAACTCCAAAAGCACCTGCTCTTTTGGCTCTTATTGAGATGAAATGATCCGTGTCAAACAAAAGATTTCCAACTGAAAAAGCCAGACTTTGAGTTGATATTGAAACCGAGGAAGCAATATTAAAAACAAGCGAAACAGAAGTTAAATTTCCATTATTAATCGGGTAAGTCGCAGCACGAATTTCATATTGAAGCGCTCCACCAGGGGGACTATTCCAAGTGACTCCAATTTGAGCTTCTTTGAACACTTGTAAATTTCCAACTGCTTGAGGCTCGTCTGCGAGGAAAATCCAATTAATATTATTACCTAAATTTGTATTTGACGCATCTGCAATGATTGTTTGTCCAAGAGACGCGTCAGAATCTTTAATCTGAGCTCCTTGTAATATTAAAGTAGTTCCTAAAAAATTTAATTTCCAATGACTACCATCAACTAAAGAAGTGAATACGCCATCTCGCAGGGTAAGAGAATTTAAAACGGTAACCGTTTCATTAACATCAAATTTAACGGTCGCGCCGACATGATCTGCAATCAAACGATAAAAAGTCGTTGACCCTAACATATAGATATTCGATCCATCCAAATCAACAGTGCAACTCCCCGCATTAAAAGAAAAACCTGAAGCTTTACTAAAAGTACTATTAACAATAATTTGATTGTTCGTCCCTACAGCGGAGAAACTTCCTCCCTGAAAATCAAGAACCGTAGTCGTTAAAAATCTAGCACTGTTAAGGGTAATTGTGGCAGTAGAGGTTAGTGTTGTTTGAATGGTATCAAGGGTAACATCAGTATTAATATTACATGGTTTATTAGAGGTTCCATCGAAAATAGCTCGGTCAGAGGCACCAGGAACAGCGGTTCCACTCCAATTTTCAGCTGTTGAAAAATTATTATTGCTCCCAAGACCTGTCCAAATACGATCAACCGCGCTTAAAGGAAGGGAAATAAGAATAAATAAAGCAGAAAAAATTACAAATGAAAATAACCGCGGAATAATTTTCCCCGGCCATCCAAAAAGTTTTTGATCGAGCGTGTTTAAAGTCACCATAGTTGTAACAGAATCGTAACAGTGTCAGATTAAGGTCTCATTAAGGTTAGGTTAAAACCTGCTAAAAACCAGTGTTTTCTAGGAATTTCTGAAGATTTTTATCTGAAGAGAAAAAGGCGATTTTTCGATGTGATTTTTGTCACACTCACGCTTCAAATTGATTTAAAACTCAATTCGATGTTCTTTAATTTTAGAATTCAAGGTTTTTAAGTCAATGCCCAAAACCTTAGCCGCCAGCGATTTATCCCCATTTGCCTTTTTTAATATACCTAAAATATGCTCACGCTCAACTTTTTTCATTATATCCTTGAGACCAGCGTCACCAGTTTTAGAGACTGTTGCCTTAACCAAACCAGAAGACTGTGAATATCGAATGCTGGTTGGAATATGTTCCTCAGTTATCACATCATCAGCTAAAACCACGGCACTTCGTAACGCATTAGATAACTCTCGAATATTTCCAGGCCAACGATAATGATTAAAAATATCCATTACTTTTGGAGATATTTTTTTGAGCGGCACGTCCATTTCTTGGGAATATTTTTTTAAATAATACTCAACTAAAGTGGGAACATCTCCCAATCTATTGCGAAGAGGGACCAATTCAACGGTAAAAACTTTAATTCGATGAAACAAATCTTCTCTAAACTCTCCTTGTGCTGAGGCCACCTCTAAATCCTTATTGGTCGCAGCAATAACACGAACGTTAACTCGTACTTGTTTTCTTCCCCCCAATCTCACAAATGATGGATCCTGAAGAACACGCAATAACTTAGCTTGCACTGATAAAGACAAATTCCCAATTTCATCTAAGAACAAAGTTCCATCGTTGGCCATTTCGAAACGACCGGGCCTAGATTCTTCTGCTCCCGTAAAAGCTCCTTTTTCATATCCAAATAGTTCAGATTCCATTAAAGTTTCGGGTAAAGCAGCGCAATCAACCGGCACAAAAGCTTTCCCACTTCGTTTGGATGCCATATGAATAGCGTGAGCGGTTAATTCTTTTCCAGTTCCGGATTCGCCTAAAAGAAGAACAGTTAAATCCGTAGGAGCCACTTTATTAATCAATCTCTGACATTCAATAAAAGCTTCACTTTTCCCTACCATTTCACCAGGAGAAATCACCACATCGGGAGTTGAATTCATCGGAGAATTGGCCAACAAAAAAGCGTGTTTTACCACTTCTTTGATTCGACTGGTATCAAGAGGTTTAATGAGGTAGTCCATTGCGCCCAAACGCATGCTGGCCACAGCAGTATCAACCGTCTGGTGTGCTGTCATCATGACAACAGGAATATCTGGCACCTGTTTTCGTATTCGACGTAATGTTTCTACGCCATCAATTCCGGGTAATTTAATATCTAAAAAAATCACCTGCGGTTTTGAATCCATCCGACGCAAACCCTCTTCTCCCGTCGAAACGGCAACGACGTCATAGCCTGCGGATTCTAAAACCTTAGTAAATATCATTCCAACTTGAGGTTCATCGTCGATAACTAAAACTTTTCCCTTACTTGGCAATTTTGGATTCTCCTGTTTCTTTTAACGGAATAATAAATCTAAAAGTTGTTGAGTTGGTATTGGTATCACCTGAAACCTGAATTTTCCCCCCATGACCGTCCACGACTTGTTTTACAATGGCCAAACCCAAACCCATTCCCGTCTCTTTGGTTGTAAAAAAAGGCTCGAATATTTTTTCTTGTAACTCTTTTGGGAGAACACTTCCCGAATTAGAAATTGCAATTAAAATAAAATTAATACTTCTATCAAGACCAATAGAAATAATAATTTTTCCTTCTCCTTTCATTGCTTCCAACGCATTCGAGATAATATTCGTGAAAACTTCGCGAATAAGATCGGCATCAACCATAACAACAGGTAAATCATTTTGATATCGTCGAATAACCTCAACGCCTTGAATTTTGCAACGTGGTTCACACTCCTGAATAACTTCATCAGACAACTTTTCCATATGCTCAGGTGTTTTTTTAATTCGAGAAGCTCTTGAATACTCGACAAAATCTCTCGTTAATTGTTCTAATACTTTCACTTTTTCTTCGACCGCTTGTAAAATTTCCTGATGCTCTTGGTTCCCACCTAATTGCCCTTGTAGATACTGAGCACACATCTGAATGATATTTAAGGGGTTTCGCATCCGATGTGCAATGGCACCAGCCATAGCGCCCACAGCAGCCAAGCGATCTTTTTTAATTAATTCCATCTGCATTTTCGAAATTTCACGTTTGAGATTATGACTTTCCAGGCATCTTTTAACTGTTGCCCGCAATATATCTCGTGGAAAGGGTTTGGTGATATAGTCATAGGCACCTGATTTCATTGATTCCACAGCAGAAGTGATTGAGCCAAAGGCCGTCATAATAATGACGTTGGTTTGAGGATGATGGTATTTCACATGTTTAACCAACTCAACCCCATTCATATCGGGCATCGCTAAGTCGGCCAAGACCAAATCAAAAACATGCCTAGTCAAAAGTTCAACAGCTTTTTTTCCTTCTCCACATACTTCAATAAGATACCCTTCTTCTTCTAAAAATCGTTTACACAATAAACGAGATTGCTCTTCATCATCAATAATGAGAATTCGATTATTTTTATTATTGGATTCTTCGTTAAGAAGTTCGAGAGAAACTTTAGCAGGCTGGGCCATCTGAGATACCCATAATACTTTTAAAGCTTATCGTCCATGCGATAACCAACGCCAATTAAGGTTTTGATATATCGACCAGCGTCGCCTAATTTTTTCCTTAAATGTCGGATATGAACATCTATTGTTCCTAATGTTCCAGGATAATCATAACCCCACACAGTAGACATGAGGGCTTCACGGCGAAGGGCCTTATTTTTATTTTTCGCTAGTGCGACGAGAAGTTCAAATTCTTTAGGCGTCAGCAAAACATCTTTACCTTTATATTTCACTTCATGCATATCCAAATCAATTTCCATCGGACCGATTTTAATAGTAGAAGATTCGTCAGACTTTCCTATTTCAATTCGCCTAAAAACGGCTTTAATACGTGCCAATAATTCACGATTTCCAAATGGTTTTGTGAGATAATCATCGGCGCCAACTTCCAAACCAATAACCTTATCGGTTTCAGTATCTTGAACAGTTAACATGATAACAGGAAGAGCACGCGTTTTAACGTCTTGTTTAATAGTTCGACAAAACTCTAAGCCTCCAATAGTAGGAAGACGAACGTCCAATAAAATAAGATCAGGAATGGTCACTTTTAATTTCTGAAATGCTTCATCAGTTGTGTGAGCCATCGTTGCGGTAAATGCATTTTCCTCAAGAACGTCTTTTATGAGCTGACAAATTTGAGGTTCATCATCAACGATTAGTATTCTTTTTTTAGGCATATTATTTCCTCTCTTATCCGCCGTCTCTAAATTTCTTTATCAGAAATCTAGATCCTCGATTTGCCTGCCAGCTGACAGGTAAAAAATTTCATTTAGATACCGGCGCAAACGCCAATGTAAAATTAATTGCCGTTCCTTTTCCAACCTCAGAATCCACCCAAATTTCTCCGCCATGAGCTTCCACATAACCTTTCACAATCGCAAGCCCTAAGCCTGAGCCTTTTTGACCAGAAACCTGGTTTGATCCCTTCGCTTGTTTAAAACGATCGAAAATTGAGCTCTTAGCGTCATCAGAAATTCCAATTCCAGTGTCCTCAACTGACATTTGAATACAACCACCCTGATTTTTCGCTCTAATTATGATTTTGCCCCCGGATGGTGTAAATTTCAAGGCATTTGAAATAAGATTCACCAAGATCTGACGTAGTTTTTCATCATCAACATAGGCTTCCGGTAAATCATGGGGGATACTAATTCCTGATTGAACATTCTTTTTTTCAAAAAGAGGATGTAAAAGAGCAATCACATCTTCGGCCGTCTCGTTAAGATTTATTGCTTCCTGACGAAGCTCAGTATGACCTGATTTAATTTTAGCTAAATCTAAAATATCATTAATAAAATGAGTCAATCGAGCCGTGCTTTCTTGGATAATAGAAAGAGCTTTCATTCTCTTTTCCGGAGAAATTTCTTCAAAAGGTTTACTGGTGAGTAACTCAACATACCCAGAAATAGCTGATAAAGGAGAACGCAATTCATGAGAAACGCTGGACACAAAATCATCTTTTAACTGATCAAGTTCTTTAAGTTTATTGGCCATGAGATTAAATTCTTTTGCTAGAAACCCCAATTCATCTTTGGAATGAACTGGGATTTGAGTCTCAAGATTTCCATCACCAATCGACTTAGCGCCTTCGGTTAACATGGCAATAGGTCGTGTCAATTGTTTTGAAAACATAAAAGCAAGAAAAACCCCAACAAGGAGAATGATCAACATAGCCCCAATTAAAGGAGTAACAATTTTTTTAATAAGAGCAGTTTGGCGTATTTGAATTGCATTAACACTAAATCCAATCTGAATGGTTCCATGTACTTTTCCGCCAACCAAATTAACGAGCTCTAAGTTTTGACAATAATGATGCCAATGATTTCCTTCAGAAGTAATATTTGAAATAAGAACTGGTGGGTTTGTATTTCCGACAGGGTCCCCCTTACATTCAGGACTTAATTTCTTAAACCGTTGAATGCTTTCTAACCCACCAAGCAAAATGGCTCCCCGAGACTGGTCAACAAAAACAGCATAACCCAATTCAGGAATAGTTCTCTCCAAAGTCTCTCCATAAGATTGAATGGCTAAATCATCACCAGAATAGAGAGATTCCTCCAGAGTTTTCTTAAAATTGCCAATCCAAGTTTGTTGTGTAATTTGAACTTCATTAGATAGGAAGTATTTGATGGTGAATACACTAACAGCTGTTGAAAAAATCAAAACAAGAAGAACCAAAAAAACCGTAAAAGAAGTTAATCTCGCTCTCAGTTTCATTATTATTTTTGAACTTCTATAACTTTCACTTTTGAACCTGCTTTGAGCTCTGGCGGTTTTTGAACAATAACGACATCACCAGGGTTTAAACCTGTTTGGATTTGAGTAAATTCAGAAGCAACATAACCGACCTGAACATCACGCGCTTCAGCAGTATTTTCTGGCGTAATAACAAACAACTGGAATCCTCCGGTGGTTTTCACTAATGCATCATTTGGAACAGATATCGCATCATCAACTTCGTAAGTTATTATTCGACTTCTTGCGAACATTCCAGGAAGGAGTAAATTATCAGGATTGGGAATTTTAGCTCTTATGGAAAAGGTTTTACTTCCGTCGGCGGAAATAATAGGCGAGATACTCTCAACAGCCCCTTCAAAAATATTCCCTGTATAAGCGTCAACTGAAACCAAAATTTTCTGCCCTGGATAAACCTTATCAACTTGTTTTTCAATTATACCGACTTCGACAACGACATTTTTAATAGAGACCAATGTTCCAATTTTCCGTTGAGGATTTACAAATTCTCCTACATCAGCGGCTCTATCACCTAAAATACCATCACGCGCCGAAAAAATTCTCGTTTTATCAAGCTCACTCTGAGCTACTTCCATATCAAGCCGAGACTCATCTAATTTGGTTTTAGAAACCCCACCCACCTGAAAAAGTTTCTCTGTCTGTTCAAGTTCAATTTTCGCACGTTGAACTTTTAGGCGAGCGTCTCTGTCACTTAATCTGGCAATTAACTGACCTTTACGTATTTTGGCTCCGTCTCTGGGCGTAAACTCTTCTATTTTTCCGTCTACTTCAAAACGCAGTTCAATCTCAGCCTCACCTTTGATCGTTCCCACAGCGCTGATCACATCTTGAAACCGCCCCATTCTAGCCTCTACAGCATTAACTGAAATTTCATCGGGAGCAGTGGTTTGACCTGATGTTTCTTCTTTAATCTCCTCTCCCGAAGAACGAAAACGGTTTATCGCCCACATTAAACCAGCGACGACAATAAAACCACCAATAAGAACAATTTTTTTATTGGCCTTAATCCAACTTTCTTTTAAGTTATTGATATTCGGTGGAAGGGGAGGCTTTTCTTCACTAGGAATAGGAGACTGCGCATTAACGGTAGTTTCAGTGGCAAGGAGAGCTGAAGGCTCTTGGGAAACGCCCTCAGAAATAATGGAATCCGAGGATTTCTCCCCGTCTTTTTGTTCTTCTTTATGATCTGACATGTTTATTTTTAGTTATTAGGAGAGGGCAAACGAGATTTACCATTTTGAACAAATACTTCTTCAATCTCGTCGTAATTCAACTCCTCTTTCTCTATAAGGAGTTTCGCAAATATCTCAACCATTTGCCATTCCGATTTTAAGAAATCTTCTGTTTCTTTTTCACACTGGCGCAAAAGAGATTGAACTTCAGAATTCAATTTACTCTTAAACTCTTCGGAAAGCTGCATAATGCTTCCACCATTTCGGTGAATTCCGTAATTACCAATAACCCCAGAAGTACCCATTCCATATTCCCACACCATGGCTTCAGCAATTCCCAAAGCATTAGCAAAATCAGAAGATGCCCCTGTGCTCGTTACGCCAAACTTAATCCGCTCTGAAATAAACCCCGCCAAAGCCACTTTTATATCTGCGACGAGATCCGTTTTGGTTCGTGTGTACTCCTCTTCTCTAGAAATAGGCATAACGTGTCCCAAAGCCCCACCACGATTCAAAATAGTCGCCTTAAAAACGTCTTTTCCAGGATGCGCTGTATAAACGGTAACCAGATGCCCCGCTTCATGGGTAGCAATAACTTGTTTTTCTTTATCGGTCATGGGTAATCGATGGGCAATACCCAAATCAATTCTTTCAAACGCGGAAGAGAGGTCTTTAAATAAAACGACCTCTCGCCCTTCGCGAGCAGCGATAAGTGCACTTTCTTTAATGGCAGCTTCAATTTCTGCAGGTGATTTATAAACAGATCGTTGCGCTAACTTTCTGATATCCAGCGCAGGGTCCGCATTAATTTTTCCTAAATAATATTTAAAAAGATCTTCACGTTCTTTCAAATGAGGTTTACCAACGTACAATTTGCGGTCAAATCTTCCTGGTCTTAATAAAGCCGGATCTAAAGTATTTTCAGAGGCATTCGTAGCCCCAATAAATATAATTTGATCATTGGTCGATTGAATTCCATCCATCTGAACCAACAATTCATTTTGAGTAGAATTGGTTTCTTCCGAGCCCCCAAATGCGTTAAAAGTACGAGCCCGACCAATCACATCAAGCTCATCAATAAAAATAATGCATCCACCATGAATTTCAGCCATAACTCTGGCTTTGGTTACTAATTGGCGCACACGAGAAGCACCAACACCAACAAAAATTTCAACAAATTCACTTCCAGAAATAGCCATGAAAGGAAGGCCACACTCAGAAGCCATTGCTTTTGCTAATAAGGTTTTCCCGCAACCAGGAGGCCCCTGCAATAAAATACCTCTAATAATTTTTCCACCAATTTTTTTGACTAAAGCACGGTCTTTGACAAGCTTCACAACTTCAAGAGCTTCTCTTTTGGCTTCTTCTAAGCCAATAACATCACTAAATTTTATTTTTAATAACTCAGCATCCATTTTTTTATTTTTCTTAAGTTGGCCCATTCGACCACCCATCAAGGTATAGCCGTAAATAAAAACCATAGATGTGACAATTCCATTAATAAGATAAATGGGAAAACTAGCAACAAGACTCTGTTTTTGAAATGATTCTAATTGAAAAAGGAAAACATACGTGCCATACACAGTGGCAATTGCGCATAATATCCCAATAGTCCATAAAAACAATTTCAACCAATTTTCAGAAAACCAGAGCTTTATTCTTGCTTTTTTCATTTTTTTCTCACTTTAAATAGTAAAAATTTTCCTTATTTCTCCGAATATAACCAAATAAATTCAAAAAAATTCCCTCCCCTTAAAATAAAAGAGGAGGGATATTTGAAATTATGGCTTTTTATTAGAATCGGGCGCTTTATTAACGACGGGAGCCGCTAACTCAGCAGATTTTTCTTTCGCGCGTTGGCGCAATTCCTCTAAATCGGCCATACGACTTTTTTCAATTTCTTTTAATCGACGGTCAAACTGCCATTTTGTAATAGACTGTGAACCAAATTGAAAGAGTCCAGTCAAAATAACAACGATGGCAAGAATGAGAGCAATCTTTGATTTTTTGTCATCTGTAACCATGAAACTAAGAATCAGTGCAATAATCCCCAATGCGATAATGACAAGTGGGGTGCCGTAAAACATACCTGGTGCCATTGAAACCTCCAATAACGATTAAGCTTAAACTCAATTCGAATTCTAACAGGCGCTTTAACAGATATCAAGGTTTTCCCAAAAGTAAATCAGTTATTCCTGATGTGAAATAACTCCAAGGTTAATAGAATAGAAGGGTGCAACCATCAACCAACGAACAATTACTAAAGTCAGTATCAAGGTCACTTTTTTTAAGTTTTAAGATACTCCCTTCCCATATAAAACCAGCAATGAGCATTGCCTATTTGCTTTGTCGAGCGGCAGATACAATCGCCGATACGGATTTATTATCACAGGAAGAACGACTTTCATATCTGAAAAATTTTAAAGATTGCTTTAAATCTTTCCCTCTTTCACTACCGGATCAAATAATTTTTTCAGAAAAAATTAAAAATGCTGTTCTTGGTGAGAAAACATCTGAAGAAATTCTCCTCAAATCATTGGAACAATGTTTCCGAGCACTTCACTGTCTTTCTCAAACGGAAAAAACCTTGATTCAAAAAGTCGTTCTGGCTGTCACAACAGGAATGACAAATGATTTAAATGATTTTAAGAATGGAACAAAAGAAAACCCTCAAAGCCTTCAAACAAGTCATCAATTAGAAAATTATATAGGGCTTATTGGTGGAGAACCAGGGCGTTTTTGGTTATCTTTATTTCTTTTTCATGACCACAAAAAAATAAAAAACTCAGACAAATGGATTCAACAAGGATTTAAATTTGGCACTGGTCTTCAATTAATAAACATTCTGAGAGACCTTCCAGAAGATTTGAATCGGGGGAGATGTTACATTCCCGATTCTTTACTCAAAGACTACCAATTAAAACCGAATGAGCTACTTCCCAATGAAAAATCATCTCAATTCAGGACACTTTTTCATTTTATGATCGATGAAACATTAACAAGAATGGAATTAGGAATGGATTGTTTAGAAATGATCCCTTTTTGGCAAATACGCCTTCGACTTTCAATTTGGTTGCCTTTATGGATTGGAATGAAAACCCTTGCTCGATTACGAATCGAAAACAATATTTTCATTGGAAAACCGATTAAAATAGGAAGAAACAAAATAAAAAAAGGGATTTTAAATTCACTATTTAAAATCCCTTTTAACAATTTACTAAGAAAAGAATTTACTAACCTCAAAAACGAAGCATCTTCAAAAATGATCTGTTAATTTATTACCCCATCTTATACTGAACACCAAACCCACCGCGAGGCCACTCACAAGAGATGTTGTCATAAGGGCAAAGCATGCGACAGGCTCCACATTCGATACAATTTTCATAAGAAACCAGAATTTTATTCTGCGACGCTTCCCAGGAATAAACTTTGGCAGGACAAACAGTCGTGCACGTTTTCTGTTCACACTTGGTAACACAAGGGCTTTTTTCGGAAGCGTCTTTTATTTGAATGTGTGCGAAACTATGGTCTGCTTTATAGGTCAAGAGTCCTAATTTTTCATCAATATTGACATCCATAAAAGTCTCCTATCCCAACTAAACCTTGAGCATCTTCCTCATTTTCCAAATCTCTTTTATAAATCCAAAAATAGAAAGTTTTTTATCTTCTCTTCTAACCATTCCCCAAACATCTTTAAAAATTTTAGCTAATGACCGGGTCTTAAGAACTTTTCTCAAAATACTTTTTTGAACATCTTTCTTGGCCCTGCCATCAACCGTGAAATACTCGTGCAATGCCCTACAAGCCAGATCGGGATAAACGCGCAACAAATCCATATTGCTTTCAACTTTATTTTCTAAATCTTTATGTTCTTCCATATCAGGAATAATAAAAGAAGCTTCTAACTTTTTTTGATATTCAGAAAGAGAAGCTTTCGAGAAATCCCCTTTTTTCTTGGCTTCGATAGCTGTTTGAGCGGCAAGGACGCCCGCCGTCATGGCCAAATTAGAGCCTTCTCTATGAGAGGGGTTAATCATCTGAGCCGCATCACCAGCCAACATAAAACCACCGGTATAAAGAGGAGGAAGAGAATAATATCCCCCCTCCGGGATCAAATGAGCTGAATACTCCATCGGTTTTGCATCGGCAAGATATTTCCTTACAATCGGATGTTTTTTGGCATATTCTAAAAGTTCATAGGGTTTTATTCCACTTTTCTGGTAATGCGAAAGTTTACATCCCACACCAAAAGATAAACTATCTTTATTGGTATATAAAAAAGCATAACCCATCATTCCCTTGGTCACTCCACCAAACATTTCAAAAGTGGTACCCTCATCCCCTTCCAAATTAAATCGATCTTGAATTCTCTCTCTTGGTAAAGAAAGAACTTCTTTAACGCCCAAAGCAACTTCATCAGAGCGCCACTCATCAATAAGTCCGATTGATTGAGCCAACATTGAATTTACGCCGTCGCAAGCAATAACAACATCAGCAAGAAGTTGATCCCCTTCGCTGGTTTCAATTCCAATAACTTGTCCTTCTTTCTGAAGAACCTTGGAAACACGAACTCCATTATAAAGCTGTGCGCCGGCATCTTCCGCTTTTTTGCTGTACCATTTATCAAAGTTACAGCGAATAATTGAATAACAGTTATGAGGCTCCTGAACCCATTTATGGGATTTAAACCCCACTTGAATAGCGGAATCATCGGAAGTGACTAACACATTTTGGCTGGTAATAAATCTTTCAACAGGAGAATGAGGATCTTTCCAAAATTCTGGCACAATATCAGCTAGATTTTTCGTATAGAGAATGGCACCTTGAACATTTTTTGCACCGGGATATTCTCCTCGTTCAAGGAGAACAACATTAAGACCAGCTTTGGCAGCTGTAATCGCGGCGGAAACGCCAGCGGGACCAGCACCAACTACAATAACATCAAATTTTTCGTCTGCCATAACACCTTAAATGTAAGAGAGTTTTTAAAAAAAACTAGAGGAAATTATTCTTTTATGCTGTAAAGGTAGGTAATAAGATCTTCCATCTCATCACCCTTAATCTTGGTTTCCCATCCAGGCATATATAACGGAGGTTGAGGACCATGAGGATCATGACGAGCAATGAAAGCCACACCTTTATTTAATTTTTCCCTTAAATCTTCTCTAGAATAAGTCGCCACAACTTTTCTTAAGTTAGGTGTAACGTCATATTGCGAATTATAGTTCCGAATGCCACCTCTTGCGTCAGATCCATGACAAGCGGCACAGCCATATTCTTCAAATACCCATCTGCCATGCTCAACGGGATCTTTAATTTCAGGTTTAGATGTTTTAGGACGTAAAACCAAATATTGCGGTGCTATCCCATTTCTATTCATTCCTAAAATATATGCGGTAAGTGCGTCAGCATCGTCTTCTGACATATGATAGGGAGGCATTCCCGAAGGAGAAATAGGTTCGGTGTTGAATTTGGCTTTAGGATCACCCGGGACAAAACTAACAGGGTCTTTAACAAAATGAATTTTTATCCAATTAGCCAAAGACCAATCTTTATGGTCTAAGTCAGTGTAGGCAAAATCAATTCGACTGAGGGGTTTAGTGGCGGTTTCTTCTTTAAGATCAACAGATATCGGACCGCCTTCGCCCCCAACTTGGTGACAACCAATACAACCATGATTTCGGAATAAGTTTTTGGCTTTAATAATATCTTTGGTGTAATTCTCTCCATTTATATTGAGGGAATCAACATTGTCATGACACTTTGCACAAGAAGCTTGGAGATACACTTCTTTTAAAAGAGGCTTTTCCCAATGAATAACGTTTCCGTGAGCGGCTTCTTTCTCAGTTGCATAACCTTGTCCACCGTGGCAAACAACACAACCAAATTTCTGAATATTATGAATTTTATGAATGTCTAAGGCTGGAGAGGCTCCATTGGCACTATAAGGATGTTCTTTATAACTATTAGATAAAGCGGGATTTGATAACGAATCATAAGCCACATGGCAAGTTATACAACGGTCAATGGCCCCCATTTCAGTGGACCAAATTTGGCGAACACCCATTTCCATTTTCTTTGCTATCTTTAATTCTTGAAGCGCGGCTTCTTTCTCTTCAGCAGTTGTTGCCACAGCTAGCTTTTCGTTGGCTTTTTTAATTTCGAGCGCCCGGTATTCTTTTTGATATTGTTTGTATCCTCGTTTTTGGTCTTTAGCGACAACAAGAAAAAACAATACCATCAATATTACATTGCCATATAAAAATATTGTACGAATGTTAAATATTCTTGATAAGAGAGGGTCTTTGTTTTCCATTTAAATATTGAAATTAAGTTGTGGTATAGTAAGAATGTATTTAATATTAAAT
>JBJXGI010000073.1:0-11111 GCA_046153645.1 Elusimicrobiota bacterium | reverse complement strand
AAAAAGGTGGGTCGTCACGACATTCGCCGGAACAAATGGATCCCGGCTTATTCTCTCCTCAGCAATCACACCCCTTAGAAAAAGGGCCGGGATGACAGATTCGGCACTTCATTTCGCAACAGGCCCTAAGCGGGTTCGATTTTAGCGCATCACGAAGAAAAGTAGATTCACCTTGAATTATAGAAGTGAATATGAAGCGGCGTTGAATTTAAAACTTAATTAATACTTCCACAGAACTGAAGTTCGCTGTTTGCCTACTTGATTGAGGATAAGCGTCCCCTGGTCTAAATTGCGAATAGCTGACATGTGCACTCACAAGTCCTGAATATCTATAAACAACTCCATAATCAAACTCGGTTCCTAATTCTTTAGGTCCAGAGATGTTCTTTTGTGCTTTAAACTGAAAGTAATCAAATGAGAATGTCCATTTCGGCAGTGGCGTGGAATCAACCCCAAATTTAATGGTTTGTATGCCTGATGTGCCGGCAGGAAGGCCGTCATTTTGACTTGAAGCCTCTCCAAATGGATCTGTCGGTGAGTAGGCATCAGAGAATGTGGCTGCATAGTATTTACCATAGCCTTTTCTTTCTAAGCCATTCCAACGACCTGCAAAACTGGGCCTAAAGCTTTCATCTTTATTGGGAGTGTCTGCTTTATCTCCATCGCCTACGGCATACTCTACAACGGCGCCAAAACGGCCATATTTTGACGTATTTGATTTCCCTCCCAAACCGAATAAATAACCTGTCCCACTTAAATCAACATCTCTCGCGCCAGAAGCTTGTTTTACTTTACCTGTTTGAAGGTAATATTCACCTTTAACATAGGCGTCTCGCAGATTTGATTTTACTCGAACGCCCAAAATTTGGCGGTCTATCTTACTGGCAGTAAAGGTTGTGGTGTCTGCGCCGTTTTCATAGTTTTGATTGCCATCTGATTTTTCTAAAAGTCCCATTATTTCCCAACGAAGCGCTTGTCGATCAAAACCAATAGAAGCACCATAGAGGTCTTTATCGCCTTTTGAGGCAAGGCTTTCATTTATTTTCGCGAGAAAACCTTCAATATCAAAAGATAATTTCTCCCAGGGAGATTTCATTTGCGCTCTGATGGCATTAAATCCTAGTTCATCATCAGATAAAATGGATCCATCCCCCCATTGAAGAGGTTGCCTTCCCACAGTTAATACAATGTTATCTTTCCATAATTTAGGCAATCGTAAAAAAGCATTTTGCACCCAAAGTTGCCCATTGGCGTTGGGGTAGCGGCTTTGTAGTGTTGTTGTCGAGGTTTCGTATCCCCATGGAGTAATGGATTGAATTTTTATCGTCGCTTCTACCTCTTGGCTTAAATCAGTAATGAGATAACCTTGTAAGCGCTGATCATAATAGTCGAGATCATTAAGCGTTTTATCCCGTTGCGTAATTGAAATACCTTTTAGGTGATAATCAGCACCCAATGAAAGTGATGTGGCTTGAGAGTTGTTTGGAATAAAGTTGACCAGGGTAGTAAAAGCTAAAAATACAATTAATTTGTTTCTTTTCATTTTTAATTTTCCATGGAGATAGATTTAATAATTCTGAAGATTGTAACAGACGTAAGAGAGATCATCAAGCAAAGAAAAGCCCCATTGCCTCGAAAGACAATGGGGCTTCGGTAAAACAATTTATCTAAACTTTACTTATTTATCTTCTCCGCCCCAATGAACATTGGCACGTGCAAAGAATTTCGTTACATCATCATCAGGAGCAGTGGTGCTTCCAATGAGTGCTGAATCTGGAGTTAATTGTGCATATCCAAATACAATTTTAACGTTGTTAGACTGGTCATAACCAAAGGTTATGTCTAATTCATTACCAAGCTTATCACCTAAAGTTGTCGAAACATCTTTATCGGTTTTTAAGTTGAAGTAATCGAATCTAACCCAGTTCTTAGGAAGTTTAGCTGGTTTGAAATGAAACCCAAAATTAAGGACCACTAAACCAGATCCTTGAACACCAGAATCTAGGCCTTGACCAGAAGGGGTTCCGCCACCCAAAGTATTGCTTCGGCCATAAATCTCTCCGAAGTAACGATCTGAGGTGTTGGTTCCAAATGTTGAAAAA
Source organism: Elusimicrobiota bacterium (assembly GCA_046153645.1). Taxonomy (GTDB): domain Bacteria; phylum Elusimicrobiota; class Elusimicrobia; order F11; family F11; genus JBJXGI01. The sequence continues at coordinate 9,009 of JBJXGI010000073.1, read as the reverse complement.
TCATGAAATGATTTATCTTCTTTATCAGATTTATCATCGCCGGAGGCCTGAACATAGTTGAGCCATAATCCAAAATTTCCAATGGATGTATCTTTAGGATTAAAGCCAAATCCAATATCAATGGCACTACCTTTATAATCAGTTGTACCTGATTGAAGGGCACCAGAGTTTTGGAGATATTCAGCTCGATAGGTGAAAAGATTTTCCTGGAATCCACCTTTTGAACCAACACGGATAATGTTGAGTCTGTTGTTGTCGCTTGCAGAGGCAGTGTTTGAATCAACGCCCCAGAGGAATCCAGCATTTAATATCGCTTCTGGACGTAAGCTGTAAACAACAGAAAGATTTCCGAGATTCACATCACCAGTGGTATCACCAGCATCTGAGTTTGCAACAGCATCATCTTCAGAGAGTTTACCAACGAAGAGCTCACCAAGCCATTTTTCAATTTGCGTGCATTCCGCCCGCAATCCGTCAATTGATGTAACTGATAAGCTATCGTCACTTTTTGGCCCGATATGCCAAATAAGATCGCCCTGTTGACCAACATATTGTCGTCCTAAGCGAAACTTGTGATTCCATAGATTTTCGAATTCAACGTAAGCATTATCAAGGAAAAGGTTCGCCGATTCCGTATGCACGCTATTTGAACGACTAGAACCACCGTATAATACTTCTCCCGATCCTGCTCTTTCTGCTGTTCTGGTTACTTCTAATCTACCGTTAACACCTTCTGTGACAACAGTATCCATTCCCAAACGAACACGAGAAGTTGTGTTTCCTCTGTGATCATTGGCTGGAGCGAAGTCAGTTTCGTTATTAGCGGAGTTACCACTTACTTCTAGAGAGCCATCGAATTTGATGTCTCCCATGCCGATAATTGCCCACGACGGCGTGGACGCGGCGACAACACTAACTATGGCCAAAGCCATTAGTTTCTTCATTATGTTTTCCCCCTTAGGAGTTTTTTAGATTTGTACAACGCTGTACTACTATAAACTCAGAAAACTAAAAAAAACAGAAATCAAATTTGTCTTATTTTATCAGCGAGTTTTTGATTTGTCCATCATTATACGTGATTTTTCGGCCCATTTTGAAGAAGGGTAAAGATCCACGAGTCGTTCAAGCTCTTTACGACCTTCGTCATTTTTTCCTGAAAGGACTAATGTTTTCCCCAAACTGTATTGAATCCGCGGCGACATAAAATGCTCAGAAAAAGAATTCATGAATTGGCGATAGGTATCTGCAGCAGAAGAAAAATCTTTCTTCTCTTCATAAACGAATCCAATATTGGAAAGGATTAAGGGAAGGAATGGTGAGTTATTAGATATGCCTTTGGCTTCATTTAAGTATTCCAAGGCTTTATCTAGGGAATTAGAATGCGTCGCAATATCACCCAGATAATATAAGGTAGGCAATAAAACATTTTTTTTCGGATTTTTATTTTTTATTTCAGTTAATATTTTTTCAGCGTTGGGATATTGTTTTTGACCAATAAATTTTTCAGCAATAGCTAAATTTGTTAGTTGGGTTTCGTGCGCCTCTTTTTGTCTTAAAACAAAAACACTTCCAATAAGAATAGCACCTATGATAATGGCCGATGCAATTCCAATGGTTTGGATATTTGAAAAAGACCATTCAAAAAAAGATTTTATGCCATTGGTTATTTTTTGTTCTGCGTTTTCAGTTGTATTCATATATATTTATTCTGTCCCCGGCCGGAATCGAACCAGCAACCTTCTCCTTAGGACGGAGCCGCTCTTCCAATTGAGCTACGGAGACAAAAATCCTTTTCATTATATTTAGTGGAAAGTCATTAATGACTGGATATTATAATTCTTTAAGGCATTTCTGCCATTAAGTCCCGTTAATTCAATAAGAAAAGCAAGTCCGACTATATTGCCCCCACTTTTTTCAATCAATTCACAAGTTGCTTTTGCCGTCCCCCCTGTTGCCAAAAGGTCATCGGCAATAAGAACTTTTTCATCTTTTTTAATTGCATCCGTATGGATTTCTAAAGTATCAGACCCATACTCAAGCGCATATGAAACAGAGTTTGTTTGATAAGGAAGTTTTCCTTTTTTTCGAACGGGAATAAAACCAGCCCCTAAAAGATAGGCTAAGGGAGCCGCTGTTAAAAAACCTCGAGATTCAATTCCGACAATTTTAGTGATTCCTTTATCTTTAAAACGATAAGCGAGGTCATCAATGGCTGATTTAAAGGCAATAGGATTGTTGAGGAGAGTTGTGATATCTCGAAATAAAATACCTGGTTTAGGAAAATTGGGGATGTCTCTAATGAATTGTTTTAATTCTAGCTGAGAACCAGGGGTCATTTTTGATTAAACTAAACCCATTCGTTGAGCAGATCTTCTTAATCGTTGGAGCCCTCTTTCTTCTAATTGGCGAACTCTCTCACGTGAAAGACGTAATTTTTTTCCTACTTCTTCTAAAGTCATTCTATCGTTACCAACCAAACCAAAGCGCATCTCTAATATTTGGCGTTCACGTTCGCCAATTTTTCCCATACACTTTTCCATTTCATCTTTCATTCTCATTTCAGAAAGAATATTGTCAGGTGCATGAACGGATGATTCGGCTACAATATCTTTTACAAAAAGATCTTCATCGTCATCTAACGGAGTGTCTAAACTTTCAAGGCCACGAGAGGCTTCTGCCGCATCTAACACACCACGAATTTGCCTTGCTGATAAATGGAGTCTTTTGGCCATTTCTGAAAGAGTCGGATCTCGCCCCAGCTGGCCATGAAGTTGGTCCCAATTCTTAAGCCATTTACGAAGGGCTTCCCAAGCGTGGGGTGGAATTCTAATGGTTTTGGATTGCTCATCTATGGCGCGACGTACAGATTGTTCAATCCAGTAGGCCGCGTAAGTAGAAAAACGAAACCCACGCGTGTAATCAAACTTGTCTACTGCATGGATGAGCCCTAAATTTCCTTCTTCAATAAGATCCAAGAAATCAACACCCGGTCGAAAGTATTTTTTCGCGATAGGAATGACAAGTCGCAAATTCCCTTCAATTAATCTCTTTTTGGCAACCTTGTCGTTTTTACCTGCGCGTTTCCAAAGATCTTCAAATTCCTCTTTAGCAATAGGAGGAAGATGTTTAATTCCTTGAAAATAAAGTGTAACTGGATCTAGATTATCTTTCATTTAAGTAATGATTGTAGAAAACAAGTTGATTTTCAACAAGTTTATTAAAGTTCCTTTCCTTCTGTTGCGGCTTTTTTTAGTTTGTCATTAGCGAAAATAGCAATTTCAACTCTTCTATTGGTTTGTTTGCCGGCGGCTGTTGAGTTATCTGAAACAGGATTAGATTCTCCCATTCCAGCCGTGCTAATACGGCTACCAAGAACTCCTTGTGTGACAGTATAGCCGGATACAGATTCCGCCCGCTTTTGAGAAAGCGCTAAGTTGTAATCATCAGATCCGTCTGAATCAGTATAACCTTGAATGACAATATTTGTGTCTTTATATTTATTTAGTGTTTTGGAGAGACTTGCGATGTTATCTCTAGAAGCAGACTTAAGGACAGCAGAATTGGTATCAAACAAAATGCCGGAGTCAAAAGTGATTTTAATTCCCTCTCCTACACGTTCTACTTTCGCATTTTTAATGTCATTTTGAATTTCGGCTGCTTGTTTATCCATATAATGACCAATGGAAGCACCGGCAACTCCACCTAAAGCAGCTCCAATTAAAATTCCAGCTGTTGTATTTCCACTTTGTTTTCCAATAACGCCCCCTAAAATAGCACCGGTTGTTGCCCCAATCATTCCGCCTTTTGCGGTTCGATTTAATTCAGCACAACCTGTTAAGCCCATAGAAATAATTACCATTACTAATAAATGAACAGTTGTTTTTCGCATTTAAATTCTCCTGAATAATTTTTAAAAACTTCGGGGTAACAGGACTTGAACCTGCGGCCTCTTGGTCCCGAACCAAGCGCTCTACCAACTGAGCTACACCCCGATTTGAGGAAGTTTAATAGAGTACGCCTTTATGTTCCTTCAAAAAGTTTTTGAAGTTTAGCATAACGATCAGGCTTTTTAAGCAGCTTTCTCAGTTGCTTTAAGAACTTTGATGTTGGTGGTGAGAATGGATAACCCTTGTGAAGAATCAATAACAATGAAAAGCGTATGAAATAACTTTTCTATATCGGTTCCTTTTTTATCAAGAATCAGTCTGAATGTAGACGGAATGAACAAAGCCACATCCAGTGCGGATTGTGCTTTCGTCTGTTTGCGAACGAATTTAAGCAATTCAATTAACTCATCAGAATTTATTCCGGTAAATAATTTATTTTGTTTGATTGTTTCGAAGAGTTTTTTACTTTTTTTGAATGAAATAATTTCAATTCCTTCATTGTTAGGATCTTTTGGAATGTTACTTATAAGGGCCTCTTCTATAGCTTTGGTTGATGGAATAAGGATAATTTTGTTTTGAGAGGTTTGGTTTTGCGCAGAAATTAAACCCCACTGAGGGATAAGCCAATCAAGCATCGATTGGTCGACGAGTATCACTTTATCTTTCTTGAATTCATTTATTTTTTTGAGCGCTAATGGTGTTTCAGCTTTATTAAAGCGAACACCATCAATATCAGAGATATTTAAAGATTTTGTGTTTCCCATAAATAGCTCAATGAGTTCCTGATTTGCTGATCTCTCATTTATTTGCGCTTCTATTGTGGTTGTTAACTCTAAAATTTCTCTATCAACAATTGTTGTTGGTGTTGTGATTTGATTAACACCAGAAACATGAATATGTTTGATCGAACCTGTTGGAGACCAATTTGACGTTGTTGCTAGATCTTGGTCATCAACAATAACGTGATACCCCAGTAAACTAATATCTTTTCCTTTGTTTATTGTAATAATGTAATGAGGGTCAAAAGTTGTTTCTCGGCTAGGATCAATATATTCTGCGTAAGCGTTCCTCACTTTTTCAATGAAAGGATCAAATATATCGGGCTCATTCGATTCCGGTCTATAATTTTCAAATGTAATAATTTGGTCGAAATATTCCATGAATCGAGAATCTTGCTGTTGAACGTCTTCGACAAGTTTTTGATTTGAATATGTCCATAAAATCAATCGATAGTTTTTCTTTTTTAGTTTTTTAAGTTCTTCTAAAACACCTGGTCTTGTTTTCCACTGACCATCTTGCATAAAACCTAAGGTGTTGTTGAGATCGAATACAACAGTGGGGTTTGTTGCTGAAACGGCCCGTTCTTTTTTAATAAATTTGGGATCGTAAATAGACCCAGTCATAAAGGGTAACGATGGAAGCTTTTTGTGGTTTCGTTTAATTTTATTTCTTCCGCTGTGAGAGGCGAGAATTTTTCTTCTGTTAAAGTAATTGAGAATAAGATGAGCAGAAATCCCAATTCGCTGAGACACTTCAAAAGCCAACCTAAAATCATTGAAGAAATAAACAATAAGAAAAAATGAAATAAATGTTGGGACAACAAAATAAGCAGATAATTTAAAGAGATGATAAGAATATAAATCTCGAGTTATTTTTTCATTCGGGTAAATTTGAGCAAGCTTGTCTTTTACATTTTCAAATTGTTTATTGTGAAGCCAATCGAAAATCCTAAAGAAAACAAAGGTAAAAAATAACATCGACATGGAAAAGCCAAGGAAATAATCAAATAAAGTTAAATGAGGACTAATATTTCCCCCAAACATTCCCGATCCATTGAGATAATAAAAAATGCTTCCCCCTATCAAAGTTGCCAGCGCTGGAAAAATTTGTTCAGTAAAGGAATCTAAAACCCAATAACCTGTATGAGAGGCGTTGGGAGTGGTTGTTTTTTTTGTTTCTCCTTTGTACTTTCCTTGCCAGTCTGCCTTTATATTTTTTAGTTGTTCTTCACAGGCTTGAGTGAGAGCTGGGAACCTCAACCGCATGGCATTAATCAATGGGTTGTTGCTTAGAAATAGCGGCATTTGCTGTGATTGTTTAATGGTGTCATCAAGATCATCTGAGGTTAAATTCGGAAATGAATCAGATCCTAAAAATCCTCTGGTGATGTGTGGAACGGGATTGTATTTGAATTTCTGGAAGAAGTCCGTATTATATCCTCGAACAGCGGACCCGCTCATATTTCTCAGAGCTATAAATAATTGCGCGAAATATTGTAATGGCGTTAACTCATTATTTAATATTGTGCTTTCATTATCAGATATAAAAACTTTTTCATCTGTTTCTTGGATTCCCCAATTGTTTATATGCAGTTGTTCATGGAGAACTTTTTGACTGGCAAGTTCCGCTAAATTATTGCCTGCCCCCGCATAAAATCTATTGGAATCAGAAATGTATTGTGGATCAGGATTGCCTTCCCGTATTCCATCTTGAAATAGGGTTGTCATCATAGAAAGCATATCCCCTCCACTAATTACCGCAGGAATAGCTTCGATCACAGCTCCCGCTGGTAGCCCATTGGCCATCAGATCATTGGGGTCGGAAAAAGAAGCAAGTCCCAGTGAAATAGGCGAGGAGAAATCAAACGGTATATTATTATTTCCAATAAATTCTCTTTGAGCCTTGTCAAATGTTATGCCTAAATGAGGAACATCAAGTCTATCGGCATAAGAAATAATTCCGTCTTTATTTGTAACATATCTACCGAATCTATTTGTTCCTTCGTTTTTTAGAAATCCTTTTTCTAGTAAAAATTTTTTAGGGTCAAAAAGTTTTTTTGATCCCCCTCTGGGTAATGTTGCTCCTTTTATTTTTATGTGGGTCAGAAGTCGTCCATCCATTAAAATGGGTTTATTCAGTTTTATGAGATAAACCCGTTCACTTATTCCTTCTTCCCTTATTTCAAAATCAATCCCTTCCTGTAAGTTATGGGGGTAGGAACTCAATATTTTTTTAATTTTCTCTGTTATTCCAGGATTTTCTTTTTCAATGAGCGCTATTTTTTCGGTTTCCCATTGTACGGGATGATAGTTTCTCGTTTGTGAATTTTCATAAACAATCACGCTCATCTTAAAATCTGAATTTCCACCTCGAAATGTTAATGGAAGTATATAGTCGTACCTTTTTCCCCCTAAAACATTCACTGTTTGATTAAGAGATGAAATGGCCGCTGGATCATTAAACAGCCAGCCCGAGTTGATAAACAATTCTAAGCCCGCTATGTTTTTAACAATTTGAACAACTTTATCATTCACTCCGAGATATACATTAGGGGACCCAATATTGGCAATGACTGTTTTAACGCCATAAAACATAGGGTCATTTAATTCAATATTTAAAATATCTTCATTTACCAATATGACATCACTTTCGTTTTCAATCAAATCAAACATATTGGCATAACCAGCCATTAAAGACCCTGTCTCTTTCTCAACCAAAGTTATTTTTCCTTTTCCCAACACATAGGCGGCTTGTTCTAATAAGGCGTCAGCTGAACCAAAGCCAATAGTTACATCTTTTATTTTTTCTCGATGAACAATTAAGTGGGCTAAGGGTACAAATGCGTGAGGGCTCAAATAATGTCCCACTTCAAACATGGCTTTTTGATAAGGAGGCGCGCAACAAAACAATATGTTGCCTCTATTATTTTCGTAGAGTTCCCCTAGTTTTTCAATGAGTTCATTTTTTTTCTCTTTAATATTGTAAATACCTGTTTCTAACGTTGGAATTAAAACAACAATAAGAGGGCCTACTCTATAAAGGGTATTTATCTTATTGGGAATGGGTTTCGATGTTTCAACTTGAATTTTTTGTCCTTCTATTTCTATATCCGGTAAACGAATTAAATTCGGCCCTCCTAATTTTTTATTTATTTCTTCTGCAAGAGCATTGACATCTTGATCACTTAAGTTTTTGGCCGTCGCCCGACTTTTTTTAACGGGTTCTTTTTTATGTGTAAAAAGTGGAAAAAGAGAATTTTGAAGCGAATAAGCAATATCTGCGATTTTGAAAGTCAGGAGCAAAGATATTCTTTTTCTATGTTTACTAAAAGCTGCTGTTACAGATTCAACTGAATAATTTTCTATTTTTATTATTGTTTCCAATATTTCATCGGGAAGTTGCATTCCGTTAAAACGCAACCGTTTAATGAATTCAGTTTTATCTATATTCGGTTTCGTTTTTGTTTGGACGGAATTAATTTGAAATAATTCTTTCGGAATAATGAACTCAAATATTGTTTCGTTTGGAAGGTAACGTGTTTTTATTTGGGCACCCAAATAAGGTGCGATTTGTTTAGCTAAAAATAAGCCAAATCCTGTGCCACCTAAGGCATCTTCTTGAGCCATCTCTTTAAAATAAGTGTTTTTTTGTTCTGATATTTTTGTCGTTGTAAATGCCGCAAAAAATAAAGAGTCCACGTCTTCATCGGTGAGATCATCCGTTTTTGTTAATAACAATAAAACAATACCTAAACTTTCCCGGAGATATTCAGCAGGTTTCTTATGTGGCAAATTCAACAAAGGTAAAACTTGAAATGGTGATAATATTTCAGGGTCAATTGAATTGGAACGAATAAGTTTCCGAATTTTCAGTAAGTTATCTCTAATAGCCGGTAGCGAGTCTTTTATTTTTTCTCGGTTAATTCTTTGAGGGTTAGATATTCTAAAAACCCCATCTCCCTTTTCATTTATGCCAAATACAACTTGAGCGTCATTGAGTTTTTCTGTTTCATTTCCTTTGTCACTGGCATCATAAGCATTCCGAAATAAATCGCCAATAATGCTACTTAGATACTTGGATTTTTTATTATCTAGAACTTTGAACTCCGGAATTAAATCTAATCCCGATTGATTCGTTTCTAGTGAAAGCCATTTCAATTTTTGTTCTGGAGTGAAAGTTATTATGGGGGTAAATGACGTGCTTGTTCGTGTATGGGACGCCGGTACCGAATCCTTCAAAATCCAATTAATCTTTAAGTGTTCGAGAATTCCAAGCACTTGAGAAATAGCAAGTGCAATAAGAATTCCGTAATTATTATCAACCAAGAGAGCGTTGGCGATCA
>JBJXGI010000068.1:0-4446 GCA_046153645.1 Elusimicrobiota bacterium | reverse complement strand
CAATTCTGGCCATCCGATGAAAGCACTCCAATGTTCTGTGACGACCATCCGTATTCTAAATAACTTACAAAACAAAATTGCCAATAAACCCGATTGGTAAAAATGAATATGAAGTATGTCTGGGTAGAATCGCTCTACAATTATTAATCGAAGGAAATAAAAAAACAGAACGATACGGACATAAATATTGGTCATCCAAAGTGGCCGGATAGTTTTGAAGTAGATTCGGTCAGTATTGATGCCATCCTCAATAGTTTTTTGAATTTCAAACAATCTATTGCCTGTGGGAAGATCTGGTGATATGTATAAAATTCTGTTTTCACAGTGTGAAGCGACAGATTTAATGTGTTCCTTGATGAATATGCAATCGTAAGGCTTTCCCCTTTTTGCGTCAAAGTAACTGCTGGGCCAATTAAGGACGTTAATTTTTTTGATATTTGGCAGCGTTTTCATTTATTACCTTCACAAGTCGTTGAGTAGATAAACCATCTGTTAAATAAACATAATCCTCCGTTAATTGCTTCCGCTTTTCCCTATACCACTCCGGTTCTTCCAAACAGCGCAAAATTGCCGGCAACAAATCTTCCTGCTGCCCCACAAATGGGACAAGATCCAGTTCCTTCAACCTTTTGTGGTGCATTTTGAGGATGGCATTGTAGAAATAGCCGCCTAACGAAGGTTGATAATGATGATAGACCGGAAATACCGTAGGCGTATCAAAAATTGCAGCTTCAATGGTGATGGTAGACCCGGGAGAAATCAATACATCGCTGTTTTTTAGAATATTGGCTACTTCGACGACTTGCTCCGGAGACATCGTCCACCCTAAAGTAGGGATATGCCCGGTCACTTGTGAAATCCGAACGAAGGGCAAATCCTGGTATTGAAGGAATTCTTCGTAACGGGAGACCGGGTGCAATCTGATGATCAATTGGGGGTTGCCAGGAATCTGCTTTTGCCGGATCATTTGAACCAATTGGTCTACTATATAATTTTCGTCGTAGCCATGAACCAATCTGCCTATTGTTGCAAGCGTCAGGATTGTCCGGGTTGGATCAAGTTGAAAATGCCTGCAAAATGCTTCCCGCGTCCAAAGAGTTTCTTTTTTAAAATAAGGATCCATTTGGCAAGGGCCAATGATTTCAATGTCTTCTTTTTTATACCCCATCAAACTGCTCGCTTCTGCTGCGTTGACTTCATTCCATACCAATAGTTTATCCGGAAAAAATTTCAACCCCATGTGCAAATTGTCCCAGCTCCGGAGGAGCCCTGCATTTTTTAGCCCAAGCCTTTTGGCGGCCATAAACAACTGTATCTCATTCCGGTACATGGGATTCGTAAAAAGCAAAAAAGAAGGTTTAAGCCGTTGGAGATGCTGAATATAAAATTCAAGGTCGCTGTAAAACCAGTGCTCTTTTGCTTTTAGCCACCGGTCAGCAGTAAGAGAATATCTTCCTGTTTTTTTTCGCAATCGTTCTGCCCTCAACTCCCACTTAGAAGGGGTATAATGAAGCAGGGGGATTACTTCTATATCCTTCTGGTGATAAGTCTCCACAAAAGAAGGAACTGTAGCAGCTGGAGTAAAAAATACGATCATGTAACCCGCTCCCTGCAACTCGTCTAACAGCCCCTGGTTGAAATAATTCCGGATGACGTTGCCTTCCGAAAAAGAGATAACAATCGTTTTATTTTCAGGCATTTATTTTTTCTTCAATCGCCCAACTAAGACTCAACCATTGCCAGATAAAGAAGCTATTGTCTGTTCTTTGCTGTGTGAATTCTTTTAGCTCCTTAAAAACCTGGTCTCTTAACAGCCACTTTTCACCGAAAGCCCCAAAATAGGCCTCCAACTGATGTTCGATAAAGGGTTTGAGGTCTGCCTGTAACCATTCCCGCTGCGGCGTTTGCAAGGGTCTTTTGGGCGCCAGCGTAACTTTATCCGGCAAAAAAGTATCTGCTATTTGCCGGGCTAACCATTTCTGTTGTCCGTTTTTAATTTTCAGGGATTCCGGCAACGAAAAAGCCAGTTCAACCAGTCGGTGATCCAAAAAAGGTTCTCTTAACTCCGTGCTGTGCATCATCGAAATGCGGTCGTTAAAGCGCAATGCCCGGGGGATTTTTGTAAAAAATAAATCCCGGTATTGAAGATTTTGGAGGTCATTGTCAAAAGGCCTGGGAAATACTGGTTTTTGTGCTAATTCCCGAAAAGCTGGCACTAAACATTCGGGACGTACCGGTGAGCTATGCGAACCTTGCACCAATGCGCCTGTGTTTTTGAGGTAATAATCGTACCCGGCCCAGGCTTCATCCATGCCCTGGCCATCCAGCAATACAATCACTCCTTTTTCACGGGCGCGCTCGAAAATTTTTGAGTATGCCAGGGTAGGAATTCCCCCAAAAGGTTCGTCTTCAAACCAGCTTACTTTTTCTGCAAGATCCGGTACAGACTCCGGACGAAGGAGTACCTTATTTAATGGAAATCGGGTGAGTTGAATCATTTCTTCTACCCACGGTAATTCATCGTAGCGTTCGTCCTGCGTAAAAAATGTGAAGGCTTCAGCCCCACCCTGCGGATACAATTGATGCACCAACGCTAAGAGAAGCGAAGAATCCAACCCTCCACTAAGATTAAAGCCAACGGGTACATCAGATCGAAAACGAAGCCGGATGCTTTCCAAAGCAATAGCCGTCCACTGTTCAGTTGCCGCTTTCTCTGATAAATTTGGCATAGCCTTAACCCTGCCTACAAAGTCATACCAGCGCGTTGTTGTTATTTGCCCTGCTTCCCATTCTAAAAAATGCCCGGCTGGCAATTGCAGGATGCCTTCCCAAAAGGTTTGCTCTGGCATGCCATAAGTCCCGTAAACCAAATAACCAGCCCATACGGATTCGTTCGGATTTTTTGGAAAACCCGCTTCCCAAAGCGCTTTGATTTCGCTTGCAAAATATAGATTGCCATTACGCGTACCATAGTTAAACGGCTTTACGCCAAAACGATCTCTCGCAGCAAAGAGCTTTTTATCCTGGTTATCCCAAATGGCAAAAGCAAACATACCGATGAAGCGATCCAAACATGCCGTACCCCATTGCTGGTAAGCGCACAACAATACCTCTGTATCCGACGCAGTCCTAAAAGGGTAATTTAATTCCAATTCCGCGCGTAATTCGGGGTAATTGTAAATTTCGCCGTTAAATACCAGAAAAAATCTGCCGTCTGCACTCACAAAAGGCTGGTTGGCTTCTTCGTGAAGGTCTATGATGCTGAGCCGGTTATGCCCAAGTCCGGTCAGGTTATCATCGCTCCAAAAAAACGCTTGTGCATCGGGACCCCGATGGTGTTGGATTTTCACCATTCGCTCCAACTGATCCCTTCCCCAGTCTTTTCCTACGATTCCACTAATGCCGCACACGTTATATTCCTTTTCTTTATTTACTTTTTAATGGCGGAAATCCTGTGATGCCCTTGCCCAATAATCATTTTTCTTGCTTGCGCTTCACTCCAGGTTCCTTGTTTAACAGATTCCACCAGCATTTGGGCAAAGGCGGTGCAGGCATTACAGATTTCAGCGCCACCAACAAATAACGCGTGAACTTCAGAAGGCAATTTATCCTGCATGGATGCACCAAGTTGGTATAACTTAGTCAATTTATTTAAATCGTCGCAATACGATTCAATGCTTTCTTCATGATCAAGCCGACCTTTTTGCCAACGTTCAATTTTTTCATAACCGTAACTGTGAAGTAGTTTAATTAATCGCTCTTCTGTATAAAAATCAATCAGGGGAACGAAAAGATCATCCAGGTAGGTTCTTCTTTTATTCACGTCTAATTCTCCTGAATTTGTTAGTATTTGGTCAAAAGTTTTAAATCCGATTTCATGGGAAAAATTTCTTAAAATATTAATAAGTGGCCAACGTAAACCACCAGTAGCATATACCAACATGTAAATCACACCTCCAGATTTAAGCACCCGGGAGGTTTCACTGATGCCTTTTTCAGGGTTTTCCATGTGCATTAAAACTCCACTAAAAATGATACAGTCAAAGTATCCATCAAAAAAAGGTAATTCTTCTGCAGTATTTTGAATAAACTGAACATTATCAACCTTAAGCTCGTAAGCACGCTTTTTTGCATCCTCAATACCAACCTTACTAATATCAACACCAACAACTTCACTTGCTCCAAGCATGGAGAGTGCTATGGAATATCTTCCCCCGCCACATCCCAAATCAAGACATTTTTTACCTCTAAAATAATTAATATTAAAACCGTTATCTTCAAATCGCTGTTTAAAAAGGTTAACGGATCTAAGGTAATTTTCCTGATCATAGGCAGAAAAAAGATTCCCAAACAGGTTCCCCGTTTTCGATTCAACAGAATTATTTTCCATAAAGAATATTGTTATATAGTTTTTCGGCAACAAACACCTCTGTCATTTCCATGGAT
>JBJXGI010000066.1:0-37917 GCA_046153645.1 Elusimicrobiota bacterium | reverse complement strand
TCACTAATACTCTTAATAATTTGCTCGGTCGCATTCAGCAGACAATGAATCAAATGAAAAGATTTATAGCCGACGCTTCTCATGAATTGCGAATTCCATTGGCCGGACTCAGGGGCACGGTAGAAGTAGCCATGCGTAAAAAAAGGTCCGTTGAAGAATACGAGCAGATATTGGACACGGTTCATCTGGAATCGGAACGGCTGAGTGAATTAGTAGCCAGTTTGTTATCGTTGGCGCGTACTGACGCGGGTGAATTGAAACTTGAGAAAGTTGATGTTGACCTAGAAACATTTCTAGAGAATGTTTTTGAAGAGGCTCAAGCGCTCAACGCTGAAAAACGGGTGACCCTTCGGCACGGAGATATTCCCAAAGGAAAAGCTCATTTTGACGAAGCCAGAATTCATCAACTTCTCATCAATCTCATTGAAAATGCTATTCATTATAATAGGCCGGGTGGAGAAATTATCCTCTCCGGATCGTTCAAAGACAATAAATTGGTTCTTTCTGTTAAAGATTCCGGTATTGGCATATCCCAGGAAGATCAATCAAAAATATTCGACCGGTTTTATCGTGTCGACAAAGCCCGTTCCCGCGAGGCTGGCGGAACGGGGTTGGGGTTGGCAATTTCACGGTCCATTGCCGAAGCCCACAATGGGACCCTCACGGTTCAAAGTGTTGTTAACGAAGGTTCTGAGTTCACACTGACGCTCCCTCTCTATTAAAAACCTTTAATCTGACATTAAAGCTGCATTAAGACTCAATTTCCATACTGATCATATGGGAAATAAAAACGTCTTCATTTTCAGTATATCCAAACCATTTTTCGCTCTGATAATTATTAGCGTCTTAATGGACGCTCGATCTGAGGCTCAAGGCATTCCAGGAAAGACGATCGGTCGAATCACGATTGATAATCGAGATATTTTTGACCCGACCGATCCCTCAGAGTCGAAATGGATCTACCGGGCCGCCAATGTTCTGCATATTCAAACGAATGACAGCGTCATTCGTCTCGAGCTCTTATTTAAAGAGGGCGACCCTTATGATCCTGACTTGATAGAGGAAACCGAGCGAAACCTTCGTCGGTTTAAATTTCTGAGACGGGTGAGGATCACGACAGAGGAACATCCAGATGGAGTGGTGGATGTAGTCGTGCACACGAAAGATACGTGGACACTTGAACCGCAATTTAACTTTAGTCGCGTCGGCAATAAATCCACCACGAAAATGGGCATTGTTGAAAGAAATTTATTAGGGACGGGGAAACGAATGGGAGCATTTATTCACCGAAGACCTGATGGAACCCACAATTCATTTTCCTATAAAGATCAACAATTCCTTGGACGAAAGATGAGTTTGACTGGGGATTATTTGAGTGGAACAGATTTTCGGCAGTATGGCGCGTCCCTTTCAAAGTTTTTTAGTTCCTCTCAATCAAAAAATTCTTTTGAGATATCCAATTTTTTTAATGAGGAAGTTTTGCCGGCTTATCGTGACGGACATGAGGTCGGCCAGTTTGAGACGGAGAGCCGGCAAGCGGTTTTTCTTTTAGGACGGTCATTTGGATCCACAACTAAGATGACGCGCCAAGGGACAGTAGCGTATCGCCACGAGACTCGTAAATACGAGCCAGTGAGCGGAGATACAGTTGGTTTTTTAAAGCCGCCTCTTGCTTTAAGTGTGGTGGAACTGGGAGCTGATTGGAAAGAACTTGATTTTATTAAAGAGCGTCACATCGAAAAATTCGACCGTGACGAAGACTTTGATTTGGGCGCGGGAGCTGGTTTCACCTTTGGTGTTGGACAAAATTGGGAAGCCAACCGACGCACGGAGCTTCTCCCTCAACTGCGTGGTCAATATGGGCATCTCTTTCAACCCGGGCATTTTGTGTTGGGTGGAGCAAAATACAATTCTCGAATTGCTAATGACAAAACTGACAATCTCCTTTTTTCCCTAGACCTCCAATATTTCAATCGCTTACGTTCCAGAAATACATTGGCAGTCCACCTCGCTTATGATCACGGATACCGTTTAGATCCAGAAAATTACTTGCTCTTGGGCGAAGATACGGGTTTAAGAGGCTACGGTGTCGGAGAATTCTCAGGGGAAAGACGTTTCTTGTTTAATCTGGAAGACCGGATGTTTTTTGCGGAAGACGTGCTTCATCTTTTTTCGTTGGGTGGAGCTGTTTTCTTTGACTCTGGTTATTCATGGAACCCGGAAAACACAATGGGCTTGTCCGACCTTCGTAGTTCGGTTGGGATTGGTTTCCGAGTTGCCCTCTCCCGATCCAGCCGCAACGAACCCATCCGGTTCGATCTTGCTTATGCACTCAATAACAACGATCAAAATTCGCGATTGGTTTTTTCTATTCAGTCTGGACTTAAATTCGGCGGCTTGGATGAGGAACGGACCAAGAGATGAGGAGGATATAGATATGAATTTAGAAGAGAAAAAATTAGTAATTCGAAATTATTTAGTGCGTAACCGCGTTTGCTTCGGATTATTGCTGGGAAGCGGTGTGTTGATTTTTATGCGCCCCGGTTCTCAATGGGTAATTTTCGCTGGGTTATTTGTGTCTTTTGTCGGCTTATTGATTCGGTCATGGGCGGCAGGTTGCATCAAGAAGTCAAAATCTCTTTGCGTGGAGGGACCGTACACTTTTGTGAGGCACCCACTTTATCTGGGAAGCCTCCTTATGAGTGCGGGAATTGCCGCCGTTTTCACCACCACGGATTCTCTGTGGTTGTCTGGAATATTTTGGGTGACTTACGCTCTTTATTTCTGGGGATTTTATACGGCAGCGGTTACCAATGAAGAAAAACTTCTGGCAGAAAGATTTTCCGATGAATGGATTTTTTACAAGGAAAGAGTTCCAGCGTTTCTTCCATTTCGTTTGCCCCAATTTAAAAATGTGAATTTCAAGTCATTCTCGTTCGCCCAATACAATAAAAACAAAGAATACAACACCGTTCTAGGTTGGGTTGGAGTAGTGGTTCTAATTCTATGTTGAAAACATCACCTTCACTGGATCGTTTTTCCTTCTTCCATCCTCGATTTTTGTGGTTATACATCGCGGGGGGACTGTACTTGGCAGGATGTCTGATATTGCGAGGAGTTCTTCTACTTCGTTTTGGAGAAGTGGGCGCATTGTCGTTTGGAACAATAGCTCGAATCTTCGAAATTGGACTTCGGATGGACTTGGTCAGCGGATTTTGGTTGTTCCTTCCACTGGTTCTTTGGTTAAGCGCAACCCCGAACCGAATATTCTCTTCAAAATGGCACCGTATTTTTTTTGTGGGCTGTCTTTTTTTATTGACCGTATTTCTGATCTTTATTTTTAAAGCTGAGTATGAATTTTTTGATGAATTCAATGCGCGGTTTAACACCGTGGCGGTGGATTATCTTATTTATCCCCATGAAGTGTTTGTGAATTTATGGCAAAGCTATCCGCTGACGCGCATTGTTGCAGCGTGTATTTGGGGAGGCTTTTTTATTTTCACATTTGTGGGCAGCTTTCGACTTCCTTTATGGAATCCTATCCCATTCCGTTACCGTGGAATATTTCTGGCGATCTATTTGCTTATTGGTCTCGCGGTTGTTCCTACTGTTTCAATGGGGAGAACGCGGTTCAGCATCAATCGAGTGTTAAACGAACTGAGCAATAATGGCGAATACGCATTTGTGTATTCAGCGCTCACACGGCACCTTGATTATCCCTCGTTTTATCGAACACTTGATCGAAGTGAAGCGTTTGAAAGAGTCAGACGACTTGTTTCTCAGCCTGGCGCGGTTTTTGTTAAGGACAAAGATTCCATTGAACGGTTGATCCCAGGCAAGCTCTCAGAAAAGAAGTGGAACGTCGTTGTCCTGTTAATTGAGAGTTTTGGATCAGAATTTTGGGGGGCTCTGGGCCGACCGGATTCACTGACCCCTGAAATGGATGAACTAGCGAAAGAGGGGCTACTCTTCAGCAATCTTTATGCGTCTGGGAACCGAACTGTTCGAGGTATTGAGGGCGTTCTTTCCTCATTTCCACCCCTTCCAGGAGATTCCATCGTCAAGCGGCATCTTTCCGATAATGTTTCGACCATTGCCAGAACATTAAAAGACCAAAAGTACAGCACAGTTTATCTTTATGGAGGTCGCGGGTTGTTTGATGGCATGCGTTCCTTTGCGATCAGAAATGGTTTTGACCGATTCATCGAACAAAAAGATTTCGCAAAACCAACGTTCACCACGATTTGGGGTGTGGCTGATGAAGATCTTTACCGTCGATCTGTAGAAGAATTTAGGGTTATGCACGAACGCAAAGAGCCTTTCTTTGCCACTGTTTTATCTGTGTCAAATCATAAACCTTACACTTATCCCAAAGGTCGTATTCCAGAAAACCCCGATCAACACAGCCGCTCACATGCCGTCAAATACACAGATTGGGCATTGGGATACTTTTTTCGTCTCGCCAAAAAAGAAAAGTTTTACGAGGACACAATATTTGTTGTGGTGGCGGATCACGGCGCTCGCGTTTATGGTAGCCAAAGCATTCCGATCAATTCCTACAAGATTCCAATGGTCATCTTGGGGCCTATTGTGAAGAATCCCAAGCGGGTGGACACGTTGGGTGGATCGCTGGACGTGGGTCCAACTGTTTTGGGTTTGTTTGGGGTTCCCTATAAAAGCGTTTTCTTCGGACGTGATCTATTTTCCATCCCACAAAAGGACACTTGGGCGGTGATGCAGCACAACCGTGATGTAGGACTCTACCACGACGGAAAAATGGCCGTGCTCGGCCTTAACAAGACCGCTGAGTATTACCGAATGAATAGCAATGACCTTCAGCTCGTTGCACCCATCGCCGAAGACAATGAGCTCGAGAAAGACACTGTCGCACTTTTTCAAGTGGCAGATGAGCTTTACACAAACAAAAAGTACAGAGTCAACGCGGTCAACGGGTTATGAAGATAAACATCTGAGAGGGGCCAGCATTTTGCGGCTTTTAGTTATACACCCGATTAGTAATCCGATCAGCGTCATTTTGATCTGAAAATTTTCCCGTCGAAAACCTCTGAAATTAAACTACAATCATGCCGCGGAATGGAGCAGCCTGGATCACTCATAAAGAGTCAGTTCTGTCTGCTTTTGAAAAGATGGTGACGGGAAAGCATGTTTAATAATCCTTTAAAATTTCAATCTGATGTTTTCAGTGTGCTAATATTTATAAATGAAAAAAATAAATTTAGATGTTATGATACAAGTAGAACCTCTTTTTAATTTCTCTATCTGATTATATGAACCTCGAAATTCTCTTTGGAAACTTGTTAAATCCTGTTGTTCTTTTTTTCTTCGTTGGATTTGTAGCGGTATTGATCAAGTCCGATCTTGAAATTCCTCAACCATTCCCTAAGTTCTTTTCGATTTATTTATTAACAGCCATCGGTTTTAAAGGCGGAGTGGAGCTCAGTAAAAACGGACTCAACGTGGAAGTTGTCATGACGCTCTTGGCCGCTGGGCTCATGGCGTTTATAGTGCCTATTTATTCTTTTTTTATCCTCAGAATAAAAATGGACGTCAAGAATGCTGCCGCGATTGCTGCCACTTTTGGATCTGTCAGCGCTGTTACATTTATTACGGCAACTTCTTTCCTGGATAATCTCCAAATCGGTTATGGCGGACATATGGTAGCAGCGATGGCGCTTATGGAATCACCAGCCATCGTGGTGGGCATATTGCTTAATAGAGTTTTTCAATCAAAAGAAAACTCCGAAGAGAAAATAACGTATCGGCAGATGGCACATGAAGCGCTATGCAATGGCCCTGTCGTATTATTGTTCGGAAGCCTTATCGTCGGTCTTCTTACGGGTGAGCAAGGGCATAAGGCTCTTTATCCTTTCACAGATGGAATCTTCAAAGGAATGCTGGCTTTATTCTTGCTGGATATGGGTATTTTGGCTGCCGGTCGAATCAAAGACTTGAAAAGATCTGGTTGGTTTCTGGTTGCTTTCGCGATATTTATTCCATTGCTGAATGCATTTTTATCTTTGTTCATAGCCAAGTTCCTTGGTTTGTCCTTGGGCAACGCTTTCCTGTTCTCCGTTTTATGCGCGAGCGCTTCTTATATTGCCGTTCCAGCCGCGATGCGGTTGGCTATTCCTGAGGCCAACCCAAGTTTTTACGTCTCGATGTCACTGGGAGTTACATTCCCATTCAATATTGTTGTCGGACTGCCGGTTTATTTTAATGTTGTTCAGAAATTTTGGGGACCATTATGAAACAATTAAAGAAAGTTGAAGTAATTGCAGATTCAGTTGAAATGACCAAGATTATAGATACTCTCGAAAAACTAAAAATATCGGGTTACACGCTGTTTAAAGGGGTATCGGGACGAGGTGATCGTGGTATGAAAAACGATGATGGATTGACAGGTGTTTTTACAAATACCTATCTCATCATTGTATGTTCGGAATCAGAAAGCAATGCTTTTATTGAATTGGTTCGGCCGCTTTTAAAAAGGGTGGGAGGCATTTGCCTCGTATCGGATGTTCAATGGGTAATTCACTAAAATTGATGATGCATCAATGAGAGAGTAAGCTTTCTAATCTCCTGAGAAATGAACAAATCAAGTTGAAACAACTCATCCGAAGACGAAATGAAAATCAACCAACAGCATAAGAAGTCATTTTGGGCGTTGATTGCCACACAATTCTTTGGCACATTCAACGACAACATTTTTAAAGTGGCGGTGGCTCTCCTGGTTGTCAAATGGATTGATGACCCTGTAACCAGAAACAATTGGGTCACGGCTTCAGGTGTCGTGTTTGTGGTTCCCTTCTTGTTATTTTCATTATTAGCAGGGCGCATGGCAGATAAGTGGAGTAAACCGAAGATCATGATCGCCACAAAAATGTTTGAAGTGGTTGTTATTATCGTGGCGATTACTGGAATGTTTCTTCAAAATGTTCCAGTTATGCTGGGTGGCCTCTTTCTTTTGGCTCTTCAAAGTGCGTTTTTCGGTCCATCAAAGTATGGCGTTTTGCCTGAAATGGTCGAAGAAGCCAGCTTGTCCTCGGCCAATGGGCTACTAAATGTTTCCACATTCATTGCCATTCTGGTTGGAACAGTGACTGGAACATTCCTTATTGGAAACCCATCAACCATCGCAGTGGTGATGGTTGTTGTGACAGTGGGAGGCGTGATTTCAAGTCTTCTCATGGAACGGCTTCCTGCTGTTAATCCCAATCAATCCTTGGAGTGGAATCCTTTCCCTGATTTCTTTAGAAACTGGACACTTATAAAAGGCAACGGGCCCCTCCGTCAAAGTTTGATGGCCGTTTCGTATTTCTGGTTCGTTGGTGCTGTTTTGCAATTAAACACATTGGTTTATGTCAATGACATGCTTCATGCGTCATCAAAGGTGTCTGGGATTCTCTTGACGTTGGTCGTCATTGGAATAGCAATCGGCAGTATTCTTGCCGGAAAGTTGTCGCAGGAGAAAGTGGAGTTGGGTCTTGTCCCATTGGGGGCCATTGGGATGAGCTTATTTACACTCGATCTGGCTTTTTCACATGGATCATTATTGAGAACATTGGCGGATGGATTTTTCATGGGTCTTTCTTCAGGACTGTTTGTTATCCCACTGAACACTTTAATTCAATCGCGGAGTCCAAAAGAAGATCGAGGGCGCATTCTTGCCACAGCTAATTTTCTTTCGTTTATTGCCATTCTCTTTGCCAGTGGATTTCTTTGGTTACTAGGAACGGTTCTCAAAGCAAACCCAGCTCAAATTTTCTTGGTTCTCGGTCTTCTCTCTCTCATTGCCACCATTGTTATTTGCACCACGATTCCACAAGCCATGATTCGACTGGTTCTTTATTTCCTAACAAACACCGTTTATCGCATTCGTGTTATTGGAGGAGAAAACGTTCCCTTAACTGGCCCCGCTTTACTTGTTCCCAATCATGTGTCTATGATTGATCCTTTTCTCCTCGCCGGAGGTATCTCTCGGCAAATTCGTTTCGTGATGTTCCGAGACTTTTATGAGAAGCCATTTATTCATCCCTTTGTGAAGTTGATGAACGCAATTCCAATTTCAAACAACGATTCACCAAAAGAAATCATGAGATCGTTAATAGCGGCGAGAAAACAACTTGAGGCAGGTCACCTGGTCTGTATATTCGCCGAAGGAGAAATTTCAAGATTGGGAGGAACGGTTCTCGGATTTAAGCGAGGGTTGGAAGTCATTCTCAAAGACTTGGATATTCCGATTGTTCCAGTCCATTTAGAGGGTGTCTGGGGAAGCATCTTCAGTTTTCAAAATAAGAAATTTATTTGGAAATGGCCGAGACGGATTCCTTATCCGGTCACTGTTACTTTCGGCAAACCACTCCGAAAAGTTGGCTCACAAGAAATTCGTCAGGCGGTGATGGACTTGGGGGCGGAAGCATTTGAAGTTCACCGCCGTAAAGACTCAACTCTTTTTGAAACATTCCTTGGCCAAGCCAAATCATTCCCTGCTCAGAAAGTGGTTGTTGATTCTACGGGAAAGGAACTGAGTTATCACGATTTATTAACGGCTGGCACGGTCGTTGGAAAGAATTTCTCTGAAAAGATTGGATTGAATCAGTCAGGGACTAAAAACGTCGGTATTCTTCTGCCTCCTTGTGTGGGGGCGTCCATTGCGAACGTGGCGTTGAGTTCGCAGGGCCTTGTTCCAATAAATCTTAATTACACGTTATCACGCGAAGCTTTAGATTTAATTTGTCAAAAAGCCTCTATCTCTACTGTGATTACCTCGGCAAAAATGCTGGAGAAACTTGGGTGGGAGAAAAAGCCGCAGCATGTCTATCTTGAATCCATTCTTTCCAAAATATCTTCCTCTGAAAAATTGACAACAGAGCTTATGCTTCGCTTGCTTCCTGCTTTCATATTGAAAAAGGTGTTCTTCTCTCGGGCCTCAAAGAATTTAGATGAACTTGCCACCATTATGTTTACATCAGGGAGTACAGGCATTCCCAAAGGTGTCATGCTTAGCCAGGGCAATGTATTGTCCAACATCCAATCGTTGACGATGGTTTTGCATATGCAACCGAGTGACGTTCTTCTTGGTGTTCTTCCATTCTTCCATTCATTCGGGTTCACAGGTTCTGTGTGGTTTCCGCTTCTTGCTGGTTTTAAGGTTGCCTATCACAATAATCCTCTCGATTCCAAAACCATCGGCGATCTTTGTCGAACCCAAGGTGTGACATTTCTGATGGGAACCCCGACATTTATCTCCGCCTACATTCGTCGAATACCGAAAGAAGACTTTGTTTCACTCCGGTTTGCCGTTGCTGGCGCAGAAAAACTACGTCCTGAACTGGCAAAAGCATTTGAGGATAAGTATGGGGTGCCCTTACTAGAAGGTTATGGTTGCACAGAGCTTTCTCCCGTTGTCGCTTTGAATTTACCCGACATTATGGACGGAGAAGTTTTCCAAGTCGGACGCAAGGTAGGAAAAATTGGCCGTCCGATTACGGGGATTAGCGTGAAGATAGTTGATCCCGATACCCATGTTCCATTAAAAGCGAATGAACCTGGGCTCCTTTTGGTGAAAGGGCCAAATGTCATGAAGGGTTATTTGGGAGAACCGGACAAGACCTCTGAAGTAATTAAAGATGGTTGGTATGTGACAGGAGACATCGCAACCATCGACGAGGACGGCTTTATCCAAATTACGGATCGTCTTTCTCGTTTCTCAAAAATTGGCGGCGAGATGGTTCCGCATATTATGGTTGAACAAAAACTTCACGAGATCGCTCAGTCAGTGGATCGTTTATTTGTTGTGACGAGTGTCCCTGATGAGAAAAAGGGAGAGGCCCTTGCTGTATTGGTGAGCGGATTTTCTGGCGACCTTGATCAACTATGGAAAGACCTTAATTCGACTGACTTGCCCAAACTTTGGATTCCATCACGGGAAAAGTTTATTTCCGTCGATGCCATCCCAACCTTGGGTTCAGGTAAGGTTGATTTTCAACAGGCTAGAAAAATTATGTTGGAAAAATTATGATTACGGTTGGAATTTAGGACTTATTAAGTTCAGCTCCACTGTGAACATTGAGCCTTTTCCTTCTTGGCTCACCACACGAACTCTACCTCCATGCGCATTTGCAATCCATTGAACGATGGACAGTCCTAGTCCTGAGCCGCCTTGCTGACGCGACCGGGCTTTATCTACTCGGTAAAACCGGTCAAAGATTTTCTCCTGTTCTCCCTTGGGGATTCCGATTCCATTATCTCGGACGATGAGATTCAGTTTGCCACTTGCCAATTCGGCCCCGAGACTCATCTCTCCGTTAGGAACCCCATATTTAATGGCATTTTCTATGAGATTGAGTAAAAGCTGTTTCATTCTGTCGGGGTCGAATTGAACCTTGGTTTCAGGCAAGGGCAACAAAACTTTCTTGATCTTTTTGTCATCGGGTAATGCTTCGGCTTGTGAAAAAACGTCTTCCAGAAATCCCTTAAGATCTACATCCTGGATATTCAGTTTTAATTGATTCGCATCGGTTTGCGCCAAGAGCAAAAGATCCTGAGTGAGCTGACTTAAATGCTCCGCTTCTTCAAGAGCGCCTTCGATTGTTTCTTTATATTCCTCTACTGGCCGGTCCTTACGCAAAGCCACTTCTAAATTTCCTCGTAGAGATGTTAATGGAATGCGAAGTTCGTGAGCGGCGTCTGCTGTAAAGTTTTTGAGACGTTGGTGCGCTCGTTCATCGGCCCGGAGTGTTCGAGCAGCAAAGAAATACCCAATGATTCCCGCCAATAAGACCATGAAAAATTTAATGGCAACCATCCACCACAGTAATGTTTTGAGAATATTCATAAGCGGTTCTTGGCTTCGAACTATATGTAACGAATAGTCGCCCATGTAGGGGGTATGAATCGGACGGCTAAAAAGCGCATAAGGTTTATTGTTTAAAGAGAGCTCCTTAAACACGGCCTTTTCTTTCAGCGTTTGAAAGGTTGCCTCTTCAATCGAAACTCCGAGTTCATTCCAGCTTCCCGATTGCACAACGGAGTTTCGTTCCAAATCCAAAATCTGTAGGTCAAATTCTAATTCGGTGAGTTCCTCTTTGAATTCGTCTAAGGCGGATAATTTAAGTTCTTCTTTGAAAAGCTCGGCCATGATGCGGCCATCGTGCACCATTTCTTTTCGGAATTCCTTTCGGAGACTGTGCGAGACACGAAAGTAAACAAATGTGGAAGAGAGGATTAAAATCGCGCTAAAAATTGAGGTGTAGAAAGCCGTAAGGCGAAATTGAGCGGATATTCTCATTTGGTGGGGTTCTCAAATTGATAACCACGATTGCGAATGGTCTGGATCATGTCTTGTCCAGTCATCTTCTTTAATTTGGTTCTCAAATAATTCACATAAACGTCAATGACGTTGGTTCCGCTTTGAAAATCATAATCCCAAACAGACTCGGCGATAATTGTCCTCGATAGAACGTGGCCCTTGCGCCGCATAAATAATTGAAGAAGGGCGAACTCGCGGCTTGTCAGGTCAATTTCCTTATCCTGGTAAGTCGCTTTATGGGCAACCAAATCCAATTTAAGATCGCCTATTTCTAATGTCGGCTTAAGGTCCTCTGATTTCCGTCGAGCGAGCGCTCGTACGCGGGCCAAGAGCTCGCTAAAAGCGAATGGCTTAGGTAGATAATCATCGGCCCCAGAGTCCAATCCCTCCACGCGGTTTTCGATCGTTCCCTTCGCGCTCAGAATAAGAATGGGGACCCGACTGCCCTTTTCTCGGATTTTTCGGCAGACAACAAGGCCATCTGTTTTGGGAAGCATCCGATCAAGAATAACCAAATCCCATTCTTCTTCGCCGGCTTTTTCAAAACCCGATTCACCATCTTTCACCCAATGCGTGACATACCCTTCTTCCTTGAGACCTTTCTCCAGGAACTGGGCAATTTTTGGGTCGTCTTCAATAAGGAGGATTCTCATCGCAATGAATTATCTTTTATTTTTCGAACTGATAGTGAACATTAGAAGATTCTAATTTATATCTAAGAAAACCTTAATCTTAATTGATTATCTTTGTGGTCATGAACCTTCAGAACAGAATTGGAAAGACATATTGGTTTGACCTTCCCGTGACGGACGTCGTTAACGCCCGGTCATTTTATGAAGGGCTTTTCCATTGGCAGTTTCTCTTGATGTCTGAGTCTCCCATTCCCGACTATTGGGTTATCCAAGCAGGTGATGAGCTTATTGGAGGAATTCGGCAGACGACAAGAGAACGAGGAGAAATGCATATCCCCGTTCTTTATTTTACTGTGGACGATTTGGACGTCTACAGTTATCGAGTCAAAGAGTTGGGCGGAAAATTGGTGGGAGAAAGAGTAGATCTCGAAAAGGGCCGCGGGTCTTATCAGTGGTTCTTCGACCGAGAAAAAAATTTGGTGGCCCTCTGGGCACCTTCCAAGGAGACAGCATGAATCGAGCATTTGTTTTAAGTTTATTTTTGTTGATCGGTGGACTTGTCTTAGGCGGTTGCGCAACGATGGGCGTGCAGCCCTGGGAGCGCGGTTTGATGTCTGAACCGGCCATGCAAGTTGACCCGAATCCAATTCAATCTGCGTACGATGATCATATTTACTTCAGCATTGAAGGTTCAAGTGGCGGACGGTCATTTGGGGGAGGCGGCTGTGGGTGTAACTAATAAAAATAATTTGAAGAAAACTCTTTCATCGGCTGCATGTGCGCTTTTGGGAGCTGTTCCGGCAGCACAGGCGGGAAAACTCGATCTATGGGACCTGGATTCCTCTATCCTTTATTATTCCGAAGCGGACGGACGGGTTCAGGCTGTTGAACCTGTTATCGAATTGAAGAAACGCTTTCAGGGTGGACGCGAAGCGAGTTTAAAATTCACGCTCGATGCATTAACCGGTGCCACTCCTACGGGCGCGACCGCCACTAATGTCGCTCAAACATTCACTCGTCCGTCAGGAGGCGGCAGTTATACTGTTGAGCCTGGTGAAATTCCTCTCGATGATACGTTTCGTGATACGCGAATTGCCGTAAACGGGTCTTGGAAACAACCACTGAACCGACTAACAGTTTTGACATTAGGCGCAAATGTCTCTAAGGAATACGACTTCACCTCGTTCGGCGGTAGCGCGCAAATCGCAAGAGATTTTAATCAAAAAAATACGACTCTCATGGCAGGCATTTCGACTGAGTTCGATTCAGTGGATCCTGTGGGTGGTGTGCCCATTCCTTTTGCGGCGATGGCAGCATCAGGACAAACTCAACCCCGTCAAGGTGGCAGCGATACCAAAACGGTGTTTGATGGAATTCTTGGGCTGACACAAGTCGTGAACCGCCGAATGTTGATGCAATTGAATTATTCGCTTAGCCGAAACAGCGGCTATTTGAATGATCCCTACAAGCTTTTAAGTCGGATCGATCCGACAACGGGCGCAACCGTGGATAATGTTTATGAAAATCGGCCGGACAGTCGAACGAAACACGCGTTATTTTGGCTCACGCGTCTCCATTTGAATCGCGATGTGATCAGCGGGTCCTATCGTTATTTCTTCGATGATTGGGGCGTAAAATCTCACACGGTGGATCTCAATTACAACTGGAAGATGTCGGACCGACAATATTTTGAACCTCGGTTTCGGTTTTACAGTCAATCAGAGGCAGATTTTTTCCGGGTTAACTTGCTCAGCGGAGCTCCTTTACCTCGCGAAGCAAGCGCGGATTACCGGCTGGCCAAATTTAATGGACTCACTTACGGCCTTAAATGGGGATGGCGATTCTTAAATGAATCCGAACTCATCTTGAGATTGGAATATTACACACAGATAGGCGAGAGTAACCCCGATTCGGCCATCGGAGTCCAGAGAGGGCTTGATTTGTATCCAGATCTTAAAGCCACCATTTTCCAGGTCCAATACAGGTTCTGATTATGTTGATGGCCGACCGTTTATCACCCACTCGTTTATTTAAAAGAGACGATTCCATCGTTGGAAAGTTTACCGCGATGGGATGTTCCTGTGAAGTTTTAATGGACACGGATGATTTGGCGCTTGCGCGAAAACTTCTTCAGATTGCGTCCCAAGAGGCATGGCGCATCGAAAAGAAATTCAGCCGTTACAACGAAGACAACATTGTTCATCAAATTAATACAAGCGAGGGCCATCCAGTGCAAGTGGATGAAGAAACTGCCCAATTGCTTGATTTCGCCGATCAATGTTTTTCCTTGAGCGATGGATTATTCGATATCACCTCCGGAATCTTGAGGAAGGCGTGGACATTCGATGGGAAAAATCAGATTCCAAAAGAACAAGAAGTAAGCGAGCTCCTCCCTCTGGTTGGTTGGAAAAAAGTGACATGGCGTCGCCCCATCATCCAGTTAGCTCCGGGTATGGAAATTGATTTGGGCGGAATCGGAAAAGAATATGCGGTTGACCGGACGCTGCAGTTGCTTCGGGAACGAAGCGATATCGGGTTGCTTGTGAATTTTGGAGGCGATATCGCGGTGGGTGGTCATAAAAGAAACGGCTTGCCCTGGGCGGTGGGAATTGAAGATTCAAATAGCACTGACCAAGCTGTGAAGACGATTTATTTGAAGCAAGGCGCCGTGGCCACAAGCGGAGACTCCAAAAAATATTTATTCGCACACGGGAAACGGTACGGCCACATTTTGGATCCGCTATGCGGCTGGCCGGTCGAAGACGCGCCGCGGTCTGTCACGGTCGCTGCGAATTCATGCTCAGAGGCCGGTTTTTTATCGACGTTGGGAATTTTAAATGGAAGAAAGGCGGAATCTCTTCTCAAGGAAGCAGATGTTCAATCTTGGTGTTATCGATGAATCAAATCATAAAAATGGGAGTTACAGAATGAAAAGAAAAATTATTTTTGGATTAACAATACTTGCCTTGAGCGCGGTTTTAAATGCGGCGTTTGTGAATGATCCAGCGCCACAGTTTTCATTGAAAGACATGAATGGGAAAGATGTTTCCTTAAAGGATTTTCAAGGAAAGGATGTGGTTTTGGTCAATTTTTGGGCAAGTTGGTGTCCTCCTTGCAAGGAAGAGTTTCCTGAGTTAAGTGAGCTCGCAAATGAATATAAGGGACATGGCCTTCAAGTGTTGGCGATTAATCTGGACAAGAGCCAAGACCGCGTTAAAAAGTTTCTTGAGAAAATGAAAATCAATCCAGGCGCGATGACAATTTTATTGGACCCAAAATCAGAAGTTGTTGCAAACTACGTCGCCAGGTCTATGCCGTCCTCGTTCATCATCGATAAAACAGGTGTTATCCGTTTTGTACATTTTGGTTTTAACGAGAAAGATCCGGTCAAGTGGCGTGAAGAAATCGACCAACTCTTGGCTGGCGAGAAGAAAAAATAGGATTTAAAGGAGAGCTCATATGACTGACATGACTTTGTGGATGGCCTTTACCGCTGGTTTCCTCTCATTCTTGTCGCCCTGTGTTCTTCCGTTAATTCCGTCCTATATCGGTTTTATAACGGGGATTTCGTTTTCTGAACTAGCCAGTGAAGAAGACCGATCCAAAATTTTGCGCGCCACGGTCCTTAATTCACTTTTATTTATTGTTGGATTCACGATTGTTTTCGTTCTGCTTGGAGCGACCGCAACAGCGGTAGGAACGTCGTTGAATCGTTATCAAAATGTAATCCGGTGGGTGGGCGGGGCTTTGGTCATTGTTCTCGGTGTTCACTTCACTGGCCTTATTAACATTAAGTTTCTCCAAATCGAAAAACGAATGCACCTTAAAAGCCGTCCGGTGGGATATGTCGGTGCTGTGTTAATTGGAATGGCGTTTGCCGCTGGTTGGACACCTTGCATCGGCCCCATTTTGGGGTCGATTCTTATGGTCGCCGCCACTCAAACAGAAATCGTCAAAGGGATGGCACTTTTGGCCGTTTACTCGTTGGGATTTGGGATTCCCTTTTTCTTGTCGGCGATTGCTCTTAACAAATTCCTAACAACCTACAAAAAACTAAGTCGCCATATTCCTAAAATTATCGTGGCCAGCGGCGTCATTCTGATTGTTATTGGTGTTTTGATCATCACGAACAATTTAAGCATGCTCGGCCTTTTGTTGACGGATTGGTTTTCCTAAGCCCGTTTTATATCCTTTTAGTCGTGGATCCGATCAGTGTGGTAGCGCGCATTCTTTATCATGATGGCCAAAGCTCATTACGGAACCGCCGGCAATTCACGCGCGTTTGATAGGAACTAAAAGGCTTCATCCCTGTTTGATGATGCCTACGAGTTTATATATTGAATTTATTTAAATAGATGTTAAGGAGAAAATTATGGAATCAGGACAAGAAGAATCAAAAAATGAATGTTGCGCAAAGTCAGGCTGTGGAAGTAAGGGTGGTTGTCGTAAATCATGTTGCGGCGCAAAAGCTCTCCTTGTTGTAATGCTTTTTCTTTTAGGTGGAGTGATTGGCTATCTTATGGGCACTCGCTGTTCGTCCAGTCGTTATGCTGACTGCAAGAAAGCAATGATGTCCGCTTGTCCATCACAAGAGACTGCAAAATAAATCGACTCTGGAATTTAAAAGACTCTCACGATTTGATGAAAAAAGATCATAAAAACCTTAACCATCGCTCAAAGAGTGCGATGTGGTGGAGCGTGTTTTTTTTATTGGGGGTGTCAAAATTAGGGGCGGCTTCAATATCCAAAACTTCTTTTGAGGTTGGACTGGAATACCCATTCTCCTCATCAATACCGATTTGCCGCTGTTCCATTTCGTGTTGATGGGACGAGAAGTCTATCCGAAAATATTAATTTTAATGGCCAAACTTTTCTCAAAGATGTGCCGACCAAAGGAACCTATCAATTTGACACATATCGATTGACCTATCGGTACATGTTTCACAACGCTGAAAAATGGAAGTGGAATGTGGGCGGAACGCTTTTAATAAGAGATGCCGAAATTAAACTCGAACAAGCTGGTGTGTCCTCTGCTAAGAGCAACGTCGGATTCGTCCCGTTGCTTCATGTCTCAGGGCAACGACGTTTGACGGATCGTTTGCGGGCTCAAATGGAGTTCGATGGTTTGGCAGGCGGGCCAGGTCGCGCTCTCGACTTTGCTCTTAAAGGACTTTATACACTCTCGAATCGCTGGGACTTAGGCATTGGATACCGGACCATCGAGGGAGGCAGCGACACAGATTCGGTCTACACCTTTGGTTGGTTCAATGCTTTGAATGTGATTGTCACCTGTCGGTTTTAAGGAATGGGAGTTCTTTCTTTGATTTGGAACTGAAGCATGTTTTTTTTGTTAAGCCATAAGTTAGAATTTAAGGTAACCATCAATCAAAATGAAGACCCATGAACTCCATCATACGCAATTGATTAAAAAAAGTCTCCCAGACGTTTTTTCTTTTTTTGAAAATCCTGCCAACTTGGCGAAAATTACGCCGCCCGAGCTTGGATTTAAAATTCTCACCCCCACTCCGATACAAATGGGGAAAGGCAGTCTCATTGATTACACAGTTTGCGTCATGAGGTTTCCCATTCGTTGGACCAGTTTGATATCCGAATACGAACCGCCCCATAAATTTGTCGATGTCCAATTGAAGGGGCCCTATTCATTTTGGCACCACACGCACTTGTTTGAGGAACATCCAGAGGGGACGTTGATTAAAGACATTGTCCATTACTGTTTACCGTTTGGGTTGGTTGGCAATCTTTTACATGGACTCTTTGTCAAACGTCAGCTCCATGGGATTTTTGCCTATCGCGAAAAAGTAATTTCTGATTTTTTTGAGAAGGAGTACCGATGACAACAGTTAAAGACCTTGCATTAGTTTCTCTAAAAAACCAGCAAGACATCACTTTCAAGACCGCTCGAAGACGTTATGGCTTTTTATCAAAAATATTATTTTGGAGCATGGACCTGCTTTACGGACAAAAAAGAACCTTTTCGAAATTTAAAGTGCTTGAGATTATTGCTCGCGTTCCGTATCAGGCGTGGGAACATGTGGCTTATATTGCTATGACGCACACCTACAGTCGGCCCCACTTTGCCAGACGGGTTTTTGATTTTGTTAAAGAGTCTCGCAGTCAACAAGACAATGAACAGTGGCATCTTTTGATTTTAGAGGAATTGGTTCAAAAAAAGGGAATAACTGAAAAGTATATTTTGGCGCGTATTATTCCCCAAATAATCGCGTTTGTTTACTACCACATCAGTTGGCTTCTCTATGTCATAAAGCCAAGCCTGAGTTACCAGTTGAATGCTGATTTTGAGGATCATGCGGAGCACGAATACATGGAATTCGTCCGAGAAAATTCTCATTTTGAAAATGAACTTTTTCAGAGTGATTTTGAGGATGACTACGGACGGTTTGACAGTCTGGCTGACCTGCTTCGGCAGATTGGCCTTGATGAACGGCATCACAAAGAAGAAAGCTTGCGCCGGATTGAAGCTGCTCGGTTTGGGGAAAAAGACTAAACGTGAAATCTCTTTCCGTCATTATTCCTGTTCACAATGCGGGCCCGTATTTGAAAGAAGCGGTTGGAAGTGTTTTGGCTCAAAATCTGCCTGGCCTTGATATTGTTGTTGTCGATGATGGGTCCACGGATGATGGCGTTCATGCGCTAAACGGCCAACCGATCCGCGTGGTGAAACAATCCCAGAGAGGGGAGGCGGCGGCCCGTAACGCGGGCGTGAAATCAGGGGCGGCGCCGTTTGTAACGTTTCTTGACGCCGATGACATTATCGTTCCGGGCGCTTTGGCCTCTCGTCTTGAATTCCTGTTGTCTCATCCGGATGAAAATGTCGTTGGAGGGTTTCCCTCAAAAATAATTGATGAGCGCGGCGAAATTGTGGCGGAGGTGTTTGAACGGATGGCGGCCAAGCACATCTTTCCGCTTCGCTTGAATGAGGCCTTTTACCGCGCCGGACACTTTTTCCCGGTCTCGTGCTCTCTATATGTTTATCGCCGGGAAGCGTTTGATCGAATCGGCCTTTACGATGAGACGCTGCCGGTTGCGCCCGATTGTGATTTTCATTTCCGCTTGCTCAAGAGCATGGAGGTTCCGATTTTAAAAATTCCCGTGTTCGACCGGCGTCTCCATGAAAGCAATTTGTCGATGGCGGGCGCCAGCCCAAATAAAATGACGTTTCGACCAATGATTGTTGAGACCGTGCGAGCCATCAATCGTCGTCACGGCTACGATCCCCAGGAGATCATTCCGTGGGAAGTGGAATACCTATGACGAATGGTGCGGCGCTCATAACAGGCGGTGGGAGCGGCATTGGCGCGGCCTGCGCTGCCGAATTTTTTCGACGAGGCCGGCCTGTAGTTATTGTCGGCCGCACGGCAAGCCGCTTGAAAAAAACAGCGAGCAGCATCGGTGGTGGAGAACGCTTGCTGAGTCTTGTGGGAAACGTTGGCGATGAAAAATTCGCGCGCTCGGTTTTTGCGGCTGCGCGCAAGCGATTTGGTTTTGTTGATATCCTCGTTAATAACGCCGCTGTTTTATATAAGAAACCGTTTCTTGAAACTTCAGTAAAGGAGTGGGACGCAACCATGCGAACAAATTTGCGCGGCCCTTTTTTGTTCAGCCGTGAGTTTATGCGAGCTAGGCCGCTCGGTCGCGTCATTGTAAATATTGGATCGCTTGCAGGAGTACAGGGGACAGAAAAATTTCCCGGAATTTCGGCTTATACCATCAGTAAGTATGGAATGACTGGGCTGACCGCGGCGCTTGCTGTTGAGGCTAGCTTGCAGGGTGTGACAGTGGTTTGCGTTGCTCCTGGTGCGGTGGAAACGGCCATGCTTGCCAAGGCCGCGCCCGGGCTTAAAGCGGGAGCGGTGCCCGCCGATATTGCCCGCGTGGTGGCAGAAATAACTGAATCCCCTTCCCTCACAAAAATGTCAGGGACAACCATTCCATTGGAGACAAATCTATGAGCCCCAAAGTCTTCATCACTCGACGCATGACGTTTTCGGCCAGCCACCGCTTGCACAATAAAGCTTTGTCGGCGAAAGCGAACAGAGCGGTATTTGGCAAGTGCAACAATCCCAATGGCCACGGTCACAATTTTACTTTAGAAGTTACACTCTTTGGCCCGATCGACCCGCGCACAGGAATGGTTTACAACCTGCGCCATCTTAATGACGTGATGATCCAGGTCATCGAACGAGGTCTTGATCACAAAAACCTAAATATGGACGTGCCCGCTTTAAAGGGCATCATCCCCACCGCCGAGAACATTGCCGTTGTCATCTGGGCGATGCTCACCAAACATCTACCTCCTCGGCTGCTTCATGAAGTAAGACTCATCGAGACAGAAAATAATTTTGTTTCTTACCAGGGCAGCTAAACCTGTTGTTTTCGTGATTATCTTTTTGGCGAAAGGAACTTTTTTTACTTTGTGAAAAAATATGAATTCTTTTAGATCGAAGATAATTCTCGTAACCGGTGCCACTGGATATGTAGGTGGGCGACTATTTAAAGCCCTCGAGGAGTCGGGGGCGAATATTCGCTGTATGGTTCGCCGACCGGAGAATTTACGAGCCAAAACTAAACCCACAACCGAGATTGTAGCGGGGGATGTTTCGGACTTGGACAGTTTAAATAAAGCTCTCAGTGGGGTCGACACGGCTTTCTACTTGATTCATTCCATGCAGGAGGGGGAACGGTTTGAAGAACTAGAACGAGCAGGAGCTGAAAATTTTGCTCAGGCAGCGCGATCTCAAGGCGTGAAACGGATTATTTATTTGGGGGGTCTCGGAGATGATCAATTAAATCTTTCGCCACACCTTCGCAGTCGCCATGAAGTGGGAAAAATTCTCCGAGGTTTCGGCGGGATTTGTTTGGAGTTGCGGGCCTCCATTGTGATTGGATCGGGCAGTTTGTCATTTGAAATGGTGCGTGCTTTGGTTGAGCGTTTGCCCATCATGATCACGCCGCGTTGGGTCCGAATTCAGACTCAACCCATTGCAATTGGCGACTTGCTCGAATTCCTCATGAAGGCCATTGACCTTCCCCTCAATGAAAACAAAATTTTTGAAATTGGTGGTCGTGATCAAGTCTCCTATGGAGAGATTATGGACGAATATGCCCGCCAGCGCGGATTAAAACGGTTAATGATCCCTGTTCCCGTTCTCACTCCGCATTTATCGGGGCTTTGGTTGGGTCTTGTGACGCCGGTGTATGCCCGTATCGGGAAAACGTTGGTTAAAAGTATTCGACATCCCACTGTTGTTCATGATCATTCCGCGCAGGCCCTTTTTGGGATTACACCAAAAGGAGTCGAAGAAGCGATTGCGAGCGCTTTGAAAAATGAAGACCAAGAATTCTCCCAAACACGTTGGTGCGATGCCATTTCATCTGGGGGACTTTCTGAGAAATGGGGCGGTGATCAATTTGGGACACGAATTATTGATTCACGCAGCGTACGGATTTCGGTTTCTCCGGTGAAATCGTTTGATCCCATTAAAAAAATTGGTGGAACCAACGGTTGGTATTGCGGGACTTTTTTATGGAAACTGCGCGGATATCTTGATTTGTTGATTGGGGGCGTGGGGCTTCGCCGAGGACGACGACATCCTACAGAAATCAGGGTAGGGGAGACTTTGGATTTTTGGCGAGTGGAAGCCTTCGAACCCAACAAACTATTGAGATTAAAAGCGGAAATGAAACTTCCCGGTCGTGCTTGGCTTCAGTTTGAAATAGAGGCCGACGGGATGGGTTCGACGATTCGCCAAACGGCCATTTTTGATCCCTCTGGAATTGGAGGACTCCTTTATTGGTATTTACTTTACCCGCTGCATAAAGCAATTTTTTCTGGGATGTTAAAAGAAATTAAGGAACGCGCGGAACAGGCGTAGCACAGACCACTGTTGAAAATATGAACAGCATCACTCTTTTTAATTTTGATAAACCCCAAGAAATTGACCAGTGGTATTCGATTAATGATGGTGTGATGGGCGGTGTTTCATTAGGTTCTATTTTTCAACTGGAGCCAGGGGTTGCGCAGTTTCGAGGCAGTGTCTCTTTTGAAAATAATGGTGGTTTTTCCTCTATTCGAACCCGTCCACTGACGGTATCTTTGGCCGGTTATGACGGAATTGAATTGCGAATCCGAGGTGATGGGAAAAAATATAAATTGCGCTTGAAAACAAACACAGGGCCAGACGGATTGTGCTATGAGGTTTCTTTTAACACGGTCAAAGAAAGTTGGGGCGATGTACGGCTTTCTTTAAAAGAAGCCAAAGCCAAGTATCGCGCAATAAAAATACCTTTCGTTTCCCAGTTGAAATCTGAAAGAATAAAATCACTTGGACTTTTGATTTCGGATAAGCAAGAAGGATCCTTCTATTTGGATGTGGATTGGATCAAAGCTTACAAAGATTGATGAATAAGATATCGCCCTCTCATTTTTCGCCGGATGGGTCAGTTTTGCTCTGGTTTTGAATTGGGCCAATTGGAAAAGAAAGTAAAATTTTTAAAGTGCCTGCATCGTTTTGGATAAAAACTAACTAAACCCTTCCATTTGAATATTCACTATTTTTTCCTGTTCCTGTCACTGTTTTGTCATGGAAGTCCTTTATATTTTTGCCATGAAGAAAATGATATCAGTTCCCAAAACCAAAACCCTCTTCTTTTTCGTGATGGTTAGTTTCCTTATGGTTAATGAGGGAATAAAGGCCCATCAAATCAAACGTCAGCCCAAATTGGTTCTTACCAATAAATTTGACGGGCTCGAACCAGTGGCTGAATTTTCATGCTCTGAGACGATTCATGGATATATCACGCTTCCCAAACGGGCCGTCGGAAAACATACTCTCGAAGGAAAATGGATCAATCCCAATGGGATTGAAGAGGAAAATTTTAAAAATGATATTGAATTTTTACCTCCCGGCCGCCAAACTGCTTATGTCTGGCTTGAGTTTCAAGACAAATCAGGCGGTACTCTGGGAGATTTTAGATCGCGCGGGGACGAAACAGATCTCAACAAACCTCACAATGGCGAGTGGCAAGTAAAAGTGCTGTGGAATGGTCAGCCATTGGTCGAATCCAAATTCAGAGTCAAGTGTTCGTGATTCTTATTAAGGAGAGCATAATGAAAAATACAATCAAATGTCGTCGTTTGATAGTGGGTCTTTTTTCAATTGTATTTGTTGCCGGTTTTTTCGCCGGTTGCAATAAGAAAAAAGATTCGTCGGTCACTCGCTCCGGTGGAGGGGTATCCTCTCAGAGCATTGTCACATTACAGGGGGCTGCACAATGAAAAAAAATTATTTTGCATTGGTTTTATCGATTGTAGTGCTATTGACTCAAAATGTCGGTGCCGCTACCAGCCCATCTGAAGTCAACATCAAGATATACGAGCTGTGGGTGTCTCCGAACGCGAATTGCACAAATATGACTCGCGTTTATAATGATCCAAATCCCTCTTATCAAAATATGGTTAACGGTCCGTCTTTTGGTCAGGTCAATGTGAACAACGGCACCTATCAATGTGTTGCTTGGAAAATGAGCGACATCCTTCAATATCGCCCCATTGCCAATGACGGCAATGATTGTGTGGCAAACACACTCTATACCCGCGATTTGTTTCGGACGAACGTGCCAGCTGAAACATCGACATGTCCCGATGGAACAGTTATCACGGGAACAGGAACCATGTTGTCTCAGGTTGAAGACAAGATGTGTATTTATTTATCGGTTAATGGAAACAATAGTGCAAACGGCATGATTGCGACTGACCCGATGGCTTTAAGCAATCCATTCGTTGTTTCGAGTGATACCCAGGGAACCATGGTGACCGACTTCACGAATAAGATTTCGGATGTTGGTTCTGAATGTGATTGCGACGCCCCCGTATTCAGGTTTCGATAATTTATATAGGAGGAATTCATGAAAATGCTCGGTAGATTAAGTTTATTTGTTGTATTTGTTTCATTCTTTGCAAGCTCGTCCCAAGCGGCCGTGGGGGGCGCCAACCAAATCAGCATTCGAGCTGGTGGCGCATTTCCGACATCCGCGAATGATTTCAGTGATTCAGCAAAAGCGGGGATAGCCGGTGGAGTCCAATATCTCCGGCACATCTCAGATCGTTTGGGAGTTGGAATTCAATCAGATTATTTTTCCTTTTCAGGGGAAGACCGCAGTATTGTTCTTGCCAATGGAAACCTCAACGCCAAGTCGGATTCAACGGCCTGGACAGCGGAGTTAGTCGGGCGATACAGTTTCCGAGTTGATAGGAAAATGAGACCTTATTTGTCGGCAGGTGTTGGTATTACGCGTTTCGCGCAGGAGACCAAAGGAAGGCCCAAGAACGGTACGACATGGTCCGACACGGGAACTCGGGAAGAAAGAGTGGTTGCTGATGACTCTTCAACCGGTTATGCTGTTTCTGGCGGAATTGGAGTTGAATTTTCGATTTCCGAACGTTTGCTGGCGGCCGTGGAAGGGAATTGGCATGTATTCGGCGTGGATAATGATGAGTTTGGGACAGATGCGATCAATGTCCCCAGTGCGTTTTTGCGGTTGGGTTATCGTTTCTAGAAAAAACCTGATAAAGAGATTGATTTGGTTGCTTTTCTAATAAGTAATCCGATCAGTTCTTTTTAGAAAAAATAATCTTATATGAAATACTCCGTTCACTTCCTGTTTGCTGGAGCATTCCTTTATCAACCAAGTCTGCTAATTCTCGAAAAGCGGTGGCGCGGCTTGCCTTGGTCAAGTCCGATGTCCCAAATTTTATTTATGACATTTCTATTCAATTCATCCCTATACTTAAAAAAAATTACAAATTCCATATTTCTCAATACTGGAAGGCTCTAATTCATTTATAATAGGTCTCTTTAGTGCGAGTGCTATTTGAGTTATCGTCAAAGTGATCATCATTTCCGAAGGAGAATTTTATGAAGAAAACATCTGAACGTCGTCGAAAAAAACGCTGGCAAGTGGCTGTTCTGGTGCGTTGCTCTATTCCTAAGTATGGAGACGAAATTGTTGAAATGGAAATGTGGGCGAAAGATGTAAATGAAGAAGGGATGCAGTTAGAATCTTCTAAAGGTTTAACGGCGGCATTAGTAGAAAAAAAATCTAAATCTGAGAAAGATGCTAAACAGGTGCGTTTCGAAGATATTGAATTTTCTAAAGGGTCAGCCTTAAAAGTACAAGATTTATTTTACGACGATGATGGTTCACCCTTTGTTGAAGGAAAAATTTTGTGGGCCCGCCATTCTTCAGATGGAAATTGGTCCTTAGGTGTTAAATTTAGTGACCCCAAAAAACAAAAAGCTCTGACGGGGGCCTTCAAAGATTTCTTGAGTATTGTCAAAAATCCAACCATTGCCATTGCGCGGGCCACTAAAAAAGTGAGCTTGAGAAAAAAATAGTTTATTATGAGTTCAGAGCGATATTCAGGGCCTGCCTTAGATCGCCCGGATTTAGAAGAGTTTCTTTCTGCGCTTGATGGTTTCTTAATTCAACCGTTCTCATTCCAAGATTCTAGCTATTCTCGGTTTTTAGATATTTTTTGTAGGACCATTGGAGCCAGTGAAGGGCATTTTCTCAAAAAAAATGAATCAGGTCATTTGGTGTCCGTTGTTTCTTATGGAATGAAAGATGGTTTTGATTCAAAGTTTAATACGCTCTGTTCCAGTCATCTCAAAGATCAGACCCCTTATTTAACGGCCTTGGATTCTCATAAAGTAGAGGCCTTGGTTGAATTAATTGAAAAAGAAAATTGCCCTTCTTGGTTATGGAAATTTTTAGATAAAGAAGGTTTTAAATCCCTTTTGGTGGTTCCCTTGGTAGGGCAAAACCAAACCTCTGGTGTGTTTTGTGCTTATTATAGAGATGTTTGTTTATTTGACCGTTCAACTGTTGAGCGATTGGCGGCCTTAGGCAAGATGATGGGGTCTGCCTCAGAAAGGAATTTAAATGCTGAAATTCGTCAGCCTGATGCGCTCAAAGAAAAAGTAACAGACGATTTATTAAGAATTTTTATTCACAATTTCCCACGAAAAATTGATTTGTTTGCCCTCACTTCTCATTTGGTCAAAGAACTATGGAAGCCAGAAGGGTTTGTTTTCGGCAAATTAAATATGATGACCTCGCCCCCTGTTTTTACTGTTTTAGATGCAGTCAATGTACCAACAGAGACTGTTTCTCGACGCTTTGAATTGCCTGAATTTATTGTTAAAAAAGTTATCGAAAAAAAGTGGCGACCAGAAATCAGGTTATTTTCTCATACAGAGGTGGGAACGTTGAAATCTTTTATTCAATCAGAAGAAATTTCGATACTAACTTCTATTCTTGTTTGGAGAGATATGCCTCAAGCTTTTCTTGTTCTTTGGAAAAATGCAGCTCAATCTTTTGAAGAAAGAGACTTGGGTATATGTGAACGAATTTCTAGTTTGATGGCCCTGGCCATTAATGTTGAATCATGAAAAAAGCATTTTTTATTATCTTTTCTTTTTTTATTTATTTGTCGGTATGGGCCGCTTCCCGGCATAGTCATTTGTCTGTGGAAATTAAAATCGGAACTGATATGGATGATAAAACTTTGGTCGGCCAAGCAGATCAGTTTTCATCACAGACAAGTGGCGTCATTGGTTGGACGCGTATCTCTGG
Source organism: Elusimicrobiota bacterium (assembly GCA_046153645.1). GTDB lineage: Bacteria > Elusimicrobiota > Elusimicrobia > F11 > F11 > JBJXGI01. The sequence goes on along the minus strand of JBJXGI010000066.1, from coordinate 11,277 downwards.
TGAAACAGGCCCCACTGAAATTCAACACATTTGGATTTTTAATGGAATTGAAGATTCTTCTAAAAAACTCAAAATTCCTTCAACCCCTTATCGAACTTACAGTTGGAAAAGTTTAAAGGGTAAAATTGGAAAATGGGTTTTGATTGTGGTTGATAAAAATGGGAAGTTAATCGGTTCTAAAGAATTTGAAATTTTAAAATAAAATATGATTACTTTTGTTCTCCTTATCATTGTTTTTTGTTTGGTTGCTTCTAATATTGCCCTCTGGAAATATGGTTTTATTCATGATGCTGAAAAACCCATTGTTATTGAAGATAAACCCATTTCTGATCCAAAGGAAAGAAAAACTTTTTTAAAACGTTTACGGCGCTGGAAAGAAGAAGGTCGTATTACGCGAGAAGAATTTGAAAGAATAGGGCAACTCTGCGAATCGGAGTGGGATATAAACTAAGTTATTTTTCTGATTCTTCTAGCCAGAGGTCAATTGCTTTTCGTGCTGATTCTGAAGGGGAAAAAGGAGGTAAATGGTGCGCTCCATTTATTTCGGTTAGTGGAATCTGTGCTCGCATAACAAGATCAAAAAAAGAAATAAGAGAATCCGCACCTTCGCCAAACATATGAACGCCTATAATTTCCGCAGTCCTTTTTCTCGCAGATATTTTCAGAATACCTGAGGTTTTATCTCCCTTTATTTTCATCGGCGCTTTTATCGTTAAAAGATCTTTATATTTTAATTTCGCCTCTTCTTCTCTTAAACCAATTCGGCTAAAGGAGGGGATAAAAGGAAATAACGTGGGATAAGGTTCCAACTCAATGCGTTGTTGATCATAAAATGCGGCGCTTAGGTTATGTGAAATCATTTGGGCTTGATGGCGTTCAAGTCCTGAATGGAATGTTCCAGTCGAAGGCCCCATCGCCCATATCTTTTTTTTAGAGCAACGCATTCGATCGTCAGTAGCGATTCTTCCTCCCAAATCAATATGGATTCCACATTTCTCAAGCTGAAAAGAATTGGTATTGGGTTTCATTCCTGTTGCGATCACTGTTTCTTCGAAATACGTCTCATGACGTTCCGCATCTTTTTCCCACAAAATATAAACTTTGTTTTGAATTTTTTTAATTTGAATCAAATGAGATCGGACTTGGACATTAATACCTTGTTTTTCTAAAAAAAGTTGGACCACTTCTGAAATTTCAGGTTCTTCTTGAGTGAGAATGCGTCTTCCTTTCGTAAATAAAGTAACACTCATTCCTTTTTGATGGGCCAACATTGCGGTGGCAACTCCAACAGGGCCTGCTCCAATAATAGCCACTGATTTTACGGGGTTACCACTGAAGAATTCAACTGGAGTTGGTAACTGAAATTCTTCTGCCCCTTGAATGGAAGGAATGGTTGGCTGAGCTCCTGTGGCGATAACGATTTGATCAGCCTCATATAACTCATCATTAATTTGGAACGAAGTTAAGCCTGTAAAGTGACAAGGACCTTCTGTCACATGGATGAGTTCTGATAAGGACCCGAGAGATTCTTTTAAAGAAGAGTTCTGCCCTGATAAAAGTTCTGTGATTTGATCAAGATAAGTGTCCCCTCCATTATAGGCAGAAACCAATAAAATGGGTTTAAAAGTAGGAAGTAATGTTTCGGCCAATTCTTGGGCGGCAAACCCAGCTCCAATAATAGCGACGGGATATTTTTTAATCATAACCGGTCAGGATTATACTCATTTCATTCCTGTTTCGATTGTCTAAAAAAATTGATATCGTCTTTTCACTCTAAATCACACTTTTTTACCGAGGACTTATGCACTACGAAAAAAAACCAAAGAAAATTGTTTTAGCTTATTCTGGAGGGCTTGATACCTCTGTTATTCTCACTTGGCTTAAAGAGCATTATGGGGCAGATGTTGTTGCCTGTTATATTAATTTAGGTCAAAAAGAAGATACAAAAGCAATTCGTGCGAAGGCCTTTCGAACAGGTGCTTGCGCTTATTTTGCCCCCGATGTTCAAAGCCAGTATGTGACGGATTATCTTTGGCCTGCTTTACAAGCTCATGCGACCTATGAACATAAATACCTTTTGGGGACCTCTCTGGCTCGGCCTCTTATTGCTCAGAAAATTGTCGAAGTGGCTCGTAAGGTCAAAGCCGATGCGGTATGTCATGGTTCTACTGGTAAAGGAAATGATCAGGTTCGATTTGAATTAACTTTTAAAGCCTTGGCTCCTGATTTGCAGATTATTGCTCCTTGGAGAACCTGGGATTTTAAAGGACGAGAAGATTTAATCAATTACGCTGCTCGGCATGGAATTCCAATTCCTGTTTCGAAGAAGAAACCTTATTCTAGTGACGCAAATCTCTGGCATATTTCTCATGAAGGGGGGATTTTAGAGGAATTGGATAAAGCAGTTCCAGAAGATGTGTATGAATGGACTGTGAGCCCTGAAAAAGCTTCTGCAAAAGGAGACGTGGTTGACATTGGTTTTGAAAAAGGAATCCCAGTTAAATTAAACGGAAAAAACATGTCACCTGTTTCTCTGGTGGTTCGTTTAAATGAACTTGGTGGGAGAAATTCAATTGGTCGAGTCGACATGGTTGAAAACCGTTTGGTGGGGCTTAAATCAAGAGGAATATATGAATGTCCTGCGGCAACCATTCTTTATGCTGCTCATCGGGAACTTGAATCTCTCGCGTTGGATAGAGAAACGCTTCACCAAAAAGAGTTAATTGGGCCAAAATTTGGAGAAATGACTTACAACGGGCAATGGTTTACTCCTCTTCGGGAGTCCTTGCAGAAATTTATTGAAAGTACCCAAACCTATGTCACAGGCGCAATAAAGCTAAAACTATATAAAGGAAACGTTATTGTCTTGGCTAGGAAGTGTGAAAAATCTCTTTATGCCAAAGATTGGGTTACTTTTGAGGCGGACGCGTTTTATAACCAGGCTGATGCGACAGGTTTCATCAACTTGTTTGGCCTTCCATTAAAAATGCAAGCTCTTTTGAGACGGAAGTCGTGAGAAAAGTTTTAGACCCTCAGAATTTTATTGCTTCTTTTTCTTATGATACTCGGCTGGCCCCTTATGATATTCAAGGGTCGATCGCGCACGCGACGATGTTGGCTCGGCAGCGAATTATTCCTTCTAAAGCCAAAGATAAAATAATTAAAGGTTTAAATTCAATTCTGAGAGATTTGAGCCAAGGCAAACAAATTCCCTATCATGAAGATATCCATTTTGCTGTTGAAAAAGAACTTATTTCCCGCATTGGAGAAGTAGGGGGAATGTTACATACGGCCCGAAGTCGAAATGATCAAGTGATTACCGATCTTTTTCTTTATTTGAGAAACCATATTGATATTGTTGTTGGTGAAATAAAACGGCTTCAGAAATCGATAGTTATGATAGCCGAAAAAAATAAAACCGTGGTGATGCCAGGGTTTACGCATCTCCAGCACGCTCAACCTGTTTTATTTTCACATCATATTTTGGCCTATGCGTGGATGTTAGAGCGAGATCAATCGCGTTTTTGTGATACTAAAAAACGTTTTGATTATTTACCGTTGGGTTCGGCAGCTTTAGCGGGAACTTCTTTTCCCATTGATCGGGTTTATGTCGCAAAATTATTGGGATTTAAAGGTTTAAGTGAAAATTCGATTGATGCGACGGCTTCGCGTGATATCGCTGTTGAATTTATTTCTCATGCCGCTATTCTTATGTCCAACTTGTCTCGGTTGGCCGAAGAGCTTATTATTTGGTCGAGTGCTGAGTTTGGATTTGTGCGAATAGCTGAAGAATTTACTTCCGGTTCTTCCATTATGCCTCAAAAACGAAATCCAGATGTGGCCGAAATTATTCGGGGAGAAACCGGACGAGTTTATGGATCTTTAATCGCTCTTTTGACTATTATGAAAGGACTTCCTTTGGCCTATAACCGAGATCTTCAGGAAGATAAGCCGCCGTTGTTTGACGCGGTTGATACCATAACAGGTTGTTTATCTGTCATGGCGCCCATGGTTGAAACCATGAAAGTCAATCGAGAGAAAATGCTCCTTTGGTGTGAAGAGGGTTTTTTGTCCGCAACCGAATTGGCGGATTTTTTAGCTGTTAAAGGCGTTCCTTTTAGAACCGCTCATGGCATTGTTCGAAAAATAGTGGATCATTGTGAAACCAGGGGCATGAAACTTCATCAACTTTCCCTGGTCGATTTACAAGAATTTCACCCTCATTTTGATAAAAAGGCCTTGGATATTTTAGATCCCAGCAAAGTTGTTCAATTTAAAACCTCTTATGGAGGAACCTCTCCGAAAAGTGTGCAAATTCAAATTTCTAAATTAAAAAAGAAAATTCCCTCTAGAGGATTAGGTTGAGGGGACTTTTTATGGGTTTTCACTTAGGGTTGATTTTAATTGTTTTTAGTTTTCCTGTTTTTGCCCAACCGATTGTCAGTAAATCAACACCTGAAATTCTTGATCTTAAATCCAGCATTCAAAGAGCTTCAAATGATAATCCGCGACTTTTATTAGCCAAGAAAGAGTCCATGATTGCCAAAGAGCAATTGCGCCAAGCTCGCTCGCTTTTTTATCCCAAAGTAAATTTATGGATGGATTATGTTCGATATCGTCATGAGACATTGGGCAATACTTATCCTGAATTGGGAAATGTTGTTTTAGAAGCGCCTATTCCTACACGGTCAACCACGCGCGCCAATCCGCTCTCTGAAAATCTTTATTTGGGACGGGTCGGATTTATCCAAACTTTATATGCCGGCGGAAAATTAAACACAACTTACCGCCTCTCTAAAGCCAATATTCAAAGAGCCGAAAGTAAATTTATTTCAACACAAAGAGATGTTGAATTTGAAACTGCGGATGCGTTTTATAGATTGTTAGCGCACGCACAAATGGAGAAGACGCTTCAAGAGGGTTTGTTGGATTTGGTGCGAGTGGTGGGTTATCCCAATCAGGGGCATAAAAAATTTATCATGTCAGGGTACCGTGCGAATTTTAGACAAAAATTAGCTGATATTCGGCAAAAAAAACAAAATGCAAAATTAGATTATCTTCGCGCTATGGGTGTCGAACTATTTTCAGAAATTGAAGTAGAAGGGGATTTTAATCGAAAACCGGTTATTGAAAATCTACAAACCGCGTTGGTTTGGGCCAAACAAAATAGAAATGAATTAAAAGAGAGTTTAATACAACAAGAGGCCAATCAATTGTCGATTCAACTTTCCCTTTCTGAGCGGTATCCGACATTTTTATTAGGCGGTGGCGTTGAAGTTCGAGATAAAGATTTAACTTTAGAGGAAACCAATTGGAATACGGCGCTTAGCATGAATATTCCTATTTTTGATGGTTTTTCAAGTCGAGCTCGAATTCGCGAGAGTCGCCACCGAGCCGAACAAGGACGTCTTCAACGGGTTCAATTAGAAGATCAAGTGGAAATGGAAGTGCGGACTACTTTTTCTCAAGCCGCTTATTGGCGAAATGAAACAAATGTAAGACGCATTGAATTAGAAGATCTTGAAACCTCACGTAGAAGTTATTTGGTTAGTCAACACTCTAAATACTCTTTGGATCAGCGAGTTGATTTTTTAACTTGGCTCATTGACGCTCGTTTATCACTGATTTCTGCTCAATTAGAACATGCGTTGGCTGAATGTCGATTATCCAAGTCAATCGGGAAATCAATCGGCGAATGAAAAATTTTTTACTTTTTTTCCTCTCTCTTATCATTCCTTTTTCGCTGTTTTCTCAAAGCCCTTCTGTTATACCTGAAAATATTTCTGCCGAAGAAATGCAAGTCAATGTTTATTGGAATTACATAAAAAAGCTGCCCATCAATGAAAGGCCGCGGATTATTCTGGTTTTAGGGGGCGGTGGAGCCAGAGGGTTGGCGCATATTGGTGTTATTCGAGTTTTTGAAGAAGAAGGAATCTTTATTGATGAAATAAGTGGGGTTTCCGTTGGTTCATTAATTGGTTCTCTGTATGCGGCTGGTTTGCCTGTCAATGAAATTGAGACGATGGCCAATGATATTGGATGGAATAAATTAACAGATTATTCCAAAGCTTCTTTTATGCGAATGCTCTTAACCGAAGAACTTCTTTCTACTGCACCCATGGAAGCTTATTTAAAAAAACATATTGGAAATAAGTTTTTTTCTGAGTTAGAAATTCCATTTTCCTGTGTGGCAACAGACATTCGCACCGGTGAAAAAATTGTGTTTAAAGAAGGACCCGTGGCGATTGCGGCACGGGCCAGTGCCACCATTCCTGCTCTTTTTAAGCCCGTTCAATATCGTCAACGTTTACTCGTTGATGGTGGTTTGGTGGATAATTTGCCAACAGATATCGCACTTCCTCAAAAAGATTGGGACGTTGTCGTTGGTGTTTTGCCCATAACAAATAATAATGCCGTAGAACCGACTTCTATTTTTGGTTCGCTTATTCGGTCTATTGATATTCAGAAAGACGTTATTCTTTCTAATAAAAAAAGAACGGCGGATGTCATGATTGAACCCCCTATCGAAAATATTCGAATTGTTGATTTGAATAAGTCAGCTGATCTTATTCGTATGGGAACACTGGCCGCACGAAAAATGACTTTGGATATTAAAAAAGCTGTCATACGAAATTATTTGAGCCGAAAATCATGAAGAAAATTTTATTTCTTATTTTCATTGGTTTTTGTATGCCCTGTTTTGGCTCTCAAAGAAAAGAGGCTCTTTTGCTTTCTCATCAGGCTTATCAAAGTTATAAACAAGGTCAATATCAAACTGCCATTGCTCAATATGAAAATTCGCTCCATTTAGAGACAAGCTCTGAGATGAGAAAACATATTTATTTGTATTTAGGTAAAAGCTATGAATCTCTAGGCGTTCTTGATAAAGCCATTCAATCCTATGAACAAGCACTTGATTATGATCCGCGCAACTGGAAAAGGCATCGTGATTTAGGAAATTTATATGAAAAATCAGGAATTTTTTTTGAAGCGCTTAAATCTTATAAGAGGTCGCGAGAACTCCGTGAGAATGAGGGGAACATCGATTTGGCCATAGCCCGGATTTACCGTAAGTTAAAACTATATTCTGAAGGGGCTTATTTTCTGAAAATATCTGAAAATCATAAGGATTCAAAGGTTGAATGGCATAAAGAAAACGCTTATTACTTGGAAGGGCGTGGTCAGTATTCGGCGGCCTTAAGAGAGTGGGAATCCTTTTTAATCACTGATATGAATGATCAAGAAGTAACTCATTTCATCTATTTGGGCTGTTTAGCTCAGGATTTCAAGCGGGCCCATCAAGGGCTCGAGTTATTAAAACAAAGAAAAATTGATAACAAAACCACCCTTTTTTATGAAAATTTGGTTGAATTATCCCTGTTGAAAGACCCTTCTCCGTCTCTCATCCAATCTATCGTTAACACACAAAAGTGAGGTTTTTCCAGTGAAGTCACAATTTTATTCCTATCGGAATAACGGTTTTTTTATTGAAGGCGTTTCTTTGGCTGCTTTGGCCAAAAAATATGGGACTCCCCTTTATGTTTATTCTGGCTCAACCATTCTTGCTTCTTTCCGTTCTTATACATCAGCCTTTGAGTCTTTACCTCATTTGATTTGTTATTCAATGAAAGCCAATTCAAGCCTCGCTTTAGGGGCTCTTTTGAATAAAAATGGGGGCGGGGTTGATATTGTTTCTGGCGGCGAACTTAAAAGAGCTTTTCAAATTGGTTTTGATCCTCGACGGATTATTTTTTCTGGCGTTGGAAAAACAAAAGAAGAACTAAGTTTGGCCATTCAAAAGAATATCCGCATGATCAATGTCGAATCTGAAGAAGAATTAAAAGCATTAGATGAGGTGTCTAAATCACTTAAGAAAACAGCGGCTTTTTCTTTAAGAGTTAATCCTGATGTTCGAGCTGGAGGTCACCCTCACATTAGCACAGGTACTCCAAAAAACAAATTCGGCGTTTATCATAAAAACATTTTTCCGCTTTACAAATGGGCACAGAAACAAAAATATTTAAACCCTGTGGGGATTCAATCACATATCGGATCTCAAATTACGGAAGTAACTCCCTATAAAAGGGCCTTAGCGGTATTGCTGAACTTGGTAAATGAGTTAAGGCGCATTGGAGTTAAACCAGAAATTATTGATTTGGGTGGTGGTCTTGGCGTTAATTACCAAGGTGAAAAACCCGATACGCCTCAGAATTTGGCAGATATCTTAGTACCGGCGCTTAAAGATTCAGGGCTTACTTTGTTTCTTGAACCAGGGCGCTCGATTGTGGCTCAATCGGGGATTCTTTTAACAAAAGTGCTCTATCGAAAAAATGCGGCCAATAAACATTTTGTGATTGTTGATGCCGCCATGAATGATTTGGCACGCCCAGCTTTATATGACGCTTATCATGAGATTGTGCCTGTTCAAAAAAGAAATGGATCTTATGTGACTGCAGACATTGTTGGGCCAATTTGCGAATCCGGTGATTATTTGGCCAAAGAGCGGAAAATTCTAATGCCGCATCAGGGTGAGTTATTGGCTGTCATGACAGCTGGCGCTTATGGGTTTTCTATGAGTTCACAATATAACTCACGCCCTCGGCCGGCTGAAGTGTTGGTTCAAGGGTCTCAAGCCCATTTAATTCATGAACGCGAAAATTATGACGATTTAGTGAAAGGGGAAAGTATTCCTTCTTATTTAAAAATTTAAAAATGAAAAAAATTCCATTTATCAAAATGCACGGCGCTGGAAATGATTTTGTTTTTATTTCCAGAGAAGAGTCCAAAATTCCAATAACATCAAAATTGGCGACATTGTTATTGGATCGGCATTTTGGTATTGGTGGTGACCAATTGCTTTTGTTAAACCCAGGGAAAAATTTATTGAATCACAATCTCACTATTTTTAATTCTGATGGCTCTCAAGCTGAAATGTGTGGCAATGGGGTTCGCGCAGTGGCCTATTATTTATTAGGCCAAAAAAAAATAAAAAATGGTTCTATTATTCACACGAAAGGTGGACCAAAAGTTATTGGTATCAAGGGATCAAAAATTGATGTGGATATGGGTGAGCCCATTTTAGAGGGGAAAAAAATCCCTGTGAAGGCTTCAGGAGAAATTAAAAATTATTTATTAAAACTACCTCCTCACCCAAGTCTTTCTCCTAAGCGGGAGGGGCAGGTGCGTGTTCACTGCGTTTCTATGGGTAACCCTCATTGTGTTGTTTTCGTTCATAATGTTGATCAATTTCCAGTAAAGGAACTAGGCCCCCGTATTGAAACGCATCCTTTTTTCCCAAATCGAGTGAACGTAGAATTTGTTCAGGTTATTAATTCTCGAGAAATAAAAGCCCGCGTATGGGAAAGAGGGGCCGGCGAAACTCTGGCTTGTGGAACTGGGGCTTGCGCAATTGGAGTGGCGAGTGCCAGAGCAGGAAAAACAGCTCGTGATGTAAAAATACATCTTCCAGGAGGGGTATTATTTGTTAGGTGGGATAATAATAACCACGTGTTTTTAAGTGGACCCGCGCAAACGACTTATTCAGGACAATTTTTAATTTAATTTTCAAAAGGTGAAAACTTATGTTCAAAGGTTCTTATGTTGCTCTTATTACACCATTTAAAAATGGGAAAGTAGATGAATCAAAATTAAAAGAATTGGTTGAATGGCATATTTCTGAAGGGACAAAAGGAATTGTCCCTGTGGGGACAACCGGAGAATCAGCGACGCTCTCCCACAAAGAACACGCACGTGTCATTGAAGTGGTGGTCAAAGCGGTTAATGGGCGTATTCCTGTTATCGCTGGTGCCGGATCAAACTCCACCAGAGAAGCGGTTGATTTAACTAAAGAAGCCAAAAGATTGGGCGCCGACGGAGTTTTATCTGTTAATCCCTATTATAACCGACCCACTCAGGAAGGTTTGAAAAGTCACTTTGGTGCCATTGCTAGGGCGACGAGTTTGCCGGTTGTTCTTTATAATATTCCATCGAGAACAGGCGTCCAATTGACAGTAGACACGGTTGTTTCATTGGCAAAAAAACACAAAAATATTAAAGCCATCAAAGAGTCTACCGGGAATATTGACGTCGCTTCTGAAATTCGAGCGCGTTTAGGAAATGACTTTACGATTATTTCAGGAGACGATTCTTTAACTCTTCCTATTCTTTCCATTGGCGGGTCGGGTGTTATTTCGGTGGCGGCCAATCTGGTTCCTAAAACAGTACAGGCTTTGTGCCAGGCGTGGTTTTCTGGAAATAGTCCACGAGCCACAGAGCTTCATTTGAAACTTTTTCCATTGGTGAAAGCGCTTTTTTTAGAAACAAACCCTGGCCCCGTTAAAGCAGCCATGAAGATTGCAGGGCTCATTAAAGATAGTTCTTTGAGATTGCCCTTGGTGGCAGTATCATCTCACAACAAAGATAAAATAAAATTAGCAATGCAAACCTTCGGGGTTAAGAATGGATAATAAACGGAAAAAAGAGTTGCAAATTAATTTAAAGAGAGTTCTTAAAGACTTAACAACAAAGTATAAACCGGAGAGAATCATACTTTTTGGTTCATTTGCCTCAGGGAAAATTCACTCGTTTAGTGATATTGATCTTTTGATTGTGAAAAAAACGAAAAAAAAATATTTCGATCGGATTCGAGAAATTGTTGGTTTGTGTGAATATGATATTGGTATAGATTTTCTTGTTTATACACCGCAAGAGTTAAAGCACGAATTAAAACAAAATTCTTTTTTGAAAGATGAAATTCTTTTGAAGGGCAAAGTTCTGTACCATGCAGCAGCATGAACGCTGGTTAGAGCAAGCCAAAAGTGATTTAGGATTTGCGAGAATTGGGTTAAAGGAACATTATTTTTCTCAGGTCTGTTTTTTGAGTCAACAAGTTGTTGAGAAAACTTTAAAAGCTTTAATTATATCGAAAAACCTGAAGTATCCACGATCGCACAAGATTATAGAGCTGTTAAAATATTGTGAAGAAATAAAAGAACCTCTTAGTGATATGAAAACAGATCTAAAATTATTAGATGAATTTTATATTCCCACTCGTTACCCGGATAGTTTGCCTGGGAGTTTAGCAGAAGGGGTGCCAATGAAAGATGAAGCTAAATTGGCGTTTAAGACCGCAGAAAGAGTTTTTAAAATTGTTTCAGATTATTTGAATTATTAGGATTATGATGAAAAATAGAAGATTAAAACTTGGAATAGCAGGGATTAACGGCCGAATGGGCAGTCGCATATTGGCTTTGGCATTAAAAGACTCACGGTTTGAGG
>JBJXGI010000065.1:0-10035 GCA_046153645.1 Elusimicrobiota bacterium | reverse complement strand
TTCATCAGGTGTTAATGGGAATTTAAGGGGTCACCTGCCATAATAGACAGATGACTCTTTTGAATCTATTTTTCGTTAAGAAAACTAAATTAAAACTTCATAAAGCAATGGCTTTTGTTTTATCGGTTTCCGTTGTCTTTTCACATGTTTTATTTGCTCATGAAAGGGAATCTCAGTTATGGGAAGAACGAAAAAAGAGTATTCAGAAACCATTAGTACAGTTGGCCCAGCTTTCTAGTGGGCTTCCTCAGATAAAGTCTTTTTCTAAATCTGATCCCTTATCCCCTCTTTCTTTGGCGAAAAAAACGTCTTCAATCAATATTCCTCATTTGACAATTCCTTTCAATCACGGTTCTATTCATTCTGTATCTTGGGCAAAATCAAAAAGTAATAAGAATATTTTCTACATACACGATATTCATGAAAATCTAGAAGCACAAAAACATTTGAGTCAGGCGATAAGAGATTTTATATCTCACAATACGACCCGAATGGTAGCTTTAGAAGGGGCTTTTTCTTCTTTAGATACGAGGCCTTTTTTAGTGGGATTGAACGCTTCATTAAGAGAACAAGCGGCCAATTCTATGTTGGAAGAAAATGAAATGAGTGGTGGTTTTCATGCGGCGTTAACACCTCCTTATGACCAAAGCGTTCATTTCATCGGAATTGATGACAAAACACATCATCAAGAAAATGTTGAAAGTTTCAAAGCGGCAAGTGCACTTCAAAGTCGCGTGATGAATCACCTAGAGGATCTTAAAAAAAGCTTAATACTTAAAAAACAAAAAACCTTGAACGACTCTTTAAAAAGCTTAGACGTGGTGGTAGAAAATTATCGAAGTAAAAAAATAGATTTAACCACTTATCTACAAACACTCCGGAGTAGATTCAAAAATAATAATTCTCGCCTTCGCGGGAATGGCGGCTTTCTCAATGGTTTATCACTTGAACAAGTTGATAAATTTTTGACCGTATCCAAAATAGAATCGGAACTTCATTTTAAACAAGTGGAATATGAAAGGGCTCTTTTATTGGAAAAAATTTCTCAACGAATATCTGCTCCTGCCTTAAATCAGCTCATGAAGATGACATTGGCCTATCGCTCTGGAGACATTTCTACGGCTGAGTTTTACCGATATGTTGTTTCGTTGTGTAAGAGTTGCCATATTGATCTTTTGAAAATGCCCAAGATGAACGCTTATATTCAATATGTGATGCAATCAGATGAAATTAAGCCAGAAATACTTTTTTCTCAAATTAGAAATTTAGAATTTCAGGTTTTTGAAAACGAAATTGAAAATTCTGAAGAGCAAATGCTGGTTAAGCAGTCTCGGGATTTGTATTTAATGTCTAAGCTGGTTCGTTTTGAATTAACAAACGAAGAGTGGAAAGAATATAAATCAATAATGATGCCCTCACCCGTCCCCCTATCTCAGATTGGAAGAGGGTTAGTCAGAGGGATCGATTTTTTACCCTTTGAAAAATTTTATAGAGAAGCCGAAATTCGTGATGAAAGAATGGCCGGAAATTTTCTCAGAAATGTAAAAAATATTAAGAATAAAGAACTCGGAACGCCTCTTTCTTATGTTTTGGTAACGGGTGGTTTTCACTCTCAAGGAATCACCAAACGCCTTAACGAAGCTGGTTACAACGTTATCTCTTTCATTCCTAAAATGACTCAGATAGAAACATCAAATGGTTCGGCCTATTTGAATTCTTTTTTACGGGAAAAAACACCGCTCGAAAAATTGTTTAAAGGAGATCGTTTATTCCTCGCCAAAGAAGTGGGGACACCCGATCAAAAATTAAATTTTTTGACACGAGCTTTAAGTTTAGGAATATTAAATAAAGTTGTTTCGACTGCAGAGGCTTCCAATATTTTCAAAAGAATTCTGGGTCGACTTAAAAAACCGCTCAATGCGAATCTTGAACTTTTCTCTTCTTCAGAGAGCGAAGTAAAAGGACGGGTGAATTTATCTCCTGAAACTTCCGCTTCTTTCTCTGTTAAGTCTTCAAATGGAAAAATAAAAACAAGCTGGATCTATCACCGGCATTTGGGATGGTATTTGGCTGCAGGCACTGATGTTTTATTACTCATGACAGCGGCGTTTAAATCAAAGCAGGTTTTTGTTTGGCTTATAAATGTTCACATGGTCATTCTTATCGGGGCCATTGTTATTATTTTTCTTATTGCATTTGATCGTTGGAACCGAATGCGCCCCCAGTCGGCTTTTGCTTTTGCGGGGGAGGGGAACTTGTTAATGGCCCCTTCATTTAAAGATGCACTATCAAGTGTTTTGAAAGATTTATTGGTCATGAATATGACCTCGGGTGGAAGTAACCCTTCTCATCAAATGCCAGACAGTTTTACTATGACAAGTAATGATATTGGATCAACCAAAGATGTGGCAGAAGATAATACTTTTCTTTCTCAGCTCCGTGATTTTGATGATTCTGATACATCAAAAAGTATATATGGCAGCTATTTGTCAATATTGCCGGAACTTTTGTCGAAGGCACGTGAATATTTACTAAATCCCTCAACTAAACCACGATCGTTAAATCCTCAAGTTAATTTAATTCTTGGTGAATTTTTTAAAGAACTAGAAGGCCCTAATCGGTCGGAATTTGCTCCAGTTTCAAATTATAATCAAACTTTTTTATATTTTATTTCATTCTTAAATGATCGGTATTTTTTTAAAGAAGGATTGGTTTTGATTTCAAGTGGTTCAATTGAAATTACTATTTCGTTGAACCGAAATAATTTCTCGCTCTCCAAAATAAAACGGAATTTTAAGGATTCTAAATATGAAAACATGCCTTTTCTTATTTTGGTTTTAGATTCTGAAAAAGAATTTTCCATTCAAGATAGGGTGTACGCTTATTTAAATAAATATAAAACGCCTTTTCCTATTATATGTCTAAACCATCAGGCGTTATTAAATGCATGGAAAAGAAGTTTTCCATTAATACAGAGTAAAAACCCCTCTCATAGTTTAGAGCAAAACATAATTGAATTTGTTGGTTGGGATCAAATAGAAATTTTTAAAGCCATTCTTGCAATAGCACCAAAACCTAATAATCCGCGGGAAACTGAGAAATTAATCATTGGTCTTATTGGATTACTTTCATCAAATGTTCATCAGGCATGCGAAAGTTTTTGGTTTCAAAACAAAGAAAAAGTACCTCAACTAATTAAGGATGTGGTGACTTTTTTAAGCAAAGATTTCGAAGGGAAATATGTAAAAGATGTTCCTGCTCAAGTTCTTTTTGGTTTCATGGTAAGTGCTTTTAAGAAAAATTATCCATCTGTAACACATCACCTTAATTTAAGTGTTGACTGGGTTGGTTTGTATCAATTTTTAATGAAAGATTTTGTTCCTGACGCTGATCATCCGCAACTTAATTCTGCAATCCGAGAATTGTTTGATCGGGCGCCGAAGCCAGGAAGTCTAATTGCAATTCCACAGAAAGAAATTAAAACTATTTCTGAGTTTGATGAGACTGACTCTGCGAATGTAACTTTGTTTGAGCAAGAGAAAAAACACTTTGCAAGAATGTTTGATCTTTTTAACACAAGAAAACCTGTTTTTACCGACCCAGAGCAAAATGCATTGATGGCTCCTTATATGAGAAACTTATCTTCGGCGTGGACTGAAGCTTTAACTGACCCTGCATTTATAAATGGATCTGAAATAGATCAAAAAAAGAGGTTCATTGTCATATTAAATACTACATGGTATATGCCTCGCGGACGAATGTTGGTTTCTCCAACTCAAGACTTTGAAGATTTATCAATTGAAAAGTTTCAACTGGTGAAAATTAGAAAAGTAAAAAAAGTGACTTATGATAATCATTCTCCTATGCCATTTCTTATTATTGATTCTGCTGAAAACCTGACGTTCACAGGGCTTTTAACATGCAAAACAGCAGATTTAAGAATTAATTGGGTTGTCGCCTATATTCAAGAAACTCCTATTATGAAACTCCTTCAAGATAACATAGATAAAAAAACTGAGAATCCATTTGCAATCAATTTGCCAGGGGATAATTTTGAAAAAGCATATCTTTATAATCTAGGTTCTGCGCAATCAATGTTAATTGATTTTCTGTTGTTAAATTATTTTCCTTCTAGTGAAAATAAAAGAAGCCTTTCCTTCGCGTTATCTATGATCATTGCTTTAACGCCCTATCCTTCTCTTGAATTAATGAAAGCATTTATCCTGAGTAATTCTGCATCACCTAAATTAAAAGCCGAATTAAAATCGTTAATTGATTTTCTTGAAGATAAAATTCCAGGGGAAGGGTCTTTTCTTGATCGGTTTTTTCTTCATCCTCCTGCGGATATTTTAGCAGCAGCAAAATTGTATTTAAAATCTCAAAATGTTTCTGAAAGTCAAATACCTCAAATAAAAGCAGAGTGGTTGGAAATATTTCAATATTTTAACTCAAAAGTTAATTTAGGGGACAATAGGGAGAGGATTGAGCAGTTAACAAAAGAATTTGTAAACCCTCCTCAAAAACCAGCAGAAAAATTAATTCCCCAACAAGCACATGAAATATATGTAAACACTCCAAATATTGATAAGCAATTCGATGTACAAGAACCGGTTTTGATTTTACCTTCTCAGTCAGGAGTGGTTTCTGGAGTACTTTTGAAATCCATCAACCGTTATATTCGTCCGTTTCTTAAAAAATATGCACCTGAAACAGATTTTGAAATTCGAGTAGATATAAGAAAGAATTCTATCACTCTGAGTTATGATCAAAAGGAAAAGAGATTTATTGTTACCGTGCCCTCCTTAGATACGAGAGATAAATCCGAAGTTCAAAAAATTATTCTTGATATGAGGAACGCCATATATTTGAAATACCCCATGTTGCAAAGAGATTTATTTGTTCAGTTGCAAAAAGGTGAACCACTTTATTCGAATGATGGAAAATATACTCTCGGAAGCATTAAAAAAATAATTCCAGCAGATAACGTTTCCCATTTGGAATCAATGCGTGATTATTGGATAGGGCTTTTAGGCAGTGATTCAATTATTGTAGGTATTCTGATTTATAAATATCTAAATGATAAATTTGGTTTTAGACGGAGGGTTTTTTATGCCCCAAGTAAAGAACGCGAGCAACAAGGGGCATCTATTAGTAGTTTTGTTACGCATTATGGATTTGTTGGTCAATTAAATAAACCAGTTCTGTATATGGAGCCTCCCAATGCATATATGACCGATGAGATTGGGATTGAAACTATTGAAAATGTTGAAGGCCCTTCTTCGTCTCCAGGTGTAATTAAAA
The DNA here is from genome assembly GCA_046153645.1 of Elusimicrobiota bacterium. Classification (GTDB taxonomy): domain Bacteria; phylum Elusimicrobiota; class Elusimicrobia; order F11; family F11; genus JBJXGI01. Next base: position 4,734 of record JBJXGI010000065.1, on the reverse strand, counting down.
TTACGTACGGACAAGGTGAGGATAGCACTGTTATTCATTTACATCCAAATTCTCCTGATTTAGAGTTTTTATTATTAGATATCAATAACTGGCCTTCTCTTTTTGATCCGAATATTCCTTTTCCTAATGAGGAAGAGTTTAGACAAACTCCAAATCTGAAAGAATTACCCTCTGAAAGTGCTAACCGCTATCGAAAAGAAATTCTCATTCAATTTATAGAGGCTCTTTATAAAGAACAAAAAAATATTTCTATGTGGGATGGTTTATTGATTGACCTGGTTAAAGCGGAAGAGGCTTATCAATCTTTTTCTGATGTTTTTGATTCCAGTGATCTGGATTTATTGAAATTTTCTTTTTTTCATCTCACTGAATTTAAAGATAAAAGAGTGGCTCTTCCAAGCCAAGCGGATATGGTTGATTTGTTGAAACGATGGGGGTTTGATGCGGAAAAAATAGCAGGTGAGAGAAAGGTCTCCACTCAAACTGTGAAAGGGTGGTTGGAAGAGTTTGTGATTAAAGACCCTGCGCGGAATGGTCGAATAGGAGATATGGCTCGGTTGCTTTATGAAACCAATGCCACTGTTGGTGAGATAAAAGCTGCACGTGATCAGGTTCATCAGTGGTTAAATAATAATGAAAATAAACGGATCAAAGAATTGGCAGAAATATTAAGAAAAAACCGTCCTTCCACAGAAGAATTAAAAAAATTAATTGATGTGAGAATTAAATCCCGCGACTTTGAGGTGATTGCTGATGATTGTGGAGTAACCACTGAGGTTGTGGGGCAATGGGTTTTTAATACACCCTCTGAACTCACCATGCTGTGGAGAGATTTAAAGCCAGGGCCAGAAGTTTTAAAAGATTTAATTATTCGTTTTCAAGGCGATTTAAATTTAATTGCAACTGCTTGTGGCACTTTACTTACTACCGTTCAAGCTTGGTTAGGTAATGACCCGGTGGCCCTGGGTTTTGCTGAAGGTTTACAGAAGTTAAAAGAAGAGGGGCACGATTTAGAAGAGTTACTTCAGTACCTGAGAAACCATCCCGAATTAATCAGTGAAAATAAGCAGGAGTTTTGGAGTTGGTTTCGGCTTCATTATCCGGAATTTTTTATTCAAGCCGCAGGCCATTACACCGTGAATCCTGATTTATTGCAATTTTTAGGGCCGAATCAAAACAGACCTTTTGTTGGCATTGAAGGTCTTTATACTTTTAAAGAGGTGAAAATTAATGGCCAAATAGTGGATCTGAAAAAACTCGAAACGATCGACGTTTCTTCACAATGGGTTAAATTTTCAGTAACAATAAAACCGACATCTAAATTTAGAACCTTTAAATTAACGCACTTATTCGCGCGTGGTTTTGATCAAAGAGAAATTCGTTTGATTGAAAATAATGGGCTCATTACCGTTGAAGGGCGTTTGCTCATCACAAGAGATAATCAAGATGATCTTAGTCAATTAAGTTTTTTTGCCGGTGATATGATCACAAATTCCAAAACCATTTTAAGGGGAGATGTTTTAAATTTAGAGCTTCGTTTTAAAGGGGGGATGTTTACCCAGGAAGAGGCCAAAACAATTTTGACACTTTTAGTTCAACGAAATTCTGCGCGGTCTCTAGAACTTGGAAAAGCCAGAGACCGGATGGTCGAGACATTAAAGAGAATTTGGATGGGACGATTTGATGTAGACCCTGTTGAAGCGATGTCTCATTTAGAGCAATTGGACAGTTTGGCCAAAGGAAATGTTGAGATGGGATTGGTTATTGCTGCACTCAAAAAGGAATTTCAAGAAATTAGAGATTTAAGCCCTCCCAACTTTAAAGAGAGCGTGTCTTCTCGTTTATTCTCAGGAAAAGCTGCTTTTTATGAATTGCGAAAACGTCATGAAAAAAAGAATGCGAGAGGAGTTATGTTTCACTCCATTGATGAAAAAAGAGATTTATTGTCATTTTCTGCGAGTGTTGTTAAAGAAGGGAAAAATATTATTTTTGTTGTTGATCCCGCCACGTTGCCAGATTGGAAAAAGATTCTAGACGAATTTGAAACCGCTGTTCCCTACTTAGATTTGAGTGACACTTTGGAGCCATTTGATGGGGATTTAACCCAAGGGAAAATAATTTTTTCTTCAAGCCCTCAATTGGAAACAATAAAAGAACAAGACAAAGCCAATTCGAGCAGTATTATTTTTACAGGTGGATACCAGATTGGTGAGAAAAAATATTCGAAGAAAATAGAAGATTTTTTAAAAAATCGTGATGACATCACACGAATTGTTGCCACTTCTTTAACATCGCAAACAGATTTTTCCGGTTTTTTAAGAATTCTTTATTTTTTAGATCGCCGCCAAATGCCGACAGATAAAGCGCTTCTTTTTAATCCACGTAACCCGGAGGACGTGCGTTTATTGCATTCTCTTTTTCAAGATAGTTTTATTTGGATAGATCCACAAAATATCGTTCGTTCTGCCAAAGATAAAAGTGGAAATTCTGTTTTGTTTGCTCCTCAAGTAACATTCATTCCTATTAATTACACTTTATCAGGGGCTCAATTAGAAAATGTTTTGATTGCCGAAACCAATCCCCCTTCAAGAGCCAAAGGGCAATCACATATTCCACGCCATCATAGAAGAACTCACGTGGCCAATCAAACAGGATCGTTCGCATCATCAAACTCCAATGCCAAAGTTGCTGCGCTCATACAATTTCTTGAAGATCATAAAGGAGAGTCGTATGTTATTCTTGTCGAACAAGACGAGACAGCGCGACTTTTGAAAGATTTGTTAAGAGATAAGTTTCCTGATATCGGTGAATATAAAGGGAAAAAACTTATTGATTTCTTTTTGTCTCGCCAAACCTCAGCGCCTGTTTTAATTAGTAATTATACCCGGTGGACTCGCACAGCTGAAATTGATCATCCGGGTAGAAAACTCATTTATTTCGATCCTGTTTTTAGGCCTCATGATATTGATGTTGTGTCTTATCATTTTAAACCATCGAACACGCCTCAAGATATTCAAGCCTATTATCTCAATGGGCAATTCCCACCAGATGTGAATTTGGGCTTAACTCCCTTTGCTCAAGATTTTTTTCTTGGAACCCGCGACTATGATGGAAGAAGATTTGAAGAGTTAAATAAACGCAGGCAGACGTTTTTAGATCTTTTGTGGTTACAAAATGTTGATGAACCTGAAGATGCGGTTCCTGAAAATTTAGCTGAGTGGCTTGAAAACGTGCTTGCGCGTTTACAAGCACCTACGGAAGAAGAATCCATAGAAGAAGGAGAAGCTCGTGCCGCTGTTACCATTTCTCCTGCCATTGAATTAACGGCCACGGAAGAAGATGCGTTAATTCGAGATGTAATGTCCGTTTTATTGACTGATAGAAAAGTTTATCGCCCCAAACTTTCTTATCAAAAATTAGCTTTATTAGACGCTCAGACTGAATTAACGGGCGCATTGCTTGGTTTGTGGCCTTATCAAGAGTTACAACCCAAAGATCAAAAAATAGATAAAGAAGCTGAAAAATTAAGGTCCCAGTTTATTTTAACAGGTTCTCAAAATTCGTCTCTACCAAAAAATTTAACATTAACACATCAGGGGGATGGCAGTTACACTTTAGATGGAAGGTCTCTCCTCGAATTTTTAAGCGATAAAAATTTAGATGCTGATGTTCAAACTCTTTTTAAAAGCATTCAGGCTGAGTTTACAAAAGCACTTCCCGAAAATAATGGCGCCACTTTATTGAGAAATTGGTCCGACTTTTTGTTCGCTTTAAGGTCAGCAAAGTACGGTTTTGAAAATAAAAAGAAACTCCTTCGAAAGGTTTATGATGATTTTATTTCTCAAGGAAAAGTGATTCCTCGGCCTTATGTTGAGTTGAAGGTTACATTTACTTTCAATATTTCTGAAAAAACTCAGCCCTTAACAATGGAAAAGTTTTTTAATGGAAAAATTCCCGTTGAACTTAGAAAAGTAAACACAAAAATAAAAAAGGCGAAGGAAGAAAATAAGTTAGAACTTGTCGAAAATTGGGAAAAATTCTTGAGTGCTTTGAACCAAAATAAAATTCTTGATAGCGGAGAAAAAACCGCCATTATATTGGTTGTATTTGATCAATGGATGAAAGATAACAAGGCCATTCCTGTCGATCAGGATTATTCCACAAACATCCTTTTATTGTTTGGTGATGATTTTCAAACTGAGAAAACACCTGATTGGATGCGAGTTCTTTTGCTTTATATTTATAATCAGGTTCCTGCTCATGCCGGAGCATTAAAATCTGATTTTGATTTGGAAGTGAATCGATGGGCGATTGAAAATATTCATGATTTTTGGGGGTTTGCCGATGTTCCTGGTTTCAGGCACCACGCCCAAATTCTTTTTAAACGCTTAGAAGCTGGTCGGTTGGCGCGTAAAAACCCCGGTTCAAGTTTTATTCCTTATTCAGGCGTGTTTTTACCCTTTGGTTTTGTCGATGGTTGGCTGGGTTGGGTGATCACAGGTACTATTGGGATTGTATTTTTCTATCAATTCATTGTTAAACCTTATTTTCAAAAACGAAGAGAAGAGAATTTAAAAATTGAACTCAATAATAAAATAGTCCCATCATTAGAAAACCCCTGGAATGAAATATTAAAAACTGTTCCAGTGGATCAAGATGTGCGGAGTATTGATGGTCAATTACAGAGTCGTCTCCCGTCAATGAGCGATGAGCAGTGGACTCGTTTTTTAACTT
>JBJXGI010000061.1:0-56364 GCA_046153645.1 Elusimicrobiota bacterium | reverse complement strand
TCCTTTGGAATGAAAAAAAAATTCGGGAAGCAATAAATTCAAGAGAAGGTATTTTGCACCTCAACGATACCAAAGAGGATGGAAATGGCGGCGCTCAAAATGAAATTCCAATCAAGGGCCCCTCATCAGAAGGGGAGGTTGATTCCTCTGATCAGGTAGAGTTACTTAAAGAAGCGATGGGAATTTTGCTCCCCAGACACAGAAAAATCCTCGAAATGGTTTTGGGATTAAACGGAAGTGAAATATATACATTTGAAGAGATCGGAAATTTACTCAATCCCAAAATATCCAAAGAGCGCGTCCGCCAGATTAAAGTGGCCGCTATAAAACAATTAAAAAATCGCCTTGATGTTCCTTCAAAAGATAAAAAGTCGAAAAAGCCAAAGAAAAAAAGGGCCACACGTTCAACCCAAGTTGATACCTCCGCTTTTTGGGCGTGGGGGGTTCGACAAAGTGGTTTTTCAAATGCGGAAGAAAAAGCTGTTAAATATGTCAGTTGGTGGGCGGAAGCCATTGTTGTTTTAGGAATTTACTTGTTGGGCGTTTCTCAAGGTCAAACACTTTTGGGTGTTGTTGCGGGCGTTGCATTTTTATTACTCATGCACTTGAAACGTGTGGTTATAAACGATCAAGGCGATTTTGTTACCCAATGGGTTTGGGAAGAGAGTCATGTTCGTGGCCCGCCTGCTTTGATCGTTTTGCGGCATTTTGCTCTTCATTTGTTTTCTTTCATGATTTATTTTGGGCCCTTTCTTTATGTGGCGTCATTTACGGCTCCTTTTAATCCTCTCTCTGATACACTCATTTTAAATTCGCTTTTATGGGCTTTTCTATCGCATCTGGTTTCCAGTCTTAAAAAACAAATAATAGATGTTAGAGGGAGCACCACTTTTCTCGGACGAATTAGAACGACCGAGTATTCTGATGCGTCGGTTAAATCAATGGAAAATTCTCAAACGGCGATCTTGGAATTTGACCGCCCTGTTGCATTATCTGCAACAAATTGGAACACAAGAACCGGCGATTCTTTTACTGAAGAAGAAGTGGCTTCGGCATCAAATTTGGGAAAAGCGTTTTCTTTCATGCCTTTGGAACTTGACTTAATAGATTTAGATAAAAAAATACTAGATCCAGAAACGATGGCCAATATTTTAGAAACTGAAATGGGATATAAACGAAAGATGAATCGAGAGCAGGTTCAATCATCCGGCGATTTCTTTATTTATGAAGAGCAGGGTAAAAATAAAATTTACGTTATTATTCCGACAGCGCGGTACCCGTTAAATGGTTTAGCTCTTCAAAAAAATGGCGACATAACATTTGTCAATATTCTCGGAAAATCAGGAAGTAAAGGTGCCAATTATTGGACCATGAAAGAATGGTTAACAGAGAAGTTAGGTTGGACGCCTGTAGCCTTTTTCGCATTTGATAATGGGATGGACCCAACTTGGAACCAAAGACGAAATAACGAAATGACTCCTGTTCAACTTTCAGATGGAGTGACATTAAAGGGGCGCGCCAATATCAATGCAACTTTGGCCGTTTCAGAGCAGAAAAATTGGCGCAATAGGATGCTAAATAGCATTTCAACTTTTAGAGAGTCATTTGTTAAGCGTTTCCAGATAAAAGGCTGGAGTGATCGAAAAATTGTTGGTGTTATAGGTGCCCTGGAAGAAATATTTTTTAGTTTCATTTTGGTTGGCGGAGGGGCCTTTCTTTTAAATCATATGTTCGATTTTCCCATGCAAGAAGGTTTGTTACTCATGTCGATTATCAGTGGGCTTATTTTCTTTCGTTTTCATATGAATTCTGTTATGAAATTAGTGGATGGAAAAATATCTCGAGCCCCGCCAACTATTTATAATCTCATCAACATTGCCGCTCTTAGTATTATTCTTCGCTCTCTTTTTCTTGCTCTTCTCAATTATTTGCCTTTTGGTTCTTGGAATATTCTCGCCGCTCTTTCCCTTGTTATGTTTGCTCACGGCTTCCTTTACAACACTTTTATCGCGCCTTTTTTCGGTTTGGTTTTAGGCGTTACATCTTTGGTTCCTTCAAAATACCTTTCGGATGGGCAAGTTTTTTTAGTTCCTGGATTAGAGGGGAAGCCCGCTCTTCATATTGAAATATCGTTAAAAGCTTTAATGGGTGGGTTGAATCCGATAGCTATAAAGCGGTTTGCTGATGCCATACACCGCACAAACCGTATAGGGGTGACCTCCTATGGGCGTTCTGTTTTATTACGATTAGCCGATGGACAAGCTCCTTTGACAGCGGTTGGATCTATGCCTGGACAAAAGTTAAAAAACGTGGGGTATAAAGACAGACTGCCTGACTTAACAAAAACATATGTCGCTGGTCCTGATGAAGCTATAAGCCAGCCCACTCATAAATTGGAAATCGTAAAAGGGAAAATACATTCAGTGCCGGTATTGCCACATCCTGTCGGTGGCGGATATCTTTTTGAAGTTATTAATGAATATGAAACTATGCTCGAAGCATTTAATGATGGTGTACCGACCGCTTATCCCGAAGGGGTGGGTGAGTTTTTAGGTCCGGAATGGAAATTTAATGATAAAGAAGTGGGTTTCATCATAATGGGATTAGAAGACGATAAAGACGAAAGAGTTGGTGACGTTATCCACGCGCGACTTCAAGGTATTACTGGAATGGGATCCCAAGGTATACCAATTGCCAAAAAAATCTATGATGACTTTGGTGATTGGTCTTACAAATCCGCGCAAACATTGCGCAGAAATCTGGCCATTGGCATGACGCATGGTCACCCGCATCCAAGAAATTTCGGTGTTCCAAAAAATGGCGTATCCCGACTTTACGATTACACAAACGCAAAACCGATCCACAAAATGGATTCTGAATTTGCCCGCAATGAATTCATTATTCGTGGTTTTAATGATTTTCGGACATTTTATTTGAATACATTTATTCTTTGTTCTCAAGGAGCGCCGATTCTTATTTTAAGGCAGATATTCGCTTTTTTGGGCGTTGAGAAAACACCTAATCAAAAACTTGTAGAAGGGTTTTTCACGAAAAAAGACATTGAAATGGCGGGTGACGGAGACTATGCCAAAGGTCTTCAGTTAATTCAAGCCGCAACACGTGAAGAACTGTTTTCCACATCCCACGATTTATTCTGGAATAAAAATCTGGTCGAAGGCAAAGGAGTTGGGGAAATTAATTGGAATCTTTTTTCCCTTTTCGAGAAAATTTTAGGCGCACAATTCGACGAATTGGCACTTCGCTCCGGCTCCGGTACCGGTTCTCAAGTGGACACCTTTGGTACCCCTAATCCAGCCGTCCCCGGCGCCATCAACGACAAGTTCAACCGCGGTGTCATGCGAATTTCAAAATTCTTAGGATTTGGATCTCAAGGCCAGTTAGCAGCCGTTGGTTTTTTTGAAGGTGCCCTTCGTCAAATGGGGGTGTATGTTTTATTCCCAATCGTTGTTTGGGGAATCTCTAAGACTTTGAATTTGAGCGGGCACTTGTCAACCGCTCCGCCCGTACTGCTTTCGGTTTTAGTTATTCTTGTCCTCTTCGTTTACACATTTTTCTTTATCCAACTTTCCCGTCGATATTTTTATAACCAGCATTTAAATAAAGGTGTCATCACACCCAAAGGTCCTGTAACAAATAATCCCGAAGTGGCCCGCGCTGCTACACGAACCGCTTCTTGGGGATATGCGGGGCTTCTTTTTTCTCTTCCTGGTTTTCTGCTCGTGTTTCTTTCGACAGATCCATTATGGATTGTAACTGGCTGGGTTTTTGTAGGAACAGGTGCGATTGTTGGTGGGGTTTTGCATGGGCGTGAAAATTTAGGAAGTGGCATTTCTACACTTGGGAAGTGGATGTCGAAACTTGTCTCCGTTTCCTCAAGCGCATTTTACATATCACTAATAATTGGCACAGTCTCAATGCTTCCTGAAATCTCATCTAAAATTGTCGTCTCACTGGTGATCATTTTCTTTGCTCTTCCCGTTCTTGGACTTATTGCGGGGCTTATCATGGGAATACTTCCTGCAGCGGAAGAATCAGAAGATTCAGCTCTCCATTTCCCTTTCAATGAAAATAGAATTCATCCTTTCTTGCCGGAAGGGCATCCACATATCCCTTCGGCGCTCTCTCTGATTGATGATGCCTTTAGAGGTATTGGAAAAAATGATCCTTTACGAAAATGGCTCGAAACAAATCATGGTGAATGGGTTTATCATTGGATTTTCGATACTGAAGAACCAACACGCCGCATCTTCCAAGACACATGGAGAACGCTTTCCAAAAATCATGATAAAAAGCTCTATCAACGAGCAAGAAATCGGCTTTTAGAACTTGTGACAGAAGAGAGAAAAAATCATTTGGCCAATCCCAAATTGCCTTATAATGGGGTTAACCCGCTGAGATCAACGTTAACAGTTTATGGTGAACCCGGCATTGAACATCTCTCAAACGTCAGATTCCCCAGAACTGTGACACTAACTTTTTCTGAAGTAGAACCAGGATTCACTCGTCTTATAGGAACTAAAGAAATCGCTCGTATGGGTTCGCTTCTCCAAAAATCGGGCTTCGGTTATTTTCATCGAGCTCAGGCAAACTACGCGAGAATGCGTATGAGTCCGCTGAATGGAGAATTTCCTCTTTCCTATTTTAAGTTTTCTCATTTTGAAAGATATTGGATGTTGTTTTCTCTTTTTCCGGATTTTCCTACGAAAGATTTAGATACGATTCTTAACTCTCCTTCAGTAATAGAGTATTACCCCAATGAATTCCTTGAATATATTAGTAAGTGGAAACAGGAAGATATTTACAAAAACATTGATCCCGAAATTCGAGCTCGATTGGAAGCAATCGGACAATTGACTGTTTCCTCTTTTCCTCCAGCTCGAACACCCGAATTATTAAGAGAATTAATGGTTCACGATTATTTTGTGTCCATCGGGAAAACCATCTGGTTTGCGCTCAATGATTATGCCGATGCTGGAGACGAAGCGGCAATAGAAACACTGAAACAATGGAGAAAAAACACTCCTCAAGTAACCGGCCTTGTTAATTTTTACAGAGCCATGTTAAATGCCGCTCTTAAAAATGACGAAGAGGTTTTTTATCGGCATATGTTTGCAGAAGCTTTTGCTCGCTATGCGAATCCAGATTCCATTCTTAGACAGTTTGGTGAGCCCTCTTCGTTTGCTGAAGAGAAAAATTTTTTCCGACATCTTGCTTTGTATTTAGGCTCTATAAAAATTCCAGAAGCATCTCAAACCCCATCCAAGAAAAAATCACCCGTGTCTCGCATCAAACTTCAACAATGGTTGACTACATTTCGAGATACATATGAACGACGAAATGGCTCTCACAAAATGTTATTTCGCCAAATTAACCTCAATCCGAATGATATGCCAGCGATTGAAATCGTAAATAGTCCAGACGGCTTAAAAGTGAGCAACAACTCAAAGCTTTTATCCAGATCTAAATTCAAAATACTTGGTAACCCTGGTAATGGTGATGGAGAAATGGCAGATCGATATATTTCTCCTCAAAATGTCTGGTCCTATTTTTCAAAAGAACTAACTCCTGATCTTGTATACCCAGAAGAAACCGCCCATCAAATGACTTCTCTTTTTGGACAGTTGGCCGATAATGGAACCCCGATTGTTATGGCCTTTCGCCAGGAAGTCACATCCACTGGAGTGCCGGGTATTATCTTTAGAGTTATTTATATGGATGATGAAGCTGAAACGCTTGATTTCGAAATTTCTAGCTCGATCTTAGAACACGCATTCACACACAAGATGCCCAGAGGTATTGAAGGAAAACTCATTCTCGTGCCGGATGGAAGCGGCAACCTTGAAGTTTTGAAGTTTGGTGATCCTTCTAAAACTAAAAAAGAATTCGACTGGCTTAATAATTTACCACCAGCACTAAAAACTTATTTTCCTCGGGTTCGACTAGCACCTGTTGAAGGCGCTTACTTTATGGAATTACTCATCGGCCTAAATTTGGAACAACTTCTTCTCAAGAGAGAGATGCCCCCTAATAAGGCAGTTACTCAGTTTCTTAGAATTTATGACGGTTTTGTTAAGGAGAGAAAAGGCAATGAGATAGAGGCTCCTGAAAATTGGCGGACTAATCGAGGTGCAGCCAAAGCAATGAAGGCGACTCATACCCTTGTTGAACAAGAAGGGTATCGTGTAAAACCGTTGGTCAATGCGAAGTTTATTGAAATCGAGAACGAAAATAATAAATTTCTTAATCTTCCAGAAGTTTCCCGCCGATTGGCTGAGTTAATAAAGCTGGATCAATTTGATCTTTTAAAACCCGGGAAATTTGGGCTTATCCATGGTGATCTAAAGCCAGACAATATGTTTTTAAATAAAGCAATTGACCCGAGCGGTGACATGGGGCCGGATTACTACGACCTTATTAAATGGTTTCAAAACATGGACCATAAGTATCCTATTTGGAACGACATTACAGCCGAAGAAATACCCGCTGACAGTGACACATTGCGGTTTAACCTCAATATGACTGAAAAAGGCCTGCAAAACAGCGGTATCATGATTGAAACGCTTCGCCTTATGGAAGAGGAATTAAAAAAACGAAACCCGATTTTGAAGGGGCTTCCTTTTAATGAATGGGCAACACTGGATTTTTGGAATGAATATGCCGGTGTTATTTCTAATGGAGTTCCGGGGGTAGCCAAATTGTCCAATGACCCCGCGGATAAAAGATGGCAAGTTCGTTATCTCATGGCTGTTATATACATGAACCGATTTCTTAAAACCTATGCTGATCGGTTGGCGCAGTTGGGAGTAGTTATTCCAGGAGAACTGCTAGAAAATCTGCCTCAAGAAGGGTTTAATCCGCAGAAAAGTATTGTATCTCAACTTATTTCCGTTCAATTAGCGAAAAAAGATTCCGGTACCGGTTCTCAAGTGGACACCTTTGGTACCCCTAACCCAGCCGTCCCCGGCGCCATCAACGACAAGTTCAACCGCAGTGTCATGCGAATTTCAAAATTCTTAGGATTTGGATCTCAAGGCCAGTTAGCAGCCGTTGGTTTTTTTGAAGGCGCCCTTCGACAGATGGGGCTTTATGTTTTATTTCCAAGTATTATTTGGGGAATCTTTAAAACTTTAAATTTAAGCGGGCACTTGTCTACCGCTCCACCCGTTCTGCTTTTGGTTTCAGTTATTCTTCTCCTCTCCGTTTACACATTTTTATTTATCGAACTTTCCCGTCGATATTTTTATAACCAACATTTAAACAAAGGTGTCATAACATCCAATGGTCCTGTAACAAATAATTCCGAAGTGGCCCGCGCTGCTACACGAACCGCTTCTTGGGGGTATGCAGGGCTTCTTTTTTCTCTTCCCGGTTTTCTGCTCGTGTTTCTTTCGACAGATCCATTGTGGATTGTAACTGGCTGGGTTTTTGTAGGAACAGGTGCGATTGTTGGTGGGGTTTTGCATGGATGGAAAAATGCTAAAAGTCGGATTCCGAGACTTGAGCCCTTGAGCCCTCCCCTCAAGCTCAATCAATTTTTGGGTGGCGAAGAAATTTTGAATCGGGAAATAGGGGAATTTTTTCAAAAGAAAAATTCCACAATCCAAAATGCATCTGCTGAAGAGCTTGAAGAATTGGTTCAGGTGTTTTCAGGGAAATTACAAGAGAATCCATTGAATTTAACTCCTGAACAAGGGCTTATGCTGGCCGAGCGAATTGGCGCAAGGCAGGGGCGAGTGATTAAAAAAACAGATCTCGAAAATAGTCCAATTCAAATGTTGGCTCGTGATGGGGACGCTGATAATATTCAAGACTATTTAAATACGAAAACAAATCAACGTGCGAATATTATCGTTGATGATGAAAAAGAAACTAAAGATCTCTTCAACGGCTTAGCTGAAAAACTGGGGGCGGAGCGAGTCCAAGTTCATCCTCAGGAAAAACTTTTTATTAAAGGTGTTTTTAATCAGGAGGCATTTGAAAAAGCTTTGGCCACTATGACTGAAGAAGAGCAGAAAAATACTGTATTTGTTCTTCCGAAAGCATTGGTTTTGGAATTATCTGCCATGAAAGGTCTTCCCATGTCCCTTTTGTATCATCTCAACTATGTTGTTTTAGAAGATCTTTTCTCTGTTGATGAAGAAATCCAAGTCCGGAATTTGGGACTCGTGATTGGTATTGCTCGAGTGGTGAGTATTGGGGCTTAAACAAATTCCCATTTCACCAACACTTAGAATAAATCTAAGACCGCCGATAAGCGTTTTGATGGGTACCCATGCGTCGAACCTGGATCACATTATTTACCCAATGAAACGTCATTCGGTAGTTTTGGTCGATGCGTGCCGACCAAATATTTCGAGCTTCATTTATTTTTTCAACATGGAGAGAAGGGTGCCAGGGATTTTCTTCTAGAAGACGAAACAATTTTCTGGCTTTTTTTTGGATGTGGCTTGGAAGGGCTTGATAGTCTTCTTTGGCCTCATCAAACCAACGGAATATCACGATTCAAGTTTGCGGATAAATTCGTCAGCAGACCGGGCCTCATGGGGTTTCTTTCCAGATTTAATGGCGCGGTCAACTGCTTTCTCTTTTTTCTGCCAGGATGGCGACCAGAACCAGGCGTCGCGTTTTTTATGCTCGGCCCCCAACTTCTTTGTGACGCGGTCCAAGATCCCTTCATTTTTAAGTTCTTCCATAATCTCGATCATGATAAGAAAATCTTCATCCGGGATGACAGCCAGGGCGGGTTTGTTATGGAGCATGACCCGGCAGGGTCTGGAGGGATGCCGAAGCATTTTGTCCAGTTTTTGCCGGAATTCTTTGGCACCCACAATATCGGTTGATCTTAAAAAAGTGACGGCATTCATAAGAGTCCTCCCAGTTGAATACTTGTTGACGATAAATTTAACTAAAAATCAAGTCGCCGTCCACGGTTTTTTGGGTAGCGTGTTGAGTAAATTTTAAAACCTGAGTCGTCACCCCCGAATGTCTTAATCGGGGGTCTGCTTTTGAACAGTTTAGATTCCCGACCCGCCTGCCAGCTGGCGGGCAGGCGGGTCGGGAATGACGGCGTACCCCACATCGGTAACTCAAAGCGCTAAAGTAACACCTGTTCTATTCTGACCTTTTGGCCATGAAATTCCTTCTTTACAAGAAGGATTATCATGGGCAAGTTTGGAATGCTGCAGAACCAGCCAGGTCGCTGACGATCAGTGAATCCTCTGTTCGACGTTACGTGGACCTCCTGTCCGATGTTTTTATGATTCGCCAACTTCAACCCTGGTATAGCAATCTTAAAAAAAGGCAGGTTAAATCTCCCAAAATTTATTTTCGCGATACGGGCCTTTTGCACAATCTTCTTGGAATGAGTGGCTCCCAATGAATCGTATTTCTGGAGAACGCACAATGGGGCAGAAATTGATTTGATCTTTTTCAAAGACACTCAGAAAATTGGCATTGAGTGCAAGAGAACCGATGTCCCCAGTCTAACTCCCTCTATGTCGATCGCCCTCCAAGATTTAAAGCTGGACCACTTATTCATTATTTATCCCGGCCATCGAACCTACTCGCTAAGTCTAAAGATAACGGCTGTCCCTTCAAAAATTCTTTCCCAATCCGATACGTGGGGATTTTTAAAAAAGTTAATTCGTTAATTGTTGTCGCTACCTTAGAAGAAAAATATAAGGACCAGAACCAACCTGACGAGACTTTACGTAGATATTTTCTCTAGATATTCAAGTATGGTTTTTTGTTGTTGATCGATAGAAGATAGGTTTTTTGTGTGAGGGGAAACGTCGAGCCCAGCCCTCATAAAGTTTTTTGATATTAATTCCAGGCAGTCCTGTTGTTTTGATGAAATAATGTAATCTGAACTTTGTTTTTGGCTCAATTGATCGATCGTTTCCCACGTCGTCAAAACAGCTGATAAGATAGAAACCCAGTTGACCCATTGGGGTTTTGGATTGTGCTGATTTTCAGATATCGATGGTGTGAGAAATTCCCACCACTTTTTTTGAGAGAGCCAGTACTCAATTTTGTTTCCTTTTTTTCGAGTGTGAATTAAACCAGAGGCGGCCAAATCTTTGAGTGTTTGTTGAACCCCTAGCCAGAAAAGTCCAACTTCATCGGCAATATCTCTAACGCGTCCTCCCTCATGTGTGAGTAGATAGAGAATAAACTCAGATCGTCCTCCGACTCCATAAAGGGCCCGAAGTAAAAAACGAATATTCGTTTCGGAGTTAGATGGCACATCATTCCCATTCTTCAAATTCTTCGGTTGAGGTCGGTTAAATCCGAAGTGCATAAAATAGGGGTCAGCCTTCTTAGGCGAGGCCAGAGGATGCGGATTTCCCGATTTTTCCATGAAGAGCGGGGAAAATGAATTGGCTTTGGGTTGTTGTTTAAAAACTCCCCAACAAAAGTCAGCTAAACCCTTCCACTTGCGCTCATCACCGTTCTGTGCACAGGAATAGATCGTTGCTCCCACTACCCTTATAAGCTCTGCTTCACGTTTGCGCAAAATATTTCTAAGACGTGCTGCGTCGAGCCAATGTCCATTGGTGAGAAGCCAGTTTATAATTTCGTCAAAAAGCCTGGGTTCATATCGAGCTAGGGGAAGGGAAAATGCCAGTAGACTTTCAGGGTCTAAAATCCACTTCTCTTCTGTTCTCAATCCACCGGGGATTCCAAGAGTTGTCCATTCCTTCCAAAGGAAAGTCAAAATGGTATCTAAAAGTACGTTTCTAAATTTTTTGAGCTGCATTTTCGAACCCAAGGTTTTTTAAAACTTTTTTTAATTCACCTTTATATCCCTCAGATGCATCGTGTGTTTGACTCCACTTGGCTGCTGCTACGATTTCCTTTAAAATAGATAGTTTAACTATTAATATATTTATATTTAAACTATATAGTAAATGCATGTAATTTGCAAGAATTTTTTGTCATCCGGTACCGGTTCTAAAACATCCCAAGAGCCAGAATCGAATTTCCAATACCTCACTCAACGAAACTGAGTTGACCTAGACTGAGTTTGATTTGAGAGCGGCTTAAACACTTCTTAAAATCAATCTGATTTTGAAATAAAGATTTGTTGTTTCTTAATCAGATATTTTGGCAATGTCAACTATTTTCCGTCTATAATTAATAAGAATGAACATGAAAATAAAGACGGTGTTTTCGGTAATTTTGGCGGGAGTTTATTTCTCGACTCAGGTTGTTTTTGTATCAGCTCAGGAGAATAACTTTTGGGCGGATCGTCGAAAACACGTGGTCCAACTCAGCTCTCTTCCGGCAGAAACAGACAATCCGATTTCATTTCTGAAATCCATGCCATTTCCCAAAATAAATCTCATTCCATCGGCGGCCAAGGAAGAGCCCATTGAAGCGCTTATTCCTCATAATTTGGGTTCTATTCAAGAACGCTATGAAGGGAAAGGTTCAAAATCTTCTCCTCTTTATCTCATCCAAGATATTCACATGAACGCAGAAGCCCAATTAAACATCGCAGGCATGCTTGAGTCACTAATCAAAGAGAAGAAAATTAATTTTGTTGGCATTGAAGGGGCTTTTGGGAAATTTAATTTTGCGCCTTTCCGAATTTTTCAAAGCCGACCTGCGATTTCAAAAGTTCTTCGAACGTTCTTAGATCGTGCGCTTATCCCGGCTCACGTTTATACCGGTATTCAAGATTGGGATCAGATTGTAGATTTTGAAGGTGTCGATGATCAGACGGAATATTTAAAAAATGTCCAAGCTTATTTGGTTTCTAAAGAAAATAGAAATATCCAAGATCAAATTTTCGAAAACGCTCGTCAGTTAAAAATTCTCAAAAACACAGTTTATTCTGCATCCCTGAAAAAATTCGATTCAGTTCAAGAGAGCTATAGAAATGGAAAACTGGATTTCGGCGCTTATCTCTCTGCTTGTGTTTCTTTAACTCCAACAACTAATGCTGACGTTTTAAGATTTTTAAAAGCCTATCGATTAGAAAAAGATTTGGATTTCCAACGCGTTGATCGGGAGCGATCGGCTGTTTTAGAAAAATGTGTTCATAAATTAACGGAGCCGGAATTAAAGCGATTGGTTGCATTAAGCTTAAGCTACCGATCTGGACAATTGAGTTTTGGTATTTTTTATTCTGAGCTAAAGCGAATTTGTCAAACGCGTGGAGTCGGTTTGGATGCGTTTCCTGCATTCCGAAAATATCTCGAATATGTGGATCTCGCTGAAAAGATTAAACCACTTCCACTTTTAAAAGCGGCTTCGGCAATCGAAAAAGAGACAGCAAAAATTTTGGCGGTGACATTAGAAGAAAAAGATGTGGTTTGTCTCAGCGATTTTTTAAGTCTTGTCGATAAACTACGGCAATTTTCTCTTACACCTGAGGAATGGAATGAATATCAAAACCTGAATTTAAGCGCACGTCGTAAAGCCGAAGAACGAGGTTTAAGGATTCCCGATTTAACCAGTTTTGAGCAGTTTTATGTCAGTGCTGACGTTCGCAGTAGGAAAATTATCGATAAGCTTTTTTCTGATGCCTCACCGAAGAAGAGTCGAGCGCTCATCATTGGCGGTTTTCATGTGCCCCTCATCACAGCACTCCTACAAAAGAAAAATATTTCTTATGTGGTTTTATCTCCCCGCATTACCAAAGTCGATTTGGGAGAGGCTTCGTCTTACTTGTCTGTGTTCTCACGTGAGAAAGTATTATTGGATCGCGTTTTTTCTGGAAGAAAATTGTTTTTGAATCCGACAATGATGGCTTCGATGGGCACAGGGCATCCTGTGGCTCAAGGGCGTGTGGACACGTTGATGTCAGCGCAAGCCGCACAGACCGCCAAGGACACGAATAACAATAACCCAGCTGGTTATGAAGTGATTAAAGGTGAAAATGGGTTCTTCCGTGTTATCGATCAAGACGGAAAGGAAATCATCGTCAATCCTGAAACTGGCGAAACAAAAAAATCCAAATACACGCGGTTTGTAGGACCGCTTCTTGAGACGTTTGTGTTTTATGGTCTTTTCTATTTGCTTCGATTGTCGTTAAAGGAAATAGGGTATTCCCATACGTGGATGGTGTACGGACTTTTGGTTATTTTTGTTACAACCCTTCATATGGTTTTACGGAGGGATTTTTCTCGTAAATCAATTCGTGATTGGGTGATAGGCTCTGCCATAATCCTTCTTCCTTTTACGGGCATCACTTTTTTTGATCCATTCGGCGGCAGTTTAATTCTCCACCTAATATGGAACAATCTTGGTTTTGTGACGCCACTTTCGATGATTCATTTTGATCGGCGTCCCGATTCCAACACCATTCAAAGTGTCATTTTAAAATCAAAGCGCACGTTAATTTTTACGGATACCCCAGATGTTGTTGAAGCTTTCTTAAAAGAAGAAGCAGAGAGAGAGGCGACAAATAAAGAGAGAGAACTATTCTTAAGTATTAAGATTAGAGATCAGCAAGATTTGAATCAACTTTTAACAAGTGTTTGGGTGGATGGGCAAGATCTGAGTCGTGGAGAAGGTCCTCTCTTGGAAATTTTAAAGAAAGGAGGAGTTCTTCATATCGATTACGATAACTCTGTCCCCGGTTTTGTTGAGAGATTTAATTCACTCTTTGCTAATTCACCATATTTCAAGAACATTAACGTTTCGCCGAATTTAAAAATTGTTGGAACCATTTCTTCTGAAAATGTCCGAAAATATCCAGTTACCTTCTACTCACGGTTCAAAAAGAAATTAGAGCTCGATACAAAGGGTTGGGCGGACAATGTCCCAAGAGCCGAATCTGGAATGGAGGCTGAAACTTTTGAAATGTTCGAAGCGGATTTATCTCGCCAGGATTTAATTGGGAGGTATGCCTTGGATGAGTCAGGTCGTTTTTATTTTGTTCCTGGTCCTTTGGTGAATGCTTTAGATAAAAAAATACCTCTGATTATTAAGGGTGCGAGATGGAACGATCCTCGTTTGCAGGGGCTCTTATGGCAGATATTTCACTACAAACGACTTCTTATTAATGGTAAATGGCGCGATATCCCGGATAATTTTTTTTACAGGCAAGATGTGGATTATTCAGAAGTGGAATTATCCAACAAGACAATTGTTTTGCCGGGTGAAATTAATGATGGTCAAACCCCTTTTCTTGTTAATCGAGAGAACTTTCGACTTTTATTTAATCGAAATGAAATTGTGGGGACCCAGCTTAAACGAGTTTCTGGATTTCTTTTCCAACCCTCCGTTGTCTTAAGAATAACGACTGAATTGCCTGATCATGTATGGCATCAAATATTTCATTCTCCTAATGCAATTCGTGTTGAGCTCAACCCTGGTGTTGAAGTTCCTGAAAATTACAAAAAACACTTTTCTGACAAGTTAAAGCGTGCGCCTCCCGCTCGGATTGATGGAGAAACCCTTTCCGCTACTAATGAAAAAAAAGCACTTATAGTGGAATCAAAAGATTTGGGTTTTGCTTTAGACTCAATTCGCCAAACTTTTTCTGGACAGAAAATATTTGTTAAACCTATCACCGCTTTTACGTCTATTTCTGAAATTTCACGTCGTATTAGAGTTGAAAATGATAAGGGAGTATGGAAATTTGATAGCGAAATCCAATCAGTTATAGCCGCTTTAAAAAGGGGGGAGATTGTCGTTTTAGAAGCCATGCATTCTAATCCGGAATTGTTTTGGCAGTTGGAATCCTTGTTATTGTCAACACCATACTTGGCGGATAGTGCTGGAATGATTAATTTAGATCAGAATTACCCTGGAAAAATTATTTTCTTAACATCTCCATCTCCCGAGACCGCTCTCATAGGTAAAACTCGTGTTTTCTTGGAAGAAAATGATGAAAAGCTTCAAGAACTTTTAGAGCAGGAACTCGGTAGTAAATTTAATAAAGAAAGCTTTAAAAAAGTTAGAGAGCTTCAAGCGATATTTGAGACAATTCCTACGCCTCCGGCCACAAACCCACACCTTTATCCATCTCGACCTAATTTCTCTTACAACCGATTAAAAATGCTTTTCCAATATGACAATTGGTTGGATGCCTTTGAAGAAGTTTTCATCAATGATTATAAAGATGTGCCCGAGATTGAATCCTTCATGAGAACGATGGTTCGTTTGAAATTTAAGATGCCAGAGCCTGGAAGAGCACCTAGCGCTATTGCCGGAAATAAACTCCGCAAGGTGCTAGCAAAATGGGTGCCTTCGAGAGATGAGAATGAATTGGTTTGGCAGATGGCAGATTGTCTTAGTTTGGACTTGCTTGATGTTCCGGAGAAGTTTACCCATGAAGATTTAGATGAAGTGAAATTTCATATTAAAAAGGCACTCATTAAAAATTCGCCCCCTTCTCTCCAGAGAATGTATATCGACCGTTTTAACTTTCGAGATATAGATGTTTCTGATGCCCCAAGCATTGATATTGATACTCAAGTAGGAGAGTTGACGGATTCAGAATTAACGAGAAATATTTCACAAGCCCTCGCGAAGTTTAATGCGGTTGTGTTCAAGGGAAGTCCCGGAACAGGAAAGAGTCAAAAAGCAAAAGAAATTGCTAAGGGATTGGATTATACGATAAATCAGATATTTGGACCTGTAACTGTGGGTGAGGATTTAAAACCATCGGATATTATCGGTAAATATAAATTTGAAAATGGAAAAACAGCATTTAAGGAAGAAGAGGTCTCTCGTTGGAAAAATGCGAAACGAGGAATTCTTATTGTTGATGAAGCCAATTTGACTCATCCGACCTTTTGGAATTCAATCCGCGAATATATTGATAGCAATCATCAAGTTATTTTTACCGGTAATCAGGAATCTCTAACAGGCCGTCAATTTCAAGATTACTTGGTTAACAATGTTGTCACTTTTTATTTCCCGCCTTTTTCAGATAAGGTTATTCAAGATGTCATTGAATCCAATTTGGGTACCGATAAGGACCGTCGGCCAGAGCTGAAGAAACAAATATTTAGGCTTTTTAAATTGTTTGAAGCCATGGGTCCAGAAAAAGGTTTTTCTCTTCGAAATGTTCAGGAGCTGGTGGCTCGCGTTAATCGTCTCATGCCTTCCGATTGGGATCCAAAAGAAATTGCCTTTTTAGCTTGGTCTCAGTTTAAGGGTGTTTTCGATGCCGATGATCGCCGTGCGTTGAGTTATATTTTTGTTCGTGAATGGGGTATTAACGTTTATAACTATGAAAAGAAGCGGGCGGCAGAAATGAGAGCATTGGTCGGTGATCAATTTGAAAAGAAGGGCATCACCCTAGTAGATTCTGCCGCATTAACGGTTGCTGACTTGAATTCAGCTTTAAAAATGAGATCGGATAGAGTGAACCGTAAAACGACTATTCAAGGTCAACGAGGGATGATCATTGAGGGGCCTTCTGGCCGAGGGAAGGACGAAGTGCTGTACGCAGCTCTTATTTCACAGGTTGAAGACGAGACCAGCGATATTATTGGAACATTGTTTAAAGCTTTATACGGAGAAGAAGGTCTCAAGCTCGTTGATGTTAAAAGTGAAGGATTGGGCATTCCGGGAGAAAGAAAATGTTATTTCCTGAATGGTTCATTCGATTTTGATGAACTTGAAAAAGTGATTAACCAGGCCAAGATTGAAGGTTCCATTGTGGTTGTTAGCGAACTGAATTTTCTGCCTTCTTCTATCTTGGAAGGGAAACTCAATGATGTTTTAACAGGTGAGGCCAAAGAAGGATTTTTCTTTATTGGGACAATGAACTCTTCTCATTTTAGTGGACGTGAGAAACTTTCCACAGCACTTCAGAACCGTGTTGTTTATCAACGAGAGGATGATTACAACGAGCAGGAGTTAACGGAGATTCTTGAGTCTAAGTTGCCTGCCCTTTCCGTGGTTGATCGAAAATATATTGTGAAAGCCCATATTTTTATCCGAAATTCTATTGAAGATGTTCAATATCATCCAACCACGCGCGACATTTTGAACATTGTCGATATGTTGAATCAAGATCCTATCCGTGACGTCGCTTCCGTTGTGGCAGAAAACTACGCTTTCTTTCTTAAATACTTATTAAATGGGGAAAAATTCCCTTCCTCTGAAGAATTATTGCTGGTTACTGAAAAAATTCGGGAAGATAATGTTTTGGTCCTTTCAAAAGTGGGAAGTGCGCTCCTGCCGAAAGGAAGAACGCCCTTTGAAGTAGTGAAAGAGAAAAAAAGGAAAGGAGCTTATAACAATTTAGCGAAAAATCGTATTGGTATTCCTGAGGAACGTTTCATCAATAATTTTTGGCAGCCTTCTTTTGATCACGAGTTAAGCCATAGCTTATTCACTCGTGAATTTGAATATTTTGATGAAAAATTTTCAGGCATATTTGATGACCTTTATCAGGACCTTGAAGATTTGCGCCACTTAAATGCTTTTAATACATATTTTTCAGCCTCTCGCGCTTTTAAGCCAAATCCTAAAGAAGAAAGGATCTCCAATATTATTCGCAACCTAGATTTGGATGGCTCTGATAGTAAACGGGGACGAGAAGATGGCGGTTTGTTCGCATGGTTAAATCAACAGAATCCCATCTCTGTTCGAGGAATATTTCAGTTGACTCTCAGGGCCTATGTAAAGGGACTGTTAACACAAAAGCAAATTTCAGATATGGCCGAGATATGTGAAGGTTTTTTTGAGGTTAATCCTTTTCTTTTAATGATCACAAAAACAGGATCCGAAAATAAAAACCATTTGGATCGCACGATGGAAATCAAAAATTCTATTCCGAAATCTTTTTATGAAATAGACGTCCTTGAAGCACAACATCAAGCATTGGTGCTTATGGAAGAAATGTATGACGATTTTTTAAGCCTCAAGGAATTTTCTTCTGCTAATCCTGCTCCCACGTTGCCTTCGCCTAAAGCGGGAATTCCGGGAATCGCATCTTTGCAAACTGTCGAAAGTGAGTTTTTAGAAAAACCAATGACAATTGATGTTTTGGGGAGTGAAGATGTTTCCCCTACGAATATTGATCCCGCCTCGGTACCAGTGGTAAGTGTGGAAGAAAAGAAACAACAATTGGCGGAGAAGAGAAACGTTTCTATGGCCGACACGAAGAAAGCATTGGTCGCTGATATGGAGGGAATGGAAAAGGCATTGGTTTATTCAGATAGTTTAAGTGCCGCTGCGTTGGTTGAAATGCGGTCTCGTTTTTCTGTTACACACCCGTTATCCGTTAAAACGAAGCTAGATAAACTTAGTGATCTAAAGCTCAATAAAAAATCAGAAAAAATTTTAGAAAAAATTAATCAAGCTATTCGTAAGTTAGAACGGATGACTGAAGAAGAAGCCTTATCGGAAAAACCTGCAGGACGTAGGATCCCCAGATTGATCTTTTGGTTTGGGGGAATACTTATTTTGGGTGTCATCGTTTTCTTGGTTTTTAATGGAATTGACTTCAAAGATGTAAGTAATGTTACATCTCCTTCCAGCGATATAACTCAAAATGCGAAAGATGTAAGCGTTCTACCCAATATTGAGCTTCCCAAAGACATTACTCCGCCCGCTAAAGCGGAGCTTCCAAAAGATATGACTGCTCCTATTCCAGCAAATGCTTCTCCTACAAAAGGTGATGTCTTGTCTGCGCCCAAGCGGCCCGCTCTTACTTTCGTAGAAAAGATGGCGGCTTCATTTAGAAGTGAAAATTTGGCTTTTACTTTTTCTGTTATCCTTATTGTCAGCAGTTTAGTGTTATTGGTTTTCACGCTTATCTCAAGATTATGGCCGCGGAAAGCACCTAAACCTATCGGGAAAAGACTCGATGAAATTGAAAGAAAGTTTAAGCCTCCACAGGGGGGATTTCATAATGAAGGAGGGAAAATAGATCTTGAACCAGAGAGTTTTTATCAAAAAGAGAAAAGTGCCGTTTTGGTTAGTTATGCGGGGTTTGCTGCGGGTCAGGTACGATCCGCAATATTCTATGTGGCCAACCAAGAAATATCTGGAATTAATAAAGCGTTCCAGCAATTTATAGAGAAAAAAGTAGTGGCTGCAAATACGTATGGGCCTGATGGCGACTTAGATGATATTCAGCAATTTTTAAGTGATCCCTCCAATGGTTTTGTCCGAGCAGGAGGACAGGAAAAACTAATCAAAAAACAAGTTGTTGTTCGTTTAGAAAGAGAATATGAGTCCTATAGTACCACGCACGCCATTCTCCAGCATCTCTATGAAAATGGTTTCAGGGTGATTACTACCAAAGATTCCATTCCCGATCATCAAATGCAATCTCTCCTGCAATTTGGTCCGACATCTTTTGTGACTGATACAGAACTTTTAAATTTGGTTGGAGACCTTTATCTTAATCGTTCCATAAGATGGCTTCTGGAAACTATTAATGAACCGCCACCTTTGGAACGACCATTAACAATTGAAGAAGAAGTTGAATACTTCGAAAACTGGAAGAAGCGCTATAAACCCCAAATAACAATGGATACTGAGCAAGATGGTTATTACTGGGACATGGCAAATGTTAATTATCCCATTCCAGAATTGGGAAAGATGAAGCATCTCTTGGGCATTTCTCTGAAGGGCTCTTTTATTCAAGACCTTTCACCATTTATGGGATCAAGTGTTTCCACAGTCGATATTTCTGGATCCTTGATTTTTGATTTGGAACCGTTGATTGGATGTGAAAATCTGAAAACTCTTATATTTTCAGATCAATTTATTACCCTGGGTCAAATTGCATGGCTTTTAAAACATCATCCCAATGGAAAACATATAGAGATAATTAAGGATGGGTTAAAAATAGATCATGAGAATATTACTGATTCGCCTCAAAGATATTCGGACCTTAACCTGACACCAGCTCAAAGACTGGAAAGGTTATCACGCATCCTGTCATGGTTTGAGATAACTCTTGATGAGGGATCCATCGATTTAAACGATAGAGTATTACAAAATTTAGAAATGTTGACCTTCGCTCGTTCGGAAATTAATAAATTAAACATTTATGAAACTTACGTTAAAAATATTGAGCCCTTGCTTCGACTCAGTTATCTTCAATCTGTTGATTTGGGAAAGCTAAATTTAAAAAGCGCGGATATAAATAATATTCTCGAAAAACATCCTAATCGAGAATTAAAAGTCAATTGGTATGGTCGGGAATTCTCATCCACTAACTTGGTGCCTGAAACTTATGACAAGTATAAGCCGGAATTCACACCCGCTGAAGTTAACGCTCTAATTGAAGAGGAAAAACCACGGATAGAAAACGCCAAAGTAAAAATTACATTGTTAAGTCAACAAAACGGAGAATGGGAATTTAAAGCTAATAATGTTCCAGTTTCCCAGTTGGAACAGGTCAAGTTCATAAATCAATTCCGGCATGTAAATGTATCCAATACATTGGTTTACGATCTCAGGCCTTTGAAGGGAAATGGTGTTAATGTTTTAGATATCTCTAATACACTTGTCTATGATTTAAGGCCACTTCTTAAAATGCCCTATTTACAATCTGTGACGTGTGATTTGGGCCTAATATCTGAAGAACAAATCGAATACATTCTTTCCAGGCATCCTAATCCGAATTTGAAGTTTAATACAGGGACGAAAATATTAGTAAAACCAACGCGCAGAATTTTTAAAGTCAAAAAAGAATTTGATCAAAAGTGGCTTGATTTTTCCAATAAGGAGACAACCAAACGTATCCTTAAGTTTTATCCCAGTGTTCGTCCGAATGGAGACCCTTATGTAAAAAGTTTTCTAGGATATGATTTCTCACAAACTCTCTTTTGGGATATTGAGCTTATCCATTTTCTTGAGGGGCCTATTCAGATTTTGATATTTCCTAACAGTGGGGAAATGCGTGATCAGCGTCTGGTTTCTTTGGAGGGAATCAAGGAACTGCAATATTTAAAAATAAAAGATAGTGGATTTTCTCCACAAGAAATTCGGTATTTTTTATTGCATCGTCCAGATGTCCAAGTATTTACAGATCAGTATGAAAAAACCAAAAACATTCCTCCTCTAATTTCAATAGATCAACAAATTGAATATGCTAAAAAATTAATTAAAGAAGCCAATCCCGATATGAATGTGCGTGTACAAGAAATGAATTCTGACAAAGACGAGGATCAATATGGCGAGATCCTGGTTTGGCGAGCAGAAAATATGATCACAATTCGAGCTCCTCAAATCAACATCCCCAAAGCTATAGATATGTATCTTCCAGATCTTTTATCCTTATTCTTGTATGGAGACAATCCCAGTTTGGTGGATATTTCTCCTCTCACCAGGATTCGAGGATTGAAAGAAATACATATTGAATCGTCAGGTATTAGAGCCCTGCCAAGAATGGACAGAATGAAAAAATTAGAAATACTTATTATTAATAATTCTCCTTTGGATGATATAGCAGGACTCGAAGCATGCAAATCATTAACCAGAGTAGCTTTTAAAAATACAAATATTACGGATACATTAGCTGTCGATGGGCTCCCCTCTTTGATGCGCGTAAGCATCACTCGCGATTCCAAGTATGAATCACCGTCAGAAGTTTTTGAAGGTCTTATTCTTCAAATATTAGGAGATTTGGTTGATCCAGTTAGTGTCATTTCAAGAATTAAAAAGAAATTCGAAGCAGAGGGATTATTAGCTGAATACGATATAGCGGATAAACTTGCCGGAGAATGGCCAGGGAAAGATGTTCTGGCGAATTTTTCTTTAGGTGAAGGTGTACAAACCATTGCTGATTCAAAAGTAAATCTTAGTCCTGTTGAAGAAGAAACTGCGCCAAATTACGCGAGCACTATAGATAGTCTTATCAAGATTTTGTTCTCACCAGGAAATTTAGAAGTAAAAAACGCCGAATACGGAAAGGTGCTTCAGCAATTATTAACGTTATCTCCCGATGCTGAAGTATATGTGAGTCGTCTCATTTCTTCTCCTGGTAGCACCTCTTTAGCGGTGGTTTTAGGCGATCCCGATATTGATGAGACTGGATTCTTTGAGCAGTTTGAAAAACGTCTTCAGACAGAACTGAAAGATCAGCAAATTTCTCCCAATCAATTTATTGATCTTCTCTATGAATTGAGCCGATTGGGCGTTCCAGAAAAAACGTTGACCCAAATGTTTGAGTCGTCCGAGGAATTGATCAAACAAGTTGTGGTGATCATAAAAGGACCAGAAGACATAGATAAACTGACTGTCATTAAGAAGATTGTCAATGAGCGTCGCCCTGTATTTGCTGTGAATGCCAAGGTAGGGCTGGATAAGCAGGGACGGCTTCAATTAAGTCTTATCCATCAACACTTAGATGAATGGGTGGGAAATGGATTGTCCGATTCGCTTTTGATTTTGCCGGATGGAATGGCTTTTGATGTGGACTTGCCAGAAAATGTGGTGAGAACGCTGCTGATTGCGACATTGAATGAAACACTGAATGGGAAACTTTTGACCTCACATATGCTTAAAAATATTCTGAAGATACATCAGATTATCCTGAAGAACGCCTAGAAGTGGGGAGAAAAGCGTGCCAAGGGCCAGAATCGAACTGGCGACACCACGCTTTTCAGGCGTGTGCTCTACCGACTGAGCTACCTTGGCGTAAATTTTTCGAAGAAAAATTTACCTTCTATTTTCTCATGCTATGAACGATTTTTAAATTGAAATTAGCATGAGCATACCATCCTAAATAATTAAATAGAATGGTACGGAGCCGACGGGATTTGAACCCGCGGTCTTTGCCTTGACAGGGCAACGTGTTAACCGAGCTACACCACGGCTCCTTCGTAAGAAGGACAGAATCCTAGCAGAATTAGAAAGAAAAACAAATTCCTTTTCTTTACGTGGTGTTGCAAATATGATTTATTGATGCGCAATGATCCAAACTGAATCAAATAACACTTCGATAAGTCAGCTTATTGCTGATTTTTGTTCGCGATTTATTGCTTTTGCGCTCCCCTTATTTTATTTTCTGGTGGTTATCAGTTTTTATTTAAAAACCTACGATTCCGCTCAAATTAAAATCACAGTCACTCAAATTGGTGCCCTATTATTAACTGCCGCTTGGCTTATTAAAATTATTTTTGAGGGAAAACT
Source organism: Elusimicrobiota bacterium (assembly GCA_046153645.1). Taxonomy (GTDB): domain Bacteria; phylum Elusimicrobiota; class Elusimicrobia; order F11; family F11; genus JBJXGI01. The sequence goes on along the minus strand of JBJXGI010000061.1, from coordinate 33,279 downwards.
CCCATTTGAGATGAAGGATTTTGTTTATGTGTTTCCTTTTGTCGCATTTCTTATATCGGGGTTGGTTTCCTTTGCGCATTCTCCCTATAAAGTATGGGCACTTGAAGAAACATTGAGAAGAGTCTTTTACATGATGTTGGCCATTATTACTGTGTCTGAATTTAACACGCATGTAAAGATGCAAAGGCTTTGGAAGTGGCTCATGTTAGCGGCTTGGGTGTCGATTGGTTATGGGCTCCTTCAATATTTAGATAGTCGCATGTTTTATAAAACCCCCACGGGTTTAGACCCTTTTATCTGGCGCCAAGCATTTGCTTATCGAGTTTTTTCAACATTTGGGAATCCCAACTTTTACGGCAACTTTCTGGTTATATTAACGCCATTTCTTATTTCTCGAATCGTCGCCACTAACGATAAAATGGTTCGACCGATATTCTGTATTGGAGCAATATTTATTCTGTCTATTTTAGTCGATAAGGTTGCTATTAAGGGGATTGACCCCGCTTTTAGCATTGTCTATTCATTTTTTATTTTAGTTTGTGTTATTGCTTTTTTTCTTTCACTCGTTTTTAAGGTGGGAGAAAATAAAAACGTATCACTTTATTTGTTGTTGTTTGGTATGTTGCTTCTCAATCTTATTTCAACTGAAACCAAAGGTGCTTGGATTGGTTTTATTGCCGCAACAGGAGTAACCCTTTTCTTTATTACGGAGTATTTCACTTCATTTAACGAAATAGTCATCGAAGCTAAAAAATACCTTCAAAATTTAGCCGTATTGGTTCTCGGATTTTTATTGGTTAATCTATTTTTAGTTTATAAGTTTGTTTTGCCGGTGTTAAAAGGACCTGTTGAACTGGTCGGTTTAATTTTACTGGGTATTGCTTCGTCTGTTGGTGTTTTTATCTCCGTTATTGCATTAATATGGGGAATAAAAAAGCCTTGGAATTTGAAGAAATTACTTTATCTTTATGCCCTTTTAGTGATGATTGGTTTTGGTGGTTTTGTCCTTAAATATGCCGCGAAGAGACTGACCTCCGTTAGTTTTAGACAATTTACTTGGATATCAACATGGGAAATGCTTCGCTCTTCTCCTGTTCTTGGTAATGGCGTGGGAACATTTAAAGTTATTTATCCGGCCCATCGTCGACCGGAAATCATTGTTTTAGAAGGAAGATCAAATACAGAAACCGACCATGCTGAGGACGAATATTTAGAAGTATGGCAAGACGAAGGAATTATTGGAATAGGTATTTTTTTCTGGCTTATTTTCTTTTCCATCCTTTTGGGAGTGCGACTCCTGAAACAATATAAAAATGCGGCCCTGGCTCATGGGAAGACGCTGATGCAAGCTCGCAACCCAAGGGCTTTTGAGCTTTTGGGTGTGTTAGGGGCCTATATCGGAGCGCTTATCCATTGGTGTTTTGATGTGTCTGTTCGATTTGTTTCCTCTGGAGTATTTAGTGGTTTATTGCCCGGTATTTTAGTGGCCTATGCGAGAAACGCGACCCATTCTGATAGTTATAACATTGATAAAGAGAGATCTTATGATAAATGGGTTCGGATTTTGATTGCCGTTGTCGTGGTCATTATTATGTTTGTTTTGAGATTAGAATTAGTCCCTCAGCAGTTTATTGAAAACGGAGATACCACTTCTGGTCAAATTAATTTCTTTATTGTAGTGACTGGAATATTGATTTATGGCGTGATGGAATTAGTTGAACGTTCTATTCGCAAAGAATATGCAAACAAATAAATTTATTCTTTTAATTAAATTTCTCTTGGCAGGTTTTGTTGGCTTAGGATCAATTTACATTTCTTCGTTTTTTGTTGGTCATTTTAACGCTGATGTTCATCATAATTTAGCCATATTCTTTTCCAAAGAAGGCGTCTGGACCAAAGCGCCCCTTTTTGAATCTAAAATGGCCCAGTACCCCATTGATATTAGAGAGAAGTATTTAGAAACGGGTGGCGCTTTAGATCATTATGAAACAGTCATAAAACTTAACCCCGCTTATCCTATGGCTCTGTATTTTACGGGTAATGTTTATAATGATTGGGGAAGTCAACGAATGCAAGAAAGCTATAACGCGCGTTCCCAGGGTCAGGTGGACGAAGCTATTCGATTGCGCGAGAAAGCTCAAGAAATGTGGGATAAATCAGAAGCCGCGTATGATAGAACCAAAGCTTTGGCACCTAATTATGTGCAGACTCACCATCAGGTGGGATTGCTGTATTTAAAAGAAGGAGAAGTTGCTGATAACTGGGGTGAAAAAGCCAAAGCGGATGAACTTTATGCGAAGGCCTACAAAAGTTTCGAACTTTATTCCATGATTGATCCTATTTTCCCTCCAAACTACGATCGGATGGTTCAGGTTTTGGTTCGGCAGAAAGATTTTGAAAAAGCAATTGTCCTTTATCAAAAATGTATTGATATGAATTTGTCGCTCAGTAAAGCAATTTATGGGGCGCCAGCCGCTTCTCGTTTATCAGAAGTTCATCAGAGTTTAGCGAAACTTTATTTAACGAAGGCTTTGTCGGTTAATCCCAACCCTTATAATCCAGATAATGCTGAAGTGATTCAGGCCATTGAAAACTTTAAAAAGTCAGTTGAATTTAATCCTGAAAACGTCGAAGCTTTAAAAGGAGTGGGTTTTTTATTGGATCGAGTGAATAAAAAAGAAGAAGCTCAGGTTTTTTGGAGAAAGGCCATTCAATTGTCACCCAATGATCCGGATATTAAGTTTCAACCTGCTTTATCTCAGCCTGTGAGATAATTTTCGTGAAAGTTTCGACTTCTCCTGGAGTTGCTAGAAATAATTCATCTTTCATCGAGAAGTTCCTTATTCCTTTTTTTCTCACCGTCATTTTATTTGTTTGTCCGTTACTTTTTTTTACGAATTTAACTCGGAACCCTTATTTCACTCAAATTGCATTATTAAATATTGGCATTGCCCTATTGTCTTTATCTATTTGTGTGTCTTCCTTTTTAAAATCAGAATTCCTTTTTCCTCGACTGGCTTTTAATAAACCGCTTGCCGTTATTTTGGTTGTATTGGTGGTGAGTTGTTCTTTTTCTCTCATGACACATTCGTTTGTAAGAACAGGGCTCATTTTTGAATTTACGCGAGTGGCCGTATTTACATTGATCAATAGTATTTTTGTTTTATTCCTTCCGTTTTTTATCCCCTCATTTATTGTTATAGATCAAAAGTCAAAAATTTCTATTTGGTCCGACATTATCTTTGCTTTTATCTGGGGTTTTTTATGGGTTATATTTCATCAAATGAAAGACCCCAATCCTCAGGTTGTTATGTGGGACACTTATGGTGCTTTTGTTTGGACCCTTGGTTTTTTATACGCTTTTTTCCGAATAAAAAACGATGGAATGAAAGGAATGTTTCATGTGCTCTTTACTGTAACACTGTGTTCCGGTAGTTATGCCATTAGTCAATATTTTGGACGCGATGTTATTTGGGCAAGTTTAATTCAGCCTTATGGTGGGCGTCCTGTTTCCACGTTTGGGAATCCGAATTTTCTATCTTCCTACTTAATGATGATGTCACCTTTGGCTTTGGTTTTTTCTATTGAATCGGAGACAAAAGAAAAGTGGGGGTACTTTTTTATTTTCTTGGTTTCTGTGGTTGCTACGCTTTGTACATTAACCAGATCCTCTTATGTCGGATTATTGGTTTCATTTTTTATACTCTTTTTTATTTTGGTGGATAAAGAGAAGTTATTTCGATCAAAAAATATTATTTTCGGAGTTTTTGTTTTTCTTGTTTTGGTCCTTATTTTTCCATCTACTCCTGTGACGGGAGTTAATTCTCCCATCGCTCGATTCACAGAAATATTTTCCGCAATTAAATCAGGAGAAACGTACGCTCCTTGGCATCAACGAATTCTTATTTGGTCTTGTGCCTGGGATATGATGAAAACTCAGCCGTTTTTAGGAATAGGATGGGGTGGGTTTGAGCTTTTTTATCCTTTTTTTCAAGGGAAGTTTTTATTAACAAATTTATTGGCCCCTTTGAGAACCCATGCAAATAATGCCCATAATATTTTACTCGAAATTTGGGCCCAAGTAGGAATGGTGGGGTTAGGTGTTTTTTTATGGTTTTTTATTACATTGTTTACCAATGGTTGGAAAATTTTTAAAGCTCAAGAAAATGAGGGTATGACTCGCCCCATCACAGCGGCTCTTTTGGCCAGTATGCTAGGAATGGTGGCAGATAATTTTGCTGGAAATGTTTCCATCTTTTTTGCTGTTCCAGCTTTTCTATTTTGGTGGTTAATGGGAATCATGGCTACGAGCAGTCCCAAAAAATCATTTCATAAATTAGCAACTTCAAAACCACTCGGACTTATTGCTGTTTCAACATTATCTCTCATTTCTTCTTTTTCTGCTATTTACTATTTTCAGCGCTGGCAACAAGAAATGGCGTATTTTCAAGGATTTAAAGAATCGAAATCCGGTCTTGTTCAGCAATCAATTAAATCATTAGAAACGGCGCACTCTTGGTTCCCCGGCGAAGTTAATTCAAATTATGAAATGGGCAATAGTTATTCTCAGTACGCGAAAACTCTTCAGGAAAAGGGATCAAATGAAGAGCGGTTGAAATATATTGATAAGTCAGTATGGGCCTATAAAGAAGCGTTCAAAGCAAACCCCGGATACGACGAAATTTATTTTAATGTCGGAATTAGTGAAGCACAACGAGCGAATTGGCCTGAGACCATTAAACATCTGGAAATAGCATTATTTATAAACCCCTTGGTGAAAGAAGCTTATGGTTCTTTAGCCAATGCCTATTTTAATTTAAAGGATACGAAGTCTGCTGTGCGCGTATTTGAATCGGCTGTTCAAGTTTTTCCTAGAGATAAAGATTTGTGGAATAATTTGGGATATTCTTACTCACAAGACAAACAAACTGAAAAGAGTTTTTCAGCTTATAAAAAAGCTTACGAAATTGATTTGTCTTTTGTTCAGGCGTGGCACAATATGGGTTTGGCAGCGGCGGATCTTAAAAAGCATGACCCTGCTCTTGAAATTCCAAAGATGATGCAAATGATTAAAGATTTAACTGATCAGCAGAAAGTGAGAGAGGCTTTAGTGGTTGCAGAAAAAGTGGTTGGTATTATGCCAGAAAGCCCTGATGCGCTTCTTGCGCAAGGAAATCTTCAATTCTATGTTGGGAAAAAAGAAGAGAGTATAAAATCTCTTAAACAGGCGGTTTCTTTGCGATCTGGTTTTGTTATTGCCCTAACAAATTTAAGTCAGATATATAAAGCCCTGGGTCAAAATGATGAAGCAAAAAAATATATTCAAGAGGCACTTTCATTTGCACCGAATGATCCAGAAGCAAAAACTGTTTTGGCTTCGTTTCAAACCAAATCGTAAAAATGAGTTAACATGATATCTATGCGCTTTAAATTTTTCTTTTTTTTAAGTTTTTTTTCTTTGGTGTCTATAAGTATTCAGGCAACACCCAATTTCTCATCTTCGCAAACCATTCTATTGTCATCGGCACTTCCTCAGGTTGTTGATATATCTACCAGTCCTAAGAGACTTTATTTTATTCGAGATAACTTTCAAATTAAATCTGCTACAAGCACTGATGGGGTCACTTGGGGTGAGCGTGCTGTTCCCAACGTTTCGACGGCCACACTTCCTTTATTGGGGGTTTCGACTTTTACCGGTTGTACTCTTCTTCCTTTGGCGGGAGGTGGTTACCGTATGCTTTATTCCGCTTTTACCAGTTCAAGCACTTGGGCTATTTTTAGCGCAACTTCTTCTGATGGTTTAAGCTGGGGAAATGAAGTGGGGGAAAGAATTGCAGGGTCAACCGCGTATCTTGGTTCACCTCGACTTAATTTACTCTCAAACGGGAATTGGCGTTTATATTATATTAAGGATATGAATACAGGAAACGATCTGACCGATCGAACGATTTATACCAGTTTATCCAGTGATGAAGGGGCCACTTGGGGAGCGGTTTCCATTGTTCACTCTCAAAATGCAATTGAATTGGCACTATCGACCAGGACAGATCAACGCGTAAGACTTTTTTACACCCAACCCTTAACTTCGGAAACCACTGCCTCAGTGGTGGTGAGCGCTTTGTCCACAGACTCCAATGGAACCTCCTTTTCTTCTGAATCAAACACGCGTTTTTCAACAAGCTCGTTAACGGGTTCTTTGGAATCGTTGGTTGTTTTTAGAGATACTGAAACTTTTCGTTATCGAGCTCTTTTTGGCTTTCGAATTATTACAAGTACCAATACCCATATGTATACGGCCATGACATCGAGCCCCGACGCGCAAGGGTTATCTCCTTCTTCCGTTGTCAGAACAGATCCCAGCGGAAGTTTTACTATCTCAGGAGAAATATTTGCTTCGACCCCTACCGTTGTGTTAAGCAAATCAGGGCAAACAGATATTACCGGAACTTCTGTTGTTCGTAATTCAGACCAATCTCTTACAGCGACGTTTGATACCAATTCAAAAGAACTGGGAAATTGGAACCTTGTGCTCACCAATCCAGATGGGAAATCTTCGACAGTTTCTAATGCGCTGACTATTACTTTCCTTCCTGGTCAAGTATCGTTTTTGGATAATTTGCTTCGGTTAAAAAATGTTTCGCAGACAACCATAACGGTTCAAATTTTTGAAGCGGGCCAGGTACGTCTTTCACTTTTTACGCTTGATGGAAAATTAATTAACACCATCTTTGAAGGTGACGCTCCGATTGGAACGACAAATTATACGTGGGACGGAAAAACCGCCCAAGGAAATACTGTGGCCAGTGGAACTTATTTATTAGAAATTGTGGGCCCTAAATTAAATAAGGTCGAAAAAATAGTGGTGGTCCGATGAAAACTCTTCGAGTTTTATTTTTAATTTCTCTATTATCACCCACGGTTACTTTTGGAGAATCTGGTAGAACAGCTTTAAATGTTTTGAATCGTTCTTTTGGTGGAAGGACTGCGGCTGTTGGTCAAGCTCAGGTGGCTGATCAAGGAGAAATTGATGCTCTCGGGATCAATCCCGCTGGATTATCACAACTTAACTTTAAAACACTTGATATGACTTATAACCGTGGCGTGGCAGAAGATAATTTTGGTTTTGTGGCTTTTGGAGTCCCCACTCGGTTTGGCGCCATTTCCGCATTAATGAGTCATTTAGATGCTGGCACCATTAATTTGAATTTATCGGATGGAACACAAGGAACGCGTCGGGCTCAGCAAGATACGGTTGCGGGGATAGGTTTGGCTCTAGGGAGATCATGGCCTGTTTCGTTGGGTGTTAATGCCAAGGTATTTAAATCTGAATTGGCCGAAACTGTTTCAGCCTCGGGCTTTGCAACCGATTTAGGCGCGCAGTGGCAAACACCTTGGAAATTTTTGAGTTTTGGTTATGCTTTTCAAAATGTAGGGGCTGATATTAAATATGATCAAGCCAAAGATAAATTGCCCACAACACAACGAGTTGGGACCAGGTTATTATTAGACCTTCATGAGAGCCATAAATTACCTGAAGTTTTTCAAAACAGATACCTCATTTTAGCCGATGCCTTAAAACCCCGTTTTGAAGATGGTTCAATAAATATGGGGATTGAAATTAAACGAACATTTTTAGATTCACCCTATTTAAGTGGCGCTAGTTTAAGAGGGGGATATGTTGGTAGTTTAAAATCTGCTGCCGTTGGAGTTGGATTTGGTTTTGGGCCACTTACGCTTGATTACGGAATTACTTTTGTTGGATCCCTTGATAATAATCATCGGGTTAGTCTTCTGTATCGATTTGGCGGCGCTTTTACTCAAACTAATGAACCGCTTCCAGAAAAACCTGCTTTGTTTCGTGGATTGTAATTAATTTACTTCACCTAAATTATTTTTCTTTATAAACGATATCAACAGCTAAACCCGCGGCAAGTAAAAGGATTGTTTTTTTAGAATCTGAGGTTTGGTTGAGAGAAATGATGTAATTATCAGCTGATGTAAATAACTCTTTTCCAGCACCTGCCCATTTTTTTGTGATGGTTCCCACTTCGTTTTGATTCATGTCTTGAAATTTAAAATTCCATCCTTTCCAATCGCCTTTGACCAGATACGTTTCTGTTCCAAATGAGTCAAAAACTCTGAAAGCACCTCCCAAAGAAAAAAATTTACTTTGAAGCCAACCAATAACATTCCCAGTCTTGTCGAGAATTTGAACTTTTGCGTTTAGCAGGGTTATGCCTTTTTGCATAGAAAAAAGAAGTTTACTTTCATCTTCAAGAGAGTTTGTTTCATAGATAAAAATCTTGGTGGGTAAAAAGCGTTTATCAACAAGAAATTTTAATAGTTGGATTATAATGCTGGGTTTTTCTTTTGCTACGCCGATGAGAGTTTTTGTTTCAGGGTCCAAGATCTCATAGGTGCCCTTCAGTTTAAGAAATTCAATTTGTTCTCGAATGAAAAAAGTATTTCGGTTAAGCATAGTTTTTCCTGATCATCTGAGACCTGTGAGTATAACAGCGGGAAATTATTTTAATGCCTTTTGAAGAGATTTCTCAATAAGTCGGTGTGTAAAATGCATATGAGAATTCTAAACTATTACTTTAGATTTCTCAATACAAAACTCTTTTTCAGTTTTAAAGCGGAATTAATGTTGGTTGTTAATTAGCTATATAAATAAACCATGCGCGATTTGAGATTTCTCTTCTCACAAGGTTTCAAATAAATGAGAAGTTTCACAGTAATAATAGCACAGTTTAAATTTAGCTTGAGAGATTATTTTGGCAATAATTCCTCCCCAAGTTTTTTCATTGGGGAGGCTAGGTGGGGTATTAATGGGTTTTTCCTTATATTGACCGATAAACATCACGCCTATGTTGAATATAGTGAATTATAATCCGCATTAAATTGTGATCAACACTATAAATAGAGCGGTAATCTCCTATTCGAATTCGATAGAGGGCACGAGTCCCGGATAATTTCAATGAATTATATGGGAAGGAATTTGTTTTTAATAACTCAATTTTATTGAGGATAAGGTGGATTTGTTGTTTGGGGATAAACTTTAGATCTTTTTCAATGGAGGGCTTGAAAATAACTTCAAAGGGCACCCTTTTTCCTTAATCGATTTTTTAATGTTCGAAGGGAAATGGGTTTTTCATTCCGGCGTTCAGCAACTATTTTTAAATCATGTAGATCTTCCATGAGTTGACGGTATTTCGTGTAAGAGAGATAAACTCCCAATTTTTTTTCTTTTTTGTTCAACATAGACCTCAAACGGCGCATAATGGCCTCCTAATTTATTGGAGGGGGAGAACGAAATTATATTCGAAAAATGAATTTTTACGAAGATATTTTTTTCTGAATAAAATTCCTCCCCAAGTTTTTTCATTGGGGAGGTTAGGTGGGGTATTAATGGGTTTTTCCTTGTTGAAAGGCGTTCACTCGCCCGTCGGGAGGCGGGCAGGTGGACATTTTTAAAAGGTGGCACCTTAAGAACCGATACTGTTTTCTGTTTTTTTGGGAGTTTTTCCATAGTCTGACGATTGGTTATATGGAGCCAACAGCACCGACTCCTTTTAGAATCTCGTTAATTTGGTGCTTGCCCAAGTAGAACGTGTCTAATTTCAACGACCGCTTTGACTCGACATCCTTCAACTCAATGAACCAGTAAATCTTCCCGACCAGATCCCTTTTTTGCAGGGCATTCTTGTCAACGTTATGGAGAGGGATTGAGAGGCGAGAACCGATTTTCTTTGAATGTAGTTCTGGGCCAGTGATTGCTGAATCGGTTAGTTCAATTGGCAGCTTTTTAACTACCCAAATGATTTTAATGATTATTGGCCAACCTAAGCCGAAAATAAGGAATAGAAACATTTTTGTGAATGAAACAGGCCCAGACGAAGCGACTTTATACGACACCCAACCAATAAAACTAAGGAACATAACCACCATGGGAAGCAATGCGATAAGTCTCGGTTTATAGACCTTAGTCATTCACTTGCTCCATGTAACAGATATTCTGCTTCAATTTTGACATAGCTGAAGTTTGAAACAATCTTACAGGATATTCAATATAAATCCTTCTCTTCCATCATTTGAATATTAGCCGCATTTAATTTCTAAAACCTACCCATACAACTCATCTAAAAAACTCTGATAGGGTAGGATATCAATATTGCCAACTTTTCTGGGGCGACTCTCTAGCGAAACACAGAAATATTTTTTAAATTTTTTTTCTTCTGAAATAGCGCGTAATCCTTTGAGATCTGCTTCTGACACGTTTTTCTTTGCTTTTACTTCAATAGCGGTATGATCCCCTAATATGAAATCTACTTCAAAACCTGAGCTTGAACGCCAAAAACTGAGTGTCTCTTGAGATTGATAATCAACATATGAACTTAACTCATGAAATAGGTAAGTTTCAAAAGCCTCTCCAAACTCAGGTGTTCCTGCATTGTAAATTCGCTTTTGAAGTGACCTTACCACACCAACATCAAAAAAATAATATTTGGAAGAAACCAGGGGCTTACGTTTAATTGATTTATCCCAAGCGGGAAGTTCCTTCATGATGAGGGTGTCTTTCAAAATATCAAAATACTCGTACACCGTTGTTCGCGGTACTTGAGCGTCACTCGCGATATTAGTGAAATTCATTACACTTCCATTACAGTAAGAAGCGACTTGTAAAAACCGACTAAAGGCCGGGATGTTGCGCGTTACACCTTCAGCAATAATTTCTTCCTTTAGGTAAGTTCCATTGTAAGCAACTAAATCAGCGTCGGGGTCATCAGAAAAATAAATTGAGGGAATCAACCCGTTATGAAGAGCTCTCTGAAGATTGAAATGATGTTTAAGTTCTTTATAGGTGAACGGATGGAGATATTTGGTTCGTGCCCGTCCTCCCAACAGGTTAACTCCTCCTTTACGCAGTTTTCTGGCGCTCGACCCTGTCAGCAAAAAATGTATTCCGTGTTCTTCAATCAGGAGGTGAACTTCATTTAAAAGTTGTGGAAGTCGTTGAATTTCATCAATAATAATGTGTTTTGTTTTCGCAGTTATTTCTTGCTCTAATCGTTTGGGGTTTTGCGCTAAATTGAGATAGGTTGTGGTATCGAGTAAATTATAAGTTAACGTTGAACCAAAAGATTGTTTGATCAAGAAACTTTTCCCTGTTTGGCGGGGTCCCAGCAAAAAATATGATTTCTTTTTCAGAAGTTTAGCTAAGTCTAGGGTTCGAGAAATGTTATGCGTTGTCATAGTCGTCATTTATCATGCCAAATGACGACTATGGTATCAAGCAAAAACCAGAAAAAATCCTTTCTATAAATCCTTCTCTTCTTTTGTAATATACACCCTATTCTTCGTCGTTAAAATTTTTAAGGAGTCTCACAACATGTCAGGTCATTCTCGTTGGGCTGGAATTAAACACAAAAAAGCCATTATTGATTCTAAAAGAGGAAAAGTTTTTACGCGTCTTATTCGCGAAGTGACAATTGCCGCGAAACATGGCGGCGGTAAACTTGAAAGCAACCCGCGTCTGCGTGCGGCGGTGGAAGCGGCTAAAGCGGCCAACATGCCTTCTGACAATATTAAGCGTGGCATTCAAAAAGGAACGGGCGAACTTCCTGGGGCTGAATATGTAGAAACAACCTACGAAGGGTACGGTCCGGGTGGCGTGGCGGTCTTTATTGAAGCCACGACTGATAACAAAAACCGTACGACCGCTGAAATGAGACACATGTTTTCTGAACATGGCGGAAATATGGGCGAATCGGGCAGCGTATCTTGGATTTTTGAATCGAAAGGTTTTATTACCATTGATAAAAAAGGCGTTGATGAAGAAAAAATGACCAATATGGCTATTGAGTTGGGCGCCGAAGATATTAAATCAGACTCTGACGTGTTTGAAATTTATACGGCCCCCCATGATTTTGATTTAATCAAAGCAAAACTCATTGAAAATAAATTTACATTGGCGAGTGCCGAATTGTCATTGATTCCTAAAAATACTGTGCCCTTGGAAGGGGACGACGCGCTTCGTTGTTTAAAACTCATGAACGCGCTTGAAGATCATGACGACGTTAAAACGGCCAATGCCAATTTTGATATTGCCCCTGAAATTATTGAAAAGGTGTCTAGCTAACGCATGAAGGTATTGGGCATTGACCCTGGTATTGCCATTTTGGGATGGAGTATCCTTGAAAAAAACGGCAATCGAATTCAATGTTTAGATTTTGGTGTTTTAGAATCAGCGGCTCACACCCCTTTAACAGAACGACTTTGTATTATCTATAACGATCTCAAAGAATTGCTTGAGGAACATCGCCCCGATGTTATTGCGCTTGAAACGTTGTTCTTTGTTAAAAACGCAAAAACATTGGCATTGGTCGGACATGCGAGGGGTGTTATTTTACTTTTGGCGGGTCAGTATAAATGCGAGGTTCAAGAATATGCCCCCAAACAAATTAAAATGGCCCTTACTGGTTCGGGGGCCGCGGAAAAAAGGCAAATGCAACTCATGGTTCAACGAATGCTCAATCTGAAATCAATTCCTCAACCCGACGATGCCGCTGATGCGGTGGCGGTGGGGTTATGCCATTTACAATTTTCTAGGGTAAACACCAAGGTATCGGCCACCATATGATTGCGCATATTAAAGGTAAAGTAACTGAACAATACATCGATAAAGATTTTTTGAAAACGGTGATTGATGTGGGAGGCGTGGGTTACGAGCTCTTGCTCACCATGGGATCTCAATTTAAATTTTCTGTGGGTGAGGTGGTATTGGTTTACGTTTGTGAATCAGTGACAGCTTTTGATGGGGCTACAACGTTGTATGGTTTTTTAAGCAAAGAAGAGAAAGATTTGTTTACGCGTCTTCGTGAAAATGTAGATGGCATGGGCCCTAAAAAAGCTTTAGAGTGTTTAGATAAAATTAGTAAGTCACTTCCTGATTTTAAACGCGCTCTTATTGATGAAGACTCAAAACTTCTGGTTTCCGTTTTTGGCTTCACTAAAAAAACCGCCGAGAAACTTATTTTTTCCCTTAAAGGAAAAGTGGATTCATGGGGAATATCAGGTCAACCGAAATGGCCAGAAACAGAGCAAACCAGTCAATCCTCAGAGGCGCTTTTGGGGCTTATGAGTTTGGGTTATTCCAACGAAGAAGCGAGAGAATTATTGGCACAGGCGGTAAAAGAATTGGGAAATGAAGCAAAATCAGAAACATTGATTAAGCAGGCTTTGAAGAATTTAGGAATGAAGAAGTCTTAAGTATGAACCCACTCATTGGAACTGAATCTAACGTATTAGAAGAAAATTTTGAGGCCACCCTTCGCCCTCAAAATTTAGATCAATTTGTTGGCCAAGAAAAACTAAAGAAGAATTTGAAAGTATTCCTGCAAGCGGCCAAAGAGAGAAAAGAACCGTTGGATCACGCCCTTTTTTGTGCGGCTCCCGGGCTTGGGAAAACAACGTTGGCCAACATTATCGCTCGCGAAATGGGTGTCAACCTTCGGCAAACCTCAGGCCCCGTATTATCGAAAGTGGGAGATTTGGCGGCTATTTTAACGAGTCTGAATGAAGGTGACGTTTTTTTTATTGATGAAATTCATAGGCTCAACCGCGCTGTTGAAGAAGCCCTTTACCCTGCCCTCGAAGATTTTTGTTTGGATATTGTTGTCGGCCAAGGCCCATCAGCCAAAACCCTTAAACTTCCGCTTCCTAAATTTACGTTGGTAGCCGCCACCACGCGCGCGGGTCTTTTAACAGGTCCTCTTCGTGATCGTTTTGGAATTGTTTCTTATCTTGAATTTTATGAGCCAACGGACCTTTCAAGAATTGTGACGCGTTCTGCCAAAATTTTAAACATTTCAATTGATGCGGATGCGTCTCTTGAAATTTCGAAACGTTCACGGGGCACTCCACGCATTGCAAACCGTTTGCTTCGGCGATTGAGAGATTTTGCTCAAATTCAAAATGGAAAAATTACGCTGGATGTGGCGCGAGAAGCGCTTACTTCTCTTGAAGTTGATACGGCTGGTTTAGATCGTATGGATCGACTTATTTTACAAGCCATTATCGAAAAGTTTTCTGGAGGGCCTGTGGGTTTAGATACTGTGGCTGTGGCGGTCAGTGAGGAATCAGGAACAGTAGAAGATGTGTATGAACCTTTTTTAATTAAAGCGGGTTTTTTGGCTCGCACACCGCGGGGGCGCGTGGCCACGGCGCTGGCTTATGAACATTTTGGGAAAGTACCACCAAAGTCAGTTAGCGACATGGGAACGCTTTTTCAGTCGTGAAATTTTTTTATTTATGAGATCTTTCACTTCGTTCAAGATGACAATCATTCGTCATCCCGGCTTAAGACATGCCGGAATGACGGGGTTACTAAGTGTTTTATTACTATTTGCGTCTGCTTGCGCCCCCATAAAACCCATTGTTCGTCCGCCTCAATCACAAACACCGCCGCCTGTTGTTGAAGTTCCTAAACCTGTAGACGTTGAAAAACCAAAAGCGGCTATGAGTACGGGGAGCAAAGTGCGCATCGGAATTCGTGCGGGTTTATCTTCTGTCGAAGTGGTCTGTCCTGAACCGTTTATTGTTTACGGTCCTACACTTAAAAAAGAATTCGATGCTGGGAAATATCTCGTTGAAATAGATGATAAGAAAATTTCAATTGATCACCGTGAATTTGGAAATAAAATTCGTATTCACTTGATTGATAGTTCAGAAACAATTGAAGTTAAAGGTTTAACTTATCGTGGTGATATTATTGTTGTTGCTAATTCAGATTCATCATTTTCAGTTATTAATGAGTTAGGAATTGATGAATATTTAAAAGGAGTTCTCCCGAGAGAAGTCATTATTACGTGGCCGGCTGAAGCGCTTAAAGTGCAAGCTGTGGCCAGTCGAACTTATTTAGCGTCTCATTTGGGGCGGCACTCGGACCAAGGGTTTGATTTGTGCTCCGAGGTTCATTGCCAAGTGTTTGGTGGAACTGCCAAAGAAGATCCCAGAACCAATAAGGCGGTGGACGAAACCAGTGATCAGATTTTATTATACGAAGGTAAACCTGTCGGCGCTTTTTTCTTTTCTCATTGTGGAGGCGTCACCGAAGCTATTGGCCCTGTTTGGGGGCAAACCAGTAAACCTTATTTACAAAGCATTCGGTGTAGATACTGTTCTAAAAACCCTCGTTATAACTGGAAAATCAGTTTTACAGATGCCGATATATTGAAATTGCTCAAAGCCAAAACCAAAGTGAAAGGTCATTCTCTTAAATCGCTTAAGATTGCTAAAAAAAGCGCATCGGGTCGTGCCGAACGAGTGAGTGTCACAACTGATGAAGGGTCTTATTCGATGTTGGGAAATGAATTTCGTTTGGCGCTTCATCCAGAAAAAATTCGCAGTACACTTTGGACCCGCTTAAAACAGATCCAAGATGGATATGAATTTGAAGGAAAAGGTTGGGGACACGGTGTTGGTATGTGTCAGTGGGGCGCGAAAGGCCAAGCAGAAGAAGAGCGAAACTACGAACAAATTTTAAAGTTTTACTACCCAGGAACTCATTTGGGGAAATGGAGACGCAGTTAATGATTCCTCAAATTGAAATATCAAGACGAGCTTATGACCGTATTCTGGGTGGCATTTTATGGATTTATTCCAATGAAATTAAATCAAGAGGTCTCCAACTGGAGCCTGGAACATGGTGCCAATTTCATTTTCAAAACAGAGTTGTGGCGCAAGGTTATTTTAATAAGCACTCATTAATTGCAGGACGTGTGGTTTCTACTGACCCCAACGCTTCTGCAGAAGATATCCTTTCACAAAAAATAACAGAGGCTTTTGCTCGTCGTTCTTATTTCAAAGTAAAAGATTCTTTTCGACTCATCTTTTCTGAGGGGGATTTTATCCCCGGTCTTATTCTCGATTGGTTTGGGAAAAAAGGCGGAGGAACATTAATTTTGCAAAGTAACACCGCTGGGGTCGACAAGTTATTGCCCACTCTAAAAAAAATCATTCCGCCACTCTTTGAAAAGACTTTTGGAGTTGAAAAAGTTTCATTTGTTGTTCGAGCTGATTCAGGGATTCGCGCTCTTGAAGGAATTGAGAATTTCAGTGAAGTGGTACAGGGGAAAGAAGATAAATTAAAAGATGATTCGTTTTCATCTCGAGGCGTTTTATATGCGGCTAATTTTGTCGACGGCCAGAAAACAGGGTTTTTCTTAGATCACGGAGATAACCGAGATATGATGACGGATATTATCCAGCGAAGAAAATACAAAAAAGTGCTTGATCTGTTTTGTTATTCCGGTGGGTGGGGCTTAAAAGCGCTCGTTAATGGCGCTTCCCATGTTACTTTTGTGGATGTGAGTAAACCGGCTCTTGAGTTGGTAGAAAAAGGAGCTAAATTAAATGAGCTAAAAGCAGCTCAATATAAAATTGAAGCTTCTGATGTTTTTAAATTTTTGGAAGAAGATGAAAATACTTATGACCTTGTTATTTCTGACCCACCTGCCTTTATTAAATCTAAAAAAGACCTTCATCAGGGTCGAATGGGTTATGAAAAATTAAATCGAGCGGCATGGAAAAGGTTAAAAGTAGGAGGCACGCTCATTGCCAGCAGTTGTAGTTATCATATGAACCCGCTAGAGTTTTTGGACAGTTTACAAACGGCTATTTCACGAGAAGGGGGAATTGCCCATGTTGTGGGACTAGGAACTCAAGCCAAAGATCACCCCATCTTACTTTCAATGCCCGAAACCCATTACTTAAAAACAGTTGCCTTAGAAAAACTAAATTAAAAAATTCCCCTCTCCCTCCGGGAGAGGGCTAGGGTGAGGGCAGAATAAGGGTGTAAACCCCTCCTCACCCCAACCCTCTCCTCCCACTTGTGTGGGAGGAGAGGGAGAAGGAAATAAATGTTAAAAGAAAATTTTCACATCAATCCTGATACGCTGGATTTTGACCTCCCCCCTGAACTCATTGCGCAAGAGCCTTTAGAAAAAAGGGACGACGCGCGTATGATGGTCTTACACAGAAAATCAAATCAAATTGAACATAAAAAGTTTTCTGATTTACCCGATTACGTTTCTGAAAATGATGTTTTCGTTTTTAATAATGCCAAGGTAAACCAGGCTAAGTTAGAAGGCGAAAAACCAACCGGAGGAAAAGTAACGGCTATTTTAATTGCGCCCACGGCTGATCCTCAAGTATGGGTTTCACTTCTTCGTCCTACCGTTAAAGAAGGACAAGAATTTAAATTGGCTGGGCATTTAAATGCCAAAGTGGTAGGTCGAGCTTCTGATGGTGAGTATTTGGTTCAGTTTAAAGAAGGTAATTTATTTGAAGAGATGCAGAAAAATGGTCGTATTCCTCTTCCTCCTTATATAAAGAGAGAAGGAAATAAAACCCAAGATGCCAAAGATAGAATTTATTATCAAACGGTTTACGCCAAAAATGAAGGGAGTGTGGCCGCTCCCACAGCTGGGCTTCATTTTACCGAAGACCTCATTTCAAAAATAAAAAAGAAAGGGGCCGTTTGTATTGAGGTATTGCTCCATGTGGGATGGGGAACCTTTAAACCCTTGGCAGGAAATGTTCAAGACCATAAAATGCCAGAAGAGATTTTTGAGGTTTCCTTTGAAGATTATGAATTTCTTAAAAACGCAAAAAGAGAAGGAAAAAGAATTATTTCTGTTGGAACGACCAGCACTCGAACATTAGAATCGTTGTCCTTTAGTGAGAATTCGCAAACTTTGAAACGAGGGACCTCTATTTTTATAAGACCTGGGTATCAGTTTAAATGGGTAGATGCACTGATTACAAATTTTCATGTGCCGCGTTCAACGCCCGTGTCTTTAACGGCCGCATTTTCTGGTTTGCGATTACTTGAAAAAGCTTATGAAGAAGCGATTCAGAAAAAATATCGATTTTTTTCCTATGGAGATGGAATGATTATTTTGTAATAAATTCCTCCCCACGTTTTTTCAGTGGGGAGGAATATTCTAAAAAATATGAATAAAAATATATTTGAAATAACACATAAACTTCCTAATAGTAAAGCACGCGCCGGAATTCTAGAAACAGGTCATGCCACCATTGAAACGCCTGTGTTTATGCCGGTGGGAACCCAAGCCTGTATTAAAACCGTCGGCACTCATGAGATGAATGAAATGGTGTGCAACATCATGTTGGCCAATACCTATCACATTTTTTTGCGGCCCGGCGAGGAAGTTTTGAAAGCGGCTGGTGGGCTCCATAAATTTATGTCTTGGAATAAATCAATTCTTACTGATTCAGGTGGATTCCAAGTTTTTTCTTTAGCCAATCGCTGTACGCTCAGTGAAAAAGGAGTTGAATTTCAATCACACGTAGATGGTCAAATGAGGTTTTTATCTCCTGAAATTACTACACAGTTTCAATTGGATATTGGTTCTGATATTGCGATGTGTTTGGACGAATGTCCGGCGTATCCTGCATTGGAAGCGGACGCAAGAAAAAGCATGGATTTAACTCTTCGTTGGGCGGAGAGATGTAAAAAAACATATGAGGTTTGGCTCGAAGAGCATAAGTCTCAGTGGTCACCACGGGGCGTTCCTCCGCTTGTTTTTGGAATTACTCAAGGGGCTTGTTTTCCTGAAATGCGCAAAGAATCAGCAGAAAAAACAGTTGAAATTGGTTTCCCTGGTTACGCGATTGGAGGGCTTGGTGTAGGCGAATCGAAAGAGGAAATGTGGCAGTTTTTAGAAGGCAGTTTGGCTGGAATTCCTGAGAACAGTCCTCGCTATTTAATGGGAATTGGCCAACCTGAAGATATGTGGGGAGCGGTAGAACGTGGTGTTGATATGTTTGATTGCGTGCTTCCTTCAAGAAATGGCCGCAATGGTCAGGCTTTTAGTTATAAAGGCAGGTATAATATAACCAACTCGATTTTTCGATCTGATTTTGGCCCCTTGGACGAAGGTTGCCAATGTGTAGCTTGTAAAAATTATTCTAGGGCTTATTTATTCCATTTGTTTAAAGCTGGCGAACTTCTTGCCCCTCGATTAATTACCCTTCACAATTTATACTTTATGTTAGACCTCATGAAGAAAATTCGTACTTCTATTTTAAATGGAAATTTTGAATCTGCTAAAAAGGAGTTCTTCTCCACATATGAACAGAAGTAACCGACCGTCATTCCCGCGTACCACACCAATAATTTTAAATTATAGATGGTACTGTACCCTTTGGGTACGCAGGCGGGAATCCAGGTCTCAAACCTTTTTTAAAAAAATGTTTAAAGCCTGGATCCCCGCCTGCGCGGGGATGACGGCCTTATTATTAACTATCCCATCAATAACTCATGCCGCAGACCGAAAAGCCTTAAATAAAGCTTGGGGTATTGTTCAAGAATCTCTCACTTCAAATGATTCGGTTGTTCGCGAGATGTCGGTTCAAGGGCTTGAGTACGTTAGTAATAAAGAAGTAACGAATTCACTCATTTCATCTCTTCAAGACGAAAGCGAATACGTCCGAATTTGGGCGGCAAAAAGTTTAGCCAGAAAAGGGAGTGGGGCTGGTAAAAATGCACTCATTGAAATCCTAGGAAATGTCGGGCCCAATCCCGAAGAAGCCAAGGGTTCTTTGGCGGCGCTCATTAAAATGAAAGCTTTGGCTCGTGGCCGAGTTCGAGGTGAAGCGGCTAAAGTCTTGGGACTAATAAAAGACCCCATGGTCATGCAAGTGTTAAAAAACGCTAAGAAAGATAATGACGGTCGGGTTCGTGACGGTGCCGCTATTGGACTTTCGCTGATGGGTGATCCCAGTGAAGCCATTGTATTTGCCAGTGCGCTGAAAGATCAGGATAAAGGCATTCGTTTGGCAGCGTGTGAAGCTTTAGAAGCGATGGAAGATCCTCGAATGGTTCAACCTTTAATTGCGATGTTACGCGATTCTGAAGCTGAAATAAGATTGGTTGCTGCACGTGCGTTGGGTCGTATTAAAGCCACCGATGCTCAGGATTATTTGGTTCCGCTTTTGTCTGATGAAAATGGTTTGGTTCGTGAAAACGCCACTCGTTCTCTTGGACAAATGAAAGCCAGAGATAAATCCCCCAATTTAAAAGGTGAACTTCAGGATCAGAATTTCTTTGTCAAGGTGGCTGCGGCCGAAGCCCTTGGTTATTTAGGTTACGCTGAAGGTGTCACAACATTAGAAGCTGCCTTAAGTGCAAATGATATTGACGTTCGCATTCGCGCAGCACAGATTCTTTTTTCGATTAGTGATAAAAGGGCCGAAGCTCTTGCTTTAAAAACCCTTTCCGATGGAAATGCCAAAGTCCGCTTAGGAGCGGCTCTTTCTCTCTTAAGAATGGACGTTTCGAAATGAAATAGCGTATCGAATTAATCTCCCGTTGAAATAACTTAAAATTCACATTATCCTTATTAATATGATAACCGAGCTTTTAAATCGTTTGGGTGCTTCCGAGTATGATTTAATCTTATTTAAATATGCTCCTATTTGTTCTGCTGTAGGATGTTTGGTTCAACAGGCTGTTATAGCTGCCAAAGCACGAATCAGAAAAGGGGATGGGAAGTTAGACCCTTACAGCGAAGTTTATAGGCCGATGAAAACTTTTTTTTGTCGACTTATGATAGGTACGGGCGTGGGTTTTGTTATCGCGTTATTATTTATGGGCACAGTAAAAGAAGGTGTTAATGCTATTTCTCGTCTTCTTGCTTTTGCGGTGATAATGGGATATTCCGCCGAGCGGTTTTGGAAGTCGCAAGAAGAGCTTGCAACGCGCGCAGTTGAAGATAAAATGAACCAAATTTTAGGAAGTTTAGGGATGCGAACGCGTGAAGATAAACGCACAGATGTTATTGATTTTAAACCACCCAAAAAAAGTTCTAATGATAAATCCTCTCGTAAAGCCGCATAAAATTTGTTCTTAAGGCTCTTCCCAATACTCCCCATCTGTAGTATAAATTGTGCTCGTTTTAGTCTTAAAATAACAATAGAATCATTTATATTGCATAAGGGAGATTTCTAAAAATAAAAATATGAAATTAATTCAATTTAAGGGTTTAGCTCAATTTTATTCTTTAACTGCAGTAATCACATTCTTCACCTCACCTCTTTTCTCTATGGCTTCTCAACCCTCAAATCCCAATTCGCCGCCTCCACCAGCCTGGGTTTCATTTGCTCCGATGTTGGTTATGGTTGCTATTTTTTACTTTTTACTCATTCGCCCTCAAATGAGACAACGCAAAGAAAGAGAAAACCTATTGAATAATCTTAAAAGAGGAGACAGAATTGTAACTTCAGGGGGGCTCATTGGGATTATCCAAAACGTCTCTCCAAAAGTAATCGATTTAAAAATTAGTGAGGACACAAAAGTTCAAATAGTACGGACAGGTATTGTTGAAGTTCTTACCACCGATCCTTCACAGGAGCTTGTTCCTAATGTACCGGAGACGAAATGAACAATAAAACATTAGTGAAATTTTTTTTGATCGTATTTGTACTTGGGATTTCTTTATACAAACTCTATCCCAACATCGTATGGTACAGCCTTCCTTTAGAGCAACGTCATGAACAGGCGCGCAAAAAAAATCCATTAGCTGATAAAGTAGTTCCTTTGGGCCTTGACTTACAAGGGGGCGTGCATTTGGTTTATCAATTAGAAACTGACAAATTAAGTGACTTAAGCGACGCTTCTGTGACTAAGGCCATTGAACAAAATATTCTTGTTATTAATAATCGAGTTGATTCTATTGGCGTGGCTAACCCCTTTGTTGCTCGCCAGGGCAAAGAATTTATCGTTATACAATTGCCTGGTATTTATGCCAGTGAAGATGCGAAGTCACTCATTGGAAAAACAGCTTTATTAGAATTTAGAATGGTTAAAGATGATGCGGTGCTAGTTAAAATCTTAGAACAGCTCAGTAAAGAGGGTGTTCAGCCACAAGATGTTGCTGCGGGCAAACTTTCTGAAGACATTAAAAAATTAATTCCAGCTGGTTTGGCTCTCTTACCCGAAAGAGGTGGCGGATATTTGTTGGTTAACGATAAAGCTGAATTGACAGGCGAATTCTTAAAAGAAGCTCGAGTTGAATTAGGTAATGAAATGCAAATCAGTGGAATGGCCATTGGGTTTGAACTCAATTCGGAAGGGGCAAAAATATTTGAAGCTGTTACTGCCGCTCATTTAAATGAGAGATTAGCGATTGTCTTGGATAATTACATTCAATCTGCCCCTCGAATTGAAAGCCGAATTCCAGGTGGACGTGGCCAAATAACGGGGACGTTCTCTTCCCAAGAAGCCAAAAATTTAGCGAATATTCTTAACTCGGGTAATTTGAAAGCACCGATGCATGTTGTTGAAGAGAGAATTGTTGGTCCGGAACTTGGGGAAGATTCTATTCGAGCTGGTATGCGGGCGATGGTTATTGGATTTCTGCTCGTGGTTGCCTTTATGATTGTTTATTATAAGTTTTCAGGGTTCTTGGCTGATTTGGCCCTGTTAATAAACTTTATTGTTCTCATGGCGGTCATGGAATGGTTGAGAGCCACGATGACCATGCCAGGTATAGCGGGTATTATTCTTTCTCTTGCCATGGCGGTAGACGCCAACGTTATTATTTTGGAAAGAATTCGCGAAGAACTTAAAAAAGGAAAAGATGTGAAAATCGCGGTAGAAGAAGGTTACGCAAAAGCATTTTCCGCCATTTTGGATGGAAATTTGACCACCATTTTAGCAGGCTTGTTTTTGTTTCAATTTGGTTCCGGGCCAGTGAAAGGATTTGCTGTGACATTGATTTGGGGTTTGCTCATTTCAATGATAACGGCCGTTTGGGTTACAAGAACGTTTTACGAAGTTTGGTTTAAAATATCAAAACCAAAAACTTTGAGTATTTAACTAAAAGGATAAAACATGGAATTATTTAGTCAGCTGAAGTTTGATTGGATTGGCAAAAGAGTTATTTTTTACTTTTTCTCTCTTGCCCTCATCCTCATTGGAGTTTTCGCTTTTATTAAGAACAAAGGACCTAAACTCGGAGTTGAATTTACGGGAGGGACTTTGCTTCAAATTGGATTTAATGAACTGCCCCCAGTTGATAAAATCCGAGAAGCCTTAAGCGCTGACGGATGGGACGGTTTTTCTCTCCAAACGCAGCCCAGCGATAAAAACATTATTATTCGAACAAAATTAGAAGATCGTTCTAAAGATGATGTCGGAACCTCACTCATTAGTTCTTTAAAGAAAGTCTTTTCCGGCAATGTTAAAGAATTGCCCGATCGTGTTGAATATGTGGGACCTGTTGTGGGAAAACAACTTTTTAAGAACGCTATTTTCGCCATTTTAGGTTCCATGGGAATGATTATTCTTTATGTGGCTTTTCGTTTTAAAAATTGGATTTGGGGTTTAGCTGGTGTACTGGCATTGGTTCATGATGTGTTTATTACTTGGGGATTTCTCACTTTGAGCGGCCGAGAAACGACGCTTGTTATTATAGCTGCGCTGTTAACTATAGCTGGTTATTCTATTAACGATACCATCGTTATTTTTGACCGTGTTCGAGAAAATTTAAGAACATCTCGGAAAGAATCCACACAAGAAATTTATAACAGAAGTATTAATGAAACGATGGCGCGCACTATCAATACCTCTTTCACAGCTCTTTTGGCTTCTCTTAGTTTGCTCTTTTTCGGCGGGCAAGTCATTTTTGATTTTGCCTTGGCTATGACATTTGGAATTGTCATCGGATCCTATTCAACCATTGGTGTTGCTATTGGCATGGTTTATGGATTAGAACAACGACAAAAGAACAAAAAATAATATAATCATCGGCATGAAAGTTAAAAAATTTCGGATCCGTCCTAGAATGCCTTCTGTGGGTCGCATTCTCAAGGGTCTTCTTCAAACCAAACAATTAGATCTTCAAGTGGAAGCTTCTCTCCCTGCTGAGAGCGAAAATTTTCTTAAGCAAATTGTTCCCACCGCTTTTTACCAAACATGGTCCAATGACGATATGCCAATTATCTTAAGGCCGTTATCAGATCAGTATGGGTTAGATAAAGCGGTTGCTGTTACTTTAATGGCTGCCACCGTGGGCGCATCAGCTGAGGAATACCTTTCTGAATTGCTCATGAATGGTGAAACCACACGTTCTCAAGTGGTATCTGCCATTGCGGAAGAATCTGTCGATTTATCTCTCCAATTTCTTATTCGACTTTTAACTGATGAAGCCAATGGTGATGATTGTGATGTTACTGAAGCGGTTTTACTTTCAGATCCTGTTGTATTAAAGGAATTGTTACCTCTTCTTGAAGCTGAAAATGAAGGAATCTCTATTGATTCGGCGCAACATTTATCTCCTCGTTTTACTCGCGTTGCTCTTATTGCGTGGGTTCCACTCAGTCGTAAGAAAAAACTTCAGCAATCCCCGCTTAAGAAAAAATTTGCCTAAAAAGTTTTCGCCATGTTAGCTCCGCTGGTTTCCTATATTGCAGCGGTTTTTTTACAATGTGTTGGTAAAACCTCCTTTTCTTTTCCTCTGGATCACCCGCAAACCTTAGAACTCCGTCGACTTCGAAAAAAAGCTATCTATGCTTTTTGGCACAAAAATCAAGTTTTTCTCGCTTATAACCAGCGCGGTGAAGATGTTTCTGTGCTGGTCAGTAAAAGTAAAGACGGCGAGTATATCGCCCAAGTGATGAAGCGATTGGGATTATGTCCTATTCGAGGTTCTAGCTCTAAAGGAGGGAGTGCCGCTCTCAAAGAGATTTTTGAGTTGCTCGATCGAGGAGGTCAAATTGGATTTACTCCCGATGGTCCACGCGGACCTGTTCAAACAGTTCATCAAGGAGTCATTGCGGCCGCCGTCTATTCTGGGGCGCCTATTATTCCAACCGCTGCTTATTGTCGTCGAAAAAAAGTTTTTAATAGTTGGGATAAATTTGAGTTGCCTCTTCCTTTTGGCGTGAGTGTTGTTGGCCATGGAAAACCTTTTTATTTGTCAAAGGATGTTCCGCAAGAAGAAGCGGTGTCGCGCGTTCGAGAGGCATTAAACGATATCCAAAACTCAACCGATCGTTACGGAGAAAAATTGCCTTCTTGGGCAGTTTTATTCTTTGGGTTTTTGATTTATATGTTTTATCAGTCTTTAAGTATTTTATTGTTTCCGCTGCTTATCCTAGGATTGGGCTTTAAATTCGGGTTCAAGCGGCTTAAACAAGGTTTTTTTGAACGTATTTTTCCTCCTCAAACTGGTTCAAATTCAAAAAACCTCTTTTGGTTTCACTCGGCTTCTATTGGAGAATGGCAAGCATTAAGACCAATCTTGAGAGAAATGAAAAAGAATGCGGATCGACGTTTCTTGGTTACCGTCAGTACTCCAGAAGCCAGAGCACTCATTGAAAAAGAAGATCCTAATATTCAAGTGAGTATGGCACCACTGGATTTGTTTTTTATAGTTCGGTATTGGGCTAGAAAATTAAACCCGAAAACCGTTTTCATCGTTGAAACAGAAATTTGGCCAGCTCTTTTTGAAGCGGTGAGAAGGAGATTAATTCCTTTTTATGTTATTAATGGCAGAATTTCTGAAAAAGGAATTAAGGGATGGAAAGTTGTTCCTGGTTTATCGACGAGGTTATTCTCTGGTGTTTCATTTTTATGGGCCCGCTCTAAAGAAGATTTGGATCGATTCATTTTTTTAGGATTGGACCCGGAAAAAGGTGTTTCCGTCGGAAATTTAAAATCAGATAATTTAACGGTTACCTCGGTTGAGGATAAGTCTCATTTTCGATTCAAATTAACATCGGATGAACACGCTTTGTTATTGGTTGGTGGAAGTACTTGGGAAGGGGAAGAAAATTTTCTCTTAAAGGTAGTGAGCGACCCCTCTCTTGGGTTTTCAAAAATTCGACTTATTTTAGCGCCGAGGAAAATGGGACGAATAAATGAAGTAGAAACAATCATCAAAAATTATTCTGTTTCTTATGACTTGTGGAGTCAGATAAAATCGAAACGAAAATGGGAATCTTCTATTCTATTGGTTGATACATTGGGTGATCTAAACAATATGTATAAAGCGGCAGATATGACTTTTGTAGGGGGGAGTATATTCCCCAAAGGAGGCCAGAACCCTTTAGAACCTGCTTCAGCCGCCACAGCTGTTTTTTTTGGACCGGCTATGAGTAATTTTAAAGGTGAATCTGAGTTGCTGGTAACAGCTAAGGCCGCTCAGGTCATTTTGAGCGAGGCAGATTTTAGATTGACTCTTCAAGAAATGCTAAATAACCGGTCTCGATTAAAAGAAATGGCGCTTTATGGCGCTCGTGTCATTCATTCAATTCAAGGTGTGGCTTTAAAAACAAAAAATAAGTTTGAAGCCGAATTTTTATGAGAGCTATTAAAAAAATATGTGTTATTCGATTTTCTAGTTTGGGAGATGTTGTTTTAACTACGGCCATTTTTCCGAATTTAAAAAAACATTGGCCAGAGGCCGAAATTCACGTTCTTACAAAAAAAGCGTATAGCTCTGTTTTTTTGAGGAATTCCTGTGTCGATAAAGTTATCGATTACGACTCTTCTGTTGATGGTTTTTCTCAATTGGCCGCAAGAATTCGAAACGAAAAATTTGATGTGATTATTGATTTGCATGGAAATTTAAAGTCTTGGTGTTTGCGGTTTTTGGCCGGTGCCCCTTTAACGGTGGTTGTACAGAAAAGAACATTCGATCGACGGCTTCTCGTTTGGTTCAAACAAATCTCACCTTGGCTCAAAAAATCAGTTCGTGAACGAATATTGGATTGCCTTTCAATTTTAGATGTTCCAATCATTTCCACTGAAACCCGTTTATACCCTAAAGTCGCCGACCAATATTTACACGATTTAGCCATTCCAGAAGACGCGTTGTTAATTGGTTTAGCTCCTGGAGCAAAACATGCGACAAAAAGATGGCCAGTATCACGGTTCATAGAAGCCGCCAATCGTTTAGGCGAATTGCCAAAGGCCATTATTTTTGTTTTAGGAGATAAATCGGATCAAGCGGTTGCCGATCAGCTGGTCAAGCACTTAAGAGTTCCGTATCGAAATTTAGCAGGCATTACAAATATGGAAGATCTTATTTCTGTTACTTCTAAAATGTCATTGTTATTAACCAATGATTCAGGACTCATGCATATTGCCGAGGCGCTCAATGTTCCCTTAGTCGCGATGTTTGGGCCTACCGTGCGGGCGTTTGGGTTTGCCCCTTATCGAATTAATTCAAGAGTGGCTGAGGTGAGAGATCTTAACTGCCGGCCGTGCACTCTTCATGGAGATACTGTTTGTCCACTCAAACATCACAAATGTATGGAAGATATTGATGTAAATGCGGTACTCTTCACTGCCTCATCGCTGCTTGAAAAAACAAAAGGTGTACAGTTACCTGAGGAATCTTCATGTTAAAAATTCTTCATATATTAGATGAGCCCTGGGATTCAGCAATCACTCACTACGCGTTACAGGTTTCAGAATTATTTCAAAAACAAGGCCATCAAGTTGTATTGGCACTTTTGAAAGGCAAAAAACCTGAAAAACGAGCCTTAGAAAAAGGGCTTTCCGTTCTCCCTTTTGTTTCTCTTCTCGAATTAAAATCAATTCTTTCTTCAAAGCCTTGGGATGTTGTTAATGTCCATACTGGAAGAACTCATACCTGGACGGTTTTATTTTCACTTCTCATGAAAAAAAAGGTTTCTTGGGCGATTGTTCGTACGCGGGGTGATGCCAGAGCGTTATCAACACATCCACTTATTAAATTCATTTACCGAAAAACTCAAGGAGTTATTGCCGCTTCTCAGCATGTGGGTGAGCAATATGAACAAGGGTTGCCATTAAATTCTGAACAGTTGAGTGTTATTTATCCGTCAGTTCAAATTGATGAAAAAATTCAGCCTTACGAACCTTTTACTGTCGGTGTATTGGGTCGTCTTGATCCGGTTAAGGGGCATGCTTATTTTATTGAAGCAGCCTCTCTTGTATTAAAGAAAATTCCGCAAGTCCAATTTTTAATTGCGGGGAAAGAAGCCAATATTTCTCAATCGATGTTGTTTAATCAAGTAAAGGTTTTAGGAATTGAAGAATCTGTCAAATTTTTAGGTTACGTAGAAAATACAGCCGACTTTATGCGACGTTGCCATGTGGGAGTTATATCATCCATCGGTAGTGAGGAAATCTCTCGGGCTTGTCTTGAATGGATGGGACTCGGCCGGCCGCTGGTAGGAACGTTGGTGGGATGTTTATCAGAATTAATCGAGCCAGGTGAAAATGGTTTTTTGGTTTCTCCTTCGGATTCTACCGCGATGGCCGTCGATATTATTAAGATTCTTGAGAATAAAGCTCTTTCAGATTCCTTGGGTCATCAAAGCTGGTTGTTGGCCCAGAGAAAATTTTCTCCACAAATCCAATATGAAAAAACCTTAGGCGCTTACCAACAGGCTATGAGGAACCTAAATCAACCCTTAAATTCCCGGCATATTCCAGGATAATGACGGCGTGAATTATGTCTAAAGGGAGAATACTTCATATCGACACTGAGCGTTCTTGGCGTGGAGGAGAACAGCAAGCCTTTTCTCTTGTCAAAGGTTTGCAGAAAAGAGGATGGGAAAATTTTGCTGTGGCAAGAAGCAATGATGAGTTCCTTCGTCGAATAAAAAAAATTTCTATTCCGATTTGTGAAGTGAATCCTTTCAATGCGTGGGATCCTTTTACTGTTCTGAAAATTAGAAAATTCATTAATAAAAATAAAATAGATCTTATTCATGCGCACACGGGGCATGCGGTTACTTTTTCTGCTTTGGCAACGTTGGGAACCTCCGTCCCTTTTGTTTTGACTCGAAGAGTTGATTTTCATTTGTCGAAAAACTTTTTAACTCGTTGGAAATATTCTAAAGCATCTCATGTTATTGCTATTTCTGAAAATGTAAAGAATGTTTTGCTTTTAGATGGTGTCATAGAAAAAAACATTTCTATCGTCAGAAGTGGTATTGAATTCGAGCGATTTAACGACGTTATTCCGGTTTCTAAAGAGGAGTTGGGTGTCCCTAACAACGCGATCGTTATTGGAAATATTGCGGCTTTAGAAGATCATAAAGATCATCAAACTCTTATAAAAGCTTTTGCACTTTTTTCTAAAAAAAATCCTGATTTTTATTTGGTTATTGTGGGAGATGGCTCTCTTAAAAACCATCTTTTGGCTTTAGGTGATCAATTACAAATCAATGATAAAATTCGGTTTTTAGGTTTCAGAAAAGATGCGCTGCGTTATTTGGCTGCTTTTGACTTTTTTTGTTTGAGTTCGAAATTAGAAGGATTGGGAACTTCTGTTTTAGATGCGATGGGCCTTAAAATCCCCGTGATTGCGACAAATGCGGGCGGTATTCCTGAGATGATTGAGGAAGGAAAAAACGGTTTTTTAGCGA
Source organism: Elusimicrobiota bacterium (assembly GCA_046153645.1). GTDB lineage: Bacteria > Elusimicrobiota > Elusimicrobia > F11 > F11 > JBJXGI01. The sequence goes on along the minus strand of JBJXGI010000061.1, from coordinate 3,825 downwards.
TGGCTCAAGACCCCCATTCGTTGTTTTTGGCATTTGAAAGGGCCCGTTCGAAACAAAATGAGTTGGATAACTTAGTTCAGTCTGCCTACCAAAGAGCAATGGATTTTAGTGTAAATCACACCATTTCCGGTACAGAAGCAATTTATTTGAAAATACTCCCAAAAAATAATCGCATGTAAATATTTGATATTCATATATTTTCATCGTTTTTATTCGTCCTATGAAACACGATGAAATATTATCCACAGGCTTATCCACACTGTCCACAATTTCAATTTTCATATGGTTGTCATATTGAAAAAACAGGAAATGGTGATGAAGTCGAAAGAATGATATGATTTTCGCCAATGCCACAAAGTAATTCCCTTTCTATTATTATTATCGCCCTCAATGAAGAGAAAGACATTGAGGCCTGCCTTGAAAGCGTCAAAAATCTCTCTGATGACATTGTTCTTGTTGACTCTGGTTCAACAGACCGGACTGTTGAACTGGCTAAAAAATTTACATCGAAAATTTTTCACCATGTTTGGACTGGATATGGTCCGCAAAAACAATTTGCCTTAGAAAAAACAGCTGGATCCTGGGTTCTCAATATTGATGCGGACGAACGCGTCACCCCTGAACTCGCTGAAGAAATAAAAAGAAGCTTAAATGAAAAAGAAGAAAAGAAAAGTGGTTTTCTGATTCCTTTTAAGCATATCTTTCTGGGGCACGAACTGAGATTTGGCGGATGTGGTGGTGAGCGGCATTTAAGATTGTTTCAAAAAGAAAAGTCTGTTTATGGACAAACAGTTGTTCATGAAGGAATTTCAGTACAAGGTGAAATAGGTTCTTTAAAAAATCATATCGTTCATTTTAGTTACCACAATATTGAAGATTATTTAAAGAAATGTAATGGGTATACCTCGCTTATTGCGAAACAAAAATGGGAAAAAGGGCAACGATTTTATATTTGGCACCATTTTCGTTTACCATTTGAATTTCTGAAAAGATATTTTTTTAAAATGGGACTTTTAGATGGTTCCTCGGGTTTTATTTATGCGCTTTTATCTTCGTATTATGTGTGGCTTAAATTCATTAAATTAAAAGATTTGGAGGAGCATCGTTCATGATCGGAATTGTTTTGAGTGTTATTGGAATTCTTGTCTTTTTAGGCCTCAGTGCCAGATGGAATTGGTGGCGGATTCCTAAAAAAGGAATTCCGATTTTGATGTACCATAAAATCGGTAATGCTCCAGAAGGGTCCCAACTTAAAAAACTTTGGGTTTCAAATGAAAAGTTTGAGGCTCAAATGGAATATCTGAAAAAACAAGGCTATTCACCGATTGTGTTTAAAGATCTTTATCAATATTGGGACAAAAACGTTTCTTTGCCAGAAAAACCCATTCTCATTACTTTTGACGATGGGTATGCCAATAATTATGAAAACGCTTTTCCTATTTTGAAAAAATATAATTTTCCCGCGACGTTATTTGTTGTTGTTCAAACGGTCGGATGGGACAACAAATGGCACAATCCAGAAAGTGAATCAAGAATTCCTATGGTTTCATGGAATCAGTTAAAAGAGTTAAAAGATGCTGGATGGGAGATTGGATCTCATACAATGAATCACCCAAACCTGCCCAAACTTCCATTAAAAGAAGTTTCAGTTGAAATGGAAAAAAGTCGATCTGTTATTGGGGAATTTTTGGGAGAAACGCCAGATACATTCGCTTATCCTTATGGAGCCGGAGAGGATGACGAGCAGATTCGTAAAAAAGCGCAAGAGGCGGGTTATCGAATCGCCGTTGGGGTTCATGCGGGTAAATGGACATTAGATAACTTTAAAAAGAGTCCTTTTAATTTACCCAGAGTGTTTGTTAGAGGAGAGGAAAATCTATTTGATTTTTGTTTGCAACTTTCTCGAGGGCAATCTCGCTTTTAATGAGTTTATTGTTGGCACCCCTTACTCCTTTATATTCGATTGGGGTTACACTTGATCGATTGTTGAGGCCTTCTAAACGACTTTCAAAGCCAGTTGTGTCTATTGGAAATATCTCAACAGGTGGAACTGGTAAAACGCCTTTATTAATTCATCTGGCAGGAGAGTTAGTAAAAAGAAGTAAATCAGTAGCGGTACTATCTCGGAATTATCAATCACATATTTCTTATCAAGGTATGAATGATGAAGCTTTGCTTTTGAAAGATAAAATTCCTCAAGTTATCTTAGGGTTAGACTCCAATCGAAAGAAAAAAGCGCAGGAAATATTAGACCGGTTCACAGTCGATTTTTTTCTTCTAGATGATGGGTTTCAACATTGGAGTTTAAAACGTGATGTGGATATTGTTTGTATTGATTCCACCAATCCTTTTGGGAATGGCCATTTGCTTCCTTGGGGAATTTTGCGAGAGTCGGTTTCTTCTTTGAAGCGGGCAAGTTCCATTGTGATGACACGCACTGAATTGTCATCCCTTAAAAAAGTTGAAGAAATTAAAAATTGTATTCAAGAAAAATCTCGCGCGCCTATTTTTGTTTCAAGTTTTATTCCTAAGGCGCGCCGCATGTCAGATGGCAAAGAAATTGATTTATCAGAATTTATTACAAAAAAAGGATTGGCTGTTTCTGCTATTGGGAACCCTGTTTCTTTTGAGCAAACATTACATTTATTTCAAATTCAAATTCATCCATTGCGATTTCGTGATCATCACGCTTATATGGAAAAAGATTTGAATCGAATAGTCGATTTATCGTTTAGTGAAAACCGAACAGTATTTGTGACTGAAAAAGATTGGGTTAAATTAAAACAATTAAAGTGGGAAAAAATTTTAGCTCATTCTGATCTCATTGTTGTTCGCCAAGAGATATCTTTTGGAAATGATACTTCCGCTTGGGAAAATTATATTGATAGGCAGATTTTATCTCATGAAAAAAATTAAATATTTTTTAGAGTACTGTTTGATATTAGGAATTTCTTTTTTTATTTGGATTTTCCCGAGAAAGTGGGCACTGAAATTGGGGGGAATTCTTGGGGTTTTGATGTCTTTCGTTCTTCATAAACGAACCAAACTAATGTTGGATAATCTCAGCTCCTGCTTTCCTGGAAAAACGGAACTAGAAAAATTAGATATTTCTAAGAAAGTTTGGAGAAACTTAGGGAGAACCGCCGCGGAATTTGTTCGGATCACCGAAATAAATAAAAATAATATGTCGGAATTTGTCGATGTTCAAGGGTGGGAAAATGTCGAAGAGTCAATGGCTCAAGAAAAAGGATTGATTCTTTTAACGGGGCATTTCTCAAATTGGGAGGTTTCTGGCGCTGTAAGCCAATTTACACTTGGAAATGTAACGGCCATCGCTCGCCCCATTAAAAATCCATTTGTGGAGAAATGGGTTCAACGGAAAAGAGGAGCTTCTGGTATGAAAGTTATTCTTCATCGTCAAGCTGTAAGAGAATCTCTTCGATGCTTAAAATCTAAAAGCACCATCGGTATTTTGTTTGATCAGAACTTGTATACAGGTGGAATTTTTGCAGATTTTTTTGGGAGGCCGGCGGCAACAACGACGCTTCCAGCCTTACTGGCAGTGAGAACGGGGGCTCCGATTATTATTTCCTATACCTTAAGACAGGGAGATCGCTTTCGATATATATTTAGTCCTATTACTCAATTCCCCAAAGTTCATGATGATGTAGAAAAGGTCGTGGTCTATACGAAATTTCTTAATAATGAATTAGAAAAAATTGTTTCACTGTATCCTGAAAATTGGTTCTGGATTCACAATCGATGGAAAAGAAAGCAGGTTTCTACTAACTGATGCAATTAATTTTACTCCCCTCATTTTTATGG
>JBJXGI010000052.1:0-5700 GCA_046153645.1 Elusimicrobiota bacterium | reverse complement strand
TCGGAAGATGAATTAGATGAAGAAAAAATAAAAATCACTCATCACTTTCACACTAAAGCTTTGCCTGGTTTGGCTCATTTATCGTCGGAGAAATCATTATGACTCAGGTTCTGCAGCCGCTGGTTAGGCCGCACAGCTCAGAAACTACCGATTGAGAGATAAATGCCAGCGGCTATTAGAACGGTGCCGCATACAGCCCACAAAGCACCCGGACTCCAATTGTGTTTCAAGTTCGGCAACTGCGTTCGGACCTTTGTGGCGAAGATATATAAGCCCGCAACCGCAAGAACCAACCCAACGATTAGATACATGAACTGCCTCCCGTAGCTTTAACGATAACCGAAGCGGCCTAACAACTGATTAAGCAGAAATAATTCTGCATATTATTTGAAAGATATTTCCGCATATTGTGAAAGAATAATTCAAAAATCATTTATCTTCAATAGTTATCTTGGAAGTCCCTTATGCTATATAGAAATAATTCTGCAATTAATAACCGACCCAAAAATACATTTTCCTGGGTGTTTTTCAAAAAATAAGCTATTTTTCTTTTCCCTTCAATTTCAATCCCCCCCCAACAAAATAACCCCCTCCATTAAGGAGAACCTTTTATGCAAAACCAAATTATTCCACTGCCTACTATTTCGCACCGATCTGGAAAACCGACAGAAACTAAGCCAAAAAAACTATTCGATCAAATTCGAGATTTAATGCGAGCTAAACACTATTCTTTTAGCACTGAACAAACATATATTGACTGGTCAAAACGTTTTATTCTTTTCCACCAGAAAAAGCATCCTAATGATATGGGGACTCTAGAAGTAAAACAATTCCTAACTCACTTAGCAGTTAGTTTGAATGTATCAGCCAGCACACAAAACCAAGCTTTAAATGCGTTAGTTTTTCTATATAAACATGTCTTAAAAAAACCTTTTGGTGAATTAAAAGATGTTCCCAGAGCAAACCGACCCACAAGACTTCCAACTGTTTTGACTCAATCTGAAATTAAGCTCATTCTTAATGGATTAACCGGAACTCCCTATTTAATGGTGGCCCTACTTTATGGAACCGGCATGCGATTGATGGAACTTTTACGATTACGCATTAAAGACATTAATTTCGAATCTCATCAAATTATTATTCGAGATGGGAAAGGAGAAAAAGATCGCATCACCGTTTTACCAGGAAACCTACAGGAGGTTCTCACTAAACATATACAACGAGTAAGAATTCTTCATCAAAAAGATTTACAAACAGGCTTAGGCAAAGTGTCCCTGCCTTATGCTCTCGAACGAAAATACCCCTCTCTAAATAAAGAATGGGGCTGGCAATATGTTTTTCCTTCACAATCAATATCAAATGACCCAAGATCAAATATTTTAAAGCGACATCACGTCCATCCCAGTGCACTTCAAAAAATATTTCATCGGGCCATAAGACTTACTTCTATTAATAAACACGCCGGCCCCCACACTCTCCGTCACTCGTTTGCAACACATCTTTTAGAATCGGGAACTGATATTCGAACAGTGCAGGAATTATTGGGGCATAAACATGTATCGACGACCATGATTTACACGCATGTCCTCAACCGCCCTGGAATTTCAGTGAAAAGCCCACTGGATCGATTGGACATCTGATGATTGGCAATCCAGAACACAAAAGTTAATATGGATATCCCCTCGAATATAAAAAGCTCCTCTCCAACACTTAGGAGGCCCGCCCATGAAGTTAGTTTTAAAAGATCCCATCGAAGATCTTATTTTCGTTATCCGCGGTCAGCGAGTCATGCTGGACCGAGATCTCGCTTTGCTTTACCAAGTAACGACCAAAGCCCTTAACCAAGCTGTAAAAAGAAACACCGACCGTTTCCCTCAAGGTTTTATGTTCCGACTCAATCAAGAAGAATTTCGGCAACTGGTCACAAATTGTGACCGGTTCAGTTCCTTAAAACATGCTTCACATCCGCCCTTGGCGTTTACAGATTATGGTGTGGCAATGCTTTCGAGCGTACTGCGAAGTGAACACGCCGTCAAAGTCAACATTGAAATTATTCGCGTCTTCATCAAATTACGCACATTTATTAATAAACGAGATTACTTAACCCAAAAAATCGACGAATTAGAAAAACGTGTTACTGGTCATGATCAAGAAATCAGAACTATTTTTGACGCTTTGCGCGAATTAATTAACTCACCTAAAAACCGAGCAAGGAGAATTGGATTCCACACTGTATGAACGTAGTGGAAAATAAAGGAGAACCTATGAAGAGAGTAAAACAAGAAAAATTTGATGAGAGGAAGACCAACAAAAACAACTCATTTAAAATACCCAGATAATTCTATTGATTAGGTAAATTTATCCGGATATAATTACTAGATGAGAAAAATTATCCAGAGAAAACTAAAGCTTGATTTACCACGAGGAAAGTCTGCTTTCCTATGGGGCCCCCGAAAAGTAGGAAAAACCTATTGGATTCGCCAAACACTCAAAGAAGCTTTGGTCATTGACCTATTAAAAACAGATTTATTTTCTGAATATGCCAGCCGCCCGTGGCTCTTACGAGAAAGATATTCTGATCACAAGGGACTCATTGTTATTGATGAAATACAGAAAATTCCGAGCCTATTAGATGAAGTGCACTGGCTTATTGAAAACAAAGGGGTTAGTTTTATTTTAACGGGGTCCAGTGCTCGAAAATTAAAACATGGACATGCAAATTTATTAGGAGGGCGTGCTTGGAGACGTACCATGTTGCCCCTAACCTATGGCGAGGTAGAAGGCTTTGACTTGGAAAGTATTATGATCTCGGGACTCCTACCGCCTCACTTTTTATCTGAATCTCCGCTAGAAGATTTGCGCTCCTATGTCGCTGATTACCTAAAAGAAGAAATTGCTGCCGAGGCCTTGGTTCAAAATATTCCCTCTTTCGCCGAGTTCCTGAGAGTCGCCGCTCTAAATAGCAGCGAACTATTAAACTACACCAATGTCGCAAGAGAAGTAGGCCTTTCACAAAAAGTAGTTCGAACTTATTTCGATATTCTTGAAGATACTTTGCTAGGGTTTCGTATTCCACCTTGGAAAAAATCAAAAACACGCCGAATGATTTTAACCGAAAAGTTTTATTTATTCGACGTAGGTCTTGCCAACTACTTGATTGGACGCCAACCTCACATAGGAACACCGGAATTTGGCAAATCTTTTGAGCACTATATTTTAATGGAAATAAAAGCTTATCAGGCCTATCGAAATCCCGAGTTAGATATCCACTATTGGAGAACCAGCACGGGGCAAGAAGTTGATTTTCTACTAGGCGATCGACAATTGGCTATTGAAATAAAAGGATCGCATAAAGTTCATGACACAGATACCCGTTCCCTCCACGCCTTAGCAGAAGATGGACCTGTAAAAAAATCGATCTTGGTTTGTTTAGAAAAAGAACCTCGTAAATTAGCCAAAGATATTGAGGTTTTGCCTTGGCTATTATTTCTTAAGAAATTATGGAACAATGAATTAATCTAGAACTTCCCCTCATAACCACAGTCCCCTCATGAAAAAACTATTTCATGAAAGAAAATTATTATTACTTTTTCAGGCGTCCTCTTTTTTGGGTATTGATTGTTTATTGTTTGGGAATTGTGGTTTTCGATTTTTATTCGACCCGCGCAGTCAATTCACAAAAAACACAAGAACCTGTTTCAGGAATACTGGTTGGCATTGTCGCTACTCCACCTCAAGCCACAAGAACGGGGTTTCAGTTTGTTTTAGAAACTGAATCTTTTAAAACTTTCAAAGAAGATATTCGCGGAGTCCAAAAAAAAGTTCTCGTTCTATTAAGGAACCGTGAAATAAATATTTTCCCGGGAGAGAGGATTCAAATCAAAGGTTCACTTAATTCGCCCGAACCTTCCTCCTGGCCAGGAGCTTTTGATTTTCGAAAATTTTTATCCCGCAAAAATATTGATTCTGTTTTTTATGGTTCTCCTAAATTAATTCACTTAGGCGACTCAGGGAAGTTTTCATTTTTAAAATGGGGATGGAAAATAAAACAAAAAGCCCTCTTGGTTTTTAAAAAATATTTAAGCGAAGATAACGCCACAATTTTAGCAGGGCTTGTTTTAGGAGAACGTCCTCGTTCTCATGCTCTATTAACGGAACACTTTGTCAGATCTGGAACCATGCATATTTTAGTGGCCTCTGGCTCCAATATTGGGTTCATTCTTTTTTTCTGGGCTCTTCTTTGTCATTTGGTGTGGAGAAACTCTCACCACTTTGTAATGGCCAGTTGTTTCATTCCCATGTGGGCTTATGTATTTATCTGCGGTGGCGACGCTCCTCTTATTCGGGCCGCACTCATGGCCACTATTGGTCTCATCAATTATTGGATGAAAAGAGAAGATTTGTGGTATTTCACATGGGCGCTCACCGCATTTATTTGCCTTCTTATCTCTCCCAAAGCTCTTTTTGATTTGGGATCTCAAATGTCATTTTTAGCGGTATTTGGCATTGTCCACACGATGACTCAAACACAAAAATTATGGGAAAAAATTGAAAATATTTTTCTTAAATTATTCCTGGTTTTGGCGGTAACAGGAATAAGCGCCCAATTGTGGGTACTCCCCATTTCCTGCCACACGTTTCACCGGTTTTACCCCATCGGGTTTATTTCCAATCTCGTGGTTTCTCCTTTAAGTGGCATTGGTATTTTTTTAGGAGGGCTTATTCAAATAGGACATATGGCCTCGATAGAAATTTCTTTCTTACAACCTTTCTTTAAATTGGCAACTCAACTCGTTTCAATGTACATTCACGCTTTGTTTTATCTCGTTAAAACCTTTTCTCATTGGGGAGGTGCTGGAATTCCCGTATCGTCATTTTCGTTATTCGAATTCATTTTTATTTATTTTTCTCTTTTTATTTTTCCTTTTTGTTTAAAACGTAAAAAAGTGTTGCTCATATTTATCGTTTTTTTAATGACAACTCTTATCTTAATGAGAGGGTTAGACATCATGAATAAAAAACAGAAAATCGTCACAATCGAATGGTTAAAAGCGGGCAGAAAATTTACCACCATTATTACAGATACTCAAAAAAACATTTGGCTCTTAAACCCAACAACCACATCAAATCCACAATTTATTGAAAAAAGTGTGGCGCCCTTTCTCATAGAAAAAGGGGCTCGAAAAATAAACGGCATTTTAATAACGAAAGATAACTTTTACGCTCATCAAGCAGTCAACGAATATCAGGAATTGTTTCCGGTAGATAGAGTTGTGATTGTTCCAGATGAAATTAATATAACTCAATTAAGATGGGGCAATAAATTAGTTAAAGATCCTAATATTCAGATTATTTACAGGTCAACCGAAGTGACGGCAGGTGAATTAACAATAAAAATAAAGATGTCTTCTATTAAGAAAAAATATATTTCAAGAGTTGAAATTTCAAACAACAAAAAACGCATCTTATCGACAGAGGACTTGAGAGAAATAAATGAAAAACTTATATTGGAAAGGAAAAAATACTTTTTAATCAGACACCCCTCACCCTAACCCTCTCCCGCTAAAGCGGGCGAGGGGATTAAACTGAAAATGAAAAATTTATTTCTCTCAAAAAGTCTGAAGGTTACTTCCTTCTCCTTCCGGAATCTGAAGGTTGTTCCCCTCTCCCTCCGGGAGAGGGTTAGGGTGAGGAAAATTT
>JBJXGI010000035.1:0-17642 GCA_046153645.1 Elusimicrobiota bacterium | reverse complement strand
GTGTTGGGGTTATTGTTTTTTTTATCTGGAAAACGCAGAAAAAAAGGATTGGCTCTTCTCGGTGATTGGAAGTTGGTTCAACAAATGTTTCCATTAGAATCACTTCAAAGACGAAGAATGAAAGATGTGATCCTTTTGTTTTCTTTTTTGTTGTTGATAGTTTCAGCGGCAGGGCCTCAATTTGGCTCCATAATGAAAGAATTTAAACATAGAGGAGTGGACGTTTTTATTGCCATTGATATCTCCAAAAGTATGATGGCTGAAGACGTTATTCCTTCTCGTTTGGAGCGGGCTAAACAATCTTTGTCATTGTTGGTTAAAAAATTACAAGGTCATCGTGTTGGTGTCATTGCTTTTGCTAAAGATGCTTTTTTGCAGTGTCCCCTTACGATTGATATTGATGCCGCTCAAATGTTCCTCGAAATATTAGATACCAATTCAGTTCCGAGGCAAGGGACATCTATTGGAGATGCCATTCGCTTGGCTTTAGATAATTTCCCAAAAGATGAAAAATCAGGAAAAGCTGTGGTTTTATTAACTGATGGAGAAGACCATAAATCAGACCCTGAGGGCGCTGCCAAAGAAGCCAAGGAAAAAGGAGTGGTTTTATTTACTATTGGAATCGGAACTTCAAAAGGAGAAGTAATAAAAAATAAAAATGAACAAGGCCAGGTCATTGAATATCAAAAGTACCAAGGAGAAATGGTCTTAACAAAGTTAGACGATGGTTTACTAAATAAACTCGCGTTAACGACGGGGGGGCAGTATTACCGATCCAGTTCAACTGATCGAGAAATAGATGAAATAAGCGATATTATTAACGGCTTTGAAAAAAAAGAATTGAACACAAAAACACATGAACGCTTGGTTGAACGGTTTCAATACTTTGCCTTTATCGTATTTTTATTTTTAATTTTGGAATATTTTATTAGTGAAAAATTTGGACAGCTTGGACGAGTGAGAAATTTTCTTGTGAATTCGAAGAGATATCTTTATCGAAATAAAAAGAATATGGCTTTATTGTTGTTTATTTTATTTTCTCAAACTGTGCAGGCCGACTTCAAAGATCATATTTTAACTGGAAATAAGCTTATTAAAAAAAAGGATTTAACGGGGGCGCGTAAAGAATTCGAATCAGCCCGAAATGATAATCCGGATTCACCTATTCCTGTTTATAATATTGCTAATTCTTATTATCTTGAAGGAAAGTTTGATGAAGCCGAAAAGGAATACTTATCTGCCTCAAATATGACATTGGATTCTGGTTTTAAATCTCAGGTTGCTTATAATTTAGGACATCTCTATTTTAATATGGATAAAAGAGATCAGTCTTTGGAACAATTCAAGGAATGTTTAAGGCTTAATCCGGCAGATGTGGATGCGAAGTATAATATTGAGTATATTTTATCTGGAAAGATACCCAAAAATCCACCACAACCCCAACAGAAGAAAGATGAGGGAGATAACAATAATAAGGATAATAAACCTCAAGACGCCCGTGATGATAATAAGGATCAAAAAAGTGGTGATCAAAGTGAACAGAATAAAGATGGTCTTTCTAAAGAAGATGCCGAAAGAGTTTTACAAATGATGAAAGATCAGGAGTCGGAGAAGCTCAAAAATGCCATTATCCTTAGACCAGGTCAAAAAAAGCCCGAAAAAAAGGAACAAGAATCCGGTGAAGATTGGTAAATTTTTATCTTTTCTCTTACTATTAAATTTAACAAGCAACCTTTTTGCAGAGCCACAGGTTTCGGCAAAGGTGAGCGCAAATGATATTCCTCTCAATGGAACTATTACTTTAACACTAGAGCTCTCTGGTGTTAACAATGTTTCAGGTCCAGAAACAATTAACATTCCTGGTTTTCAAGTAGATCGGGCCGGATCTGCGCAGTCATTTCAATTCATTAATGGTCAAATGTCATCTTTTGTGGCTTTTAACTATTTATTAACTCCCTTAAAAGTGGGCGTTCATGAAATTCCTTCAATTTCTCTTAATTATGAGTCTAAAACTTATAGTACTCAGGCAATTAAGGTAAATGTTAGAGAGTCGGCATCTAGGGGTGGATTGGACACAACCGATCAAGGTTCCGCTTCAGTTCAGGTTCCAGCTGAAGGTTTGAAACCTGTATTTATGACTGCCGTTGTGAATGACGATAAAGTTTATGTAGGACAACAAATCCTATTAAAAGTACAGTTTCTCCGTCGTCCTGATGTTGGTATTACCTCCCAGCCTAAATACACTGAACCTAATTTGACCGGCTTTTTAGTGGAGTCGTTTCCTCAAAAACAATATATGACAACGATTAATGGAGCCCAATATGAAGTGACAGAGCTTCCTTATGCTATTTTTCCAACTTCAGATGGTGAACTGGCCATTGGAAGTGCTTCTTTAGAATTAGGGGTGAGGGGAAATCAGGATCCATTCGATCCGAATAGTTTTTTTGATAGTTTTTTTGGAAGAGGTAAGTCTTTTAGACTTTCAACCCGCGCCATTCCAGTGAGAGTAAAAGCACTTCCTAAAAATAAGCCATCTCTCTTTTCCGGTGCAGTGGGGCGCTTTAAGGTTTATGCGAAAACGGATGTCGATCAATTTGAAGTTGGGAAACCGTTTAATTTAATTCTAACAATTGAAGGTGTGGGGAATATTAAAACATTGAAAGAACCTGTGTTCCCTGAATTTTCCGGGTTTAGAAAGTATGAAACTATTTCGAATTCCAAAATTGATAAAGATGGTAAGTTTTTAAGTGGAACAAAAGAATTTAAAATTCCTCTTATTCCGCAGGTTTCTGGAGAATTAAAAATTCCTGCCATTGGCTTTTCATTCTTTAATCCAGCCATTGGAGATTACACAAATGAATCAACTGAAGAAATGAAAATAAAAGTGAATCAAGGAAATTTAACCAATGAAGAAGTATCCACTGCACTTCCTTATCAATCTCAAGCACCTCATCCAGAAGGGATTCAAGTTATTGATAACGATATCCGGTTTATTAAGTCAGGCGATATTTGGCCAGCAACTTCTTTATTTTTAAATCAAGGGTGGTTTTATCTCATTAATTTTTTACCTCCTTTGTTTGCTCTCGCGGCATTTTTAGTAAAAAAAAGAGGACAGCTTCGATCTGTCTATTCCGATCACTTCAGAACCAAAGAGGCTATTCGTACGGCTAAAAAGAAGCTTAAACAGTCGCTTAAAACAATTAATGATAGTGATCCTATTCCCTTTTATTCTTCAATTCAACTTTCATTAATGGGCTACTTGGCTGATAAATTTAAATTATCGCCATCTGGAATTATTTGGGAAGATATTGAGAAAAGGTTAAAAGAAAAAGTAATTTCAGAAAATTTAATTTTTGAGCTAAGAAATCTTCTTGATCAAGCTGATATGGCCCGCTTTGCAACTTCTTCATTCGATGATTCTTTACGCATGGATATTTACACTCAATCAAATGCTCTTATTGAAGGCTTAGAAAAGGAATTAGGAAAATGAGATTAAAACACTTTTTTGTTTTTTCTTGTTTTCTGTTTCAGGGGGGGTCTTTTCTTCTTGCGAGCACTGCACAAGAAACATTTAACACCGCCAATCAAGAGATTGAAAAAGGAAATATTGATAGCGCTCTGGTTTCTTATCATGACCTTGTCCAAAGAGGATACGAATCTCCTGCGCTTTTTTACAATCTTGGAAATGTCTATTTTAAAAAAGGAGAGCGCGGAAAATCTGTTTTTTGGTTTGAAAAAGCGGCCTTGTTAAATCCGCGTGATTCAGATATTCAGTATAACCTACGTCTTTCTAAAGCCCATTTAAAAGATAATTCAGATTCAATCTTAAGGAAAGTGTTTTTTACTTTCACAGTTCGAGAGACCGGTTTTTTAATGACTTTATTTATTTGGTTATTTTTTATTTTATTAGGTTCCGTTTTTCTAGGGTGGATTAAAAATGAAATTTTTAAACCTCTTTCTTTGTGGTTTACGGGTATTTTTTTATTTATTTCCATCTCTTGGTTTTCAGTTCAGTTTTTTTTAATGAATGATCGGCAAGGTGTTATATTGGTTCCACCGGGGGAAGTTCGAAATGGTCCTGGCTTAGAATACGCTGTTGGTTTTACCGTCCCCGAAGGAACAAAAGTGTCAATTTTAATTAAGCGCCCACAATGGACCCAAGTTGGTTTACCACAACAAGGATTGAAAGGATGGATAAAAGCTGATGAAGTGGGTGAGATTACTACTGAGCAGGTTTTGTAAGGTTAACATCCATCGTTTGGACCCAACCATTTTTTCCTGCGGCATATTGAATTTTATACCACTCGCTGTCTCCGCCTTGAGATAATTCAACAATTTTAAATATATCAGGTGGATTAATTTTCTCTAATTTTTTAGAAGTTAATGTGGGTCTAGAGTAAATATAAACTCCTTTATAAATGGGAATAATCCACTCAGCAGAAAAGGCCGATTTTTTTGTTCTTAAACTCATGGGGTTATCAGATCGGTTTAACTGATTAGGCTGTAAAACATCTGCCAAAATAATATCTATACCTCTTACCCATCCTTGGTTTTCTTCATCTACTTTAAGTAAAAACCATCGATCTGCTTCCACTTTTTCTGATTTAATCGCCAAATAAGTGTTGCCTTCTACCAAATTACCTTTTTCTTTGCCCGAATCAGAGGGGATATCAAAGAATGGGACTTTTTCAAAATTAGGCGCGAAATAGGTCTGTTCTTCTCTATATTGTGCAGAAGCATCTTTATTTGATGTGACTGAAGATTTCTCAGTTATTTCCTCATAATTTGGAGAGAGATTGTAAATTGATAACAATGATCCTTTGGCCCACCCTTTTCCTTTTTTAGAATCAACTTGATACCAAATAACTTCATTTAATATGGCTTCTAATTTAGCTTTTCCCTTTGATCCCACTGGTAAAACTGTTCCTATTGGAGTTGCGTCTCCAGGGTTTTCAAAAAGAGGAACAGCTGTTGTTTTTACCTCGAAAATCATATCAACAGGACTTACAACCAGTTGAGGAATATCTTCTATGGGAGGGGGAGGTGGCAGTATTTCTTCCTTTTTTTCTGGAAGTTTTGCTATTTGTTGAATGGGTTCTTTTTCAACGATGGTTTCCTCAATAACAGTAACAGTTGGCAACTCAACAGGAATGGCTTTCTTTACTTCCTCATTTTTTGAAACAATTTGGGCAACTTTATTTTCTGGAATTGTTTTTTCAGGCGTAACAATAATTTCAGGCTTAGGAATTTTAACTTCTTTAGGTATTTCTGGAATCGAAACAGATTTTTCTTCTTTTAGTGGTTTTAATTCCACTGAAACCTTTGAAACTTTTTTGGATTCTTCCCATTTCTTCAATCTATCCTTTTTTTCGATTTCATATTGCCTGTTTAGAGCCAGTTGATATTGTCTGACTCTATTCATTTTCCTTTCTGCAATCATCGTTTTTTCTTTGTCATCAACTTCAAGAGAATTTGGGAATTTTATGAATGCTGATTTTAACGCTGCCAATTGTTCAGCGTTTAATTGATTTGGGGTTTTTAATAAAAATGAAATTGCTTCGCGGGGAGATTTCGTCCCTAATCTTGAAAGGATGAGCATGAGTGGTGGTTTAGCCGTGCGCCAGGGAGGAACTCTGTAATAAGGAGCTAATATTTTTTCCGCTTTAACTGGATCAGAAATGACTCTAACGTTCCATAAGCCTTCATCAATTATTGATTGAACCGAAGGATCTTTTTCTGTTCGTAATCCATTTGCGAAAAAGAAAACAGCGTCTGTCGGCATGACGTCATTCAACCATCTAAAAGCATTTTTTCGCATGTTTGGATTATTGGCTTTGATCATAAAATTAAAAACAACTTCATCATAAGCTCGAATAAGGTTTTGTTTGTTTCCGCCCACGGCTTTAATTTTCATAATCAGTAAATCGATATTTGGGGTTTTTTCATCATTAACTTCAATCATTCCACCCTTTGGTAACTCATTTAGAAAAGGTTGGATCCATTCAGAAGGAGAGTCGAACTTTAAAAGATTTTGTAGGGCCCATTCTCTATAAGTTTTATTGAGATGCGGATCTGAGGACATGAGAATTAACGATTCAGCATCACGTTCATTTACCAGTTGAGCTATTTTTACTTTTAAATCAAATTCCTCATTTATTTTGGGCGGGAGAAACCCAATATCTTTTTTAAACTTTAGGTAAATAATCTGACTGAATTTGGAATAAATCATTGTCATTCCACCCACGACAGGTTGAATAACTTTCAGCGTGATTTTGTTTATTGGAGGAATAAAAGAATAACTGAAATAAAATCCAATTACGAAAAAAATGGTCAAAGTGTCTTTTAATACAACTTGAGTTTTATTTTTAAAGAGGGAAGAAAGGTCCACGTTGTTTATTCTAACTGGAATTTAAGTTAATTTGTAGCGATATTTTTGTTTTTAGGCTTATTTATTTTTGTTGCCCGATAAAGACCTTGTAATAAAATCTTGGCTAAAGTGTCGTGATTCTTTAGCCCTGTGGCTGAAACGATACATAAATGAGAGTTATCTTTTAATCCAATTAAACTAACCTGATAAAATTTAAACCATAGTTTCCTGATTTCGATGATAGACCACATCCCTTTTTCACCATCAAGCAGGACGGCGGGTTCCATATTAATAGTAATTTGACCTTTATTGTCTTTATTTCGTTGTGATTCTAATATGAGTTTGAAAATTTCTTCTCTATTTTTAGGATTCGAATCTATTGTTTTAATCATCACAGTTGCCTCGGAAACTCCCATATATTGGTTACGATCCTGGAATTGGATCTTAACACCTGAATCATATGCCGATAATATGGGGGAATACTTCCACCCCGCTGGCCCTAAAGTTGAAAATATCTTTTGTGGGTCAATATATTGATGTTGAAACTTTGGAATTCTTAGGCTTGAATCTGAAAGAGGAGATAAATAAAAAATATGTACCCAAGCTGCAATTCCATAAATTAAATAAACAAAAACGCATAACACGACTTCTATAATCATGGTGGAGTTCTTTATTAGACCAATAATAATGTTTACAAGGGTCAGCATCATTAAAAAAGGACCCACCCATAAAATGACGCTAGGGCCCCAAAAAATGAATAAAAATAGAGACAAAATTGTCGCTATGGTATTTAGAATAAGTCGTATATTTTTAGGTGATTTTTGGATAATAAATTCTGACATGGTTATATAAAATAGGGTAAAATACTTATTAATGAATTACAACCAATTAAAAAAAGTTTTTCAGCAAATTCAGATAGTTCGAGCTCCAAGACATCGACTGGCAACCTTCGGGACATCAAGGATTCAGTATCAACTGGTCACTGATGTTTCTGGATTCCATGATCGATCTCGTCTCCGGATAGGAACGGTAGTAGCTGAGAGACCTCTTATTTTAACTCCCAATAAGCTACTTGATATTTTTGGTGGTTTTAGTGATGAAGCCCAATCTCATTCTCAATCGTTTCTTACACACTATGGAGATGTTTTAAAAGGTCTGCAATATCAATTTAAAAATGAATTGGGGACTTCAAAAGTAGAGTTGTTTTCTCCAGAGGAATGTGTGAAAAATTTAGTCAAAAATTTTGACCGGGAAGATGCTTACAATAAGACAATTATTACCGGTCAAGATAAATCTTGGGAACTTTCATTAATGAAATTTATTGTAGAGGAAACTATTTCATCTTTTTCCACAAATCTCCAAGAGTTAAAAGAGAGAGGTTTTTTTGATGGTGAAGATAGAGAGTTAAAAAGACAAAAGTTGGAAATTAAAAATTTAATTACTAAGGCAAAAATTGATCCAGTGTTGATTCCAGAATTGGGAAAAAAACTCAAGGAATATGGGTTGTTTGATCAGTACCAAGATCAGTTTTTTAGGTTGATAAAATGAGATTATTTGTTGTTTCCCCGAGAGGGTTTTGCGCTGGAGTAAGACGCGCTATAGATATTGTTGATCTTGCTTTGGAAAAGTTTCCTTCACCTGTTTATGTGAGAAGAGAGATTGTTCATAACAAACTGGTTGTGGAAGATTTCAAAAAAAGAGGCGTTATTTTTATTGATGAAGTCTCTGAGGCTCCAGCTGGCAGTACCGTTGTTTTTAGTGCTCACGGAATTTCGCCAGAGGTGAGAAATCTTTCAAAAGATCGAAACTTAAAAACCATTGATGCCACTTGTCCCTTGGTTACAAAAGTTCACTTAGAGGTTCACCGATTCCTAAAAGAAGGATATTCATTGGTTTTGATTGGACACAAGGATCACGATGAAGTTATTGGAACAATGGGGGAAGCTCCTGGTCAAATTCAACTCGTAGAGAAAGCTCATGATGTTGATAATCTGAAAATCTTAAACCCAAATATGGTTATGATATTAACTCAAACAACATTGAGCGTAGATGAAACAAAAGGTCTCATGGCGGCCATTCGAAGTCGATTTCCCAATGCAAAAACACCTCCTAAAGATGATATATGTTACGCAACTCAAAATCGTCAAGATGCCGTAAGAGAACTTTTAAACTTAAAAATAAACCTTCTTTTAGTTGTGGGCTCAAAAAACAGCTCTAATTCACAGCGACTTGTTGATGTGGCCAAAGAAGGCGGAGTTCCTGGCTATCTTATTGATCAAGCCTCTGAAATTAACCCGGAGTGGTTAAGTGGGGTTCAAAACATAGGATTAACCGCTGGCGCATCAGCGCCAGAATATCTAGTACAAGAAGTCGTTTCTTTTTTAAAAAAAGATTTTAATGTAGAAAGTGAAGATGTTTTTATTAAAGAAGAAAATGTGGTTTTCTCTCTTCCTAAAGAATTAGTAACGCCAGCTCCTTAAAACATTTGATTATCAGCAGTTTTTATTAGTCTTCTGCAATTCTCTTCAATGTCTTGATTGTGTCATGACCTAGCATTAAGCTATGGGGTATGAAAAATTTTCCGATCAAGATATTTTTAACCCTCTTCGTTATTCTTATTCCTGTCACCGACATTGATTCCGCCGCTGTAACAACATCTCGAAAAATATTTATGAAGCCCTCACGATTTGAATCACCTCTTGAAACCAAAACATTTGAATGGGGATGTCCCGTTTCAGAGTTGGTTTTGGCTGTATCCCCCGCAGAAGCAATTCAAAAAATATCAGATGAATGCATTAAAACTGCACATGTTGCTGCAAATAGCAAAAAAGGCGTTTTTGATGTTATAAAGACGGCTGTTATATATCCCGATGTGGACGTTTCTCAATCTGAAAACGGCTATTACTTAAAAGGAACTTTTTTTCTTGAAACAATGGTTTTGCAAACAAAAGATTCTCAATTTGAGGGGGAAAAACAATGAGTCTACAGGAAAAGGCTTTGATTTGTTTGACAAAAGATCTAAGTGATTCGTTGATTTTCTTGCTGACAGGGTTTTCTCTTTTAAATGAGAATGACAATGTTAAAAAAGAAACTGAAACTCTCTCCTAGATACAAAACCATTTTTTGTTAATATTTCTCTCGTGAGAAAAAATTTATTCATATTTTTTATATTTATTACACATTTTGTTTCTGCTAATGATCCCTACTCGTACATAGAAGATTTAATTGATCAAAGTAAAGTTCCACGTATCTTAAATATCCAAGACTTTCCTTTAATATCCCAGAATAATCTAGATCCTTTTATTACCCCTCAAGATGACTTTGATAAAAATGGGAGTACAGATACTCTTATTTCTGGAATTTTTGATTTATTGCCAAAAGAAGGGAATAAATATTTTTTGCTTGTTGCTGATTCAAATAAAGAGAATAGATCCAGAAAAATATTTTACGAGGAAAGCCCATTCCCGTATTTTATTTATCTTCCAGGAACCACAGGTCATGGAGATCCGGGAAACCAGGCATTTTCAATTTCTCATTGTTATAACTGTGAAACAGGTTTAGATTATTTCTGGGACAAAAAAAATAAAACTTTTATTCAAAAAAAATGGGATCGTCCCCAAATTCAGGAAGCTAAAATCACCCCTAAAGTTGAAGCTGAAATTGCTCCCGAAAAAATAGATCAGGCAATCAGGTTGGTCAGTATATTGACTGATGTTAAAGCCTATGCAGATCAATTGAATAAAGAAGGAAGGAAAATAGGGGTCAGTGTTATTTTGTTAGACTCAAATAAAGAATGGTACCAAGTTAGTATTTTTGAAAAAATTGAATCAGACAAAAAGAAACTTTATGATGAGTTAACAGTTGATCTAAAAAGAAACAAAATTTTAAAACGAATTCTTAACGTATCTACTTTAAAGAAGTTAAATAAGAGTCAAGAATGACAGGAATGTCTGATTCTTTTAAATCTGAAATAAACACATTTTGAGGCATCACAGCAATATTGGGACCCATTTCACAAACGTCGTGACACCCTGACTTTGAAACGCGCACTTTTTTTTGGAGCGAATTTTTCTTAACGAATTCCTTTAACGCTTCGAGTAGTTTTTCTCCGCAACGTCCTTCACCCGCACAACTTATTCTTTCTCCTTGTTTTCGCGCATTTGTACAAACGAATAAGACCTGTTTGTAAGGGTTCTGATTGGTTTTCATACTTTGGCAGAAACCATGGGTTTGTTTTTTCGATAAGACACTTCAGGAAAAGCTGCGCTTAGTTCTTCATCTGTCATTGTTTTTGGATAATTTTTTATGAATTCATAACGAGTTGTTCGTTGAATGGCATCAAATCCCGCTTGATGAATAATTTGAATGATTTCTTTTAATGTGGCGGTGTTAACAAATCCCGCTTCGGCATGAACATTTTCGTCATAAAGAGTTCCACCAAAGTCATTAGATCCATATAAAAGCGCTGCTTGGCCGGTTTTTTTCCCTTCAGAAAACCAAGAAGATTGAATATGTTTAAAATTATCCAAATATAATCGAGAAGCAGCCAGCATTCTTAAATAAGGAACGGTGCCAGATTTTCGAGGAAACTTTCTTTCTAAGGAAGTATTATCTGGTTTAAAGCTCCAAGGAATAAAAGCAGTAAACCCGCCGCCATTATTGGCTTTTAATGCCTCATCTTGAAGATCTCTAATAAAATTCCAATGAGTGACCACATCTTCAGATTCTTCTATATGTCCATACATCATAGTGGCAGTTGAGGCAAACCCCAATTTATGCGCTTCACGGTGAACTTCAAGCCAAGCTTCAGGCCCTCCTTTTTTGGGAGCTAATTTCATTCGAACTCTTTCAGATAAAATTTCTGCTCCGCCTCCAGGAAGTGTGTGTTGACCAGCTGTTTTAAGTTCTTTTAAGACCTCAGAAATATTTTTAGAACTAATTTGAGCCATTGTTTGTATTTCGGAAGCTGTAAAAAAATGTGGGGTTATTTTAGGGAAACGTTTAACTGTTTCTTTAATAAGTGATAAATAATATTCAAAAGGAATCGCTCGGTTGTGCCCACCCTGTAAAAGGATAGTTGTGACGCCCATTTTTTCAGCTCTGGCAATTCTTTCCATAACCTGATCAAGAGTTAATGTATAGGCGTCAACATCTTTTGGTTGTCGATAAAAAGCACAGAAATTACAGAATGTATCACATATATTTGTGTAATTAGGATTTGTATCAATAACAAAAGAGACTTCTTTTTTAGGGTGAAGCCTATATCGAACCAGCTCTGCCAATGAACCTAACCATGGTAAAGGAGCTTCTTTGAGAAGATATAGACCCTCTTCTGATGTTAATCGTTGAAATTGAGAAATTTTTTTTTCTATATTATGTTGAACTGTCATATTTATATAAGCGCCATTGTTTTATTTTGATTTATTTGATTCCTAAATAACTGGATACCCTCTGATTCTTCTGAAGTTAAATTATATTTAAAGCCTTTAATGTAATTTTCAATTTGATGGGCGGATACTCCCGTTTTCCGACTCGCTTCCGCTGACATTTCTTTTATTCGATCCATACCAGATGAAAAAGAAAGTGCCACCGCTTGTAAAATATCGTTTTTCAATTGAGGTTGGATATTTTTTTTGATAACCCAACGTGCAAAAACAAAAGGTTTTTTATGCCATTGCCACCATTCTGTGGCTAAATCATAAATATAGGGCCATTCTTTTTCATTTCTTTTGGTGCCGATTTTTAAAGCCTCATCACCGATAACAAGTCTTATCATGTCAGTATCTTGAAACCCGCGCTGTATTTTTGTTTCAAGATTGTATTTCTTTTCAAAAATAAGTTTTGCCAATTGGATAGATGTTGATGATTCAGTTGTTGCGGCTATATGTGCTTGAGAGAGTTCAGTTAACTTTTTTTTGCTAATAATAAAAACACTTTGACATATTTCTTTAGACGAAATACCCCAATTACCGAGGGGCTCGTAATGATCTTCAATTTTCCAATAGTCAAATATAGAAAGTGGGGCCGCAGTTAACTGCTCTTTAATGGCCAGTTGTCCCAACTGAGAAGGAGAATCACTTATCATTTTCCAGGAATGATCACCTTTCCATTGATAAAACCAGGGATCGGTATTCACATAGGATATTCGCCCAATTAAAACGCTCATGAAACCAACTCGGGTTCAGGGTGAACATCTTCATATAAACAATTTCTTTCAATTGGTATTCTTCCCGCTTCTTTAATGAGGCTGATTAGTTTTTCTTTGGCCATAAGTAAAGGCGAACTGGCTTTGGCTGCATGCATAATTTTTTCTTCACCAATGGTACCATCGATATCATCAGCTCCATAATTAAGAGCAATAGAAGCAGTGTCTTCTCCCATTGTAACCCAGTAGGCTTTGATGTGATCAAAATTATCAAGCATAAGGCGTGAAATGGCAATGGTTTTAAGATCATCAATAACAGAAGCTTGATGTTTAACAACTTGGGTGTCTCCAGGCTGATAGGCGAGGGGGATAAAAGAAAGAAAACCGTGGGTTTCATCTTGAAGATCGCGAAGTTTTGTCATATGAATAAGTCGTTCTTCATATGTTTCCATGTGTCCGTAGAGTAAGGTTGAGTTTGACCTCAATCCCAATTTGTGAGCGGTTTTATGAACTTCTAACCATTTGGGAGCACCAATTTTAAAAGGGAAAAGTGCTTTTCTCACGCGTTCACTAAACACTTCAGCTCCGCCACCAGGAATACAAACAACGCCAGCGTTAATCATCTTTTTGAGAATATTTTCTAATGACGTTTTTTCACGTCGGGAAAAGAAATCAATTTCGACAGCGGTATAGGCTTTAACTTGAATTTTTGGGAATTTTTCTTTGATAACCCGAATAACATCTAAATATTCTTCGAATGACCATCCGCGGTAAAGTCCACTAACAATATGAACTTCTTTTAAATCATCATTGCATTTAGAGAGAATATCTTCTTTGGTCATGATATATGCATTTGGCCAGTTTTCTTTGCTTGCGTAATCGCAAAAATGACAGGAAAGAACACAGAGATTGGTAGGATTAATTTGACGGTTCATGACAAAAGTCGCACGATTTCCGGTTTTTTGTTCTTTAACCCAATTACCCATAAACCCTAAACCATGAACGTCCTGAGATGAAAACATGGTTAATCCGTCTTCAATGGTTAATCGTTTTTTGTTTTGAATTTTATCCCAAATGAACAGTAGTGACGAATCTTTAATCACAAGAGACCTCTTAAAATCCGTAATCTTTCCAACGTTGATCTACTTTTTTGATGATATTTGGTGTCATTGAAACTGGATCTGGATAGCCAGGTTTCCATGTGGCATCAATCATGAGAGGGCCTGAATAAAGCGGATGTCCACCTTTTAATTCAACTTTTTGAAAGAATGAATCTCTTTGACAATCAAATCGAGTAAAAATACCCCAAAGCAAAAGAGTTTGATTATCAAGTGGAATGTCATCGCTAACAGCAGCCACCATTTTGACGTCGTTAATCTCGGTTAAGTTTATCATTTTTTTAAGAATTTCTCGGCCGGTTAAGGGGGAGGACTTGGTATCAACTTTAATAATCAAAAAAGTATCATCAAGAAGAAAACTCGAAATAATTCGAGGATCCATCGATCTGATTTTTTGATGGTTCAAGACAGGAATTTTTTGGTTTGCTTGCTGTGAATTTTGAGTGGCATCTAAAATCATTTTGCTGCCCAAATTCATTTTAAAACTTGTGAAGTCAAGCGTGTCTTGTGAGGTGCCAGGAAGAAGAATGAAATCTTGTGATGGAATAAAGTTCTCGCGAACTGCTTTTAAGACAGCATGAATATCTCTAGGGTTTACGTGACTATCAACAACAATAATGCACTTAGAAAGAGATAACTGCCCCTCACCAAAAGCCCATAACGCCGATTTAACACCTTCTTTTTCGAAACGTTGTTTAACTGAAATAACCAATAAATTATGGAAGCCCGCTTCCATATAAGCCCACATATCAGAAATTTCTGGATGAATAAATTTTAAAAGAGGCAATAACATTTGCTGAACAGCATCACCAACAACTTGGTCCTCTTGAGGAGGTTTACCAACAACCGAAATGGGGAAAATGGCGTTGTCTCGATGCCAAATTTTTTCGACGTTAAAAATAGGGAAAGGTGCTGCTAACGAGTAATGACCAAAATGATCTCCATAAGGTCCTTCCATTCTTCTTTCATGTGGAGGCACTGTTCCTTCTAGGATAAATTCAGCTTCAGCAGGAACTCTCATATTATTTCTATTTAAAGACGCTACGCTGGTCGATTGCCCTCTTAAAAAACCTGCAAAAACTATTTCATCTAATCCTTCTGGAAGAGGTAACACCCCACAAAGCATGAGAATCGGATCAGCTCCCAAAACAACAGAGACGGGAAGGTTTTGGTTTAATTCTTCTGCTTGTTTGTAATGAAACCCACCTCCTTTTCCTATTTGCCAATGCATTCCCGTTTGATTTTTATTGTAGGTATGCATTCTATACACACCCATATTTTGTTTTCCATCAACAGGGCTCTTTGTGATGACAAGCGGGTAAGTCATAAACCGGCCCCCATCTAAGGGCCAAGTTTGGGCGATAGGCAGTTGCTCTAAATCGGAAGGTTCAATTCT
Source organism: Elusimicrobiota bacterium (assembly GCA_046153645.1). Taxonomy (GTDB): domain Bacteria; phylum Elusimicrobiota; class Elusimicrobia; order F11; family F11; genus JBJXGI01. The sequence continues at coordinate 2,616 of JBJXGI010000035.1, read as the reverse complement.
ATTTTTTTTAAAAGATGGTGAATTTACCTGGCAGGGTTTCATAGCTAAAATTTTTGAAAAACTACGACGATGTTTCCAAAGAGTACTGAAATTGGGTGGCATTGCATCTTTTAAAAGACTTCCGATCTCATCGCCCACTTCTGCTGGGTGACGACCCAAAGCCCATTTAATTCTATCTTCATGCGCTAATGTGTTTACAACAATGGGGAAACGTGAACCTTTCACATTTTCAAAGAGTAGAGCGGGTCCCTTATTTTCAGCGACTCGTGATACAATTTCAGTTATTTCTAATAGGGGATCAACTTCAACTTTAATTCTATGAAGATGATTATTTTTTTCTAGATGTGAGACAAATGAAGAGAGGTTGGAAAAGGGCATTATAATTCCTGATTTCTCCAACCTGTTTTGACCGGAATGCTCAACGTCGTCATCATGTGATCAACAAAAAGTTTGGTGGTTTCTTCAACAGTTTTTGGTTTCATGTAAAAGGCAGGAGAAAGAGGCATAATAGTAACGCCCAATCTAGAAAGTTTTAACGCATTTTCTAAGGCAATAGCAGAGAGGGGCGTTTCTCTTATAGCCAAAAGCATTCGTCTATTTTCTTTAAGGGCTATCTCACCAACCCTAGATACGAGATTTTCACCGAGACCATTTGCAATTCTAGCTAAGGTTACCATCGAACAGGGAACCACAACGAATTGGTCAAAGTAATTTGAACCTGATGCAATGGGGGAATTTAAATCATCAGAAGAAAAAATTTTAGTCACATAAGGTGCTAAATCGTCCACTGTTAATCCTGTCTCTTGATGTAACACCGATTTACCCCAACGAGTAACAATAAGGAATTTTTCTCCAGGGCAATTTTTAATAAATTCAACGCCAATGGCGGACCCAGAAGCACCCGTCATAGCAATAATCGTTCTCATTTTAAAATCCTTTGATTCCACAAAACACAAATACCAATACAACAAACCCTAAGATGACATTAATGTGGAAGAAAGACAGATTAACATTGTGTGAGAAGGATTGTTCCAAGTAAAGCAAAATTCCTATGACTCCCAGACAAATTACGGTAAAAGGACCAGAAAAAAAGATCGCGTACAAAATAACAAGAGTAAAAAATGACAATACGTGGAATAAGGCTGATATTCTGAGTGCTTTTTTCCCACCCCATTTTGCTGGAAGCGAATGCAGGCCCACTCTTCGATCAAACTCTTCATCTTGTATGGCATAAATAATGTCAAAACCTGCCAGCCAAAACACACTAAACAACGCCAGTAATAAAATGGGAGTCATTCCATCAAATGAAGGATGGACAGCAAAAAAACCTCCGATGGGAACTAAAGACCACACAATGCCTAAACCCAGATGTGCCCATTTGGTGAATCTTTTGAAAAAAGGATAGGCAGAAAACCCTAAAACGGGAAGCCATGAAAGTTTTAGGCAAAATTCCGATAGTGACCATGCAGCCAGTAAATATATGACAAGTGATACAAGTAAAATAAACCAAGCTTCAATAAGTTTAATTTTACCACTGGCCAGGTGTCGATCTTGTGTTCTTGGATTTAATTTGTCGATGTGACGATCAATAATTCTATTAAGTGCCAGTGCCACAATCCGTGCCCCAGCGCCGGCGAGAATGATGAGAAATGAAACTCGCCAAGAAGGCCACGTTTTTCCAGCTAATAACGCTCCGGCAAATAAAAGAGGGAGTGAAAATAGGGTGTGTTCAAACTTTATGAAACTGTTGTATAGGTTCAGGCGTGTCATGGAGAATTGGATGACTCAGATTAACAGAAAATAAACGGATGCTCAACTTGTCTAATTGGGTGGATAAACCATTTTTTTTGAAATCATTACCCCATATGGCCATTGTGGGACCAGGTCCAGTTGTTGATTGAATGCTTTCTATAGAGAGGGGAATATGTTGAAGAGGATTTGAAACCAAATACATTTTGTTATCATCAAATCCTTTTACAAAACTATCTAAAAAAACATTAACTCTAATGGGCTCTATACTTAAATTCACAACGGCCACAAGCAAATCATGACCATGCGCCCTTGCAAAGGAAAACACATGGTGAGAAGTGGTTGGTAATGCTTTGAATTTTCCGTATCGAATAACAGCCATTTTTGAAACCTCAGAAATATACGCTTCTAAATCTGTATTAAGGTTATCATCATGTTGAATAATCCCAGGGAGTAACCCAATCAAACAAGCGGCTAGTAAACGATGTCTTGTTGTTGGAAGAAGATCGGTTGAACTAATATGACTAAGATTAAAAATAGATCTTTTTATCTTGGCTAAATTTTCTTCATTGAAGAATTTATTGAGTTGTCCCGCATCACCTCTATTAATTTGATCAGTTAATAACGTTAAAAGTTGATTGTTCTCATAATAATCAAATCCAAAATTTTCCCAATCAATATTATTCTGACCACTATTATCCGCGAAAAAAAGAACGTGAGGATTTTTCATTTTTGTTTGATGAATGATTTCTTTCCATGTTTTCGATAAATAGGACTGATTCCCATTTATTATCGGTTCATTCTCTAATAAGGTAGAAGCGCCTTCAATACGAATGGCGGAGGAGACTTGAGCAAAAGATTGAAGGA
>JBJXGI010000034.1:0-70286 GCA_046153645.1 Elusimicrobiota bacterium | reverse complement strand
CCTCATCTTTTGTTTCTATTTTTTCCAAAAAACCTTTGTTGATACCATTTATTTTTTCCGAGAATGAAGCGGCTTCTTCTTTTAATTGATAAATGGTTTCTCTTAAAGAACTCATACTTTTATCTTTTTGAGTTAACTCAAATTGATACTTTTTGTCTTGCTGAGATAGTTCGTTCCTTAACTTATCTAATTCCTCTTCTAAATGAATTCGTTCTTCTTCCCAGGAGAACTTGATCTTTCTGCTTTGCTTTTCTAACTCTAGTAAATCTTTAATCCTAGCAGCGGTAAGCGAAGTCTCAAATTCGTCTTGTAAGTTTCCTTTTTCTCGCAACTCTTCTAAGTCAGAATTTAATCTTGTTACAATTTCTTTTAATTTATCTGTTTCAATTTGTTTTGAGGCAAGGATTTGTTTCCAATAGTTTTCAAGAGTTTGAATTCTCTCTTTAAAGTAGGCCCAACTTTTTTTAAGCATAAAATGATCAGAAGCCAATGGATTGCCTCCATAGGCATCTTTCACTTGCAATTGATCTTTTTCAAGACGAGCTAAAGATTCATCAAATAAACGATCGAGTTCTTTAAATTCCATTTTTAATTAACCGCTCAATTTCATCTTTTAATTTCCGAACTTCAAATGGTTTGGCCATATATCCAGTAGCACCACAGGCTTTTATTTTTTCTTCATTTTGAAGAGTGTCATAACCTGTTAAAGCGAGAATGGGAGTTTTTTGAGTTGAGGGATACGCTCGAAGTTGTTCGCATATCTCAAAACCTGTAATTCCTGGCATCATCAAATCCAAAATAACCAAACTCCAACCTCCTTTTTGCCAATTTCCAGAACGGAAACCAGCACCATCAACAAAATGTTCTACTTCAACCCCAGTAAAAAAACTTTCTAAAACGGAAATAATTGTTTCATATACGTCGGGATCGTCTTCAAGAAGCAATACTTTCATTATAGGGCCTTCCCTTGTTGAATTGAGCTAGATAATGGGCTCATTCTTTTTAGCGGTAGGTTTAAAATAAACTGGGCTCCTTTATTTACTCCCGCACTTTCTGATTGCAACACACCACCATGTTTCTTAATAATTCCCATAGACACAGCTAGCCCTAAGCCTGTACCTTTTCCTATCTCTTTGGTAGTAAAAAAAGGTTCAAAAATTTTATTTAGATGCTCTTTGGGAATACCAATACCGGTGTCTTTCACTCTTAATTCTATCCAGGGACCAACCAAATTTTTTCCAACTTGCTCATTATGAGTCCGAGATTCGATAATCAAGTTCCCACCCTTGGGCATCGCTTGAATGGCGTTATTAACGAGGTTTAACAGGACTTGTTGTAATTCAGAAAAATTTCCTTCAATCTTCGCAAGTTTTAAGCCCAAACGCTTTTCAACGATCACTCTACTTTTCTTGAAATCTGCTTCACATAAATCCAACGTGGATAAAATGACATTATTTATTTCAACTTGCTCTAAGGCGGTTTGACTGGGTCTTGAAAAATCCAACAAACCTCTCACAATTTTTTTACATCTTAACGCGGCTTGTTCGATTTTAACCACTTGCGCATAAGAAGCATCTGTTTCGGGCAATCGGGCCATTAAAATTTGCGCTTGGCCTAAAACAGCCGTTAAAGGATTATTAATCTCATGGGCCACTCCTCCAGCCAATTGGCCCACCGCACTCATTCTATCCATATGAACCGCTTGCATTTGAAGTTGTTTCACGTTTTCTGCCATTTTGTTAAACGAGTCCGCCAGCGCTCCAAATTCATTATTGTAAGGTAAATCTATTTGATGATCCCAATGACCTTTACCAAATTCTTCCGTTCCTTTCTTTAAAATACTTAAAGGCTCAATCACAGATTGATAAAGTTTCCTAAAAACCAATAAACCAACTAAAAAGGCGATGATCCACCCAATCAAAACAACTTTTTCAAATGAACCAGACATTCGCCTAATTTTTTCAAACATACCTGTGGCTTCTCTTGATTTTTGATTTTCTGCATTGGCCACTTGCTCAAATAGTTTTTGAAACTGAGGCATCAGTCCTGATGTGGCTAAATCGTAAGCTTTGCTTTTATTCCCTCTTTCAAAATATCCAGTGACTTCTTTAGATATTTTCTGAGAAGACTTAAAATTTTCTTCAATGGCCACGTACCAATCGGGAGGAGCTTTCGAAAAACGTGATTTAATATCAAGTAAACTCTTTTCAGCCGAAACGGAAGCTTCATTAAAAGATCTAAATTCTTGATCGTCATCAACCAATAAATACCGATTTAAACTAATTCGCTGGCGAGAGAGATGTGTTTTAAGCTCACGAACCGAATTTAACACGTTCATGGATTCCAGAGAATTTCTAAAAGCACTAACAAATACAGGTCCCCCCACTAATAATAAGCCACCCATGAGTAACAACAGAACAATAACCAGGGATAAAAATAGGACCAAGCGTTTTTTAATGCTCAAATGAAAACCCTCCTGAGAAGATACCTCAAGGGTAGAGGATTTGAGTTGTTTTTTCCAGATGTTTTAGATTTTAAAGGATTTTAATTTTCCAGTATAAGAACGGATATGCATTTGAGGTTGGACTTTAAGGGAGTTCATTTTCATGAGTTTTTTCGATCGAAATTTAAAATATCCAACAGAGGCAATCATAGCGGCATTATCTGTGCATAATGTTGGGGAAGCCATAAATAGTTTAAAGTTATGAGAGAAGGCCTTATCTTTCAACGATTTTCGCAGAGCTGAGTTAGCGGCGACCCCACCACCGACAGCAATTGTTTTTACCTTCAAAGCACGGGCGGCTTGAATTGTTTTTTCAGTTAAAACATCAACAACTGATTCTTGAAACGAGGCCGCCAGGTTACTCAGTCGAACTTTAGTCAACTTACGACCATCATCTAATCTATATAAAACGGCTGTTTTAAGACCACTAAAAGAAAAATCCCAAGTTCCAGGTAACCATGCTCTTGGAAAAGTTTCTTTAGATGGATCCCCTTGTTTGGCCAAACGATCAATAATAGGTCCCCCTGGATAACCTAACTTCAGCATCTTTGCGACTTTATCAAAGGCTTCTCCCGCCGCATCGTCCCTGGTTTTTCCAATTAAATAGTATTCGCCCCAAGATTTAGCATAGATGAGTTCAGTATGCCCACCGGAAACCACAAGTCCCAAAAAAGGAGGTTTTAATGACTCATTTTCCAAAAGAGCCGAAATGAGATGCCCCTCAATATGATTAACGCCGATGACTGGTTTCCCCGTTATATAGCCCAAAGTCTCAGCCGTCATCTTCCCGACCAACAAAGATCCCATAAGCCCTGGCCCTATGGTAACGGCAATAGCGTCTATTTTTTTAAAAGGAACACCTTTTATAACTTCTGCAATAACACGATTAACAAGGAGGACATGAGACCGACTGGCAAGCTCAGGAACGACTCCTGAATAAGGCTGGTGTAACTTAATTTGAGTTGAAACACTGGTAGAAAGAATTTTTTTTCCATCTTGGACTAACGCAGCGGCCGTTTCATCACAAGACGTTTCTATACCCAAGACAATCATTGCTTAAAATTATTCTGGAACAAATTCAACTTCTTGAAACGGTCGAGCTCCCCTATATACTTTTAAGGTCTCTAATCCATTTGAAATGATATGTTTTACTTCCCCACCAGAATCTTCAAACTTTTTTTTGATCTGAGCAATTTGGTCTTTATCAGTTAGCTTTACTTTCATTTTGTGAAATACCCACGAACCACTTTTATCTTTCAACATTTCATGGACGCTAGAAACAATATCTTCATCTTTAGTGTTCATTTCGTGAAGGGTGTTTTTCAAAATGGTGTCAAATGAAGCGTCCCAATTTTTTACTGAAGACTGTGCGGCATGAGCCAAAAACCACCAAACTCCCGCACCGATGAGAACCAAAAAAGAACTAATAAAAAACTTCTTCATCCTTCTTTTTGACCATTAATAATAGGACGAATTTTAAGGACTTCAATAGCTCGTTCCAAAGCAACGTCTTTGACTCGGTCTTTATCGGGAACAGCCAAATGACTTTCTTGACCTTTGGCATAAATCTCTTCAGTCTGTGCCTGTAACTTAGCTTCAACCTCTCTTTCAACATCGATAATGATATCAGGAGTAATACCACCTTTTCCCGTTTTGGGATCACGATGAATGCTTCTTCCAGAGGGTGTGTAATACTTTGCTGTTGTTAATCTTAAACCAGAACCATCCTCTAAACTAATAACAGATTGGACTGAGCCCTTACCAAATGTTTCACTCCCAATTAAAACGGCCCGCCCGAGATCTTGCATGGCCCCAGCCACAATTTCAGAACCTGAAGCAGAACCTCTATTAATAAGAACAACAATAGGGAGCTTTTTATAAGGAGCTGATTGACCGGCTTTGAAGTCTTGTCGCGGCTGAGCCCTTCCTTCAGTAAAAACAATTAATTTTTGATCGCCAATAAATTCTTTTGAAACATCAATAGCGGAAGTTAAAAGTCCTCCAGGATTATTACGGAGGTCTAAAACTAAGTTTTTCATCCCTTTTTTTGACAGATCCTTTAAACTATTTTCGAGGTCTTTCAAAGTAGGTTCAATAAACTCAGAAATTCGAATATATCCAATATCGTCTTTGATTATTTTTGCTTTAACACTAGATATCGCAATATTTTCTCTTATCAAATTAAAAACCAAAGGCTCTTTTGCTCCCACTCTAGCGACAGTCACCTTAACCTGTGTTTTAGGAGCCCCCCTTAATTTTTTAACCGCTTCTTGCAGTGATATCCCTTGTGTGGACTGATCATCAATAGCAATGATTTTATCTTCAGGTAAAACTCCTGCTCGATAAGCAGGAGTATCTGGCATCGGAGTAATAACGGTCAACCAGTTATCTTGAAGCATGATTCGAATTCCTAAACCACCGAATTGTCCCTCCGTTACAGTCTGCATTTCCTCTCTTGCTTCCGGAAGCATAAATTGTGAAAAAGGGTCGAGACTTCCAACCAAACCAGCCGCCGCTCCGTAAATTAATTCCTGAGGGTTTACTTCAGTGACATAATTTTGGAGCACTTGCTGATAAACATCTAAAAGAAGTTTGATCTGTTCAAAGGTTTTATCTTGTTGATCTTTAGGATCATTGGGTTTTTTGGCACCAATAACGGGGGACACAAGAATCGATGCAATGAAAAAAAATGGAACAATTTTCTTAAGCCAAACTTTCATTTATATAAACTCCTTTTCAATTTATGCATTAAACTCAATATACTTTTTATCTTCAAAACTGAATATGGGCAACCCTTTTTTTAATTTTCCGCTAAAAAAGGAATGGGATCTCTCGGTTTTCCAAAAAAGCGCAACTCAAAATAAGCTTCTTGCCCTCCCCCTGACCGATTACGAGTCCAACCGGCCGTTTCTCCTTTTTTCACAACTTGCCCTTTTTCAACCACCCAACGATTGAGACGGCCATAAACGGTATACCAATCCCCCGAATGCTCAATAACAACCATAGATCCATAACTCATAAACTCACCGGAATAAAGGACCTTTCCATCAGCAACAATATGAACCGGAGAGGATTGAGTCACCTGAATCACGATCCCATTTGAAACATAGGTTGTGCCTAATCCGGGAAGTTGTTGCCGACCGAATTTTGTTTCAACTTTACCTTTAACGGGCCAAGGAAGGGATTGCCTTGCGATAGGAGAAACACCTGCCATCTGCTTTTGTTGGCGCGCTTTTCGCTCAGCTTCTTGCTCTTCTTTAGCTTGTGAGCGTAAATTATCAATCAACGAAGCCAATTGCTCTTCAGTTTCTCTTAATTCTTTTAGCTCTTTCTCTAATTCCTCTTGGCGTGTCATTTTCTTTGACAACAACCGTTCTTTATTTTTATATAAGCTTTTTACTTCATTTAATATTTTCTCCTGCTTATTTACCTCAAAACGAATATCTTGTTTTGTATCAATTAAAGATCTCAATTTAGAACTTGTTTCTCTTCTTAACTCTTTAGAATTTTGGAGGTTTAAAAAATATCCCTTTAATAATTGGCGAGAATAAACGACAGAAGGGTCTAATGTTCCCACAAGAGCAGAGGCCAGAAAATACTGTTGAACCTTTTGGTTAACCAGTTGCTCTTTATTTTCAATCTGGACCAACAATCGATCCTGATTATTTTTTGCAACAGCGACATCTTGCTCTAATTCTTGGTTTTTCTTATAGGTATGAGTTAAAGCGTCTTCAATATTTCTAATTTTATCTTGAGTTTTCTTAACATCAACATTTAGATTTTGAGTTTCTTTTTGAAGTTGTTCACGCTCTTGCTTCTTTTTATTTAATGCTTCTTTAACTTTATTCAAATCTCTCGACTTATATTTTATTTCAACAGCAGCTTTAGTAGCGAAAGAAAAATCGACAAAAGAAATGAAAAGAAAAAAAAGGAAGAAAAATTTTTTCATATAGACATTCAGATTGATTTGAGTTTTTTCTGATTAAAATTAATGACAACCAACAAAACAACAGGAAAAAACAATAAAAAAGAAATGAGGTAATGAACTACATTTTCATGAAAAACCATTGAAGACACAAAAAAACCTAAACCCCAACCAAAAAAAGAAAAAATGGCACTTTTAAAAATATCTTTTAGCGGAACTTTATTATAAGTTTCTCGGATAAACATATTTCCCAGAGAAAAACTAAATAACAAAACAATTAAGACCAAAGAAAAACTTGCAACGATCTGAAACTGTGTTAATAAAAACTGAAAACTTCTAAAGTTTTCAATAGCGCTCACATTAAATGCCACATCTAAAACCCCAGGAAACTCCAAAATTTCTTGGGTATTTTTTTTAATGTTCTCTTTAGATAGGAAACGACTCTCCCAATTAATTTTCCAAGTCATAGGAAGAGCTTGAGGTGAAACTCCTTCAAGCTCTTTTCGCAAAAGCGGGTCTTTCTGTAATTCTTGTTTAATTTCTTCCGATGATTGAAAATCAACGTTTTTAATACCATTGAGCTGGCTTAAAAAACGACCCACCTCATCGATTTCCACTTGAGAACCTCGGACAGGAACCAACCAATACAATGAACGACTTGAGTGTGAAATTTCTTTTTCAAGCTTTCTTTCAAAAGAAAGAAAACCCGCTAGAATTCCACCCAATGAGAAGAAGATAAATGAAAATGAAAAAAAGTCGGCACGAGAGAAAAAAGGATGTTTTGTTGTCATTAACTAAAATCATATCAATTCTTAATTAAAAAATTGGGAATTTTTGGCATAGATCCCACTCTGGATATCATTTCACTTGCCTGAGCGGGAGAAACTCGCATGGCATCGATTTTTTCCATCGCAGCAACAAGCGATTCCCAAGAAGAGTCCCATCCTAAGAAGGGCATTTGAAATTGCCTGCAAATTCTGGCAACTTTATGAGGATTACCCAAACCAATAAAAGGCTTCCCATGAATGGCGGCTAAAACAAGAGCGTGAAAACGCGTGCTAATAATCCAATCAAACTTTTGAACTTCGTTTGAAATTTTTTCAAATGAAAATCGAATAGACGAATCTAAAGAAATTTTTTCAAGCATAGACCACTCGGGAGCCTGAGCATGAATTTCCTCAACAGAAGGATGAAACAAGGAAACTTTGGCGTCAATTTTTTTAAGAGATAAAATTCGAATAATATTTTGGTACATCGCACGGCCTTCAGGGGGGCAGGGAAATCGAGGAACAAATAAAATCTGATGCCCTGGGGTTCCGTATCGAACTATTTGGGGAGCTGATATAGGTGATAAAAAAACAGGGTCATTGACCAGATGAATTTTCTCTCCAGGAATACCCATTTGAACTAACAAGTCACTGGATTCTTGATCTCTTACTGAAATATAGACCTTATCTCCGTTTAAAAGAAATTTAATGATTTTATCCCAGTATAACCCGTTTATTTTTTCAACACCTAAAGCATAAATCCAAACCCGACCACAAATTAATTTACCTAAGCCCAAAAGAGTAAGGTAATAAAGGAGTGATCTATTCGAGGTCTCATTTTGAAACAAACCTCCCCCACCAAAAAGAAAAACATCTCCCCACCAAAGCGCTTTTAGGACCTGAAATAAATTCCAACGATTAATTGTTTTGACTTGGTGTTTCTTTTCGGTTAACTGAGCCATGTGAGATAAAACTCTTATCTCGCAATTCTTAAATTGCCCTTTTAACTGACCAATAATGGAATTCAAAATAAGCTCATCACCTAAATTTTCAAATCCATAATATCCACAAATAACGAATCTTGGTTTTGAAGTCATAGAATTTTTTTCCTTCTTAATCGCGTGGGAACGCGTGGTGAGCCAGAAACCGAGGGAAAAAAATAATTAAGGGCAGAACACATGAGCCACCCCAAGACGAGGCCTAACCACGCGCCATGAACTGATCGTAATATTGAAAACCGTAATGGAGTATGAAAATGAGTGAATGTATTCATTGTTGAAACAACTCCAATAAGACTTAATACCAGCCAAAACTCATATCTAAAAATGAATGACCTTCCCATTTCTTTATTTTTCAGAAACAACGCAACGACCAACGAAGGGTAACCAATCAAAAACTCTTTAAATCTCGGACGGGCACCCATGAGAGAATCAAGAAAATCTCTCACGTATTTCTCCAGCGTTGAAGCCACAACAATGGGGTTATTCCCGCTTCTCATTAAATATACTCCCAGTACTCCAAGCATGCCTATTAACAACAAAACATCAGCTCTTTTGAGCGGTTTGTTTAAAAAAGAAATCATTCCTTCTTTTGAAATCAACAGTGTACTCCCTATTATTATCGGCAAAATCAGTTGTAATTTTACAGCTCTCATTGAAAAAACTCCATAAATAAAACAATCCATGGTTCCCAAAGCCTGAATTAATAATCCAGAAAACAAAGTTAACAGAAAAATAAAAAGATAAGAAAAAAAAGGAGATAACATCGTCTTTTTTACAAAAACAATGCCCAAAATCGCCGTCAATACGGAAACGACCAAAATTAAAATATGACGAATGGTTATTTCGATAGACTCAGAAATGCGAGGTAATATCCTTCCAAAAGAAACAGGCTTTAAATTGATGGCCCCCACCACAAACTTTTTTTCTTCAAGTACCTTTGCTATATCCATAAGAAACCAAACATTGGAATGAAAATCAAGAACAGGACTACACTGAACGTAGACCAACTGGACCCATCTTTGATCAACCGCTCTCTGAATGCGTGCTTTCCAAATATTTTCTTGATTTGAAAACATTTCTTCTGATGGCAAAATATGCGCTTTGACACCGAAAGGTCCTTTTTCATTCCATAAAACGCGACCTTTTTGGGGAAAAAATTCAAAATTTGGAGAAAAACCATTCTGACTTATCAATAATTGAGAAAATTCTTCCATTTGAAAGGGATAACCAGGCGCGCCCACATCAATCGAAAATAATCCATCACCATGTTGAAATTGCTCTTTAAATTCATTGATTTTTGTTTCGTGGTTTATCTTCCAAATAACTCTGAATTTATTATCTCGGAAAGATTTGATGCGCTCACTTTGTTCTTCAGATGAAAAAACAACATATCGGTAATTTTTCAAATATAAAACAGACAATACGTCATTCCACTCAGGTTCAACGGAATATCTCGCCCGAAGAATATTCAACTGACTTCCATCCACTGCTAGGGCTACAGGCCGTCCTTTTTCTTCAAGGTCCCATTTCATTTTTAATAAGGGACTTAAGGAAAAAAGAGAAAAAATAATAACTAAGAAATAAGTACTTAAAATAACAGGAAAAAAACGGAAATTTTTAGATTTTGGATTCAAAATTCCACCGAAGGGCTTTCTCATAAAATTTTTCATATTCCTGCGCTGAATGATCCCAAGAAAAGTTTACTCTCATTGCATTTTTCTGTATTTTTGCCCAAGATTTTTTATCTTTCCAAAGAGAAAACGCCTCTTGAATAGCATTTAAAAATGAACCGGGTGTATTGCTCTGTGCAATAAACCCATTTCCTTTTTTATTTTTATAGGACACAACTGTGTCAACCAATCCGCCCACAGGAGTCACAACAGGAAGTGAGCCATAACGCATCGCGATCATCTGCCCCAATCCACAGGGTTCATATCGAGAGGGCATTAAAAACAAATCAGAACCCGCATAAATTTTATGCGCGACCGTTTCGGCAAAACCATCAATCAAGCGAACTTGAAGCGGATATTGAAACTGCAAATGACGTAACGCATTTAAATAGTCTCTTTGCCCTTGCCCAAGCGCCACAAATTGGCAACCATTTTTAAGAAATTGCGGGGCCAAATCAATAAGTGTATCTACGCCTTTTTGGTTTTCCATTCGACCAACGAACCCTAAGAGAGGAACCGAGAAATCATTTGGCAATCCGCAATGACTCTGTAAATCTTTTTTACATAAATCCCTCTCCATGAGATCATGAGATGAATAATGAGCAGAAATATTTTTATCTGTAGAAGGATTCCAATAATTCACATCTAATCCATTTAAAATCCCTTTAAAATATTCACTTCGATGAGACAGAACTCCTTCCAAGCCACAACCAAACTCAGCGCTGGTTTGTACTTCTTGCGCGTAATGAGGACTTACTGTATTTATTGCGTCGGAATATACCACTCCAGATTTCAGATAACTTACTTTGTTATAAAACTCGACTCCTGACATCGTATATTCGCTCCAAGGAATTCCTATTTGAGGCAAAACCCAATCTGGATAATTTCCTTGATAGGCCATGTTATGAATTGAAAACAAAGTCGCGGTTTTCCGAAAGAATTCATCATTTTTGTAAATGGATTTTAAATAACAAGGGAGAAGACCTGTTTGCCAATCGTGAACATGAATGACATCCGGCGTAAATTTGATCGCTTTAGCCAACTCTAAAACAGCGCGAGAAAAAAATGCGTATCGCAAATGATTATCACCAAAAGACTCGTGATGAGAATCATTATAAATACCCTCACGATCAAAAAAGTCGTTGTGACCAATCAATAAATATCTCAATTGTGGATGAGGAGAAGGCAATTCAAACACTTTTACAAATCGCATCATATTTCCCGTGGGGACTTGAAAACGAACAGAGGTGTCTTTGATGGAGGAAAATTGATTCTTAATGGATCGATAAAAAGGGATGACCAACGTAACAGAGTGACCGCGGTCTGCCATGACTTGTGCTAAAGCACCAACAACATCGGCTAATCCCCCCGTTTTACAGAAAGGAACCGCTTCGCTGGCGGCCATTAAGATATTCACGATTGAAGTTTAGGGGAAGGATGTCTCACGAAGGAACTGAGCCGCTTCTTCTGGTGGAGTTGGGTTGATATAAAAACCACTGCCTTGCTCAAACCCCGCTTGTTTGGTCAACTTCGGGACAATTTCAATATACCAATGATAATGAGCTAGTTTCGGACTCTTAACGGGAGCCGTATGCAAAATAAAATTAAAGGGTGGGTTATCTAACAACTTATGATGTTTGCCCATAACCAATTTCATCATAGAAGCGAGATTAGAAACCTCACTTTTTTCAATATCTTGGAAATCAGATGAATGACGAAGTGGCATGACCATAATTTCAAATGGATATCGACTGGCGAATGGCGCAAAAGCAATAAAATCTTTATTCTGGGCTACGACTCTAACCCCTTGTTGAGATTCTTGCTTAATGATGTCACAGAAAACACATCTTTCTTTATATTCAAAATAAGATAAGGCCCCTTTGGCTTCTTGTTTCATTCGAATGGGCACCATGGGAATAGCAATCAGCTGTGAATGAGAATGATTAAGACTCGCACCTGCGGCTGAACCGTGATTTTTAAAAACAAGAATGTATTCTAAACGCGGATCTTTAGAGAGATCTCTAATTCTGTCTCGATAAGCCCAAAAAACATCTTCTAATTTACTTTGATCTAAATCATGTAACGCTTGGTCATGGTTCGGTGTTTCGATGATAACTTCATGCGCGCCCAACCCATTCATTTTGTCGTACATTCCCTCACCTGCGCGGTTTAAATCTCCTTCTATTTCTAGGGCAGGAAATTTATTAGGAACCACTCTCACCCACCAACCAGGCTTATTTTTTTCTCTACCGGGGTTATAGTAGGCCAGAATTTCTGCTGGTGTTCGATCTTCTTGACCTGGGCAAAAGGGACAAGCCCCTCCTTGCTGAATTTCTTCATTGATATTGAAACCATTGGGCCTTTTTCCTCGAGAGGCGGAAATAATAACCCATCTACCAATAACAGGATCACGTCTTAATTCAGGCATCGGTTTTTATTTCCTCTGGAACGATTGTTTCGGGTTCAGTGGCAACGACAGGAACTTCTGTTAATTCCTGAGCGGAATCTACGGAATCTGTGGTTATTTCTTCAGGAGTTACGTCTGAAACTGGAATAGACGTTCCCCCCAACGCTTCAGAAAGTGGCAATGAATTTAAATCGGGCAATTCAGCCAAATGTTTTAATCCAAAATGTTTGAGAAAATGAGGTGTTGTCCCATATAACAGCGGGCGACCAATGGTTTCTTTTCGACCAACAACTTTGATCAGTCTTCTTTCAAGAAGCGTTTCCATCACTCCGCCCACTTCCACCCCTCGAATTTGTTCAATATCGCCCCGCGCAATGGGTTGTTTATAGGCAATAATAGCCAAGGTTTCTAAGGAAGAAGGTGATAATCTCACCGTTAAGCGTTCTTTATAAAGTTTGCGGATAGCAGGGGCCATATCTGGCTGAGTGGCCATTTGAAAACCACCGGCCACTTCCACCACTCGAAGAGCTGAGCCGTCACTTTCTAATTTTTGAGAAATCTCAGTAATAATATTTCTTACTTCCTGAGGATCATAAGCTTTTAATTCAATCACTTCAGAAATTTCTGTTTCTGGAAGTGGGTGATCAGCCATGTAAAGTAATGCCTCAATGGTTTTGCGAGCTTGTTCGCGTTCCATGTATTTTCTCCTATTAACCAGGCAGAGCGGACAATTCTAAGTCTTGCTGTGCGCGCTGAATGTGAATATCTCCAAAATTGGTGGGTTGAGATACCTGTATTTGTTTAAGGCGAATAAGTTCAAGCAAAGCCAGAAAAGTAACAATTAAAACTTTTCTTGGTGAACCTTCCTGAAATAACTCTTTAAAAGTGATGTAAGGTTTGGATTCTAAAATATCAATAATTTCGCGAATCCTGACTTCAACGGGAATCTCTTCAACCAGAATTTCTCGTACTTTCGTATCTGCTGTTTTAAGAATGGAATTAAAAGCTTCCAACAACTTGGCCATGCTGAGATCGAGGGTTTGATCATCTTTTGTGAAAATGGGGGTTCCGCGATAAAAAATATCACGCTGATTTTCAAACTTAGAGCCAAGGAGTGAGGCAACTTGTTTAAACTTTTGATATTCAATCAGTTTTTGAACGAGTTCCGACCTGGGATCTGGCCCTTCAGAAACTTCCTGAGAAGGGTCAACCGGCAATAAAGTTTTTGCTTTGATTTGCATCAAAGTGGCGGCCATCACCAAAAACTCACCAGCCACGTTAAGGTTTAACTCTTGAAGCACTTCTAAATAGTTTAAGTACTCTTTTGTGATTTCCGATATAGGAATATCATAAATATCGAGATCATTTTTTTGGATGAGATGGAGAAGGAGATCTAAAGGACCTTCAAATATTTGAATTTTAACTTGATATGTCATTGGCGCGGCCCCATTGTATCAGCACCCGACGGAGATTGTCAAACAAAAGAACTATGAAATTAAATCTGAGTCCAATGACAGCCTATAGTCATTTTCCCTGATTGCCGTGGCCCTATTAAAACGAGAGCAGGAAAAAAACGTAATGCGCTTCTAAGAGTCTGAATTAACCCTCTTTCTAAATACATGTGACTATTTGAAAGTACTACTTTAAAATAGTCGAGGTTTAAACAACTGTGTTACTTTAGCGTTAAATAGACACGGGGCATAGGGCAACTTGCCCCCTCCTTTTCTTGGCTCAATTGGTGATGCTGCCTCTTGATAAGGGTGGCACATATCAAGCATAATGATCATTATGAAAAATAAAATTATCTCTTCTACAGCAGAAGTCATGGGTGGCACGCCAGTCTTTTCTGGTACCAGGGTTCCAATTCAGACATTCATCGACTATCTTGAAGCGGGAAACTCGATTGACGATTTCCTGGATGGGTTCCCCACCGTGAAACGAAAACACGTCATCGCATTCCTTGAGGAAGCAAAAAAGAGAATGATAGGGAAAGCAGCTTAGAGTGAAACTGCTGCTGGATGAATGCATAGATCGTCGCTTTGCCAAAGATCTCAAAGGGCATTATGTTCGAACCGTCCCACAGATGATGTGGGCTGGCATAAAAAATGGAAAGTTATTGGCTTTAATGGAAAAAGAATTTGACGTTTTTATCACAGTTGATAGTAATATGTCTTTCCAGCAAAACCTTCCTCGCTTTAAAATCGTAGTGTTCATTTTGCATTCAAAATCCAATCGTCTTACCGATTTGAAATCTCTTGCTCCAAAAATTCTCTCTGAACTCGAAACAATGCAAGAAAAAAAACTTATTCAAATTAAGATCTAACGTATTTCCCGAAATCCCAACCGATGGCAAATTTATGACTGTCTCCCAAATCTCCGAAGGGGGCAAAGGCGTAGTTGATGTTAAAACTGTTTATCCCGATTCCTAAACCGAAACTCAAACCCGCGCCACTTCCGGCGTCTTTGTATTGAGTGTTATAACCGGCCCGTCCCATCATTCGCCATCCGTTAGACGCAGTCTGAATAATTTCAGTGCCAAAAGCGATGACGTTTTTATCTTCATTCCTTATCCCATCCACGGACAAGACCCAAGATTCTTTTATATAAAGGGCATTTCCAAAACGATAAATAATGGGCAAATCTTCTGAAACGGAATCGAATTTTAAGGTTCCACCAAGATTTGAAACGGTCAGAGCATGACGGATTTTATTATTCCCATAACGTTTGGTTAATAGTCCTATGTCACCGGCGAAAGTAGAGGCAGAATCAATAATTTTAGATTGAATATATTTCCCTGATACACCTAAAGAAATAAAAGGCAATTGCTGAGACAAAGAAACAGTTGCGACCAAATCGTTCGGAGTAAAACTTCCAATTGATGTTGTGGTGTTGTCTGTCTTTTGGATATCCCCATAAGAAAGATATTGAACAGAGGCCCCAAAAGCTCGTTTTTGGTTTGATTTGACGAACGCCGCATAATCATATGACGTCGAATCAAAATACGCAGCATGCATAAGAACAATAGAAGCTGATCGAACCAACAGTGTTCCCGCCGGGTTCCAATAAATCGCACTCGCATCATTGGCCACCGATGAAAAAGCCTCTCCCATTCCAGCTGCACGCGCTCCGGCACCTAACCCGAGAACCTGTGCTACAGCTTCGGCCTTCACTTGTAAGGGCATAAAACCAAGGACCATCAATAAAATATTTCTTTTCATGTTTTTCATTTTTGGACCGCCACTTTATATTTCACGTTATTATCGTTAACGATGAAATAGATACCACTTGAAACACTTGAGCCTTCATCATCTTTTACGTCCCAAGTGGCAAAACCGGACGAATTGGTTTCTAACTGACGAATCAGTTCTCCTTGAACAGTAAAAATTTTAACTATTCCGTTGGCGGTTAAATCGGGCAACGTCAGACTGGTATGTCCTAGCTTAGGGCGAAAAGGGTTGGGATAAGGATATTGTTTCACAACTGATGAAGAATTTAAACCATCTGTTGTTATCCGAAGCGTTTTTGTCCCAGACATATACAGGGTTTTGGTTCTCGAATCAAATCCGTAACCCCATAAAGCACCATCTCCATTATTTAAAGAAAAAGAACCAATTTCAGTAAAATTCGCGAGATTAACTTTATATATAACTGGATGAGTTTGATAGGTTCCAAAGTAACCAATACCGTTAGAGGAATCTACAGCGGCAGTCCACGTATATTGGCCTGCTGTTGTTGGAGACGAAACGAAAGCTAAGTACTGAGAAGAATTAAATGAATCTAAATTAATTTGAACAACACCCGAAGAAGAAGAGTAATTTGTCACATATAAGTTATTTTTGGCCGAATCAAGGAATGATATCCCAGCAGCCGAGTAACCGGGGTTCGAAATTGTCAAAGAATCTTGGGTTGCCAATGTATCTGTTCGGACGCGAAACACCGCGCGCGGAGAAACACCTGAAGTATAAACCGGACAATAAATAAAATTCCGACTACGATCCAAAACCGCATGATAAAAACTGGCACTCGATGTTACTGAAGAAGTAGCCACAACTGTCATATTTGAGAGTTGAACTTTGGAAAGAAAACCGCCAAAGCTGAGAAAATAGCCATAACCCTGCCCATCTAGCATGGTCGAGAAAATATCAGAAGCGCTTAACGGACCTGTAAGTGCGACTGAACTCTCTAATGAAAAATCTGAAAGGCGCACTTTATGCGCTTGATTTCTTGTTCCCACATAAAGGTAACCATCGGGATCAAATGCAATCGAACCAACAGCAGTAAAGGTGATAGTGCTCACTGGAACCAACGTAAGAGCATCTACCTTAACTAGTTTATCACTAACCCCTACATAACTAAAACCATTGATCGTGTGGATCTCAGCAATTGAACCTGCACTCCACTCAGCGGCTCGAGTTAACCCAATATCTTCTGCATTCACATTTTTATGAACGGCAAAAGAAAAAACCAACAAAACAATCGGAATAAAAATTTTCTTAATGACCATTTTTGACACTCCTTACTTATTGGGAACCTATCGAGTATTTTTGTTTTTATCAATAACCAATCTTTTTTATATCCACTGAACTTTTTCTTTTATTTTGAAATGACAGGTTTTTTATCTAACTTTCTGATACTTAAGATCCGTGCAGTCCCCATCCTCCCAGCTAAAACCATTCGTCCACTGTATTCAATTTCAAGCGTATAACCCTTTGAATCCATTTCACGCGGAGACTCTAAATGACACCTAGAAAAATCTTCTTTGGAAACATAGATACTGCCATTATTAACAAGAAATATTCTCTTCTTACCAAGGGTAGTTTCAAAAATAGAACGGACAACGTCTCCCTGTCCTATATTCACCATTTGATATCGAACCTCATCTTTCCTAGTAACAAGTCCTGACATTGGTAACCGGTAATATCCAATTACTGATATTAATAAAGCAAACAACACGTAAATGATCCACATTTTGATTCTCACTTTTTTAGATTTATAGTTAACATATTAATTCCTAAGTCAAAGCTTAATATTTTTTTACGCCGCAATTACACGATTTCGCCCTGACTCTTTGGCTCGGTAAAGTGCTTTATCGGCAGCTTCAATTAATTGTGTATGGTTTATACCGGAATGATAGTGAGAAAGACCGATGCTTACCGTTACTTTTAGCTGAGTAAATCCAGATGAAATAATTTCTTGTTCGATTCGTTTACGCAAACTTTCAGCTTTGCGGTAAACCCCTTCGGCTTCGGCGCGAGGAAGAAGAACAATAAATTCTTCTCCCCCATAACGTCCCACCACATCTGTTTCGTAAAAAGATTCTTTCAAAATTTGTCCGACTCGAGAAAGTACAGCATCACCAGCCCCATGCCCATGAGAATCATTCACCGCTTTAAAATGATCAATATCGACCATGAGAAGACTAAAAGAGGTGTGAAACGCCGAGGCGCGCTTAAATTCTTCATTCAAGCGGTCCATAAAAGCTTGACGACGGAGAAGACCAGTTAAACCATCTGTCTTAGAGTGTTCTTCCATTTTGCTAAAAAGCAGCGCTTTGTTGATTGCCACACCCAATTCTTCACCAAATTCTTTGGCGGTTTCTAATAATTCCACTTGATCCTGCCCTTTGTCGGCTGGTTTCAAAAAGAGAACCCCACTGATGGTTAACGTATTTTCATTCTCGGAAAAAATAGGAGCTGTTAAAACAGGCACCAATTCTTGAATTTGGGGTGGATGGTAAAATTTCGGTTCAGAGGGAACTTGATCCGTTATGGGTGGCACTTTAGCCCAATTTCCCCTTCGATGAATTAAATTCCATTGTCCATGAGAACCTGCTGCATAAAGTAAAAACTCATAAGCGCCGAAAATTTTCTGAATTCCATTGGTGAGACGCGGCGCCATTTCCGCCCATGATAAGGCTTCTGCCAATGATTTAGCCACGGCGTAAATTTGGAGCGATTGTGTTTCTATGGTTTGATTTTTCTGAACATCAATCTTTAATTGTTCATGACGATTTTTAAGCGCCAGCAATTCTTGTTTAAGATTTTCAAATTCAGTTTCCCATTTTTGGTTTCCTTCAAAAAAATGTGGAAAAAAATAATAAGCACCCAAAAATCCCAAACAAATAACAGCCCCTACGAGTGCGATAATAACCAAATTATCCATTTCGCCCCCGCACTTGATTGCGCCCCCCTTCTTTACATTTATACAGTCTTTGATCGGCTTGTCGAATAAGCTGCTGACCACTGGTTGCATCTTCAGGAAAAGTGGCGACACCAAAACTACTGGTAATTGATAACACTTGAGACCCCGTGTCAAATTCCTGAGCCATTAAATCAATCCGAATTTTTTCAGCCAATTGTTTTGCTTGTGCATGTGAAGTATGGCGAAGGAGTAAAATAAATTCTTCTCCTCCGTAACGCGCCACTATATCTACATCTCTTACATTTCGATCCAACACGTGGGCAAAACCTTGCAAAACCAAATCCCCTGCTTGGTGGCCGTGAGTGTCATTTACTTTTTTGAAATGATCAACATCACACAAAATAATAGATAAGGGTTGGTTGTATCGACTGGCTTCTAAAATGGATTCATCCAACTGATCTTGAAAAGCTTTATGAGTGAGAAGCCCTGTAAGTCCATCTCGAAGGGCCGATTGTTCAATTTGGTTAAAAAGCATACTGTTATCCATGGCAAGCGATGCAAGACTAGCCAAGCTATCAAGAAGTCGCATATCATCTCTAGAATAAGGAAATTGGGCGGAAGCCCCAAAAACGCGCAGCACACCCGCGATAGAACGCTGAACGGTAATGGGAACTGCCATTAAGGGATCACCTTTAAACACATCGCTCGGCACAAGTACCGGTTGCCGCCGCTGCAAAATAAAATGATCAATGGGATCGTTGGAATCACCATAAGTGATCACCGCATTTTGCCCATTGAAAACAATTTTAGCGGTATCAATAAGTTTTTTTTGAATATCGATAGGATTGAGAGAGGCCCCCAATTCCCGAGCAGCTCGTGAAAGCAAATGACGCTGCTGCGATCTTTTATGAAGCTCTTTTTTTCGATCCTCATAAAATCTAACTTCTTGATTAAGAGAGTGAATTTGATCTTCTATTGGAGAGATTTGCCCACGGGATTTTCTTTTTTTATTTTTTCGATGAGCGTAGAGAATCCCAATAAACGCCAATGAGAAAAAGGAAAAAACGATAGAAACAAAAAAAATAATCGAATTTAATGAAGAAGAAAACAAAGGTTCATGAATAAAGCTCATTTTTGATAATAGTCGTAAGCGTTTTGATTACTCGAATGAGATCTCGATCTAAAATTACCAAAGGCGGCATAAAAACAACAACATTTCCGAGCGGTCTCAACCAAATTTTCCTATCAAGTAACCTTCGACAAACCTGGGCGACTGAAATCTTTTGGGGATTGAGTTCAATTCCCACCATAAGTCCCACTTGCCGAATACTTTCAACACAATGAAGATCTTCTAAACGCTTTAACTCCTTTCTTAAAAGATGGGCTTTCTGACGCGTTTTTTCAAGGAGTTTTGTGTTTTTTATGAGTTTTAAATTGGCCAGAGCCACCGCTGATCCCAAAGGGTGCCCTGTATAACTGTGTCCATGGAAAAACGTTTTCATTTTTAGCGGCGGCGCATAAAAAGTTTTGAAGATTTTTTCTGTTGTTAAAGTGGCGGCCAAAGGAGTGAGCCCCCCTGTTAATCCCTTAGCAACACAAAGAAAATCAGGCGTTAAATTTTCTTGTTCACTGGCAAAAAGCGTCCCCGTCCGGCCAAACCCGGTGGCGACTTCATCAACAATAAAGAGCGCTTTGTATTTTCGTAGCAAGCGCTCAAAACCAGCGGTATACCCCTGCGGCATCGCCCGCATTCCAGTGGCACCTTGAATAAGCGGCTCTAGAATTCCTGCTGCCACCTGACCATTGGCTTTTTTCAACTGACCCTCAACGTCTTTCAAACACTCCCACCTACAATTGGTTTCTAATCTTTTGTCGCCAGGTTTGGGAATTTTGTTAATTTTTTCACCGCATCGAAAAATGGAAGGGACTTTTGTTTTATTAAAAGGACACCCAAAACATTGTGGTGCCATCGCAAACCGAGTTTTGAACAAGAGCGATTTAAATTTGGAATGAAATTGACCAATACTCCCAACAGAGACCGCACCAATGGTGTCTCCGTGGTAAGACCCTTTAACTGCTAGAAATTCTGTTTTCGCTTTTTTCTTCCGCACTGGCTGTTCCACCCAATATTGAAAAGCCATTTTAAGTGCCACTTCAACAGCCGTTGCCCCATTATCAGAATAAAAAGTCCGACTGAGTCCTTTGGGAGCCACATCAGCCAACTGCTTGGCGAGTAAAATGCCGGGCTCGTGAGAAAGACCTAAAAAAGTGGAATGCGCGATTTTTTTTAATTGTTGTTGGAAAGCACGGTCTAAAACCGGGTGACGATGCCCATGAATATTCACCCACAAAGAAGAAACGCCATCTAAGTATTTTTGTCCGTTAATATCTTTGAGATAAACCCCTTTCCCCGATTCAATAATTAATGGGTTTGATTTATCCCAGGCATAATGCTGCGTGAAAGGGTGCCATAAATACTTTTTATCCCATTGGATTAATTGACGAGAACGACGAATCACAAAACCGCTTCTCAAGCTCGCTTGCTTGGGCAAGGAAGCATTTGCACTAAGGTAAATAGGGCCAATTGAAAAGCCCGTTCTTTTTTAAAAAATGAGCCAACGCGTCAAACTCTGTTTTGAATTTAGGATTATGCGGCACAACCATAATATTGCGATTAAGAACTTTTCGTAATACATGCGGATTGGTAATTTCGGCTCGTGTTTTTCCTCGATAATTATTGAGAATAATTCCAGCAATCGGAATACTTTTTGCTTTGAGAGCGGCAACAGTTAACAAAGTGTGATTCAAAGTTCCTAAATCAGGATGCGCCACAACAATAGCGGGAAGCCGCATTTTCGCGATAAGATCTAAAACAAAAAAATCTCTGAGAAGCGGCACCATTAATCCGCCCACCCCCTCAACCACCATAAAATTATGCCTTCGGCAAAGTTCGCGGTAAGCTGAGTAAATCTGGCGCAAATCAATTGTCTTTTTTTCTTGACGGGCGGCAGGCCATGGCGCCATAGCGGCCTTATAACAAATGGGATTAATCAAATCGAGAGAGTCACTGGTAGCAGCCCCCTGTCGCAAGTGAAGCGCATCTTCTGAAATCCACCGCTTTCGAGACCCAGGTTCACGACTTGGATCGCCCCAAGTAGCGATGGGTTTCATCACTCCCACATTAAAACCTTTTTTTAGTAACGCGCGAGCAATTCCGCCGGCAATCAAAGTTTTTCCGCAATCAGTATCTGTTCCTGTAACAAAAACGCCATTAATGAGCTGTGACAATGTTTTTTTCTCTCCTTGGTCTGTATTTAAAAAGTTTGAACGCTTTTAATAATTTTTCCACATGCTGAACAACTTCATATGAGATGGATAATCTCACACGCCCTTCACCCATGGGAACAGTGGGAGGGCGTATCGAAGGAACAAAGAGTCCTGCCGATTTCAAATGATACGACAAAACCTGCGTCATTTCAGCACTTCCGGTCCACACGGGAATAATTTGTGTTTGAGATGTTAGAGTGTCAAATTCCATGTGTGACAATTCTTGCCTTACATACTGGGCCACATCAAGAACTTTTTGCCTTTTTTCTTCTAGTTTGGGAAATAACCCCAAAGCGGCACGCGCAGCTTCAGCGCTGAGCGGTGATAAGGCCGTTGAATAAATAAAGGATCTCGATTTAGAAATAAGCAAATCAATAATATTTTGATTCCCCGCGACAAACCCACCTTGAGTGCCGAGTGTTTTAGAAAGTGTCCCGACGTGAATATCAATTTCTTCTAAAACGCCCTGTTCATCAGCCAAACCGCGTCCTTCGTGACCCAAAATACCGAGTGAATGAGCTTCATCTAAATACACCAAACAATCCCACTCTTTGGCTAAACGAACAATTTCTTTAATATTTGGTTTATCTCCGTCCATCGAGAAAATACCTTCGGTCACAAT
Organism: Elusimicrobiota bacterium; assembly: GCA_046153645.1. Classification (GTDB taxonomy): domain Bacteria; phylum Elusimicrobiota; class Elusimicrobia; order F11; family F11; genus JBJXGI01. Next base: position 47,923 of record JBJXGI010000034.1, on the reverse strand, counting down.
GAAAGTTCGTTGGGCTTTTTTCCGATAGCGCGTTAATTTTTCTTTTAATTCTTCTAAATTATTATGTTCGAAAGAACGGTAAAGCGCTTGGGAAAGGCGGATTCCATCAATAAGTGAGGCATGTGTTAATCGATCAAATAGAATGAAATCACTGGAAGTTGTTAACGCTTTTAAAACGCCCGTATTCGTGTGATAACCAGAACCATAAACAAGCGCAGCTTCTTTTCGAAGAAAATTTTTTAAATCATTTTCAATATAGCTGTAAGGATCCTCTTTACAAGTAAGAAGACGAGAGGCTCGGCCCCCCACACCATATTTTTCAATGGCTTCATGAACAATTTTAAGAATCTCAGGTTCACGTGAAAGACCTAAATAATCATTAGAGGAAAAATTAATCAAAGAACCTGCTTCTTCTTTGGGAAGCGTTCGTTTCAATCCGCGCGATTCTAAATCGTCTAATTCTTCTTTAAAAGAAGTCATGATTAATTTACTGTTCCCTTCTTTTTGAAAACAAAACACCGCCTAATTGCCCCCCAAAACCATAAGACAAAGACGCCGCTGATTGAATGGAAGCAAGGCGACTTTTATTGGGAACAAAATCTAAATCACGAATCGGCTTTTTTAAATTTAAAGTGGGCGGCAAAATCTGATCTCTCAGAGCCAAAACAGCAATCGCCGCCTCAATAGCTCCCGCCGCACCTAACAAATGCCCTGTGGCGGCTTTGGTGGAAGAAACAGGAATTGATTTAGCCTCCGTATTAAAAAAATCTTCAATTGCCATTGATTCAGAAGCGTCATTCATAACAGTGCCAGTTCCATGAAGATTAATATAATTTGGTTTTACATCTCCCAATAGTTTGCTTAACACTCTTCCTATGGCTTTCCCATTTTTATCAGATCCTGTTCTTCCATAAGTATTATGAAGCATAACTGTTTTTTCTAAAATTGCGATTGGTTGAACGTTCCTTTTCTGGGCCGATCCTTCTTTTTCCAAGATTAAAACCGAAGCACCTTCTCCCATTGCAAAACCGGAACGGTCTTCATCGAAGGGACAAACGTTCAAAAAACTATCACCCTCGCATAAAACACCCATTTGTCGAAACCCCGTTTGATAAAGTGGATTTAAGCTCGATTCCGAAGCGCCCACAATCACTGCGTCACATAAATCATTTTGAAGCCAATACTCTGCTGTACTTAAACAAGCAATTCCTGTCGCGCACGCCGCCACAATATTAGTTGAAGGACCTTCTAACTTAAATTCTTTTTTAACCAAGGCTTCCATGGACCAACCACTAAATGAAGATAAAAGCATGGTGGCGCTTAATTCATTTGAATCAATGAGTGGCTTACTTTGTCCAATAGCGCAACCAATTGTGTAATTTTCGATTTTCGGATCCAATAATTGGGCCTGAGTTAATGCTTCTTTCGCCACCTTTATAATAAATTCACCGGCTCGAGATTTATGTCCATTCAAACCGATGGCGGGAATTCCTGCTGATAAACCTGTTAAAGGGTTAAAAGATATTCCTGTTTTACCAGCAATAATTCCAGCCCAGGTTTCATTGGTCGTTAAACCCAGAGCGCTTACCATACCCATTCCTGTAACGAGAATTTTTTCTTTCATTATTTATAAAAGCCGGGACTCAAAAGCAAACACTTGACCCGTAACAGACTTCAATTCCGCCATCGTTACCAAAAAATTTGCCATTTCTTCGCGGTCAGGTAATTTTCCCAACAAATGTTGTTGAAGAATAGGTTCTTTGAATTTTGTCCATATATCATGATTAATATCGGTCACGTGAAACCCAGGCATAATGGCATTGGCGCGAATATTAAAGGCCCCTTCTTCAATAGCGGTATTTTTAGTCAGCGTAATAAGCCCTGCTTTTGCCGCTGCGTAATTGGCCGCGCCTTTGGCTCCTTTACCTGCAATAAAAGACGAAAAATTAATAATTGAACCATCTTTTTGTTTTCGCATTGGAGAAAGAACGGCTCTCGTGCAATAAAAAGCACCATTAAGATTCACATTTAAAACATCATTCCAATCTTCATCGGTCATGGAAAAAAGAGTTTTATTTTTCACATTGCCCGCGTTATTAATTAAGACATCCACTCGTCCCCATTTATCAAGAAGAGTAGAGACCATTTGGTTAACTTGTTTGGATTGTCTGATATCCGCTTTTAAAAAAAGAGATTGGCTTCCCAACTGCGAAATTTCTTGAGAGAGGGTTTCAGCTTCTTTTTGACTTTTAGAAAAATTAATACCAACGCAATAACCTTTTTTTGCAAAAGCAAGAGAGACATCTCTTCCTAAACCTCTAGCGGCGCCGGTGACAAGAACGACAGGACGATCTGACACGACTTCTTAATCTTTAAGAGCAGCAGCGTGGGCAGGAGTTCCCAACACTTTTTCAAGGAATTGCGAATCTTGACCTTCAATTTGGTAGCCCAAATCACGAATCATTTCTAAATCTGCTGTGGGCGATTGACCAATGGTGGTTAAATAATCTCCGATGAAAATAGAATTGGCCATTGTTAAGCTCACCGGTTGAAGATGACGCAAATGAACCTCACGTCCACCGGAAACACGAATCTCAACTGTTGGATTGGTTAAACGAAACAAAGCCAGAATTTTCAAACATCTCAAAGGATTGAGGTTGTTTGTTCCTTCAAGAGGTGTTTTATCAATTGAAACCAAAAAATTAACTGGGATAGAATCGACTTTTTTATCACGAAGAGTAAAGGCCATTTCCACTAAATCTTCATCCGTTTCGCCCATACCAGCCAACACGCCACTACAAGCGGAAAGTCCACCACATTTGGCTTTTTCAACAGTGTCTAAACGGTTTGAATAAGTGTGGGTCCCACAAATTTTTTCGTAATGAGCTTTACTGGTATTAATATTGTGGTTATAAGCGTAAACACCAGAATCTTTTAATTTATCTGCTTGGCCTTCAGACAAAAGCCCTAAACAAGCGCATACTTCCATGTGTGGGTATTTTTCTTTTAACGCTTTAACCGAATCACAAAAATGATTCATTTCTTTTTCGCTTGGACCTCGACCACTGGCAACCAAACAAGCCCTTTTGGCTCCAACCGATATTCCGCGCTCCACTTGTTCAATAACAGAATCTTTGTCTAACAATGGATATTTCGGAATTTCAGCATCAGACACTTTTGATTGCGAACAATAGTGACAATCTTCGGGACAAAGTCCGCTTTTGATATTCACTAGATAATTTAACTTCATTCTTTTTCCGAAAAATTTATGACGCACTTTAGCGGCGGCGGCAACAACGTCGAAAGTTTCAGAATCACTGACTTTTAAAATACTCAACGCTTCTTCTTTGGTGAGAGCCTGATTTAAAAGGGCTTTTTGTGCGATGATTTCCCAACTCATATATTCTCCTATAAACTTTCTGGGGCGCTTACGCCTAAAAGTTCAAGTCCTTCGGCAACACGTTTACGAATAGACTCAACCAATGCCAATCGAAATGACCGAGTCACAGGATCTTCAACCAAAACATGGCATTTTTCATAAAAGCTGTGATATTTACCGGCCAATTCCAATAAGTAGACCGTCAAATGATGATTGCTGCGGTCTTTAGCGCACAGTTCAACCACTTTATCAAAACTGGCAAGATGAAGAAGCACATCTTTTTCAGCGTCCGCCACTTTTTCTGCAAGTGGCTTATTTTTCCAAAAAGTGACATCCGTAGAAAGCCCTCTTTTTTCAGCCTCTCTAAAAATAGATCGGCAACGAGCGTGAACATATTGCACATAAAAAACAGGGTTATCGGACGCTTGTTTTTTGGCTAAATCCAAATCAAATTCAAAATGAGTTCCAGGACCTCGAAGCGCGAAGAAAAAACGGGCGGCGTCTTTCCCCACTTCCTCAACAAGTTCTTGCAATGTCACCATATCACCCGCTCGTTTTGATAAACGCCCCCCCTTAATAGAAACCAATTGATTAAAAATGACTTCTAACCGATCAGATTCAAACCCAATGGCTTTAAGAGCTCCTTTCAAACGTTGCGCGTATCCATGATGATCAGCACCCCAAATATTAATGTACTTATCAAGCTTGCGGTCAAATTTTTCAACGTGATAAGCAATATCTGAGGCGAAATAGGTGGGAGCTTCATTTCCTTTTTTGAGGACTCGATCTTTTTCATCGCCAAATTGAGTGGCTTTAAACCAAACAGCCCCTTCTTGTTCATAAGCCAAATCCTTTTTTTGTAAATCTTTCAACAAACTTAAAACTTTATTGGACTTATGAAGACGTGATTCTGGGTACCATTCGTCAAAATGAACACCAAAATTTTTCAGCGACTCCTGAATCACTTTTAAATTTTTTGAACTCGCATAGCCGGCAAAATCAGTTTCATCAAAAACCATCTGAGAATCGGTGACTGTTTTTAAATGAAGTTTTGAATCAATAATATCTTGAGCGATATCTTTAACATAGGAACCTTTGTATCCTTCCTCGGGAAAATCAAAGGCTTCGCCTTTTATTTCTTTATAACGCGCTTCTGTTGAAAGGCCCAATTTTCTTATTTGACCACCTGAATCGTTGATGTAAAACTCGCAAATAACCTCATGGCCTAAATATTTGAAAATTCTTGCTAGAGAATCGCCCAACGCGGCCCCACGACCATGCCCCACATGAAGGGGCCCGGTGGGATTGGCGGAGACAAACTCTAAAAGAATTTTTTCTTTCGAACCTGAATGGATAGTGGAATTCCCGCTCACCAAATCAAAAAGTTCTGACTGAAGAGCTAAATCAGTGAGCCAGAAGTTAAGAAACCCGGGGCCCGCTATTTCCACTTTAGAAACCAATTCATTGGTCGGAAATTGAGCCGCAATTTCTTCGGCTAACTTTTTGGGGTTTTCTTTGGCTTCTTTAGCCACCATGAGCACCACATTGGTAGCCACATCACCCGGCACTTTAGAGGGTGGAACAGTTAAATCAAATGCGGGGATATTCAATACTTTCCCTTTGGCGCTTAAAACAAGAGAAACCTGGTCATAAACCAAGTTTTTAATTTGATTAAAAATGGCCATTATTTCTTAATTTTTTTGGATTTGGTTTTGGGCTTTATTTTGGCTTTAACTTTTTTGAGAGGCTTTTTATTCGTTTTCTTTTTCTCAACGGGAGATGAAATTTTAACGACTTCCCCCTCATCCCAAAGTCGCTCAATGGCATAAAACTCTCTGGTCTTCTTATCCATTAAATGAATAATAAGACGACCATAATCAAGAGCCCGCCACAAATGGCCTCTTTTGCCATCTGTTCTTTTCAGATTGAGATCTTCTTTTTTAAGTTCTTCACGAAGGGCATCTTCTAGCGCACGAATGTGCAGGTGAGAAGTTCCGGTGATAAAAATAAAATAGTCGGTTAAGGCTGTTTGTTTGCGGACATCTAAGACAAGTATGTCTTCACCTAGTTTATCATCCGCGGTTTTATAGGCAAGCTTTACGGCATTTAAAATATTCTTCATTATTGAATAGGGTATCCTTGTTGTTTACTTCGTTCTAATTTCAACCGGGCCGCCTCTTCTTCTTTAAACTCTGCGGTTTGAAACGCGGGAGCTAACACAGCGCTCAGAGTTTCGAGCATTTGTTTTTCTCCTGAATCAAACGAATGAGGAAGTGCAGAGTGAAAGATCATAAGTCCATAAGGACGACCTGATACCCCTATTCTAACCAAAATTAAGTGTCCTTGGGAAAACCCAAATATTTTTGAGCCACCTGAGAGTTCGGGAATGGAAATAAGATCCCCTTCCAGAAATTGAAAAAGCGGGACATTTTGAGGATCAATAACGGGTGGACAAGTATCAGTTAACACCCCTGATTTCTGGATAAGCGTGTATTCAGAATTAAAATAGATCCATTCATAAAACGCCGCGGAAATATCTTCACCCATTTGACTTTTCACCAATTCGCCAACCTGCGACAATAATTGCCGAATGGAAAGATTGCCTCCTAATTTTTTGGCTACCTCAAATAACAAAACCAATTCTTGAGTTGTCCTTTTCAGTCGAGAACTAACACCTGCGAACAGTGAAATAACAGGAGTGAGAGCAGATGTGGGGTCTTTTTGCATTAATTCTATTAAAACTTTTCTTGGCAAAATCAAAATACGTGATTCTTCTTGAACAATCACTGAGGCCGAATGTGTTTCATCGTTTAAAAGTGCCATTTCACCAAAAAACTCTTGATTCTCAAGTCGGGCCACCACTTTCTGTTCACCTTTTTCTGTTTTCTTCTCAACACGAACAGCACCGGAGAGCAAAATAAAAAGGCACCCGGTTTTCTCCCCTTCTTTAATAATAATTTTTTCTGGCGGGAAAACTTTTTCTTCCATCTGCTCTGCTAATTTTTCCAGTGCTTGCGCAGGAATATCACGAAACCCTTTTAGAGACAATAGTGTTTTAATGGAAACCATTTAATAAGCTCCGCCTGAACACGCGCCTCGTACCATTTGTGGGTCTTTGGCTTTAATGAGGGCATCGTCCAAACTAATTTTATGCGCTTTAACCAAGTCTATCAATGCCTTATCAAGCGAAATCATGCCGAACTTTGTGCCTGTATCAATGGCGTTGTAGATCATATGGGTTTTCCCTTCGCGAATAAGGTTTGCAATGGCCGGAGTCACAATCATTACTTCTCTAGCCGCAATTCGACCCACGGCATCATTTAACGGTAAAAGAGTTTGGCAAACAACAGCTTTTAACGTCGTCGATAACTGAACTCGAATTTGTTGTTGTTGGTGAGGTGGAAACACGTCAATAATTCGGTCGATGGTTTGAGGGGCGTCTGTGGTATGGAGTGTGGCAAACACCAAGTGACCTGTTTCACTTGCGGTAACAGCCAAAGAAATCGTTTCAAGATCTCGCAACTCTCCGACCAATATAATATCGGGGTCTTCTCGCAGGGCCGCTTTTAGGGCATTAGCAAAAGAATGAGTGGTGGTTCCTACTTCACGCTGACGGACAATGCATTGTTTATGATCGTAAACAAATTCAATGGGATCTTCGATGGTAAGGATATGATCTTTACGTGTACTGTTTACAATATTAATAAGAGAAGCCAATGTGGTTGATTTTCCTGACCCCGTAGGCCCGGTCACCAAAACCAAACCGCGCGGAAGTTTTGCCAAATCAGTAATGGCAGGAGTTAAACCCAATGAGTCAGGATCAGGAATATTAGATCCAATCACCCGCAGAACCGCTTCAATCCCCATTCTCCCCATAAGAACATTGACGCGAAAACGCGCAACCCCTGGGAGTGAAAAGGAGCAATCAAGCTCTTGATTCTCTTCAAATTTCCTTCTTTGTGTTTCAAATAAAATAGAGTAAATAAGTTTCTGTGAATCTTCTGCCGTAATGATGGGATAGCCTTCTAATGGCATAATTTCGCCTCTAATTCTGACAATGGGAGGCTTACCAATAACAATATGAATATCAGACGCCTGTTTTTTAACTGCAGCCTGAAGAATCCCAACAAAATCAATCGCCATATTTGTTTTCTCCTCGGAAAATTTTCATCTCTTCACCAAAAAAACCATTGGACATTTACCTCGCTTTTAAGTTACGATTCGTCCTCAAATTCGCGGGAAGATTGACGGCACCTTATCCAACATATCAGTCGCCCCCAATAGATTCAACATCAAATATAAATTCGAGGAACCAACTTGAAAACGAAAAACCTAACCGTTGTTGGCCTATTTCTATTAATAGGCTCATATTCTTTTTCATCCACGTTGGATGATTTTTATAATGCGAAAAAAGCATTTCCTAAAAAAGCTGAATCAATCCTAGAAAAGGTTATAAAAGACAATCCTGAAAATGTGGCAGCTCAAGCTGAAATGGGTTACCTCCTATTATCTCAAGGTAAAAAAAAGAAAGCCTTAGAATCATTTAAAGCAGCTGAAAAATTAGAGCCCAATAATGAAAATTATTCACTCCAAGTCCTTTACATTCAAGATAGCCTGAAAAATGGTAAAGAAGTACAGAAGCAATATGCCAAACTCAAAAACTCCCAAAACCCTGACACGTTAAATAAGATCTCCAAAATTTCGCTACAATCTTTTTCTTTTTTCCCGAAATTACTTCCAACGCCTTATTTTGGCGAAATTTACTTCAATCCTTATTATTCTTCACGCTTTGATTTGGGCGTTTTTACCGGCTTTATTCGAGCTGGTCGGGAATGGGGTCAAAATGGAGAACTTGAAACTTATTTATTTGTTCGAGCCAACCGCGATTCAAAATCCAAACAAATAGCGGGTAGAGCTCCCATTATTTTTTCAGATAACGTGGGAATTGCCGGAATAGGAAGCCGCTTACATCCTTTTCATCAAATTCCTGTCTCATTGTTTATTGAATATGGGAAAGTGTTTGAAACCTTAAACGTAACTCCAGATCCTAAACACTCTGATTTTCGATTCGGTGCCACTCTATTTCACCCTTGGGGAAACAAATTAAGACTTAACCTTACTCAACCATTCACTCCTTCTTTTGTAGGACATGTTTATGGCGATGTTGGATATTATGACCGTTATAAACACAACGTTATTGGGTATGCTCGTCTTCGCGCTGGTGCACGACTATTCGAAAAGAATTTCACAACTTTTGACATTTTAGGGCAACTCTGGTATGCCGCAGATAAAAATGATGACTTCTTCAACAACGTTCTTGAATATGGCCCCGTATTCGAACTTGTTCCTGATCACCGATTTAATTTAACACTCAGATACATGATTATGAAAGGCGATTATCTTCGCCGGTCCCAAACAACAGTTAATCCCTATGGAAAAGATTATACCGATCACCGCTGGGAAGCTGAATTCTTCTGGAGATTCTAACATGAGCGCAATTGAAATTTTGACCTTAACAATATTAATTGGGACAACCTGTTTTGGTATCGATGATCTATTTTTAGATTTGGTGCATTGGATTAATAAAACATTCCACAAAGTCAGAACATGGAAAGCCCCTAAACTTTCTATAGAGAAGTTGAATTCCCTTCCAGAGCAACGTTTGGCTTTAATGATCCCATGTTGGAAAGAAAATGAAGTGATTGGGCAAATGTTACTTAACACTCTCCAAACAATAAACTATCGAAACTACGACGTGTTTGTTGGTGTTTACCCCAACGATCCTGAAACCAACAAAGTCGTTGAATCTATACAAAAAGTAAATCCTCGAATTCATAAAGCCATGTGCCCGAACCCTGGCCCTACAAATAAAGCCGACAACTTAAACTCTATCATTCAAGAAATATATAAATATGAACAACGTTTACAAACTCACTTTGATATTTTTGTTATGCACGATGCCGAAGATGTAATCCACCCGATGTCATTAAAACTTTTTAATTATTTTCATCCACAAAAAGAAATGGTTCAGATTCCTGTATTTCCGTTGAATGTAAAACTGCGACATTGGACACATTGGACCTATGCTGATGAGTTTGCGGAAAACCACACCAAAGACATCCACTTTAGAGAAACCATCGGGGGATTGGTTCCCTCTGCAGGAGTTGGAACTTCTTTTTCTCGATACGCGATTGAAAAAGCAGCGGAAAAAGCTGGCAATACCAATCAAGTTTTCAATCTTTCAACGCTCACCGAAGACTATAGCTTCTCCGTCCTCCTGAACAAGTTTAAGATGAAATCTATTTTTGTTCACCAAGGATATAAACGAATCAAAAACCAAAGAAAATGGATTTTCTTTGGCCCCATCGTTCCTAAAGAGAAAAATGAATGGATCGCTACCCGAGCATTTTTTCCAACAAAGTACTCAAACGCAATTAGACAAAAATCGAGATGGATGCTTGGAATTTCATTTCAAGAATGGAAAGAATCTGGCTGGAGTGGAAACCTAGCAACCCGATATTCTCTTTTCAGAGACCGGAAAGGCCCTTTGGGGAGTATTCTTTGTTTGGGCGGATATTTTTTAATGACTTATTGGATACTGCAATTATGTGAAAACAAATTCGCCCCTTGGACCCCCATTCTTCCTGGACTTCCCAATTCACCGCTGATCACCTTTCTATTTTGGGTTAATTTCTTTTTTATGTGCGAAAGAGCTCTACAGCGTTTTATTGCCGTTGCGAGAATTTACGGGCCAATAGAGGGTCTTTTTAGTGTTCCAAGAATTATTTATGGAAATTTTATCAACGCCAATGCTTTTTACATTGCCTCTAAACAATTTGTTTTTTCTCTTTTTACAGGTGAAAAAACGGCTTGGGATAAAACAACCAATCGATTCCCCCTTCCTGGTGCGCTAGAACATCATCGTGAAAGATTAGGAGACGCACTTCTCAATACAGCTGCTATTACAACCCAACAACTAGAGAAGGCTCTTCAGGAACAAAAAAAGGCTCACAGACCATTGGGACAAATATTAATTGAACAGGGAGCTTTATCTGAAAAACAATTGGTCCCTGTGTTGAGTCAAATTTTTCATATGAGAACATATGATGAAAATAAATTTCCAATTCCTAAAGACTATATTCAACAACTATCAACGCCCATCAAATCGATGCTGAAAACTCATCAGATGGTCCCTCTCTTTAAAGAGGGCGAGAAAATATCTATCTTAACCTCCGATCGACTGGAACCCTCCATCCAAAATTCATTGTTGACCAATTTACAAGTTAAAGAAATTGAACCGGTTCTTGCGTCATCTCAACAAATTGACGCTATTTGGAAAGACTTAGAACCTCTTCCAACAGCGTAAATCATCAATAAATAATAATCCTATCGGACATTTCCTCAAAATCTGCTAAATTAGGCGCCTTCCGAATACAGTTTTAAACTTTCAGTTTTAAATTTTGAAGTGGTTAATACCTCTCAAAAACATAAGTGTAGGTGGGCATGTGGCGGAATGGCAGACGCACAGGACTTAAAATCCTGTTTTCTTCGGAGAGTGTGGGTTCGAGTCCCTCCATGCCCAAAAGATTTAACAAATTTTCCCCCTCCAAAAGGGGGCTATATGTTTCAAGTTTATGTGATAAGAAGCATGACGACTGGACAAATATATGTAGGATTAACCGCTAATCTTCAAAAACGTTTATTTCGACATAACGCAGGCCATAACATTTCGACAAAATTAAAAAAACCTTGGAAACTCGTATTTTCAGAAACATATCCTAATCGGTTTGAAGCACGAAGAAGAGAAAAATTTTAAAAAACAGGAAACGGTCGAAAAACCGTAAAATTAATTTCAGAAAAACTATTAAGTAACAAGAGCTAAGAGTCTTTATGTAACATTAGGGCGGACCCGCCACAAAGCTTGGCGGGCAGGATGGCAGACTCGGCCGCCACGACTTCTGGCGGCCCGCACAGGACTTAAAATCCTGTTTTCTTCGGAGAGTGTGGGTTCGAGTCCCTCCATGCCCAAAAGTTTACTAATAGTGAAAATCCAAGTAAAAAACGTGTCTCTTTAAGCATCTTGATTAAACTAAAACAATAATACCAGGAAATATAAATGAAAAGTATCGACTCATTCAAGTCACGAGCAGAAATAAAAGTAGGAAATAACACTTTCACTTATTACCGGTTATCAACTTTAACGGAAAGTTCTATCGGCAATTTAGAAAAACTTCCTTTCACGATAAAAATATTACTTGAGAACCTTTTACGCCGGGAAGATGAAAAAAACATCACAAAAGAAGATATCGAAAATTTGGCCCAGTGGGACGCAACTAAGACCAGTGACCGAGAAATTTCTTTTATGCCAGCCAGAGTTATTTTGCAGGATTTCACGGGCGTTCCTTGTGTTGTCGATTTGGCCTCCATGCGTGATGCCGTAGTTGATATGGGAGGCGACCCACAAAAAATTAATCCTCTCCAACTCGTTGATTTGGTTATTGACCATTCTGTTCAAGTGGATAAGTTTGGCACAGCTGATTCTTTCAGAGAAAATGTAAAAACGGAATATCAACGAAATAATGAGCGCTATGAATTTCTCAAGTGGGGTCAAAAATCCCTAAAAAACTTTAGAGCTGTTCCACCAGGGACGGGAATTGTTCATCAGGTAAATTTGGAGTATTTAGCAAAAGTCGTATTTTCACAAAATAGCGGAGACACAACTGTCCTTTATCCAGACACATTAATTGGCACAGATTCCCATACGACCATGATCAATGGATTGGGTGTTGTCGGTTGGGGTGTTGGTGGAATTGAAGCAGAAGCAGCCATGCTGGGTCAACCCGTTTCCATGCTCATTCCTGAAGTCATTGGATTTAAATTTTCCGGAAAAATGCCGGAAGGAACCACTGCTACCGATTTGGTACTAACCGTCACCCAGATTCTGCGCAAACGAGGCGTGGTTGGAAAATTTGTTGAATTCTATGGACAAGGATTATCATCCCTCAGTTTGGCTGATCGCGCCACCATCGCTAATATGGCACCTGAATATGGAGCCACTGTGGGATTTTTCCCTGTTGATGAAATTACTTTAGACTATTTAGCTCAAACAGGTCGTGATTCGCAAGCAATTACATTGGTGAGAGATTATTGTAAAAACCAAGGCCTTTTTAGAACTGATTCCATGCCTGATCCCGTGTTTTCTGACAAGTTAGAACTTGATTTGAGTAGTGTTCAACCTTCTGTTGCAGGTCCAAAGCGCCCTCAAGACCGAGTTAATTTATCTGAAGTAAAAAAATCTTTTGCGGATGCGCTTCCCACTCTTTCTAAAAAAACCTCCGCCGGAACCACTGTTTCGACAATGGTTGATGTCCGAAAGGAATTAACAGATGGTTCAGTGGTTATTGCAGCCATTACGAGCTGCACGAACACATCAAACCCCAATGTACTGATACAAGCTGGCTTATTAGCCAAAAAAGCACTCGAAAAAGGGTTACAAACAAAACCTTGGGTTAAAACCAGTCTTGCTCCGGGTTCGCAAGTCGTGATGGATTATTTAGACAAAGCCGGGCTCAGTGAACCTCTCCAAAAACTAGGGTTTTATTTGGTTGGTTTTGGTTGCACGACATGTATTGGCAACTCAGGCCCTTTACCAGAAGAAATAGAAAAAACGATAAAAGAACAAGACTTGGTGGTGGCATCGGTATTATCAGGAAACAGAAACTTTGAAGGTAGAATTCACCCCCATATCAGAGCCAATTATTTGATGAGTCCCCCCTTGGTGGTTGCTTATGCCCTTGCTGGTTCAATCAACATCAACCTTACAACGGAACCATTGGGAACCAATAAAGAGGGAAAAGAAATTTTTCTTAAAGATATTTGGCCCACTCAAGAAGAAGTGAATCAGGAAATAAAAGAACATCTATCTGTTCAGCTTTTTACCAATCGTTACTCAAGAGTTTTTGAAGGCGATGATGAATGGCAGAAAATTTCTATTCCTGAAGGACAACGTTTTACCTGGAGAGAAGATTCAACTTATATTCGACGGGCTTCATTCTTAGAGAACCTTCAGAGAGTTCCAGCGCCCGTTTCAGATATTAATGAAGCCAGAGTGTTAGCGCTTCTGGGAGACTCAGTGACAACCGATCATATCTCACCAGCAGGGTCTATTGCCTTAGATAGTCCGGCAGGAAAATATTTAATTGCGCATGGGGTTCAAAAAGCTGATTTTAATTCCTATGGAGCCAGACGAGGGAACCATGAAGTAATGATTCGAGGAACTTTTGCCAATGTCAGATTAAAAAACCTGCTTGTTCCAGGAACTGAAGGCGGCGTGACAAAAAAACTCCCCGAAGGAACCGTCACAACTATTTATGATGCGGCAATGGCTTATGAAAAAGAAAAAACCTCATTGGTCATCATCTCCGGGAAAGAATATGGATCAGGCTCTTCACGCGATTGGGCCGCCAAAGGGACTCGCATGCTTGGAGTCAGGGCTGTTATAGCGGAAAGTTACGAAAGAATTCACCGCAGTAATCTTGTTATGATGGGCGTTCTCCCTCTCCAATTTGAAGATGGGAAAAATGCCGCAACCTATGGTCTGACAGGACTTGAAACAATAAATATTGCAGGAATTTCAGCACAAATGAAACCAATGCAGAAAGTAATGGTTAAAGCTAAAACAGACAAAAAAACCATTGAATTCAAAGCGATCATGCGGATTGATACCCCGCAAGAAATTGAATACTACTTACATGGCGGAATTATGCCTTACGTATTAAGACAAATATTAACGAAATAAAAAAAAGAAATGGAAACCAACACTCTCGAATCTGAAATTCAATTGATAGCTCAAAAAGCGAAGGTCGCTTTTTTTACTTTGTCGCTTATCGATACAGCCACAAAAAACAAAGCACTCGAAGCCATGGCCAGTGGTATTTTGGCCAATAAAAAAGCCATCCTCGAACAAAATAATATTGATACCAAACAAGCCTTAGAATTAAAGTTAAATTCAGCTCTTATCGATCGTCTCACCTTAAATGAAAACCGCGTTGAAGCCATAGCTCAAGGACTTAAAGAAATGGCTCAATTACCAGATCCAGTTGGTGAAATACTCAGAGAATGGTCTCCCTCCAATGGAATGAACATCAAACAAACACGAGTCCCCCTTGGAGTGATCGGAATGATTTATGAATCTCGCCCAAATGTGACGGCGGAAGCGGCGGGGCTTTGTTTAAAGTCAGGAAATGCCGTTATTTTGCGAGGTGGGCGCGAAGCCAGCCACTCCAACAAAATTTTAGTGGATATTATTTCTAAAGCCCTTCAATCAACTGGCCTGCCTGAAAACGCCGTTCAATTTTTACCGCCAGAAAAACGAGAAAGCATTCGAGTGCTGTCCCGACTGAATGGATTGGTTGATTTAATTATCGCGCGCGGTTCAGAAAAAATGATTTTAGATATTTCAGCCAATGCCACTGTCCCTGTTTTGGGACATGGAAAAGGCGTTTGTCATGTTTATATCGACAAAGAAGCCGACATGGAGAAAGCCATCAATATTGCTTTTAATTCTAAGGCACAAAGACCAGGTGTTTGTAATGCGATGGAAACGCTTCTGGTTCATGAATACATGATGATGGATATTTTACCGAAGATTGCTGGCGCTTATATTAAAGCGGGAATTGAAATGCGTGGTGATGACCGTGTTCGCGGTTTTATTTCACAAGCCAAAGAAGCGACCGATTCTGATTGGGGTAAAGAATTTCACGATAAAATTGTGGCCATTAAAATAGTCGACAGTTTAGAAGAGGCCATTGAACACATCAACAAATTTGGTTCAAGGCATACCGATAGTATCGTTACGGAAGATAAAAAAGCGGCTACTTTTTTTCAAAAAGCGGTGGACTCTTCTTGTGTTATGCATAACACATCAACTCGTCTACACGATGGCAGCGTTTTTGGATTTGGATCTGAAATTGGAATTTCCACTCAGAAACTACATGCAAGAGGAACCATGGGCCTTCGAGAACTCACCACCACCAAGTACATTGTCGAAGGAACTGGTCAAATTAGGGAGTGAGAATAGGAATTTTAGGGGGATCATTTGACCCTTTCCATAATGGCCACCTAAAACTGGCTCTGGCGGCAAAAAAACAGTTTAAACTTCATACCGTTTATTTCCTTCTTTCACCTCAATCACCATTTAAATCTAAAGGTTCTCTTTCTTCCCCTCGTATCAGAGAAAAATTATTGGTTTCTGCTCTTACCAATAAACCTCATTTCAAAATAGCGCGTTGGGAATTAAAAAGAAAAGGCCCCTCTTACACGGTAAAAACTTTATCTGAATATAAGAAAAAACATCCAACACATGACATCTTTTTTATTATGGGATCAGATGGTTACAAGAATTTCTACAAATGGAAAAATCCTCAAAAAATATTATCTCTATGCCATATTATTGTTGGAAAACGCCCAAACAAGTCATCGCTCAAAAACGTGGTGAACCGGAATAACAATCACGGAAAAGTTCTCTTCCTAAAAGGAACGTTCCCACTTATATCTTCCACTGAGATTAGGGGCCGAATAAAAAACAGGGAATCTATTCATTCATTTGTTCCTAAAAAAGTTGAACAAATGATCAATAAAACAGGAATTTACTTATGACATACAAAAAACTTAAAGAACAACTTAAGACCCTTCAATCACCAGCCAGGTTTAAACATTCGGTTGCTGTTGGAAAACTGGCCAAAAAATTAGGTAAACGGCATGGATGGGATCCCAAACTTGCTCGGTTAAGTGGATTACTTCATGATTGGGCCAAGGAATGGAATCCCAAAGAACTCGGGATGTACTGTAAAAATAATAAATTAAAGATCCCAAATTTAGATTTTATTCTCCGAGTTTCCCCCAATATCTTACATGCTTATGTTTCGGCGGATATTGCACTAAAAAACAAATGGATAACGAATAAAAAAGCCCTTCATGCAATTGCTTCTCATACTCTTGGAGATTTAACCATGGAATTGGAAGACAAAATTATTTATATCGCCGATTTTTCTTCTCCCGACAGGAAATATAAAGAAGCCAAAGAAGTCAGAAAAATGGCAATGAAAGATTTAGAATGCGGGTTCAGGCAAGCTTTCGCCTATAAAATGACCTATCAACTCATAAAAACAAAACCCATTCATCCACTCGTCATGGAAGTCTGGAATAAAGTTATTTGTAAAAATAGCTAAAATACCAATCAATGAATCAAACTAAACATTTAAGAGCACAAAGACTTTTTGGATTACTTTCTCTGATCCTTATTGCTATTAGCATTCTCGGCGCCCATCAATCGTCTGTCGCACAAAGACTCAATAAAGGAGAACGGGTTCCTGTCGTGTTATTTGGCATTGATGCCGCTGATTTTTCTAGACACACCGATACACTCATGATTAGCGTGCTTGATCCCGTTAATAATTATCTCAACGTGCTCTCTGTTCCCAGAGATACTCGAATTGATCTTCCTGGATATAAATTTAGAAGGGTAAATGAAATTTACGGGTACCAGTTTCGAAAAACAAAAGATTCCCATGCTTCAGCGCGAATGGTGAACGAAAGTTTAGAAAAAATATTAGCGGCACCGAATGACCAAATTCATTTGCCTTATTATCTTCAAGTCGATTTTTCTGGTTTTAAAAAAGTTGTCGACTTGTTAGGAGGGATATGGGTTCAAGTAAAACACCCCATGCATTATGATGATAATGCCGGGAACTATCATTTTCACAAAGAACCCGGCCGTTACTTGATGAAAGGCAATGACGCGCTTTTATATGTTCGTTTCAGAGGTCATACAGGAGATCGCGGGCGAATTTACCGTCAGCAAGAGTTTGTGCGTAATATGACCAAAAGATTGGCCAATCCTTATATGATCTTGAGAATTCCCGAAATTGTGATGGCCATTATAAGTGGAATAAAAACAAATATGGGATTTTGGGATTTTATTTATTTCGCCTCTCAAACCAGGAGAATTCGATCTCACGATATCGGCTTTTATATTCTCCCTGGAGCGCCTTCTGGCCCTTATTGGAAAATGAAAGAAGAATCCACTCAACTTTTATCTAGTCTTATTTCTGGAAAAACAATCTTTCAACAAGATTTAATGGAGCCTATTGCTCCACAAGCCGATCGAATTACAATCAAGGTTTGGAACGCTTCTGGAAAAACCGGAATGGGGTATAAAATAACAACTTATCTCCGAAAAGCAGGATATGACGTCATAGACTGGGCCAATGCGCCGACTGATCAGATCCAGACACGCATCATCGATCGTATTGGACTTATTTCAAATGCTCAAGTGGTGGCAGGAACACTCGGAGTTGAAAACTATCATTCTGAACCAAATCCCAAAAAACTAGTCGATGTAGAAGTGGTCATTGGACAAAATTACACTACGCCTGCTTCCCAATAACTCTCGCGCCTTCTACCAATATCGACACGGGGATCACCTTGGAACCAGCCAATATAGCGTAGACGATACCGGTAATTCGACTGACCATGTCGAATTGCTCTGGCATGGTGGAATAAATGGACAACCGCGGATGGGAGCCATGCGTCCACCGCGGATCTTGCCGTGCCGCTTTCACCACGTCTTCCACGCGAATGATGTCCATCGGCAAGACGACGATGACGCCCAAACCTGATTGATCATCCAGATATCGGCGCATCACATCTGCCTTGTCGTGGCCTTCAGCGAAATCGATCAGGCGCTTCTTTAGCGCTCCTTTCAACAAGTCTGGGTTCTCTCCAAGAATGCTACGAATAATCAGTCCACTCGGCCGCTTGCCTTTGATGGCCATGTTCAAAATGAACGACAGCGATGCTTCAATGTCCGGATCGTTCTCGGCGCCACGCAAAATATCATCGGCATGAGCGATTTTCGCATCGGGCTTTCGTAAGCGCGCCAAGCGGAGTAAAAAATTCGCGCCATGATTCAACAACATCTCGAAATTCCGTCGCCGTTGTCCGAGTCGGCCACTCAAGTATGCCCAACGCATAACCAAAGACAAAACTGGTTGGTTGGTGCCGTAAGTCTCCTCCATCCTCTCCCACACCATTGAGAAACCCGTCCCCAGTCGCCCGGCGAGATAAGCGGCATTACGCGCCATGGCCTTGAGCCTGCCGGAGTGTCCGTTCTCCGCATGTTCTTCTCTCATCACTTCCAACTGCGCCACGAACCGTCGGCCAATCATGACCATGTCGATATCGTTGGGGTCAAACCCGCGCGAGAAGTCGCGCTGCAAAGGCCCGATGTCAGCTACAATCTCATCAACACGCCGGCGATCCGCCGGGCTCAAAACGAAATTTCGGTCGACAAAAGCGGTGATATCATCAGACTTATCGGCTTGGCGTGCCGCAGCCCGCGTATTCGCCCATCCATGCAAAAACGGACCGAGAATCGGAACAAAACTCCACTGCGCGGTAAGCGTGGCCTGGAAGGAGAGATAAGGATCGTAGTGGATAACCTCACCATCGGCGCGAATCACGCCCGTAAAAAAATGAATCAGATAGACGGAGATGAAAAGGAACAACCAAGCTTCCAGTAAAAGCGGAATCGGCGGCGCCTGCGCCCACGACACAGCGACGTATCGAATAAATCCAGCTTGTAAAATAATTCCTTCTACCACGCCGATCCAATAAAGATTCGTCCAGCCAAACCACGTCTTCCAGAACCCCGCCGCTCCGGGCTGCGTCCTTACGAACGAGTGCTTCTTCGCAAACAAGAAAACCTCCCGGCCGTCCACACCTCGAGTTGATGTCAACGTTTCGCCGGCCATTTGCACACGCCATTGGCGATCTATAAGGAAAAAACCCTCCGCAGCGAGATCAAGGATGGTCTCTTCATTGGACAACCCCAACAGTTTCACCAGGTCAGATAGAAGTCGCGGTTTGCCACCCATCAAGAATTCGAATATTTCGCCATGGTTTTCAAACTTGATTTGACGGAGAAAAGCGCGCAAGGCCTCGGCTGTCGGTTTATGGGAAGGCAAGGAGAAATAGTATCCACCAAAAGCGGTAACCGACATCTCCTCGACCGGCGGCTTGGGAATTGATGGCTTCGGCATAAGCGGTACCTTTGCTGAAAAACCCGGCTTATTTACTAGGAGGTCGAGGTAGGCAAGAGACTCGCGGGCGTCGGGTAAATCTTCCAACCCCTTTGTCGCGTCCATCGGCGCGGCATTCACCACCATCTCAGCCGGCAACTCGGGAATTGAGGGCGTCGATGGAACTTCCAACTCCTTCTCCTTTATCGCGTCCGCCGAATCCTGCTGGTGGTCAAGAAGGTGACTAAGATATTCCGTTCCGGAAAATATCCTCCGGTCGTAGGGATCGGCGTTCGTGAAAATGATGTTTGCTTGGTTTTGGACGTAGATGTCGCCCAATATTTTCTTTATGTCATCGATCTCCTGTCCAATCGTTTCCGTGTCCCACTCCTCGGGATTTTTCCTGTGGCGCAAAAAACCAGCGAGATCAGCGGGCAGCGCGAAGAAAATAAGACCGCTTTTATCGAACAGGTGCACGACCTTTCCAATATCCACAAATTTATGTTTGGGCAGGAAGATGAAAATACGGTCGCCGATTCGACAAAGCGTCGGCAATTCATTTGGCGAATGATCGGTGATCTCGAACGACGTTCTCTTGCCGTCGAGGTTAAAGTGCGGCAGCTGACGCAAATCACTATTCGCGTAGGCCCTGCTTACCCTGCTTAAAACACGTCCTCGAAGTTTTTTGTTCACCTCGACGGCCACCTGATGCGCTCGCGCATCGGCAGGGTCTTCGCCTACTTGCGACTGAGCGAGACCACTTTCGCTCGAGAAAACGACGGGATCATTGAAACCGTGGCCATTCTTGGCCGGAGAGGCATTGGGGGAATTCTCGGCGCCGGGAAAACGCTTCAACTCCCACCACCGCCGGCGAACGTCACGCAACCAAGCACCGACGGCCTTTCTCCATGAAATGTTCTCCGAGAAAATCAAGTCGAGAATCGAGAGGACCGTGGATTGGTCGACGAAAATGTGGACCTTTTGTTTGCCCAACTTGCCCTGCAGGTGGCGAACCGATTTCAAAACACGGTTATAGAGTTTCTCGAAGGCATTCTGTTCTTCTCGAAGAGCTCTTTCGTGAAACTCACGGTACTTCTCTCGAACAAGGTTATAGCGCCGCGGCAACACACGAAACTCCAAACGGCGATCCCAATCTTTAACTGAAATGCCTCTTATCCAGGCGTACAATTTTGACGCCCACGGTTCCGAAGCGCTCTTAGCGAGGCCTTGTTCAATGGCGAATGCAGCCCAAGATCTCGCTTCCGAAATTTTATGCTGGGCCTTGACCCGTGTGCGGGTAAAAATGGTTCGGTCGCCGCGCGACACGTGGTCATCGCCGAAGCGCGGATCGATAATAACGAGCGTTCCGTCCGGTAACAATTCCAGCGTCGTGCGCCCGTTTCGAATGAAACCACTGAAACCACGCTGTTTAACGCACTCACGAAAGTTGAAATATCCACGGCCGTCGGCTTTGAGCCCAAGCTCGTTGCCGATGAGTTGAAGAACCTCGGAGAACTTTCCTTCGCTGTGCAAACGCGAATGCGTTTCGACGGTAAATTCATTAGAGCCGCCGAGAGAGAAGCTGAAGTCGACATCACCTGATGTCTCCGTCAACTTCATGAGCTTCGTCCGAACGACATTTGGCAGGGCCGGATCCAGCGTCTTGGCGAGACCGAAAAGATTCTTGGCGGATGGACCAAGAACAATCTGGCCTGATCGAAATTCTTCCAACCATTCGTCGAAGGTTTTCTGGCGAAAGGATCCGCCCGCCTCCGCCAACTTACGCGGCATCACCGCCAAACAAAGATCAGCGGTCTCGAAAGGAACCTCCACGACGCTGCCTTGGCTGGACCAGTCCTCATCATCTTCGTGACCAAGGGGAACCGTGAAGATTGAACCATCCGGTCGAATCACCAATTTTCTGATATTGGCGAACATGCCCGGCTTTCCGACGCGAACGAGCTGAAGGTCTCCGTTTTTCTGAGCTTCGCGCAAAAACTTTCCCTTGGTTTCTTTCAATTGATCAGCAGTCATTCTAAAAAATTCTTCCCCGAGGACACGAAAAGCCGTCTCCTCCAGCATTTCAGGTTCTCCATCCTCCTTTACTTCTGTGTGTCCGACGGCCCCATCCACTTGGTCGTCACCGCCGGCAGTATCCTTGTCGCGGATTTTGAAAACGATTTCTCCTTCGACAACGACGATGACGTGAACGCTGTGAGCGTTCAACATCCACTTGTCCCGGGTATTGCGCACCATGTTTCTCGTCAGCGGCATAATCCGGTCGTCCTCATCCCTTAACCACTTCATCACAAGATTTCCATCGGAGTCATAACCAACCGGAAATTTAACGGGGACGGTCTGATCTTCCACGGCCCCCTGTTTTCTCCGAAGAATTTCATCCCAGCGAAAAGCGACCGAGTGCTGAATGACGGCTAGCAACCGAAGCAACTGCAGGTCATTGTCCGTGGATATCATCAAGAACCTATTTTCACGTATTCGACCAATTAAATTATTCAGAACTCCTACGAGATTCGCTCGCTTAACGTGATCGTAAAGCGCTTTTCCGAAAAATATCTCCGTAAGCTCTCTCGGAAGAAACGGATGCTGTTCAGGTCGACGCATGTGAAACACCTGGTAGGCTTCCGGCCGATCGACTTTCCCTTCCTTTCTAAAATAGGGGGCGGGCCGTCCTCCCTCCTCGGTCACTTCGTAGAGCGTGAGAACCCTGTCGTGTCCCACCCACTTTTCAGACAGCAGACGACGTTGAGGGCCGCCCAGGGCCTCTGGACGCGCAAATGCGTTTTCGATGGCTTGTGCGGGGACGTCACCGAATCTCAAGTTTCTCACGTCAATGAAATGAACACCGGTCGTCGCCAGCGGCGCAATGGAGGAATCATTTATCGCTTTGAGGTTCCGTCCATAATGAAGCCCCTGATACACCAAGAACCCAGCGCCGACAGCCAAGAGAATCGCGATTTTTGGATCCAACCAAGTTACATTGAACGTCGCTGCATAAGCCGCCAAAAAGACCACGAGCGAAACTATTCCGTAAAAGATCAAGATCGGCGTTACTTGGCGCAATCCTTCGACATTGTGCGTGACCCGGTGTTGATCGCGAATCTTCCGAACGGCCCATATGAGACCAATCAAACCGGCAACCAGAGCTGCTAGCAGCTGAGTGGTTAAGGAAAACCCGGAGATCCGAGTGAACACCGCGACCGCCCATGCGGATGTAAGCGTTGGGAGCGAGTGCCAATATTCCGTTCCCCAAACGCGGCCCATGATTTGTTCTTTCGTGAGTTTCTTTCCTTCAGTCGTGGCCCACACACGCGCCTTCACCTCACCGGTGACGACTCCTTCCAAGAGCGGTGGACTTTTCGGATCACTTTCCATTCTGCCGCCGTTTGTAGTGACCGACACATAAATCGGTCCCCTGGCAGATGAAGCAACCGTTTGAGCGCTTAACTTCCCGAGAGCTTCAGCCAAAGGATCGATAAGCGTGACCAGCACCAACGACATTCCGTTGAGAATCTGCCCCGCGGTATTTCGAATTGATTTCGTGGCCAAGGTCATCACAATCGAAATCTTCGGCGCTTCAAAAATTTTCTCAAGCGGCGTTTTTTCGCGCGTGAAGACGTTGAGGTATTCATTATCGAAGGATCGGTTCTCCGTGCTCAATTTAGGTGAAACCGTTATCACCGTTGCGTCCCGAGCAATGAGGGCGGTTAAGCCTGCCGAGTGGAAACCACCAGCGAGCACCACCGACACTTTTTCGGGCGATTCTACGCGTACCGTTTCAAAACGTGAGGCGAGCGCCGCGTTGCGCGCTTCGGCGGCGCGGTAGAAAGCAGCGAAAGAGGGAAAGGCTTGGAGTTCAGTGGACGCGCGTTTTTTTGCTTGCTCCCATTCTTCCGCGGTCAATTTCAGTTTCAATAGTTTGCCGGTTAAACCTGCCGCCACTGAGGCTTCGTAAATCTCTCGTTGCCGAGAATTCGTGCAAAGCGCACGCCACACGCGGTCTTCAAAAACAGGGATTTCCGAAAAAAGCGTTTCAGCACGAATGGAATCAGCTTGTAGAGTGTAATTCACATAACGATCGAAGGTCGGCGTCGAGGAGAGCGAAAGGCCCGATTGCGCCGCCAAGGTTTTGAGAAAAGCATAAAAGTCGGGATAACGAAGGTCGCCGGTGCGAAGCGCCAGGCCGCGGGCGGAGAGATTATCGAGCTGTTCTTTTGTGAGCGCCGGCACCAAGTGCAAAAAAAATTCTTTTCGCTCGCGCTCGGCTCGATCGAAGTCCAACGTGCTTTCCAACGTCCATGTTTTTAAAAAGAGATCGATATTTTTAAACGAAGCCACTGCTCCGGGTTGAACGCGAGAGAGAGCCGCTAAATAAGTGCCGAGACCTTCCTGACCATTCTCATAAGCTTCACGCTGAGCATTAAGAGAAATAAGAGCTACAGAATATTCTTGCCGTTTGCGTTCGGAGAGTTGTCGGTCGTCCGCATTTTTCTGATCCAACGCCGAGGCTTGTCCGGCCAGCGCGCTACGAAGAGCCTCAACGTTCTCCACGTAAAGCGGCGCATCTTCGATGCCGATCATGCGTGGTGTCAACGCCGCAGCAAACCCGGCGTATTCAGCGCCGGTGATGATGGCGGTGTTTAAAAGAAAAGAACCGATCTGTTTGTTGATCTCGGGCGTTGACACGCGAAACGCGTGAAGAGAGATCGGGCCGGAGGCCCCTTCCAGACCAATCGTGGCCTTAGGATGGCGCGCCAGCACGGACAAAATCATACCGGCGATGTTGCGTTGCGC
Source organism: Elusimicrobiota bacterium (assembly GCA_046153645.1). GTDB lineage: Bacteria > Elusimicrobiota > Elusimicrobia > F11 > F11 > JBJXGI01. The sequence goes on along the minus strand of JBJXGI010000034.1, from coordinate 23,653 downwards.
CTCGGCATGGCCGTGGACGTCTTGAATGTAAATGACGGTGAATGGTCCACTACCATTTTTCACATCGCGAATTACGCCATTTTTTTGCAGATCGGCAATGAGCGAACGATCATTTAACCCAACGGGCAGACGCAGCGATGGTGATGATCTTTGAAAATGCCGGAGCGTCGAATCAAAAATTCGGACTTGAGGGAGGGAGGCCAGTTGGGAGGCTGCCGACGTTTTCCGGCGGCGATCTTCCCATATATTTGTCTCTAAATTATGAGCAAAAACCGTGCCTGAGAGAAACAGTACAACCACCAAAAAAGACGCGCAAAGGCGATGAAAAAGGGAGGGTTGGGAATTCAAGTTCTTCATGCTCTCAATTTTAAGATAGAGAGCTTAATTTCGACTTAAAAGATGGTAAATTTCTTGTAAACTTTTTTGAGCCAGTCGGGAAATAAAGCCTATTTTTCATTGTCATTCCGGCGAAGGCCGGAATCCAGGCTTTAGACCGTCAAAGAAACCCGCTTCCGGCTAAAAAATTTACTTATTATTTGCCCATGAAAATTCCCAGTATTTCTGGGGAACGGCTGGATTCCGGCTTATTCTCTTATTTTCTCTTGCTTCGTTTATAAATATGGGGGCCGGAATGACGGATTGGAGACTTTCTTTTTCGACAGGCTTTTTCTAATCACCGGTAAGTCATCATAAGCTCTCTAAAATTCTTTTCCTTTGAGCCTTATATTCATCTTCTGATATAAGTCCTTTTTGTTTCAAACCATCCAATCTCATAAGGCGCTTTTCTATGAATGACGAGTCGTTGGTAGATTCTGCTTCGGTAACGACAGGGGTGATACTTACGGTTTCAGTTGATTTTATGACAGGCACTTCGATGGGAACAGGAACTCCATATTTAGAAAGAAGGGCATCACGATTTTCTGTTTTTGTATCAAGCGCATATTCAATTGCTTCTATTTCAAGTTTGACTCCGGGCAAAGCGGGGCGACCTAAATGACGGCCATAGACAAATATTTTATCTCCCGTTTTTAAATCTTGTTTTATTCCTTTGAATCGAACTAAAACCAAAGTTCCTTGATCACTGGAAACAATAAAATCATCGAAATTCAGAGGTTTTTTAACAACACCCACGGTGAAAATTTTTTGACGAAATTTAGATTGAGTGAGAATATCATCAATAGAACGTGCAGATTTAACTTCCTCGGCTTTAACAAAACCGCCCAGAAAACCGGTAAAAAGAATTAGGATCCCATACTTATTAATTATTTTCATATATCACCTCAATTTTTAAAAAATGTTAAATTCAATTCCTCATATTATTAGAGGAGACCCCATGAAACTAAAAGAAATTTTTCTAAAACGTTTAAAAGAAGTTCAAGGCCGCGCCGTGGGATTTAGAATTGATGAAATTAAACTTCCCAACCATAAAAAGGCCACCCGTGAATACTTAAATCACCCGGGCGCTGTTGGAATCATTCCATTCATCGATAAAAATCATGTCGTTCTGGTCAGACAATATCGTTATCCTGTCCAAGAAGAAACCTGGGAAATTCCAGCCGGAAAACTTGATAATAAAGAACCTTTACTTTCATGCGCCAAAAGAGAATTGGAAGAAGAAACTGGTTTTAAAAGCAATCATTTAACGAAGTTATTATCTTTTTGGCCAACAGCGGCATTTGCTAATGAAATTATCCATATCTATATCGCTAAAAAACTGACAAAAGGCCACTTGAATCCAGATGAAGATGAATTCTTAAACGCTAAAGTTTGGCCAATAAAAAAAGTATATAACGCTATTCGTTCAGGGAAAATTAAAGACTCAAAAACAATTATTGCTTTTTTAAGTTATAAAACTTTCAAAGGTTGAATAAGAGTCTCTTTGGGTGACATTTCAGAAAGCGCAGACTGAATCTTGATCGCTTTTTCTTGAGCCTCTTTCATAAGCGGGTAGCGTATTTCTCGGTAGCCCTTCACCATTTCAGGCAAATCAGCCAAATCACAATAGTTTTTATAAACCAAAAGTGAATCAGTGAAATGGATCCCTTCGATAAGGTTTAAATACCAATCTCTAAATTCTTTTTCTTTTTTGTGCCACTGAGGAAGAATTTTTCTCAAAAACTTAAAATAAGACATTATTCGAAGCATCCAATCTTTTGATTCCAAATCAAATTCAAATAATTTTCCCCAAAAATTAAATTGCGGACGATTAAAATGAACATAAGAAATTTTATCGCCTCTTGATTCATCTATCTGATAACGCTCTTTATCTCTTTGATATTTCTCAGGCGCGATTAACAATTGAGCCACCCAAACTTCATCTTTGATCGCCAAAACTTTATACAAACTCCAAATGGTCTTTTTGGTCAATTCAAAATTAAACTTCTTTTGATCTTTTTTATACAAATTCCAAATAATTTCGACGTAGCGCTCAGCAAAAGCCACATTTTCATAACGAATCAAATCGTAAACAGTGTGCGCGAGGAGAAGCCGTGAAGACAAATCAACATCTAACCACCGATCGATTTGGTGCATGATTTGTTGATATTGATTCGCTATGACTCGTCCGAAAACCAAAGAGGATTTTTTTAAGTACTCTTTTTTTTGATTAACGAGGTCATAGAAATTTTCCATCAAATTTTCTTTTTTAATGCGATCGGGATGACAAGATAAATATCGCCCCAAAAGAAAGGCATGGAGATTGGTTTGACGGTCAGCCGATCGGACACTTAAACAAATAGCTTCATTGAGATTTTTTTCTTCAAGAGGAATCCAACCTTTTTGATAGGCCGCTCCCAATAAAATCATATTTGAATAAAGTTTGGAGCCTAGATATTCTTCTGAAATATCTGAAAAATCAATAGACAACAAACCACCCAAACGAATTTTCTTTTGAAGCGCAACTTCAAGTTCATCGGGATCAAAACTTTCTCTTCCCATCAATGATAAAACAGTTTCATGTTTGTGGCGGTTAATAACACCATAGGTGCGCCCTGGGTGAGCAACCCGCAAATTAAGTTCAGCATCAACAGCACGAGCTGACTCTAAAATATCTAACCCAATGAGCAAATCAGCTTTTCCATAAGGAATCACTGGCGAACAAATAGGTTCTGTTTTAGAAATAACAATATGTCCATAGACAGCACCATTTCGAATGGCGAGTCCTTTTTTATCTAAAAAGGTCACATGTTTGCCTTCTAGTGAAGCGGCTCTAACCAATACGGAATTAACCAAACCAGCCCCCATCCCTCCAACACCAGCGGTATAGGCTGACCAACGATCGCCAAATTCTTCAAAATGAACAACAGGTAATTCAGCGGGATTAATTTGGAAAGATTTTTTTGGCGGAACAGCTTGAGAACGCTGGATAATAACCTTTTCAAAAGAAGGACAAGCTTTTGTACGCGCGCAAGCACCATCATCAACACAAGTAGACAAATCCGTTGCAATCTTTTTCCCATAAGGCGTTTCAGCAATGGTAAGCCCCGGGCAACCCGTTTGACGAGTACACTCTAAACAAAACTCGCAAACTTCAGGCGTAATATTCATTCGCTCTTCGCGAGCAATATATCCTTTTTCTTTAATTGTTTGTTTTTTCTCCGCATTCAAGCGCCGGTGATAGGTAATTGCACATTCTTTATCGGCGATAATAACTTTAACACCGGGTTTTAAAACGGTTTCTTCTAATAAGGGTTGGTAACTATTTCGATCAGCGGGATCAATACGCTTAACAAAAACATGCGCGGGAACCAAACCTTTAACCACTCTTTCAATATCTTGCGGATCTGTTTCTCGGTCCATTACATCGAAATCATTCCCTGGAGTGGGCTGGTGTCCGGTCATGGCGGTCGTTTTATTTTCGAGAATGATATAGGTAATATCTTGATTATTTTTTACTGAATCAGAAATCGCGATAAGTCCCGAATGAAAAAATGTGGAGTCACCTAAAAACACAACTTGTTTATTAGTGATAAAAGGAGACATACCAGCCCCAGTTCCTCCACCCAGTCCCATACCTGAATAATTTTGCATGAGACCCTCATTGGGGGCAAATTGCAGCATGGAATGGCAACCTGATTCACCATGAAAAATAATATCCAAGGGCTTTTTCTTATTTAAAAAATTCTTTTTCATTTTCAGATTTACAGCAGAAGAATCACGGTGAGGACAACCCGGACAAAACGTCGGTGTTCGCAGCGGAACACGAATGGAGGATGATTTGGTGTTTAAAATTTCAGTTAACTCTCGCTCAATTAATCCAACCGAATGACTGGGAATATAATCTTTCCATTTCAAAAATAAACTACCCAAAATTTCCATGATCAAAGAAGCATTTAAACCTCTTCTCTCCGGAAAACCTTTTTCAGTATTGGGAAATTTTTTTCCCCATAACGCAGGCTGATCAGACAAAACACCCTTTTGATGAAGGTGAATAAGAATCTCAGCCACTTGAGACTCAACGAAACCTCTTTTTTCTTCAACCACAATAATATGACCTACTTTTGAAGCCAACTCTGCGATTTTTGTCTCATCAATAGGGTAAGTCATTCCTAATTTTAAAACTGGAAACTTTCCCCACAATCCAAATCTTGTTAGCACCTCTTCTAAATACGCAGCCGAAAGTCCTGAACTAATAAAACCAATAAAATTTTTATCTTCAGGTGGCACCAACCATTGATTAAGAGCAAGAACGTTGGCTTCAGCTAAAGCGCGATGAAATCGATCTTCTAATGTGGCCTCTCGCTGAGAAGTGTGCGGTGGAATGAGAACTGATTCTTTGATAGAAATTTTTTCACTCGACAAGGTTGTTTGTTTTTTCTGACTAATCGCAAGTTCTGGATGCGAAAATACTTGAACACGAGCTCCACCATCGGCCTGATTGGTCGTTACCACATAAGTAATATATAAATCAGAATTTCCAGAAATTTTGAAAGCCAAGGGAATCCAATCTTTTAATTCTTGAAAAGAAGAAGGTTCAATGACAGGCATATGGAGATGTTTTGAAAGGTAGCGAGAATCAGAATTAATCTGAGTGGTTTCATTCCATGGGTCGTCCCCCACAACAACAATGGCGCCCCCTGCGGGCTTATGATGTTCCATTAAATTTCCAACAGCGAGCGCATCAGCGGCGACATGAAGCCCAACAGATTTCATTACTGAAACAGCTCGTAACCCCGCTTGCCGGGCCCCATTTAATCGAGCTGTTGATAAAGCCTCGTTATTGGCAATTTGAGCGACCATACCCTTTTCAGCTAAATAGGGTGAGATTTCATGTATCGTGTCAAAAACATCCGAAACAGGCGACCCAGGATAACCGGTGACAAGGCCAACACCAGCTTCAATAAAACCTTTGACCAACAACTCATTTCCAGTAAATACTTCAAACCCCGATTCCTTAAGAAACCGAGGATCAATTCGATCTTGTTTATGAAAGACTATCGAATCTTGAAGTTTTTCCATTATTTACTCTCCAACCTGAGGACGAATGGCAGGGAAATGGTATCTAAAACCAATCGAGAAATCTGCATTTATACCTGAACTGGGTGTAACCCTAAGAATGGGAGCAAATTCGCCAAAGAAATCCCAGGGAGAATCATTCGGAATAAAACTCACTCCCACAGGAAACCGAATTCCAAATTCTTCTTTATCTCTAAATAATAATTTAGGGCCTACTCCAAAATAAAAGGGAAGTTCACCATTACTTTTGATATCAGAAAAAAAAGTACTTTTTTTTGCGGCTCGACTAAGCCAATCAAATTCATGATAAAGAATTGACGCATGAACATTAAATTCACTCCGTGCGACACCGGCGGCGACATCAAAAGCGAATTTATTGTCAATCCAATATTTCCAGTTCACACCCGTGGGGCTTCCTGCCATTAAACCGATACCTTGATCTCCATGGCGATCTTGAGCATAACAAACAGATCCCATGAGAATGATTCCAATCAATAAACCTAAACTGCGACTTTTCTTCATTAATTCTCTCCCCACGATAGTTTTTCTCTTAAAACATTAAAATACGATACGCTCGGCTTGTGAAATAGTTTGAGTCTCATTTTACTTGGTTTTACTGTCACTCGATCAGATTCTTTGAGAGGAAAAACTTTTTGCCCATCTAAACATAATTGAACATCGCCAATTTCCCGGCGCGTATCAAGCTTTAATTCAACAACTTTATCTGATGGGAAAACCACTGGTTTTTGCGTAAAACCATGAGGACAAATGGGTGTTAAAATAAGAGCATTCAAATCGGGGTGAACAACAGGGCCCTGCGCTGATAATGAATAAGCGGTCGATCCAGTCGGGGTTGCAATAATAAGCCCATCTCCCGTAAATCTTCCTAAACTTTCCCCAGAAATAGAAGCTAAAACAGAGATGACACGAGAGGTTGTTCCAATTCTAATAACGGCATCATTAAGTGCGTAAGAAACTTGTTTTTGAGAAGATAACTTAACTTCTAACATTAGTCTTTCACTCAAACTCCATGCACCCAAACGCCAATCTGATAATTCTGAGTACATTTCGTCCATTTCCATTGAAGTCATAAAACCCAGTCGCCCGACATTAATTCCCAATACAGGGACATTTAACTCGGCTGCTTTAGGTGCAGCCGAAAGAATCGTACCATCTCCCCCTAAAGTGATAAGCGCATCGGCCTTTGAAAGTTTTGACAAAGACAAAACACGGACTTTTTGACTGGAAAGCCACGATTTTAACTTTGGAATTTCTTCTTTTGCTCGAAGCTTTTGAGGGTTAAAAACCAAGCATACAGATCGAATAGGTTTATTTCGCATTGAATAGGCTTATTTTACCCTTTTCAGTGCAAAAACAGGTATAAACTCTTATGAAAAACACCTCTATTTAGCAGTGTAATATGTGAGAGCTTCAGGCAACCATTTTTCTAACTGTTGAATACGGGTTTCATCACTGGGATGGGTCGACATAAACTCAGGAGGTTTTTGTCCGCCAGATTGAGCGGCCATTCTTTTCCAAAACTCAACAGCTTGTCGCGGATCGTACCCTGCCTTGGCCATTAATATAAGACCAATATGATCAGCCTCGGACTCGTTTCCCCGACTAAAAGGAAGAATAACACCCACTTGAGCCCCTAAACCATAAAGCTGAAGGGTTTTTTCACGAACAGCAGGGTCTGCTTTCCCAAGCCCAAGAGATAACACTTGACCAATAATCTGTGCTCCCATTCCTTGACTCATTCGTTCTGCCCCATGGCGAGCCAAAGCGTGAGCCACTTCATGCCCCATAACAACAGCAATACCCGTTTCATCTTTACAAATCGGTATGATGCCATCCCAAAACGCAACTTTTCCACCTGGCAGACAAAAAGCATTTACTTCCTTTCCCTGAAGAAGATTAAATTCCCATTTAAAATCTGGTTGTTCGGCCACTCTTTGAATGTTTGCTCCAGCTCGCTTAACCATCTCAGTCCATTGATGGTTAGAAGACCTAGGTGTTTTTTTAAGAATATCGGCATAGGCTTCTTCACCCAATTGCATTTCCTGACCTGGAGAGATCAAATTAAATTGTTTGCGATTGGTATAAGGAACCGTCGCGCAAGCCATTAAAATTCCTAACATTCCAAACAAAAAAAACTTTCTTTTCATATGTATATTTAGCTCTCCATAAAAAATTTTAATTATTATATCTGAAAAATTGATCGACTCACAAAAATTGATGAAAAAACCACAACTCCTCTTGCCGGTGTTTTATTGGCACATGATCCAAACAGGAATGTTATATACAGAAAATCTATTGGTCCTAAAGGGGTCATCATGGTAGATCATTCAGAGGATTCTCTTCCTAAAGGATATGTTTATGCATTATAAGAAACAATTCTTTCCTCTTAATATAGACCATAAAACGCATATAGTTGTTACGAGTTTTTATATTGAAGGATATCAATCTTCTCACGCACTTCTGATGGCATTGGACACCGGTTCCAGTATCACAACAATCTCAATAGCAACGGCAATTGCTTTGGGGCTAAACCCATTAAAACCTAAAAATAAAATCGAAATGATCACTGCGAGCGGAACTGAATATATTCCTATTGTAATTGCACCAAAAATTAAGTTCTTTGGTTTTGAATTAAAAAAAGTTGAACTTGGTTGCGCAAACTTACCTCCGGAAAGCAGAAGAATCGCAGGTTTAATTGGACTAAATGTTCTAAAGGAATTCGATTTATTCTTAGGTTTCCAAAGTAAGAAGTTAATAATTAATGCTTAGAAACTTAAGCCGCTTTGAGGGTCCCTTTAGCGAAAGCATCTATTTTCTTTAAATGTTGCCGCTTTATTTCCATAGCAGGAATTTCACCATTTAACCATTCTTCTGTTGGACGAACATCTTTCATATCAAATTGCTGAAGTGCAACGATGATAATCCAACGTTCAAAATCAGTATCGCTACTTACGTAGATTGGGTCATTTACAGAAACAGTTCGCCATTTCTCATTCCACCGCTTAATAAAACCTTTATTATTTTCATCTCCAAAAAAGAAAAGATAATTCGGCTGGTTTTCTTCACTAGAATTAACCGAAAAATGAACTGTTTGAAATCCTTTCTGTTTTAAGTCATTTAAAATACTCCAAATAATCCATTCACTATAACCTTTACCAGGACTTAAAATGTCAGTAACTACACCTGTTTGATTTGCTTTCACAACAAAAGGCCGAACCTGACCTGATATGACACTAAGATCTCCTTTCAAGTTATTTTTCAGATTAAACTGACCTTTTAATTCATTCGGACTATTTATAACAACTGTTATCGATTCAATATATTGCTCGAGAGGAGTCCCTTTAATCCAACGATTAAAAAGAACTTCATCAACACTTTCATCTTCGGTACTAACAATTTCCAAAGAATACGTTACTTCAATCTGAGAATCCTCTTCATCATCTAACTCGTCTTCTATTGGGGATTCCAACAAAAATATATCTTCCCAGACTCTCAATAGCTGATCTAAGCCTAAAGAAGTTCCATCTGCAATAAGTTTAAAGACAATATTAATTACCGATGGAGACTCTTTATCAATTAAATCTCCTATATTTTTTGATTCCGCATTTAACAAATCTGAAACTTTTTCGTGATGGTTGATTTTTTCTTCCATTTCTGGAGGAAAGAATCGACGCATTGTAGATAAGTTCATTTGATCTGGCAGAAGAAGGATTAAAGGAGCGATGACACGAAGAAGTAATTCATTTGGCATCCATCCAAACTGATTAGTAGTAAGAGCTGGATTCATCGTTGAAACAAAATCAGCAAGAGCTAATTCTTTGGGTGGATGATAATTCATCTCATGCCCATTTGATGCTTTCAACAATAAACCTGTTTCACCAAAAATAGCTTTCAATTGAATAATCCAAGGGGCTTTTTCTGCAATAATCTTCAAAAAACGCCACCGCAAAAAGGAAGTAGGAAGATAACGCATCAAGAGCGCGGGGTTATTAATTAATTGAAGCAGCGTTTTCATATCATCAAAAGAACTAAGCACATCGTCAATTTGAAATTCTTCAGATATCTGATCATCCGTAAAAAAATGACCAACCGTTTTTCCATAAACAGGCCCTAATTTTCGAATCAATTCGATTTCTTCTAAAAACTCATCGCCATCTGGGTCAGAAAAATTGGGCTCTAAAAAAAGAATTATTTTTCGATTTTTATACTTTTCAGCTAATTTTTCTTGAAGAGGGCGATCAGAAACAACGACAACGTGAACGTCTTCTTGTTCAATTAATTTTTCCCATTTTTCTTCAGTTATGGCTCCTGGCATAGCGATACCCGGATACCGAAGACCGATAAGCCGACGAAACTTGTCGAATACGCCAGTTATCTCTTTATTAGGATGAACAAGTATTGTTTTATCAATAAATCCATACGAAATGGTTTCAAACGTACCCAGTTGTTCAGGGTCAAAGAATTCTTCTGGGTTATACAGTTCTAAAATTCCGTCCAATACCATTTGATCTAACTCTTCAAATTCTTTGCCTTTCGTCAAATTTTCCAACCTTGACTGATGTTCAACTTTCATTCGACCCGTGCCCAAATGTAAATGCCGCGAAGTTGTTGAGGTATCGTTCCGTGGGTTTGTAAAATAACCAATCAGATCAGGATCTTCAACTTCATCACCTATCGCATAAGATTTCCCTGATTTTTTATTTGTTGCCACAAGAATATGTGTGTAAAAAACAATAAACTCACCCGAAGCGACAATGAGCGTTTCTCCCATACTATCTTCAAACTTTCCGACAACCTTTCCTCTCTTCATAGCAAGAATAGCTTGTCCAGCCTTAAACTGTTCATGAGATCCATCTGACTTTGTTCCAACGGAAAAATCTAGCCCCGTATGATATTGGAGGGGACCCGCTCGCGCCCCTTTGTATCCCCACCAGTTTATTGTGTCTTTAAAACGCATGCCTTCTTTAAAAGCAACACCAATAAAACCAGCTTCACCCAATAAATTTGACAACCAACGAGCAAGCGCGTCTCCAACTTGATTTAATATTGATAAAGGGACTTTAGTGTGTTTATAAAAACCCCAATCTTCTGAGCTAAAATTTACTCTCTCTGAAACAGCAGCAACTGAAGGAAATTTTGTTTCTTCTAAAATAACAGCCTCATTTACTACAACAGCAAAATGAGTCCCGTCTCGAGATAACGTTAAACTCTGAATATGAGACTCAAATGAGAATTTTTGGACCATTTGGCGAAGTGCAATATTCCAAAGCTGCACTTCATTTTGAATAGCAACAGCAAAGAACCTTCCATCAGCTGAAAGGCAGACATGTGTTGGCGGAGCATGAAGTAAATAACCTTCTCCTAGCATTTCCCCCGTCTTTAAATCTGAAACGAAAACCATTTTTTCTAAAGCCACAAGTAAACGCTGCGCGCCTTGTTCAGAATCTATTGATGAAAAAATCAAAGGGTTATGATTTTGATAAGAAGAAACATCGAAATGATCAATCTTAAGGTTCTGCTTTTTTGATGGGATTTCAAATATGGGTGATTTCGAATCTCCTGTTGTTTCCCACATTTTCAAGCACCCTTTTTTTGTTTTCGTGAAAAGGGTAGTTCCATCATCAGACAGTTTAATTTCCGAAAAAGAGTCATCAGGATCAACAAAATCAATTGTTTTTATTCTGGTAAGAGTACCCACACCGTCAAAATAATTTATTTGAATTTTATTGTGTTCTGCAATAGCCCAAATCATTCTGTCTTGGGTACCATCTAAAAAAACAAAACTTGAATCAACAACCTTTATCGGTGCCTCAAAGTTATAGTGAGCCGGAATAACATCTGCGTTATAATCGACCAGTATCATCCCCGTGGCTTTTCCCTCCTCGTTCAATTGAGCTGCGGAAAAAAACGGACGATTGGAGTGAAACTGAAAATCAGAAATTTCAAATGGATTGTCCATTCTAGATTCGCGCCGTAATTGCATGATAGGAGCCCAAAGAAACTGCAACCAATGAGTTCTATCAGACAATTTTTTTAGAATACCAAGACGCGTTCCATCTGAAGATAAAATAATTTTTCGATTTCCATCAGGTTCTACCACTGAGGCTTTTGGCAACCACTGCGCAAACTGAACGAACCACGAGGCGTGGCGTAACAAAAAGGGACGACGAGACATCTTTTTTACGGCCCAAACAAATAAATTAAAGGTGAAATGAAAACCCATCGATAAGACAAAAACCCATTGACCTGCCCACGCCACAATAGACGGAGACACCATCACGCCCCCCAACACACCTCCAATAAAAAACAAAAGAATCTTCTGACTCAGTGTCGCCTTGTGATTTCGAGCAAAAATAAATGATACGACCACAACACCCACAACAAGTGCGACTTGGCCCCAGAACATAGATAGAAGTGCTGGATACAGAAGTGTTACCAAGAAAAAGGGCGAATGATAACGAACGAATTCTTTTCCAACAACACTCAGTTCGTGTTTTAAATTAAAAGTATCAGCGGAAGGATCAGCGGCTTTATTTACTTTAAGGCTAAGTTTATGACCAGCATAAGGGAAGTCAACATATGGTGCCTCTTCCAACGCAGAGGGTCCCATACGTGCCAATGTACTTGCCATCAACTGCGGTCCACTTGACGAATCAGGATCAATTTCGCCTATCTGCGGTTTAAGGCATACTTTTTCTCCTTGAAATATTTTATCAAGCGGTGTTTTCTCACGTGCAAGAACCGACAAGTAATCATTACCAGAAATACGATTGACCTTGGTCAGCTTTGGAGTGATGATGACATAAGATATTTTTTTCTCGCGTAACAATTGTCCAACCAATGGAGAATGAAAACCACCAGCTAAAAGAACCATTGAATTTGAAGATTTTGAATGCGCCAATAGATTCTCTACCATGGAATGACTGCGAATATCGGCTGCGGTGTAAAATTTTTCAAATGGGTCAAGGTGAATGGAACCCGGGGTGCGAGCACGCAAATTTTGATAGGCCTTCCATTCTGCGGGTGTCAGAGATAAGTTGACAAGTTTTTTTGCTAAAAGAAGGCGACGACTTTCATTTATGAGGATACGTTGTTCAGGCGTGCGCGATAAATCAGAAAACAATTTCTGCTCAAGTTGATCAAGGTGATCAAAAATATTTTTCGACTGAATACTCTCAGATAGCAGCACATATCTAACATAATTATTAAATGCTTGTTTTTGATTAAGATTTACCCCTTTGGCACTGCAGAGCGTCTTTAAATGACGATAGTAAGCGCCCAAACCAATTTTGCCCAATCGATACAACATGCTGTGCTCAGTTAAATCAGCCATTTCACTACGAGTTAATTTTTCAGTTAATGAATTCAAGATGATCCGACGCTCAACATCAACTTGTTTAAAATTCAAAGAAGATTCAAGTCGGATCACCTCAGAAAAGTGACTTAAGTGTGAATTAAGCTTAACACCCAAATCTACTAAGGCCGCCACATAGGCGCCAATACCAATGCGGTTTTCGTGATAGTCAGAATAAAGTTGATCAAAGTAAACATGTTTAGGGGAAAAAATATTTTTTTTACTGACATCTAATATTTGTTGAGCGTGATTTAAATCGTCCCATGCTTTTGATTTGATGAGTTGCGAATCGAGATAGGCTTTTACATTTAAATCATAATGAGCTTTATTATCAACGCCTACAAACAAAGGGGTTTTCACATTTGATGTAACACCAACATACGACGCCGCCATTAGTTTTCCCCCATGAAAAAATGATTCAGCGACCAATCTTAACAGGTGCTGATCGGGCAATAATTTAAATGGCGAAAAATCAAACGAACGAAAGGCGCCTTCAATCCCAATTACGCCTATTTGACAAGACGCAATAAGCGACTGCAAAACAGAAGCAATGTTCTTTTGAGCCTCACCATTTAAATGAATGTCTTGGATAATGACAACCGCAGGCCCCTGTGGATCATCTGAGGAATAATACTCTTGAATGGAGGCTCGAGTCTGCGGAACAGCACGGGCAAAAAGCTTAAGAGAAGAAGGAAATTTCTGTAGAGAAGAAACAACTTTCTCAATTGGAGGAAAATGGTCAAAAAGAGTCGAAGAAGGGATAGAAACCGCACGACGTTCTGCCCATAAATTCATTTCGGTGGCATGAACAAATGCACATTGAGTTGAGAAAATGGAAACACTCAACAATAAAGCTAAATAACGCCTGAAAAAGGTCATGCCCTCATTTTCGCGTTTCGAGATTAAGATCACCTTAAGAGGTTGAAACAAATTTGTAAATTTTTAGGATTAATTTACATATTTTATTCATTTCTCCGACGGAAAAGTTACAAAATATTTACATTCTGTTAAGACGTTCTTCGGTTGCATTTTTTAGAATAAATGTATGCTGAAGATCATCACAAAGCCCATGTCTACGATCGTTTCGTTTTTATTGTTTTTCAACAATTGTTTATTTTTACATTCTCAAGAAACAAATATCTGGAATGAACGACAAAAGTTTCTCACCGCACAGATCACAAACCTCCCGAAAATCGAAACAACCATTCTCAAAAATTCAAAAAATAAAAATCTCACGATCACAGGAGAAACCATTGATTTATCAGCTTATGGAAGAATCAATAAATATCTCAACCCAAGGGCGTCCCAACCGACAACAGGTCAAATGGTGATCCATATTCAAGATGTTCATATGAACTTAGAAGCACAAAAAAACATTGGCGCATTGATTCAAGCCTTGGTCAAAAATGGGAAAGTAGATTTTATTGGACTTGAAGGCGGCTTTGGCCCTATCAACCTCCATCCCTTTCAACAATTCCCAAGGAGAGAGACAGTCAACAAAATCGCAAATTATCTCTTTCGGGAGAATAAAATTTCAGGCCCCATCCGAGCCTTAATGACACTGACTCCTCAGAATGTTTCTACTTTTAAAAACAACCCGCCTCTTGTTATTGGTATTGACGACAAAAAACATTACATCGCTCATGTAAAGGCCTATCAACTTGCCAAACACAAACAAAATGACATCAACATTAATTTAGCTCAAATCAAAGCAAGTTTTGAAAATGAAAAAGCTGGAATTTTTAATTCTGAATTAGCCAAATTTGACGTGGTTGTTGAAAAATACAGAAGTCAAAGAATTTCAATGGGTGACTACTTGTCTTATCTTTCTAAAAACATGCCCTCTCAAAGAATGATGGCACACATAAACATATTTCTCCAAGCACGGCACATTGAGTCTTATCTTAACTTCGAACAGGTAGAGAGAGAACAAACACGACTTCTTTCTCAACTCACACCTCGATTAACCAAAGATGAAACAAACGAACTACTTGAATTCGCCAAGGCTTTTAAACAATTGAAAATAAGTCGAACTCATTTTTATCAATACACAGAAAACCTATGTACCAAACACGGTTTTGAAATTAAAAAATTCCCAGCCCTGAAAGATTACATTACTTACATCCTTCATTCAGAAAGCATTGACTCTGATGAGTTAATGAGAGAAATGAACTTAGCAGAAAAAAATTCATATGAATCGCTGGTGAAAACACCCCAAGAAAAATGGCATGTAGATAAATGCCGTAAACTTTACCTCATTAAAAAATTAATAAATTTTGAACTAACAAAACGAGAATGGGAGGAATATCAAGCAATAGAACAAAGGCCCCAGGCCCCAATTCTTAATGAAGAGAAAAAATTATTAGAACCTTTTGAAAATTTTTACCATGAAGCAGAAATTCGAGATCAAAAGATGGCAAATAACTTCCTAAAAAATGTCCTTAAAAAACCAAGTACGCCTTCAATATCAATTCTTGTGACTGGCGGTTTCCATTCTACTGGGATCGAAAAGAAATTGATTGATGCCGGGTACACTGTCATTCAATTTACTCCCAAAATAACAAAAATAGATATAGGGAAAGGTACTTCTTACTTAAGCGTCTTTTCTCAAGAAAAAACTCCGCTTGATAAACTTTTTCATGGCGATAAATTATTTTTATCGCCACCCATCGCCACAAGTCTCCCGGGAGGCGCCATTTTAGGAGCCGCACTCGAGCATAAAAATTCCAATAAAACACTGCGCGCCCTTAACCCCCATACCTTAGATACGGCAGAAGATATTTCAACCCGTAACAACCCTTTTAGTATCAAATTAAGCGGCCCCCAAGGCAGTAAAGAAATTTCCCTAAAGGTATCCCATGGTGAAATAGTTGAAGTTGAGATAAAACACATTCGATTTCCCCCCTCTCATTTACTTAAGCTTGGATTACGAATTCTTCTCTCGTCTATCCTAAGCCCCTTGTCTTTGGTTTATGTTTTGGTCAGACAATATGCGGATCCCAATTCCAAATGGCGGCGCGGAATAATTGTAATCGGTGGATTTTTCGAAGAATTTATCACACGCTGGCTTATTCTCACTTTTGCTTTTCCCCTTCTCTTTGGAATACTTTCTCCTTGGGTTACCGTTTTTGTTTACGCCAGTCTTTTTGCAACAGTGCTTCACCCAAAAATTTTTATAGGAAAAAACATATCATCTGAATGGGGATGGTTTATTCCTCAAAGACTCATACTTTTCTTACTTGCTATTGGAATTGGCATAGGGGGCATGGGTTTTGCATATTTTTTCCCAAGTTCTTCTTATATCTTCATGGGTTTTCTCCATGCTATCTATAATCTCATCGCTCAAAAGCGAGGATGGGTTCTCGGGTTTGCGGGTGATATCAGTCTTCTTAAAAAGAAAAAACCAGCTAATGCTGCGACAGTAAAAGATTATAACGTTGACATAAAAACTATAAAAACCACCATGGCAACCGCAGGAGAAAAACTAACCAAAACAGAAGAAAAAGATTTATTTCATGCCTTACGTGCCAAAAATTTACCTCCAATGGATCACATGTTACTTCGTAATTTTTTAGTTGAAAAATATACTTACTTCGTTATGTTCTTGGCAAAACAATCAAATCGAAGAGATAAAGAAGAGGCAGCTGCAGATGGAGTGATTGGCCTTATGAAAGCCATCGATAAATTTGATTCTCAATTAGGCTATGTTTTTATTACCTATGCAAAAGATTGGATTATAGAGTCAATGCGACAAGGATATCGAAAAGAAAAAACAATTTGGATTCCACAATATCTCGATAAAGAACTTAATCTTCTTGAGAAAATTAAAAAACAATTACGAAATCAATTAAATCGTGAACCAACCAATGATGAAATAGCTGAAAAAATGGGGCTTTCAGTTGAAAAAGTACAGCAGCTGCGTTCGATTCCACTGAAAACTAATTCATTGGACGCTGGATTTGAGGAAATCCAAAAAGGCTCTGAAATTCATATGACAGATCAAGAGGAAGTTTTAAAAGTTTTATCCGCCTTGACACCTCGAGATCAAATTATTTTGAAGTTGCGTTTTGGAATAGGGACTAAAAATGGAGAAACTTATACTTTAGAAGCCATCGGAAAACTATTGAACCTTACCAAAGAAAGAATACGGAAAATTATCGCTGATGGTTATTCTACCGCATCAGAAGAAACCAGCACTTTTCAACACCCAGTTTCTGCGGACGATACCGATGTTTTTATTGTGGAAAATTTCAAAATCTGGCCTGGAAATCAACTCTATGAAAGATTGTTGGCAAAAGGACGAATCGAATTAGAAAAAAAAGCGCCGCATATTATTAAAGGTTCTCAAAAAACGACGTTGCTAAGACAAGAAAACACAATACTCGCCCGGGAGAAAAAACCAAGCGCTATTCAAATTAAAAAGCAGAAAACAAAAAAATTGGCTGATTCTGAGAACAGCGACATGGTTAAGGCAAACCAACACCGTTTAAAAGAACTGCAATCATCCCACTCAGATGTTTTATATCGCCATTTTATTAAAGGAAGCGCTTTGAGAGAGATTGCGGAAGAAAAAGGAGTAACACCACCCGCCATTCGTTCTATGCTTTCTACGGCTTTAAAACGTCTAAAAAAACTAATCCAATCAGATGAACCATCGGATCGTCAGTTCGTTTTAACCCATTTGAAACGCTTGGATGAATTAAAGCCCTCTCATGCTGAAGTTTTATACCTTCGCTTTGTTGAAGAAAAAACTCTCCAATTTATTGCCGACAAAAAAAAGGTTTCTAATAAAACCATTAAAAGTCGGGAATTTATTGGGCTCAAAAATCTAAGGAAACTAGTCGACTCAAATGAGGATTCGAATGCTCAATTCGTTAAAACTCATTTAGCTGTTGTAAATAAACTAAAAACGTCCTATCGAGATATTTTGAAAGATCATTTTATTGCGAAGAAATCTCTAAAAAAAATGGCTGCTAAAAGAGGGATCACTGTTGAAGCTCTTCGTGATCAACTATCAAATGCGCTCAAACAACTAAACAAATTAATTAAACCAAATGAAATATCAGATCATGATTTGGTACGGTCTAATGAACATCGATTAAAAGAACTCAAACCCCTCTACCAAAAAGTTTTACTTGAACGATTTATAGAAGAAAAAACTCAAAAACAAATTGCTGAGAATGAAAATGTCTCTCAGGCAAACATCTCCAAACGACAAACATATGCAATCGCCGAACTACGTAAACTTATCAAATCAGATAATAAACCCTCTGACAAAAAAACAGTACAAACTTACCAACATCAACTAGAAAAGCTATTGGGACATCGTTACGCCAAGATTTTGTATGACTACTTTATTCTTAATAAAACCCAACAAGAAATCGCTAGTGATCTGGGTATTACGCAGTCAAACATATCCAAATATCAATCAAAAGCATTGGAAAAATTACGCCGTTTAACTCACTCTAAAAATCCTCAAGCTCTTTCTATTTTTAATCCCTTAAGCATAATCTACACTTGGATGGGTAAAAATACTCAATCAGAATCCAAATGGCTTAATAGAATAACGGCGGTTGGTGGGTTTTTAGAAGATTCACTTGGGCGCTGGATAATATTCAGTTTTGTGTTGCCTGTTTTTTTGGGAACGATCTCCCACTGGGAAGCTGTTTTTATTTATGCCGGACTCTTTGCCACTCTCATTCACCCAAAACTTTTCATTGGGAAAAACACATCATCGCAGTGGGGTTGGTTCATTTCTCAAAGGATCAAACTCCTCTTGCTTGCTATCGGTATTGGGGCCGGTGGTATGGCCTTTACTTATTTTCTTCCGTTTTTTCTCCCCTCTTTATCCCCTGAATTGACTGTCACACTCTCCTATATTTTTATGGGCGCTCTTCATTCTGCTTACAATTTTTTCACACGAAAACAAGCATTCCCACCTACGATTGAGTTACCGATGAATATGATTAATGAAAACTCCGACTCCTTAGAATTAATTTTGGAGCAACTCGAGGGGCAAATACCAACAAGCCTTGACATTGCCCACGCCTTTGACGGAACAAGCGGTTCCCTTAGTATTGTTCATATCAATACAAAAGAAGATGTTTTAGATTTAAATTCAATGTTAAAACTCAAAAAAATAAGTAAAAAGCAGGATCTTATTTTGATTGTTTCTGAAAAAACAGAAAAAGATGTGGTCAATATAATGAAAAAATACAATCGAAAAAAACACATGGTTATTGTTCCTATCAACAATCTAAAGAAAAATAAAATGACAGGTTTGTATAGTTATAACGAGGTTTTGACAAATCCAAATGCCGCAAAACTAAAAACAGTCAGAGAATTACAAAATAACCATTTTAAAACAGGTCAAATTACCGTGATTTCACGTCAACCTGTTATCTTCGAAGCAAGTGAGCGCTTGGCTAAAATTATTTCCCTCATAATTCATCGCCGCGATGGTTGGATTCGTTTTCAATTGAATATTTTTCTCAATAGTTTTAAAAGAGTGGAAGAAAACGCGTAAAAACCCTTAAAAAAAGAAATGAAATGTAGCTTTAGTAGATAGGTATTTTCTGCGATAAATGATTGTGAACGTAATCTTTCACAGAATTTTCTAGTGATAAAAACGGCTTATTATACCCCGCATTCTTTAGTTTTTCTAAATCAGCGCACGTCCAATATTGATATTGACCCTTTAGTTTTTCTGGCATCGGGATATATTCGATATCTGGTTTTTTGTTCATGGCTAAATAGACGGCGAGGGCAAGGTCTTTAAAACTGCGGGGTTGTCCGGTTCCCAGATTAAAAATACCCCCTCTATCGGGATGCTCAAGAAAATAGGCCATAACATCAATAACATCTTTTACATAAACAAAATCTCGCTCTTCAGAACCATCACCATAGCCAGCGCGAGAAGTGGCAAATAACTTCACTCTTTCCCCAGCGGCCAATTGGTCATAGGCTTTACTCACTAAACTCCGCATATCACCTTTATGGTATTCATTGGGGCCAAATACATTAAAATATCGATACCCAACGACCTGTTTTTCTAACTTTTGATCGATGACCCACTGATCAAACAACAACTTTGATTCTCCATAGAGATTGAGCGCTTTATATAAATGAACTTTAGAAGAGTCGTCACTATAGCCTTGTTTTCCATCACCATAAACAGAAGCGCTTGAGGCGTAGTGAAATTTTTTATTTTTAGCAAGACACCATTGAGCTAATTTTCGACTATAGTCGGTGTTATTTTCTTGAAGATAAGTTCTATTTTTTTCTGTTGTATCGGAACAAGCGCCCAAATGAACAACCAAGTTAATGTGGTTTAAATTGTTTTTTTCTATCTCTGAAAATAATTGATCACGAGTGATATAACCTTGGAATTTTTTACCTTGAAGATTGGCGTGAGCAAATCCCTCACTAGCAATATCCGTAAGCCAAACTTGATCAATTCCAAGAAGGTTAAGTTTTTTAAGAAAGCAGCTTCCAATAAAACCAGAAGCACCAGTGAGAAGGACGTTCATAGAAGTTAATTTTTTCGTTTCCAATATTCTGGTTTTCGATGTTGATGGGCAAAAGCCAAAATAAGAATACAATCATCAAGGATTGAATATAAAATTTTATAAAAAATCTTTTATATTTACAGCTTTAAGCTTTCCCTTTTTGTAAAGGCGAAGCCTTTTTTCAGCTTGCTTAATCCATTCAGCCTCAATTTTTTTATCAGGAGTATCAAGGCTATTTACAAGCGCTTCAATAACAATAAACTTTTGAGCTGGTTTAAGCTGAAGCGCCTGCTTAATTAATAAAGATGAATTCATAGTGCCGATTCCTAATGTGATATATACCGGCGATAGGACTTGAACCTACACTCCCGCGAAGAGAATCAGATTTTGAGTCTGACGCGTCTGCCATTCCGCCACGCCGGCTTGACCGCTACGCAGCTTAGCGATCTTGAGGCGTGAATTGTATCAAATTCAAAATCTTTTCAATCAATATGCTATAAATCCCCTGACGATCTAGACCAATATATAAGGAGAATCTCATGTGGGGGCTTGTTCAAAAATATTATAAATGGTTACACGGACAATGGCCAGGTGGCAGTATAGAAAAACTTCCTGAACTACAAGAAGATGGTTCAACCAATATTCAAGGAATTTACGTTGTTGGAGACCTCAAAGGAATCCCTCTCCTCAAATTCTCTATTGATTCTGGCGCCAAAGCAGTCAAAACCATTTTGGCGGACAAAAATTTCCAAAAACTCCCCTCCTCAACTCAAAACGATGCCCCCTACGACCTTATTATTATTGGAGGAGGATTGAGTGGAATGTCGGCGGCCAAAGAAGCTAAAAAAGCAGGTCTTAAATTCATTCTCTTAGAAGCCAGCGAACCTTTCTCAACTATTATTAATTTTCCTAAAGGAAAACCCATATTTACTTACCCCAAAGATATGACTCCTGAAGGAGACATTACCGTTTCGGCCCAAGTCAAAGAACCCTTATTAGATGAAATTCGCGCTCAAGTCAAAGACATCGAGGTCAGAAAATCGTTTGCAGAAAACATTCAAAAGAAAGGGAAATTTTTCGAAGTGCCCCTTCGAGGAGAAGGAAGTATTCAAGCACAAAAAGTCATTGTGGCCATCGGCCGCAGTGGAAACTTTCGCAAACTCGGAGTTCCCGGTGAAGAACTAGATAAAGTTTATAACCGTCTTCATGATCCGAAAGATTATTCTGGGAAAAATTGTTTGGTTGTTGGCGGCGGTGATAGCGCCATGGAAACAGCCATTGCGCTAACCAAGGCTGGCGCCCGAGTTTCCTTAAGTTACCGCAAACCTGAATTTGCCAGAGCAAAACCGGAAAACATTGAAATGGTGATGGCGCTTTCTCAAAATCCTCAAGCCGAAGCAGAAGTTTCAAACCCAACCTCAGAACGAATCACCACCGCCACTGGCAGTTTTATGCCCCAAAGCAATGAAACCGGCAAACTAAATCTCTATATGGGCTCTTCATTAAAAAATATTTCGCCCGATACCGTAACAATAAAAACTGAAAAAAACGGAGAAACGAATTTTCCTAATGATGTCGTGTTTGCCATGATTGGGCGTGAAGCGCCTCTTGATTTTTTTAGACGCTCTGATATTCGAATCACCGGAGAATGGACATGGGGTAAAAAGATAACCCTGACCCTAGCCCTTCTCATTTGCACTTTTATTTATCATTGGAAAAAAACCGGTCTCAGTGGTTTCGACCACATTCCCCTACTCAAACAAATATCCAAAATTGGCGACGTATTTTCTCAAAATCAATGGTTCCCGTATAACTTAACCGCCCACTGGGGTGAACCAACTTCTGCTTTTTCTACCACCTTAAAAGTAACCGTGGGCGAACCAGGGTTTTATTATTCATTGGCGTACTGTGTTCTTATTTTATTTTTTGGTTGGAAACGCATCGAAAAGAGAAAAACACCCTATGTTAAATTACAAACGTGGTCGTTGGCATTCATTCAAGTTATTCCGCTTTTTCTACTTCCTTATATTATTCTCCCATGGATGGGCCACAGCGGAGTGTTTGATCATGGTGTGATGAAACAAATAGCTGATGCTCTTTTCCCCATGGCTGGATATGGTCATGGCAGGGAATACTGGCGAGCCTTTGGTTTTATTTTGGCCTGGCCGCTCTTTTTTTGGAATGTATTTACCAGTCAACCCCTATGGACTTGGCTTATCATCAGCGCAGTTCAAACTTTTGTCATCATTCCTGGAATTATTTATTTTTGGGGCAAAGGCGCTTACTGTGGTTGGATTTGCTCTTGTGGCGCTTTGGCTGAAACCTTAGGCGATGACCACAGAACAAAAATGCCACATGGCCCTCAATGGAATAAACTTAATATGGCAGGTCAAATTATATTGGTAATGGCCTTCGCACTTCTAGTTTTTAGAATTTTGGGTTGGATGCATATTGGTTGGGCGGAAAAAACATATGACACTGTTTTTCATCATTTGCCTATTTTTAATTATGTTTGGTTTGTAGATTTATTACTCGCGGGCATTATTGGTGTGGGGCTTTATTTTCATTTCTCTGGTCGAGTTTGGTGCCGGTTTTTTTGTCCCTTGGCTGCCCTCATGCACATTTACTCACGCTTTAGTTTGTTTGCGATTGTCTCCAATAAAAAGAAATGCATCTCTTGCAATGTCTGTACTTCTGTCTGCCATATGGGAATTGATGTCATGAATTTTGCCAACAAAGGCCTCCCAATGCAAGACCCCGAATGTGTGCGGTGTTCGGCCTGTGTTCAAAGCTGTCCGACCGGAGTACTTAATTTTGGACAAGTAGAAAAAACCGGGAAAATCATACGAATCGATGCCATTCCAGCGAGTCCCGTACAAATGAAAGAGAAGTAAATTATTTCAACAACTCTCCCACTGTAACCATCTCATAACCTTTTTCTTTTGCGGCATGGATAAGGGCTTCGGTAATAGCCAGAGATTTATCACTTTTGGGCCAGCCGTCATGTAAGAGAATAATCCCACCAGGTTTTATGCCTTTCACATATCCAGGAATTTGTTTTTCAAAAGGAGCAGGGTTCCAATCAGTGCCATATGTCCAGTTCACCAACACGAAGCCTGCTTGTTTAGCCGCATCCCGAATCCAAGGGCCATCAATGCCGTGTGGCATACGAAGAAGTTGTATTTTGCCAACGGCTTTTTCAATCACTTGGCGTGTTTTATTCATATCAGCAATAAGATCGTTTTGGGCTTTTTTTTCAGGATTCGATGTATTTAAAGAAATTATTTTTTTCAGATGAGCTTTATAGTTGATATGT
>JBJXGI010000025.1:0-23129 GCA_046153645.1 Elusimicrobiota bacterium | reverse complement strand
CATAAGTTAATCGAGTTCTCCATTCACCTAAGGCATATTGAACTGTTGGATCCGCTTCCAACTTCATTCCTTTTTTGAACCGATTTAAATATAAGGAAGCAATAAGAGGTAATTCATCTCGCATTTTTACCTCTCTTTCTACAATTGAGGCTAACACAACAACTTCTTTTTGATTTAGACCAAGAGCTGCTGAGCGCTCCGCAAATTCTAGGCTCCAGCGTCGTTCAAATTCTTTTGTCATAAGAGTGGCCACATGGGAAGCGCCTAACCCGATATCAAGATCATATGTCGCAGGGAAAAGATATCCTTCTAAATTATGAGTCTTTACCCAATTTAAGAATTCATCTCTCTTGGTTATATTTAAATTTTCTAACCGCTCAGCAATTTGCCAAGAAGAGTATCCTTCAGGAATAATAACTCGAACCTTAAAAGTATCACCTTGCACAAGCTTCTGAACAATCCAAAAAGAAGATTGCCCCTGATTGAGTCGATATCTACCAACGGCAATTTTATTTTCCACTCTTAGAATTTTCACCCAAAATTTAAACAGTGGCACGCTGCGAATAAGCTCTTTTTCTTCTAAATGTTTCCCGATAATTCCCGCCGTTTGCCCTTGTAGAACATCAATCTCAATTGTCGAGTGACTAAACCCTGGCCAAAAAACCAATCCTGCTCCCATGGTAAAAAAAACGATAAAAATAAGGGAAAAAACCTTTATTCCTCCCCTTTTTCTATTAAGAAGAAATCGTTTCATCTCTCCACCATAAACCATCTTCTATTTTTACTTTCTAGTAATTTTGAAATAGTTACAAATTCAAATCCGCGGGATTTTAACTCAGGAATAATACAATCCAATGCTTCAACAGTCGGAATAATTCCATTATGCATTAAAATAACATCCCCATCTTTAACTTGCGATAATATTCGTTCTGCTATTTCCTCAGAAGAATGACCTTCTTGATCAAGACTATGAAGATCCCATAAAACAATTTTGTACCCATGCGGAACAATAAATTTCTTTTTCAAATATTTTTCTGATAACCCAGGAGGTCTAAAATAAGGTGTTTTTTCCCCAGTCAAACGATGAATAAGCGTTCTGGTATTGTTCAGTTCCCACAAAATAGAGTTCATTCTTAAGATTTTAAAATCAGAGTGATTCCAACTATGATTGGCAACTTCATGCCCTTCATTATGCAAATTCATAATTTCTTGAGGATTTAAATCGGCAACCCGTCCAACAATAAAAAATGTGCCAGGAATTGAGTATCGATTAAGAACTTTTCTTAACCGATAAGTTGAAGCAGGCCGAGGACCATCATCAAAAGTTAAAGCAATTTGAGGAGAATATTGCGCTGAAATGAATGAGCATATAAAGATTAAAAAAGAAAAAATGGAGAGATTTCGAATCATAAATAGTTTTAATTTATTTAATGAAAAGTCTACTAAATTGATCACAGATACAGATCAACTTTGTACCTAAGTTTAATATTGATTTTTAGCGGTGTTTTGACATAAGAAAACTTAATTATTCCATTGAATCGAGCCCACGAGTCATTACACTAGTCACAAGGAACATTCATGTCGATAATAAGACCTAAAAATTCAATCTTTTCATTTCATCTTAGATTATTCCCTCGATTTCTCATTTTACTCTTGGCACTCGCAGTTATTCCTGTGGCTCTTGTTGGAAGAATCATTGTTAAAATTAACGATGAAAGTCTACAGTTTGAAGTTCAACGATATCACCTTAAATTGGCACAATCATTATCTGAAAAATTTGACGAACGATTACATTCACTTGTCTCCCAACTTAACATAGGCATATCAGCCATAAAAAACCCAGAAACAACCTGGGAAGAACGTCAAAAACTTCTTAGTGCTCTCATTGATTCTTCTCCTCATTTTGGAATTATTGCGGCCGTTTCACATGAAGGTCAAGAATTAATTAAAGCCTACAATCCTACCATCGCCCCAGAAGTAGATAAAAATCCTTCACTGCTAAAACACAGCAATTTCGCGTTATACCAAGCCTTTAGGAAATCCGAGCGACAAGAAGTTCAGGTCACAAAAACCGAGAGCTTAACCTACGCGGAAGTATATGTTCCCTTTGACACCCCCACCGGAAAAAATGCTGTCTATGTAAAACTTTCTCTCAATGACTTATGTGAAATGATTGCAAAGGAATCTATTGGATTAACCGGTTTTGCTACCTACGTTTGGAAAAATGGAGAAATCGTCTCAAAAGATAGAAATTTACCCAATGGAGAACCTATTCCTCTCAACCAAAGCATGATTCAAACAGCTCTTAATGGGAGCTTGGGTTCACATGAATTCACTGATTCTAAAAATCAATCATGGATCATGGCATCGGCGCCTGTAAGTAAGTTAGGCGGAGCTATTCTCACTCAACAAACCATCAAAGAAGCTTACCGTTATAGTTCGAAGGGAAAACAAAGAGCGCTTATTTTTGTTTTCATAACCATTATATTGGCTATTTTTGTCGCAGGGTTCTTAGCCAGATCATTAACCTCTCCTCTCATCGCCATAACGAAAGTGGCTAAAGAAGTTGACCTCATAAATGGTCATTTTCCTGAACTCATTGAAATAAAAAGTAAAGATGAAATAGAAGATTTAAATCGCACCTTTAATGAAATGTTAAAAAAATTGAAAGGTTACGCCGAGATTCAAGTAGAAAAGGTCATTATTGAACAGAAGAAAACCGAAGCCATCATTTTTTCTATTCGAGATGGGATTATCATGACCGACTATCAAGGACGTGTTCAACTCATTAATGAGAACGCGAAAAACATCTTAAATATCGGACAAAAAGATTCTATTTTAGGAGAACAACTTTGGAAGTTTTTGCCTTCCCCAGAACTCAAAACAGCTTGTGTTGATTTATTAACAAAACCCGAAAACCAGAAATCAATAGAAGTAAAACTAACAAACCAGGAATCAAAAGAAAGCTACTATGATTTGAGTTCTTCTCAAGTCCAAACACCAGGGAAAAAAGAAACGCTTGGAATGGTCACTGTGTTCCACGACATTACATTGGAAAAAGAAATTGATTCAATGAAAGAAGAATTTCTCCATTCTATTACCCATGACCTTAGAAATCCACTAACAGCAATTCGAGGATTCATTAGATTATTTCAATCCGGACAGACGGGATCCTTAACTGAAATACAACAGAAAATGTTTGAAACGATGGATAAAGCTTCTCTTCGCTTAATGAACATGATCAACGATATTTTAGATTTGGCCAGACTTGAATCAAACAGGCTTCTTTTGCACATTGAAGAATCTCATATTGAAGATATCTCTAACCGAGTTATTGAACTTTTTTCCCCTCAAACCAAGAGTTCAAACATCAAACTAAAAATTCAATTGGATACAACCGTCCCTTCAATTTCAATTGACCCCAATTTAATTGAACGAGTTTTCACAAATCTCATTGGAAATGCAATCAAATTTACCCCCGATGGTGGAGCCATTACGGTTAAGATAAGAGATGAAGGAAATCAAATGAGATGCGCTGTTGTTGATACCGGAGAAGGAATCCCAGAAAACTACCTACTTACTGTGTTCGATAAATTCAAACAAGTAGAAGGCCATTTTAAAGGTGGCGCAGGACTGGGTTTAACTATTTGTAAAAAAATTATTGAAGCCCATTACGGAAAGATATGGGTTGAATCTGAAATGGGAGTCGGATCGTCTTTTATTTTTATCTTGCCCAAAAACATTAATAAAAAAATGGAAGAACAAAAAGCCGCATGAAAAAGATTTTTTATTTTACACTTATTATTTTTTTAATGAGATTTGAACCTCTATGGTCTCAAGAACCATTACAGGAAATTACCGTCAACTCTGGGGACACCATGTGGAGTATTGCTAACAAGTATTTAAAAGATCCACAAAAGTGGCCTGAACTCGTCAAATACAACGATCAATTATCATCAGATCCCACCATCGCATTACCAGGAACAAAAATTAAAGTTCCTGTTCTATTAATTAAAGAAGAATATCGAAATGCCGAGTTGGTAACCATGATTCCTGAAGTACGATATAAAAGAAAAGGGGAAGAAGAATGGAAAACAGCGAAGGAAAAATTAATTCTCAAATACGAAGACACCCTGCGCACCATGAAAGGCGCTCAGGCCAGAGTTAAATTTCCATCAAAAGAAATCATTCAAATAAATGAAAATTCGCTGGTGGTGTTAAAACCAGAAAAAATCTTACAAGAAGTTCAGTTACTTCAAGGAGATGTTCGTGCCTCAAAAGCCAAAGTTATCATGCCCAGCGGTATGGTTGTTAAACCAAAATCAACAAACTCCGACTTCCAAGCCCGCGTTCGTTCAGATGAAACCGAAGTAGTTTATGTTTATAAAGGGAAAGTTGACGTCACCGCACAAGGAAAAACCATTACAGTTCCAGAAGGGTTTGGTACAGAAGTACCTAAATCGTCTCCCCCTCAAACGCCGGTTCCCTTGGCCCGGATTAAAGATTTCCATCCTGAAATGATGAAATCGAGCAATATAAGTCCGCCTGAAATTAAACAAAACAATGGAACCATCGTCATTTCTCCTCCAACACAAAAAGAAAATAAAAAAGAAACTGAAACAGGAAAATCAAAATCGATTCTGGCACAAGGACTGCTATCGAATTATAAATTTCAAATTTCTTCCGACGAAAAATTTGAAAAAGTTCTCATGGAAAAAATGTCACCTACCGGAGAAGCTCTCGACATTAAAAAACAAAATATCCCAGATGGCGAATATTATTTGAGAGTAGCGTTTGTTGACGCATTGGGAATTATGGGAGCTTATTCTGTTCCATCTAAAATAAATAAAGATTCTCAAGCACCCAAACTAACACTTGAAACACCCTCGGATGGTCAAAAATTTAGCGGATTAGAGTCATTTTGCGATGTTTATGGCACAGTCGAGGGCGCCGTTGCCATTGAAGCCAATGGGAAAATTATTTTCATTGGGCCAAATGGGAAATTTAGTCAAAGTGTTTCCCTTTCCGAAGGAATAAATAACATTAAAATAGTGGCAAAAGACAGCGCTGGAAATTTAACCACCATCGTTCGAAAAGTGTTCTATTCTAAAAATTAGCTATATTTCCAAAGCGACCAAAGAATCTTAGTCCCTGCCTTAATAGACCCTTTAACACTACCAGAAATTTTACTCTCTCCAATTCGAGGGCGATACCTAACAGGTACTTCAATAATTTTCATTTTATGTTTAAGGGCTTTAATTTGCATTTCAACATTCCACCCAAAGGTAGGGTCTTCCATTTTCCATTTGGATAAAGAGCTTCTTTTCATGGCTCGAAAAGGTCCCATATCAGTAAAACCTTGTCCGTAGAAAATTTTCAAAAGCGCACACGTCAACCAATTCCCAAACCGCTGAACAGGCATAAGTGAACCCGGAGACGCATTTTTAGTACGACTTCCAATGACGAGATCGGCCCCCTCTTTCTCTATCGGTTCTAACAAACGCTCTAAATCTTCAGGAAAGTCAGAATGATCTCCATCTAAAATAACAACAGTATCGCAATCTTCATCAAGTGATTCCAACCCTTTAAGAACCGATCGACCATAGCCGCGTTTATTTTGAGAAACAACCGTGGCTCCCAATGCATTTGCTTTCTCAGCTGTTCGATCTGTTGAAGCATTATCAACGACGATAATTTTCTTAACCAAATTTTTAGGAATTTCCTCTAATACTTTTTGAATGGCTTCTTCTTCGTTGAGTGCAGGAATAATGATATTAACGTTAAGCATTGTCATAATTGATTATTAATTTTCCTTTTTTCTTTCTATAAAAGAATTCGAAAATCAAACACAAATACACGGGGAAATATTGAATGATAGAAATGGATGATGATAAATTCCAAATCCCTTCTGAGACGTAACTAATAAGGACATGATAAGTTAGCACAATCAATCCCGACCAAAGGATCCCTCCAAGCAAGGGAATGAACACCATAAAAGGAACCAACCAACAAACATACCAAGGGTGAGCAATGGGACTAAAAGATAGAAGCAAAAAAAAGCATCCAAACGCATATTGAATGGGGTTTAATTTATTTTTCTGTGCCCACCAAAATGAGAACAGAATCAGACATAAACCAATAAAAATCTTTCGATATAGAGTGTTTTTAATAACCCAACCCAACAAACCATAGAAGCTGGAATTAAATGCCCAATCCTTGCTAAAAGTCGTTACTCCGCTAACAGCGCTTGACCACTCGTGGATTATTTCCCCCATATGAAAAAGATAAGGAAGACTCAACAGGATAATGACAAAAACAAACACCCAAATCTTCCGCACGTTTTCTTTTAACAATAACCAAGGAATCATAACAACAGATGTAAATTTAGATAAAAAAGAAATAGCAAAGAATGAATGCGACCATTTAATCCGACAGCATTCCCAAAAGTAAAACCCAAGAAACAAGAAAAATATCATCAAACTATCAATATGGCCCGAACCAGAAAATTCCAAAATGACCAAGGGGTTCCAAGCGTAAATAAATATGTTTTTCAGTGGCAACTGCTTCTTCTTTAAAATCAGAAACAAAACCCCTATTGTTGCCAAATCAAAGAATGAAAATAAAAACTTCTGCGCCATAATTGATGATGAAAAAAAAGAACCAATCAAAAAGAACATTTGAGCAACGGGAGGGTATATCGTTCGCACATCGGGATGATTAATCAAAGAATGCCATTCCGGCCTTAACGAAGCTAACTGATTCGATGTCGGCGGAAAAATATAAGGGTTTATCCCGTTTTTCTGAACAATACCGTCCCAAGCATATCGATAGATATCATCAGACAAAGTGGGCACAGTGAAAAACATGAGGATTCGAAATAAAAATGAAAAACCAATTAACAAAAAAAGAGAGTTTTTAAGCTGGAAGGGACTCTTCTCCAAAAGAAAAATTCCTATTAAGTAAATTAAAAAAATAGAAAAAAATAGACTTAAAAAAGGAATGATATTTCTATTTAAAGGATCAATGATCAGGAAAAAACCATATAAAATCGCCGATAAAAGTCCTAAAAACAGGATTATTTTGGAAGAAGAAAGCTTAACCATTCAAGACATCATTTAAGAAAGAAAAATCATTCTTGAAAAGAGGGCCGTAAATATAAAGAAGCTATATAGAAAAACCCAAAAACAAAAAGGAATAAAAATGGCAAAACAAACCAATGATTTAAGATGACAGCAATAAAAATAGTTACAACTGAATACAGAGAAAAAAACAAAGCCATCCAAGAAATTTTCTTCTTTTTATTTGAATATATTTTCTTTATCCATAAATCACTTTTATTTTGAATGTTATATTTTGGAGTTCGAATAAATTCTGATTGATGCCCCAGAAGGCCCTCAATAACAGCACGTGTATTAAAAAGTCCCATGCCTATACCAAAAGAAAGAAGAGCTGGAATGTCTCTAATTCTCGTTTTCCAATCAGAATAAATTTCTTTCTGGGAAACGATATAAAATGAGACAACTGACACAGTGGTGGTAAAAAACACAACAAGCTCCACCATATAAAGAAGCCAAGATTCAAACTCACTCCTCCAATACAAACTAGGGAGTATTAAAATAGAGATAATTAAAGATAATAAATAACCGACATTCCCTGTCAGATGTATCGTTGATTCCATTTTTGTATGAAAAGGAATTTTAGCTTTCCAAATATCTTTCAAGATATATCGAGCCACCTGCAAAGCCCCTTTCGTCCAACGATGTTGTTGAGATCGAAAAGAAGAAATATCAACCGGAAGTTCAGCAGGGCAAACATAGTCAGGCAGGTAAATAAATCTCCACCCTGCCAGTTGAACCCGGTAAGACAAATCTAAATCTTCGGTCAATGTTCGAGGGCTCCAGCCTCCCCCATCTTCAATGGCTTTTTTCCGCCAAACACCCGCGGTCCCATTAAAATTAAAAAAAGATCCACTTTTGTATCGTGCGGTATGCTCCAACATAAAATGACCATCAAGAAAAAGTGCCTGAAGGCGAGTTAAAAGAGAATAGGATGCATTAATATGCCCCCAACGTGTTTGGACCATCCCAACTTCAGGTTTTTGAAAATGTGGTATTGTTTTCTTCAGGAAATCCTTGGGCGGAATAAAATCTGCATCAAAAATAGCGACAAATTCTCCCTGCGCTGTTTGAAGGCCATAAGCCAAAGCGCCTGCTTTGAAACCGTCTCTATTAGAACGCCGGATGTGTTTTATATTTATTCCTTTAAGTTGGAATTTTTCAACTTCCTTTGCGACCCTTTCAACTGTTTCATCAATTGAATCATCCAGCACTTGAATTTCTAATTTTTCTATTGGATAGTCTAAATCCGCGACCGCTTGTATTAATCTTTCTGAAACATAAAATTCGTTATAAAGAGGAAGTTGAACAGTAACAAAAGGAATGGTGTCCTGTGGTAAGAAAACTGGCTGGGACAAAACGGATGGTTTCTTGTGGAATTTCCAATATAGGTAAAGAATCCAAAAACGGTGCAGCCCATAAACCATTAACAGAAAAAGAGCACCCATGTAGATGAAAAATAAAGAAAAATTAAATAAATTCATGAGGAGAGTTATTAACTGGTTAAATATCGAAATGATTCATTTTTTTAATAGCGTTTTATTAGGTCTTGTATTTTCTTTTTAATTGATTCGGGGCATGATTTAAAAGTTTTATTTTTCATTTGCTCTCTAAGAGTTTTTTCAAATTCAAAGCGAGAAAAACAGCCTCTGCAAAGCTCCAAATGTTTATCGACATCATTTTTACTAGCAACTGTCGTTTCTCCATCTAAATACTCCCAAATACTATGGAGAATTTTCTCACAACTGGCCATATGTTACTTCCCTCCTAGAGATCGAAAAAGCCTAAATGACCAGCGTTTCATAGGGTTCATTTTTTTATCAGTGACATATCCTGAGCGGACCGCTTCATCCCAAAGCATTTTTTGAAGTAATCGGCGCCCGCGATTTAAACGAGAACGAACAGTTCCTATAGGAATATCTAACGATTTAGCAATTTCTTCATACGATAAACTCTGCAAATCAGACAAGATAACGGTTTCACGATATCCATCGGGGAGTTTATCCATTGCAGACAAAATATCTTGCTCCGCAAATTTTTCAGCTATTACTTTAGCAGGATCTTGATTTTTATCCTCAGTCGTCTCTGCAATTTTATTGTAAATATAAAATTCATCTTGATTCTCATATTGATCAATATTAACGGGAACTCCAGTACGTTTTTTTTGCCGATATTGATTGATATAGGAATTCGTGAGGATTCGATAAAGCCAAGCACGCATATTGGTACCGCGTTCAAATTGATGAAACGATTTCCAGGCTTTGGTGAATACTTCTGAAACCAAATCTTCCGCGCCTTGAGGGTTTCTGGTCATTCTTAAGGCGCCAGCATACATCTCATCCATAAAAGGAAAAGCAATGTCAGAAAATTCTTTACTGGTTTTTTCGTCGATCGTATGACTCATATTTATTTGGGGAAGTGTTTCAATTTTAGTCATGGCCATTATAACACATCATCGATAAAATTGGTTCCACGCTAAGGTTTTCTGTAACTATTTTCATGTGATCCCACTTTCCGTAAAAATACTCCACCAGGAATCCATTGAAAAGTAAACCGGTAATCTCTATCAATCCGTCCTGACCAGATATTTTCATTTCCTTCCAATTTTTCAACATTGAGCGAAGGGTGACGAGGATTTTTTTCCATAAAAAAAAGAGCTTTATTAACTTTCTTCTTTATTTTATCAGGGAGGGCTTGATAACATTTTTTAAAATGTTTTGAGCGCTCAAAAATCATGTATTTAATTCGTCAATAATATCTTTTGCTGATGCTGCGCGGCGGGGCTTTTTTCCAAAACGAATTTCCTTTTCTACTTCCTTTTCACCTTTCTGCCACTCTTCACTCCAAAACCAAGCATTTTTTTTACGACTTTTAGAATGAAACCTTTTCACCGCTTTCGATAACAATCCAGACTCGCGCATATCCTCCATGAACTCTAAAAGCTCCATATATTTATCATCCGGAATGATGGCAACAGTGGGTTTATTATGAAGCATCACTCGAAGAGGGTGATTACTTTTCAATATTTTATCCAAATGAACCCTAAGTTCTTTGGCTCCAATATATTCAGTGGACCGAAACAAACCAATAACATTCATACTATCTCCTGGTAACTTTTTAGATACTAAAAGGTTACCTGATAAACATTTTTTTGTCTACCTCAAACGTGTCTTTTACAACACATTTTTCTTTAAGAACGAAAGAAAAGATTCGTGAAACATATTTGATTGTTCAAGAGGGAGAAGATGCCCTGCTTTTTTTATCACCCGGAAATCAGCTTTTCTCAACTGATGGGCCATTTTTTCCATTTCTGAGGAAGGAATAACAGAATCTTCTTCTCCGGAGAGCACCAAGACCGGGCAATTGATATCTGACAAAAGCGCAGTGGAATCAAACCTTTCAGCCATTCCTCTTAAAGCAGCAGACAACCCCTCAGGCTTATTTTTAATTATTTCTTCTCTCACCTTATTCACCAACATCTTATCGGATTCAAAACTTTCTTTTCCCAATAAAGCCGGAATCATACGCTCAGCAAATGCGGAAACACCAGCGGATTCAATTAAGGCGATATTTTGTTTTCGTTTTTCTTTCGTTTCAAGCGAATCGGGTAATGCCCGTGTTGAGATAAGGCCCAATGCGCGAATTTTCTCAGGGAACATTTTAAAATACCGCAGCCCAACATATCCCCCCATTGAGATACCGGAGAGGACTATTTTTTGATTTTGAATAATTTTTGATAGTTGGAATTCAACCTGTTCAGCCATAAAATCCATGGTATGAACATGTTTGGCCTCTGGAGAATAACCAAACCCAGGAAGGTCTAATGATATAACTTGGAAATTCTTAGAAAAAAAATGATGCGTCTGTTCCCACATCGCTTTTGACAAAGGGAACGCGTGCAAAAAAACAAGCGGGGTTCCACTCCCGCTTACTTTTATATTAGTGATGTTTTATTCCCTTGGACTCTTTAATTAATCGGATCCATTGAGACGCAGAGTAATCTAACCCAGATTCGCTCTCATACCCATCCCATGCAGAAAATCCAATTCTTGACTCTGAATCTTTGCCAAAAGGGCTATCTGCCCCTAAAGGAAGAGTAAATACCAATGTCCAGAGGCCATCTTTATATTCAGCCGTTGAATTATATGAGTTTGTTGGAATCCAACCAGGTCGAGTGACTGCGCTTAAATTTCCATTTCCTTGGCCAATAATAGTAGGCTCAGATGCTTTCCAAAGCATCACATCAAGCGCAGAGGAATTGGGTGTATAAAGCGAGTGTAAATTGGCTCGAGGATCACCATCATGATTTTTTGGAAAAACAGAAATCATCATGGCATCGGAGGTCGTTTTGTCATTTAAAACGGGGTCAGCCCAACTTAATCTAAACGCCAAATGATCTTGACCCAAAAGCACTTGAGCGGAGATCTCTTTAATAGAGGGTTGTTTCATTTTTCCATCTTTATAATGGTACCCCTGGAGATTAATATTTGTTTTTGGTGCTCTCTCCCACTTTGGATCGCCGTAGGTTGCAGGCAATGAATCAACTTTCACTGCGATTATTTCATAAATCCAATTGGCATCAAGCTGAAGAGAAGAAACATAATTCGACAACTGCCACGCATCTTCTGGACTCACGGCACCATCATAAGAAGGCATAGGCGCTCCTTCAATTCCAGCCATAATACGATGATAAACATCGATGGGCTTGGAGCCGCCACGATACGTCCAACCATGCTCTAAATTTGCTGGTTTAATCGGAAATCCCCATGAATCATTTAAGGTAAAGGCTGAGGCCCCATTGGCACGCCCACCGTTGCCATGACACAACGCACACTGTAATTTCGCATAAATTTCTTGCCCCTTCTTAAGGTCTACTTTCCCTTTCATATTGGAGGGATTTGCCAAGGGTTTTGGTTGATATTCATTAAATATGGTTGAAAAAGATTTTATGTATTGAATAACCCCATTCATAGAAACATTGTCTAGATTGGCAAAACTGGGCATTCCGCTTCCAGCCAAGCCTTTGGTTAATGTGTATTTAATATCAGCATCTGTTGGTGGAGTACCAGACATGGTGCTTTTAAATTTAAATTTTCCAGAAGTTAAATCCCGCGGTCGAACAGGAAGTCGTTGCCAATCGGAACCAGCACCTTTCCCATCCAGGCCATGACACCTGGCGCAATGAGCTTCATAAACTTTTTTCCCAATGATGAGAGTTTGTTCATCGGCAGTAGCGTGAAGATGTGAGGGATAAGAATAAAAACAAAATGCCAAACCTCCAAGAAGAAGGGTAGATTTGATTTTTTTGTGACTGATCATTTATTAACTCCAGATTCTAATAATTTAAATTCTTTTTTCTATTGGTAAAAAGGGCAAATCTTTTTCTCCGGAATAAATACATTCCGGGCGAATAAGCCGATTGGCATCATGCTGTTCAATCACATGAGCCGCCCATCCTGCCATTCGAGCCATGGCAAATATGGGTGTATAGGTGACGATGGGTAAGCCCATTAAGTAATAGGCAACAGCGCAATGATAATCGACATTCGGGAATAAATTTTTCTCTTTTTTAATTAACTCTTCAAGTTTATTCGAAATCTCATAAAGCTTCATATTCCCTACTCGCTCTGACATTTTCTTAGCCAAAATTTTCATAAAAGGCGCACGGGAATCTTGTTTTTTGTAAACGCGGTGACCAAACCCCATCACCTTTTCTTTTCTTTCTAACGTCGCCTTTAACCAGGATTCAACTTGTTCAACATCCCCAATTTTAAGAAGCATATCGATCGCCGCTTCATTGGCTCCCCCGTGAAGAGGACCTTTTAATGTTCCAACAGCTGAAACAATAGCCGAGTGCATGTCAGATAAAGTTGAAGCGGTCACGCGAGCGGAAAAAGTAGAAGCGTTATAACCATGTTCAGCATAAAGAACTTGGCTGGCATCAAAGATTTTTGCCACTTGTTCATCTGGTTTTTTACCAGAAATCATATAGAGAAAGTTAGCGGCATGTCCCAAAGAAGGATCAGGAGAAATAATTTCTTGATTATTTTGAAACCGTTGAGTGGCAGCTATAATTGTCGGAGTTAATGCAATGAGTCGTTTTGCTTTGGCTAAATTAGCAGAGTGACCTGATTTATCACCGTCAACGTCCAATGTTTGTGCAATCGAAATAGCCGTCCTTAAAATAACCATGGGATGTGCTGATTTCGGGAAAAGTTTTATATGAGAAAGAAGCGCTAAAGGAAGTTCTCGAGAAGCGGACAATTCATCTTTGAAATCTTTTAGTTCAGAAGAATTGGGAAGTTTACCCAGAAGCATGAGATAGGCAATTTCTTCATAGGTTCCTTTTTCAGCGCATTCATGAGCCGCATAGCCACGATAACACAATGTATCTTTTTCAGAATTGACCTCTGAAATATTACTAACACCAGCGATGACGCCTTCAAGTCCAGGTTTGTATCCTTCTGGTAAGGCGGTTTTAGTTTCAATCATAATGAATTTCCTTCAACATTTGTTATTCGTCATTCCCAATCTTTATTATCGAAAATGACGATTTAATACTTTCGCTTTGTAGTTAATTAATTTATAGAGATCGGACCTTGTTTGCATTTTCTTTTGGAGATCACGACTGTGCCCTTGTTGCTTAAGCTTCAAAAGAGCCTCTTTCATGGAAAAGGCCGCCACCCGAAAGGCTGTCATTGGATAAAGAATAATGCGGTATCCCATGGAAACCAGGTCAGAAACTGAAAGCGCTGGGGAACAACCAAATTCTGTCATATTTGCCATAAGGGTTCCAAGTGTCTTTTTTTGCCCAAAGGCCAAAAACTCAGCTTTGCTCATGAGACCTTCTGGAAAAATAACATCCGCCCCAGCGCGCTGATAAGCTTCAGCACGAATCAAAGCCGCTTCTAAACCTTCCACTGACCTCGCATCTGTCCTGGCAACAATAATAAAATTTGAATTCTTTTTGGCTTGAACAGCTGCCTTCACTTTTAAAACCATTTGCGACAATGGAATAACCGATTTCCCCTCTAAATGACCACATCTTTTCTGTGTCACTTGATCTTCAAGCTGAACGCCGGCGGCACCCGCTTCTTCTAAATATCGGATTGTTTTTGCGACTTCTTGAGGCCCGCCAAAACCAGTATCGATATCAACAATCAATGGCGTTTTGACAACTTCCGTTATTCTTTTCGTTTGAGAAATAATATCTTCCCGCTGAAGAAAACCCATATCGGGCTTACCTAAATAACTGACAGAAAGGCCTCCACCACTCAAGTAAACCCCCTTAAATCCTTGCTGTTCGATTAAGAGTGAACTCAAAACATCAAAGGCTCCCGGTAAAATAAAAGGGCCTCTTTTAAGGGATTGGCGAAAAACCAACGATGGATTTTTTTTAATCACAAATTCATTCGCTCAGCAATTGAGAAAAAACTTTCATATCATCAATTTCATCTAATGAAGCACAAGCTTCTATTATTTTTCGTTGCTGATGCGCGCGAAGAAGAAGACCAGAAGAATGATCGCCTTTCGTTAGATTTGTAAATTTATTTTCAACCTCTTCCCAACTCATGGGGTTACCGGAGTATCCCCTTGGCAATAAGACTTCTGACTCTCTCCATTCAATTTTTCCATTTGATTTATTGCGAGTCTGCACTCTCAACAGGGTCCCCATCTTCTTAGGATAATGTTGGGTATAAATTTTGGACGACTTAACCACCGTCATTGCCATCAACCTTTGAATATTTTTCTTGGTAAAAAGTTTTGACTCATATTGATAAAGATTCACATTTCCTTCCACCAATGCGGCCGCCACAAGATAGGGCATACTGTGATCAGCTGTCTCTCTTGTTTTTGGAATCCATTTTTCTTTTTCGCTGCCAATAATTGAAACAGCCACATCAAAACACACAATCTCAATTTTTTGAATATCTTGGTTACGAAGCTCTGACCCTATCATCACGGCAGCTTCAATGGCGCTTTGGGCATGATGCTCTGCTGGAAAAAACTTTGTGTGTGTGTCTAAAATTCTCCATCTTTTTCCAAAACTCTTTAAGTTAAGTTCAAATGAACCCGACACCTGATGAAAAAAACCATGCTTCCCAGAAAAAATATCTGATGGCCCTGTAAAGCCTTCTTTGGCCAATCGAGCTGCCCACAAACCGGCTCTCGCCGCATAAGAAGCACAAGAAGCTTTCCAATCAGATATTTCTCCCACTCTTGTTTGCCTCATGGCCGAATGACCAATAATAGATAGGGCAATGGCATTCTTTGTCTCATCTGGTGTTAGTTCGAGTAAATAAGAACAAGCCACCGCACTTGCTAAGGGCAAATACGTCACATGATCCCATCCTCGAGTTCGAAGGGAAGTGGCATCACATAGTCGACACATCACATCATAACCGAGAACAATGGCTTTTAATAAATCTAACCCTGATGAGCGATTTTTTGATAATTCAGCGGCAACGAAAAGGGATGAAATAATATCACTCGGATGACAAGGTTCTTTAGAGAGGTAAGTATCGTTATAATCAAGCGCACGAACGCCTGTTCCATTACACCAAGCGGCAACCTCAGGAGACACTCTTTTTTGAGTTCCCCATATCACATGATAGCCTTGAACTTCCCGAGACATCACTTCTCGAAGAATTGAAACAGGTTTGGCATTAAAAGCCCCAAAATAACATCCCAAAGTATCTAAAACTCTCTTTTTGGCCTCAGAAAGCACCGCTAAGGGAATGCGAGCCTTGGTCATTTTTAAAGGCAATAAACTTAAATCATGTTCAATCATAAATACCCTTCTAATGAAATTTTAATTGTCGAGCGGCTTCAAAGGCCGCCGCACCGACGGCCGTGGCCAAATTAAGTGATCGAATATTTTCCGTCACTGGAATTTTAACCAAATCACTTTTGTATGTTTCATAAAAATTCTTTGGAAACCCATGCCCCTCAGAGCCAAAAATCAAAAAAACCGGAGGGGCAAACTTTTTATCCCAAAAGGGTACCGTCCCATGAGTGGAAAAAAAATGCATCTGTGTTCCTTGTGGGACCTGTGCCAAAAAATCCTCCCATTTAGAATGAACTTCGAGTTTTATTTTAGGCCAATAATCGAGCCCTGCCCGTTTTAAGTATTTATCTTCCAAAGAAAATCCGATTTTTCCTACCAAATGAAGGGTGGCGTCTAAGCCAATACAAGTCCGCCCTACATTTCCGGTGTTTCCTGGAATTTCAGGATCAATTAACACAATATTAATAAGAGAAATTTTCATAGACCTTGACTTCAATAGCAATTTACTTCAAAATTAAGAATATCAAATGGAAAATAATGAAACCGCATCCGCTCAAGCCCACTTAACTAAAGCCATAGAGCTTAAAGCCTCCCACCAATGGGACGCCGCCCTGACCGAATTCAGAAGGGCCGCCCTCATGAACCCCAAACTATTTGAAGCCCAACTTGAAATTGGGCGTATGTGTTGGGACAAAGCCAAAACAGATCCTCTCTTTTACAAACACTCTTTTGAGGCGTTCAGACAAGCCTCCCGGTTAAATTTGAGTCATGATGAAGCCCATCAAAAATATATTAGCACAGCACAAAAATTAAATCGACTCGACGAGTTACTTGAAGAATATTCTCAATGGATTGAAGAAAACCCTAATAATACGAACTTGGAAAAAGCCAAAAAAACAATCATTGCTATTTCAATGGCACTCATTCCAGACAAAGTTAATGTCACTGAAGCCAAAGCGTCAAGCGGACTATCAAAATTCTTATTCTTTTTCTCTATTTGCAACATTGTTTCGGGGCTGGGAATTATTTTATTAGCACCCTTTATCCCTAAACTTAATATTCCCATGATCGGCCCACAACACATTCCTATGCTTATCAAAAGTGGGATATGGTCAGCCATTCTGGGCGCAATAGGAATGATCCTTCGCTCCCGCATTAAATAATTAATCAATTTTTTCTAATGGCAAATCTGTTACTTTTCCCAATTCTTCCAGCGATCCTTTAAATTTATTTTTATCTCCGACAACCAAAAGCTGAGATCCTTCAATTAAAAAGTATTTCTGAGAAACCCTCTTCACCTCATCTTTGGTGACAGCTCTTATTTTTTGAGTGTAAGTTTTCAGAAAATCTGGGTCTAACTTTAAGATTTCCAATGAAGCCCATTGCCCAACAATATCTCCGGAAGTCTCAAAACGAGTTGAAAATGCATTAATCAAACTATCTTTCGCACGGTTTAACTCAAACGAATCAATGTCATTGGAAAGAAAGTTGTTGACCTCTTTTTGCGTTGCTTTAATAAGATCAATTGTTGTTCCGGAAGCCGTTTGCGCTCCAATCCCCACAACGCCTTGACATTGAGGTTCAGTAAAAAAACTATAGATCCCATAAGTTAAACCAAGACGGGACCTGACCTCCGTAAACAAACGTGAAGCGCCGCCTCCACCAAGAATTTGATTTGCCACTTCTAATGCAAATCGGTCAGGATCATTCCTAAAAATTCCCATTCGAACCATTAACACCCAAGACTGAGGAACATCTTTTTGAACAAAAACAATCGGCCCTAAATTTTCAGGTTTTGGAGCCAAATTAACCACAGGAACAACTCGACTTGTTTTTTTCCATTGAGAAAAAATCTTTTCAAGTTCTAAAACAATAGACTTCGAATCAAAGTCACCACTCACAGAAATAATTGTATTTTCCGGGGAAAGAATTTTCTTATGAAGATCAATCAAATGAGATCTTTGCACTCGTGCGATAGATTCCGCTGTAGCCGAATGAGCAAATGGATGGTTTTTCCCATACATTAAATCACGTATAGCTCTTCGACCAATGCCCGTTAATTGGTCGTTTTTTATTTTAAGTCCTTCCAGTGACTTTAACTTTGACAACTCTAATTGTTTTCTCTCAAAAGCAGGTTCAAATAAAATTTCTTTTAAAAATTGGAGCCCTAATTCTTCCTTATCAGTGAGGCAAGACAAGCCGATATTCATCGATTCAAAATCAACCCCCATCTCAATTGATATCGCCTGAGATTCCAACGCCTCATTTAATTTATCGGGCGTTTTATTTTTTGTTCCGCCCGATCGCCATAAGTCTCCCAAAAAAACAAAAGCATCAGGAACCTTATCAGGTTGATCCGCGGGGCTTGTCCGAATTGAAAGAGATAAATTAAAAACAGGAAGATCATGGTTTTCTCTTAAGTAAACCACCGCACCATTCGACAATAAAACTCTCTCCGGCTGAGGTGGAATGTAATCAAGAGCAGGAATATCAACCTTTGGAGGAGCCCCGATAATAAAAGAAGGAAGAACCAGCGATAAAATGGCAAACAAAACAATCTTCATTTCTTCTCCCTCTCCAAAGTGGCCACCGTTCTATTTTTCTCAATTAAATAGGTCGAAAGAACACGACTAACGTCCTGCGGTGTGACTTCACGTAATTTATTAATGAAGTGGAACAAAGTGTTCCAATCCTCCGCTAAACACTCAAAAATACCAAGATTATCAGCCAACCCGGAATCAGAAACCAAATCACGAACCAATGAAGCTTCAATATTGTTTTTAACTCGATTCAGGTCAGCCAAAGAGGCGCCTGTTTTCTTTAAATTTTCTATCTCTTCATAAATGGCCTTTTCTAAATCCGCATTG
This sequence comes from Elusimicrobiota bacterium, assembly GCA_046153645.1. GTDB lineage: Bacteria > Elusimicrobiota > Elusimicrobia > F11 > F11 > JBJXGI01. The sequence goes on along the minus strand of JBJXGI010000025.1, from coordinate 4,359 downwards.
GTATAGGGAAATCGAGGAGATCCACCAATCGTGAAGAGGCTCGGATACCGGTCACCAGGAGCTGTAGAACCCGCCCAAACAGAAGCAGCCACCTTCTTTTTTTCCACTAGATTTCTATAAAAGAGAGAAAATCTTCCTTGATCAAATAATTCGCCAAGAATATAAAGAGGTGCTGCATCGGCATGTCCTATTGAAGGGACATGAAAACCGATGAGAACAGAAGGCTCCGCGTCATAAAACACTTTGGCCCTTCGCTCCCCTTCTTGAGGAGGCTCGACAGGAATCAGATCACGATTATTGAGTAAAGAAGAGCGCGAAGGAATAGTTTCAAAATATTGTTTTAAATAAGTTTTAACTTGGGCTGATTCAAAACCGCCAACAATCACAAGAACAAATCGACTAATGTCATAGTGTTTACTAAAAAAAAGTTCGGCGTCTCGGCGAAGCATTCGATGAATATCGCTTTCCCACCCAACAATAGGGCGTCCATAGGGATGGGCTATATAGGCCGCGGCCAAAAATTGCTCCCATAATTTTCCTTGAGGAGAAGCCTCCGTTCGTTGACGGCGCTCTTCCATAATAACATCGCGCTCTTTGTAAAATTCTCGAAGAACAGGATTTAAAATTCTATCTGACTCCATAATCATCCAAAGTTTTAATTGGTTTTTTGGAAGAGTTACTCTGTAATTAGTGAAGTCATATCCGGTGCTGGCATTAAGACCTTCACCGCCAGCTTGTTCATAAATCTGCCAAAATTCTTGACGAATCAACACACTTTCGTGTGCCTCTTCTAACTTCTTAAATTCTGCAGAATATTGCGCCAGTATTTGTTGGTTGGGTACTTTTTGAGATTTCTCTAAAAGGATTTTTTCTTGAACAAGATCCATTGCATCTAAAATCTTTTTTTCTTTTTGATAATCGCGCGTTCCAATCGTTTTGGTTCCTTTAAATAACATATGTTCAAACATATGCGCGAGACCCGAGAACCCCATTTCATCATCCACACCACCCGTGCGAATATAAGTGGTAAATGAAATTGAGGGAGAATCAGGGCGTTCAACCAAAAGGACTCGCATCCCATTTTTGAGAGTTATTTTTTCAACTTTCTTAACGATCGTTTCAAAGGGATTGGCATGTGCAAAACAAGGAATGAAAAATGAGAAAAAAAACAACAGAGAACTCAATAAGCCAAAAAATATTCTCCGTTTCATATCCCCTCTCCTCCCACGACAGTGGGAGGAGAGGGGTAGGGTGAGGAGGGCTCCCCGCACACTTCTTCCCTCACCCTGACCCTCTCCCTCAGGGAGAGGGGATTCTCTTGTTTCTTGCAAATTAATCTCTTTTAAAAAAATTCTTACCATACTTCTCAAAGGCGGCTTTAAGAGAACCATTGATAAGCGTGATATCAATACTGTTCCCTTTTTCGAGGACCCCTTCAGCGGCGCCAGCAACATAAGAAGCAACACGGCGTAAATCATCTTTACTTTCATCTGAGAGAGTTAAACCCAAAAGCAACCGATCCCCTTTATCATCTTGAATTTGTAGAAAACTCGCCGCAACAACTTCTTTCAACTCCAAAAAAAGGGTGAGCAATTTTTTTTCTAACATTTCTGTTGAAATTGTTGGCGCCCCTACCAACATTTGAGCGTCCTGAGGAATATTGCGAATTTCACTAATAGGCGCTTCTGGAACTTCACCTTTAATCAAGTTATCAACCAACTTAGAATCAAGACCCAAAGTTAACCCTTCTGGTCCAATCAAGACCATGTCAAATTCCAAGAATTGCAATCGTTTTAATAACAGTTGTGCCGGCATCCCAAGAAAAGTCATATCGCTTTCAGTATAACTAACCATCGCCTGAGGAGATGTAAACGCCCAAGCAATATATTGTCCTTTGGAATCTAAACCTAAGCGCATCGGCAATCGATCTGGCAAATCGTCGTTATGCTGAATTTTTTCTTTTGAATCAATAGGGACAAATAGTTTTGCTTTTATAAGCGCATCCCAAAAAAGCCCTGGAGGAGCGGCATTTTCTATAAAAGCTTTTTTCATTAATCCTTCTAAGGCTTCTGAGGGAATTAATGATTCAGAATTTTTCAAAGGGTTCCTCCCAATCGAGAAAATCGTCTTTACTTAAACCTTGAATACTGGGGATTTGACTGTCTTTGTATGAAAATAAAGCAAAAGGTTTCAACCTTGTCTCAAAGTTCATTGTTTTTACCAAAACATCACCCGCTCGAACAGCAATTTGAATATCTTCATTACTTTTTTTTAAAAATAAATCTGTTCCGCCAAAACTAAGCATGGCAGATTTTGTGTTTATTCTCCATAGATGTGGAGAAGCTTCTCTATAAATCCAAAGAAGTCCTCCTTCTAAATTATGAACCTGCGTATTTTTAGTAAATGCGGGAATGACATAGTGAGAATGAGGCCCCAGTCTTATTTTTACCTTCTGTTTTGGAAATTCAACGAGACAAGTAGAAGCTGAATCCGTCATAATTTGGTCGCCCCAATGAACCGCGACTCCTTTATAAGCCTCTAATTTACTTTTAGCGCGCAAGATAAAAACATTTCTTTTCCCCTCAACAACATAACCCACCGGCATCCCAAAAAGACCAGGAGTTTGAACTGCCGGAGAGTTTTCCTGCGAAAAAGAAACAAGATGAAAAAATGAAATGAATAAGATGGAAATAAGCACCTGAAACACAAGCGAATCTTTCCTTTCCCCTCTCCTCCCACGACAGTGGGAGGAGAGGGTTAGGGTGAGGAGGGCTCCCCACCCACTTCTTCCCTCACCCTGACCCTCTCCCAAAGGGAGAGGGGACTGGTTTTTAAGAGTGGTATCGGTTTTGAAAGGTGTCCACTTCAGAACCGGTACCGAGTCTCTTACCATTGATTGAGGGTTTTTGACCATAAGAATTGTCCCATCATTAAGGGGTTTTCCCAGTTCGTGATCTTAACAGCCATGATTTCGGCTGGTTCAAAACGTTTTTCAAGTAAATAGGGATCAGGAATGAGACGAGCAGCTGCCATCGCCACATCTGGCATATGACCAACAAATAAAATGGGCGCCATTAATTTATACTGCTGCATAAGTTGAATAAATTTATCTACTCGGGCTCCAGAGGCAATTTCTGAATGAGCAAACACAGACACTCCCGGAACGATACCCTTCATTATTTCAGCTGTTTGTGTGGTTCGAACATGAGTGCTGTAAACGATGCATTTAGGTTGGAAGTTTGCTTTTACAAAAGAAGAAACCGCAGCCATAAGCGCTTTTTTCCCCTGTTTAGATAAAGGCCGAGTACTATCAGGCCCATCCCAAGTAAATTCTGGCACCGCTTCCGCGTGCCGCATTAAATAAATTTCCACAGAGAGACTTTACTAAGAAAATAACGCAACACCTAGCTTGGTTGCGGCTTTTTGAATCTGTTGATCTAAAGTAGCAATCGGAAGCCCCTTTCGAACTGCGAGCTCAAGGTAAGCGGCATTATAACTTGATAAACCTTCTTTTCTAGCAAAGCCAATAACAGAGGAAAAAGCATGATCCATATCCTCAATTTCAAAATTGATCGGAAGTTCTTTTAGAAAAGATAAAAACTGGAGAGATTTTTCTTCAGAAATACGTCCCTTTCTTTCTGAAACCAATAGAACATTAGATATTTCAAGTAACCAAAGTGAAGGAACAACAAGAATCACATCTTTAATAAGGGCTCGCCTCAGACGATTGGCAATATCAGAATTTTCGTCTTGAAAGCACCAAGAAAGCACAAGGGAGGAATCAACAACAATATGTTTTCTCATTTTCGACCTTCATCAATCATCTGTCGAAGAGTCAAATTGTCCTGCCCGGGCTTATTTAGAACATTTTCTTTTTGAAACCGCTCCATGGCCTCAATGATTTTTTCTAACCCATCTTCATCACAGATATCTTCAGCAGGAACAAGCTTCGCTTTAAGCCGGTCGTGTTTTGTGATAAAAATAGTTTCACCGGCCGCCGCCTTTTCTAAAAGCTCACTAAATTTAACTTTGGCTTCAAATGCCCCAATTGAAATCGTCATAAATCCCCCAAATAGACCAACCAGTTGTAGACCAGTCTAATATAACATAATAATCATCCTATTCAAGGCAAAAAAGGCGCCCCAATGAAAAAACAGGCAAGATGCTTCGTCAAAAGGATTTTTTCAGGTGCTTCAAACGCGCAACGAACCCCTCACCCTGACCCTCTCCCCGAGGGAGAGGGGACATTTTTTTAAAAAGAAGGATCAATCTCTTTTCCCCTCGCCCGCTTGCGGGAGAGGGTTAGGGTGAGGGCCAGGCACCCCCATTCTCATTTTCTCCAAAACCGCTTCTATTTGA
>JBJXGI010000089.1:0-49982 GCA_046153645.1 Elusimicrobiota bacterium | reverse complement strand
AGAGAGTTCCTGAAGTTTGAGTAAAAGTATTCGCGATGGTGACAGTACTTCCTAAGGTGTTGATGGTGCCTGAGTAACCAGAAATCGTGAGAGTAGAAACAGAAGCGTTGAGATTAATATTACAAGTACCGTTTTTCCCATTAACACCGTCGAAGATAACAGTGTGAGTTGAAGTGGGGACAGAAGCCCCGCCTGTTCCACCACTGGCGCGAGACCAGCTAGAAGTGGCACTCCAATTGGCGGCTCCTGAGGCCACCCAATAACGGTCATCACCGAAAGCCCAGTTTAAATTATTACCCAAGTTTGTGCTGCCTGTTGTGATGAGCACATTTCCACCTAGCGCATTGGAATCTTGAACTTGAACATTTGAAATATTTTGATTGGTTCCAGAAAAACTGAAGTACCATGTGGCACCGAGGCTTGTTGATTGTAATTTTATGTTTGAAAGAGCCAAAGTATTGGTCACGTAAATTGTGGTGCCAGGAGTAAATTGTAAAGTTGTTCCTGCGGTTAGGGCGTTAAGAGAGTAGAAAGTGGTTGGCCCCGTAAGAGTGTCTAATTCTACTCCTGTGAATGTTACGGTACTGGTTCCTGGGGTGAATGTTCCGGATTGATAAAGCCAATCAAGCGCGACACTCATGGTGGAAGCGTTCATGACAAAGGTTCCGCCGTTAATCACAACGTCACTTCCAACAGCAATAGAATAGTTGTTGGCAGCGTTTGTATTGAGTGTTCCTGCTGTTAAGGTGAGTGAGCCATTCAAGTTTAAATGACTTCCTAGTGTTACAGTGTTTGCAGATTTATTGATTTGAATGTGATTAAAAGACGCTCCGCCTGTTATAAGCGATTGGTTGATGTTTCCTGAAAATGTCACGGTTGAATTAGACGAATTAAACGTTCCTGCTGTGCGACTGAAATTCCCTTGAAGCGTGAGTGTTGTTGTTCCTAATTCAATTGTGCCACTGGATTGACTCATTGCGCTAGAAACAGTAATGGAATATCCCAAGGTATTTAGAGTCCCTGAGTATCCTGAGATGGTTAACGTCGCAATGTTAATGGTTGTGTTTATGTTACATGTTCCATTTGAGCCGCCTATTCCATCGAAGACAACGGTATGAGTTGAAAGAGGAACAGAAGCCCCAGAAGCGCCTCCACTGGCCAAAGACCAATTGCTTGTTGAATTCCAATTACCTGTGATGGTTGAAACCCAATATCTAGTACCAATATCAATAACTGGAAAGTTCCAATTCGTGTTATTGCCTGAGTTAGTACTGTTAGGAGCTTGGATGGTGGTCCCAAGGGAGGCATTTGAATCTCTCACATCAACACTTGTTATGGATTGGTTGCTGCCTGTCATTCGAAGATACCAGGTGCTCCCATTGCTGGTCGATCTTAAATCAACATCTTGAAGTCGCAGGGTGTTTGTGACATAGAATGTGGCTCCTGCCGTGAATTGGACTGTTGAGCCGGCCGTGATGGCTTCTAGAACATAGAACGTTGTTGGCCCAACAAGTTTATTAATTCCGGGTGAACTAAGTGTTACAGTTGAAGTCCCTGCTGAGAAAGATCCGCTCGTCAGTGTCCAGGTTCCTTGAACAATAATTTGTGAAGCATTGGCGACGAGGTTTCCGCCATTAATGGTGATATCGCCTGAACTTGTGAGAGTGGCATTATTGGCAATCGTAACCGTTCCACTAGAAATAGTGAGTCCTGCCGCCCATGATTTGATGGGAGACAAAAGAAGAGTCGCGCCCACCAAAACAGCAGCCGCAATCCTAGAGAAAAGACAGAGAACTTTTCTCGAGATCATCTTTTAGGCTCGTGCAAGCAAGTCATTTAACGTGAAACTGCCGAGAGCTTGATTGACTCGAGCCTCTAGTAAGTCGCTTACGTTGTTAGAAGGGGAAATGGAATTTGATTCTGTTCCCAGAATTTCAATAACGTGAAGAGCAGTTACTTCAGATAAAGGTCGTGCTAATTTATACCCCAAACCTTTTTGTGAAAAGACCAACCCATCGTGGGCAAGAAGTTGAAGGATTTTGTGCGCATAGGCCAGTGGAATGTTTTGTTTATGACTAATGCTTTCGGTGTCGATGAATTCATGCGGATGTTTGGAAAGTTCGAATAAACAAGCGACTCCGTAATTTATTTTTTGATTTAGTTTCATAGGTGTGCCTCCTTATCTAATACTGTTTGCTGTTGAGCCAATGGACTAAAAGAGTCCATTAAAAAGGCAAAAAAAATCCCGGTCCATTTAGATGAATGAACGGGGTTTGATTTGCTTGAAAAACCAAGGCGATTTTTAATTTCGATCATTGTGTTTAAGTGTCAAATTCATATTAAAAATCCAATCACTTAATAATGTAAGGATGCCTCGAATAATGTCATAAAGTCAATAGTTTGAGTTTTTGAATTTCAATTAATATATTAAAAAACAGGCTGTAAAATAGAAGTGAATTTAGAAAGGCTTAATTGTCATCAATTTTTCTTGTGTGGAATTCATTTTTCTTCTAAAAAACAACTCAAAAGACAAGGTTAGAGCATCAAATAACAAACATTTTCAAAAAATAAAATAAAGAATTGAATATTGAGATTTGTTTGAATTTTGTTATTTAGAATTTTGGTTTTTACTTGTTTGTGTTGCTGTGAGAGAAAAATAAGAACAGAGTCCGAGCGTTACGGAAATCACATTTAGCAAAATATCGCGGGCATCATAATGTCTATTGGGAAGAAGTCCCTGTAGAAGTTCATCAATAATTCCGGCGATGCTTGCGATAAAAAAAGCCATGACCCATGAGAATGGTTTGTTGAAATCATGTTTTTCTAATGCTCGAAGGAATAGTACTCCGACTAAACCATATTGAAAAAAATGAACAAGTTCTTCTGGTGTTTGGGTAAACTTAGAAAAATAAGAATAAAGATAAAAAGTGAAAAATAAAAATATATATCTCCACCATTCACGTGTTTTATACCATAAGAGATAAGTGGTCATTGATAATGCACTGAGAAAAAACAAAGTGTTTAGAGTTAATTTTAAATAACCGTGAGCCCTTAAATACGCCAGCGGAGTTCTAGCAATGTTGAGGGTGGCATAAATAAAAAAAACATAACCAATCGCTAAGATCCAATTGAATTTTTTCGAACTCATCTAAAAAGAATACTTTTTTTCTTTCAAGTTTCCCAAGTCAACTTAGGAAAATGGTAATTTGTTGTCATCTGCAGTATGTGCAGTATGGGTTTAGTAGATCTTTTTGTTATCGAGTATTCTTGAGGGGTTAGTTTTTATTTATAGGTTTGAAAATAGTTGATTATCAATTATATTAAATTATGTCTGATATTAAAAATACGTTCTTTATTTCAAGGCTTTCGAATCTTAAAAGAGCCTATTTAAATAGTCATTTTGCACCCGCCTTTTTTTTCTTGTCGACAGAGCGTAGTCAAGCATTAAAAACGTTATATGCGGTTCTTCGGGTGTTGGACGATGCTGTTGACCAAAGCAATGTTGAAGATCCTCAGGCATTTTTAGAATCATGGAAAAAAGTTTTTTCAGATGAGACCATTGATCAGATAACACAAACGCATCACCGCGAGTTAGCAAGTCACTTCATAGAAGTTATGCGGAAATTTGAGTTGCCCAAGCAATATTTACTTGACTTTATTGATCAGGGTGTGGCAGTGGATCTCAAAAAAAATATATTTGAAACTCCTATGGATTTAGAAAGTTACTGTTATGGTGTTGCCGGAACAGTTGGCGTGTTATGTTTGCCTATTTTTGGCGTTCCGTGGGTTGAAGCTAAAGATTACGCTATTCGATTAGGAATTGCGATTCAATGGGTGAATGTCATTCGCGATGTGGGTGTTGATGCGCAGATGGGAAGAATTTATATTCCTCAAGACCATCTTGAAAAATTTCAGTATGATAGGGAGGCATTGTTGAAGAAGTGGCGCAATTCGTCTTTTGAAACTCTCATTGAGTATGAAACCAAAGTGGCTCGGTCTTATTTTCAAAGAGCGGAAGAACTTAAGCCCCTACATTTAAACGGAAAACTGTTGCCGGCCAAAATAATGGGAAAAATTTATGAACGCCTTTTAAGTAAGTTAGAGGCCAATCATTTTCCCGTTTTCAATAAGAAAATTCGATTAAATCTGATTGAAAAAGTGTTGGTTACATGGCAGGTTATTAGAAACAAATGAGCTTATATTTAAAACCCAAACAAATGACTTCATATCCTATTAATTTTCAGGAGGGACGCACTTTGGCCTTAAGAGCGATTATTTTTGATTGTGACGGCGTGTTGGTAGATTCGGAACCATTGCATTTCTCTGCATTAAAAAAAACCTTAGAGGAAGCGGGTTATCTGTTGACCGAAGAAATTTATAAAGAAAGATATTTAGCTAATGATGATAAGGGAGCGTTCACTCATTTTTATGAAGATAATAAGTACCCATTAACACCAGAAAATCTTGCGATACTCATGCAAAAAAAAGCTAAACATTTTGAAGAATTGGTTTCGTCCGAAGGAATTTTACCCTATCCAGCTGTTCCTGAGTTTGTGATGGCCGTTTCGCAGCGTTATCCATTGGCTATTGCCTCTGGCGCTCGGAAACACGAATTAGAGATTATTACTGAAACGGCGGGGATCCGATCCTATTTCGAAAGTATTATTAGTGCTGATGATGTTGAAAAAGGAAAACCAGATCCGGAAAGTTATATAAAGGCTTTGTACGCGCTCAATAATAACGGAAAAAGAAACAGCGCCATTAGACCTGAAGAATGTGTCGTGATTGAAGATTCTAAAGAAGGAATTAAGTCTGCACATAATGCTGGAATGAAATGCGTGGCCGTGGCGACTTCCTATCCTGCTTTTGAATTGGCAGCTGCTGATTTGATTGTTCCTAGTATTTCAGCTCTCAGGATCTCTCAGATGGAAGATTTGTTTCAACCCCCGGCCCCTCTTCCAATGACCTCACAAAAGAACTAAATCTGTGACAAGTGTAAGAACAAGAATATTGGCTTTTTTTACTCTGTTTGCTTTGATTTCGCTTGCGGCTGTTTATACAAGCACTCGAAGCACGCAGGCGGTTGGTGACGCTTCTAGTATTGTTGTTAATCGACATTTTCCGATGGTTCATGCCATTAGTCAAATGGAATTGGCGCTTCTTCGTCAAGATGAAACCATGTATCGTTACCTCACTTTAAAAGATCGCATTTGGTTGGATCAGTGCGAGCGAGAACGAGTGGGTTTTGCTCGCTGGTTTACTGAGGCTCGAAGTTATGCCACTGAAGATGAAGAGAAAGATCGATTCACTGAGATTGACGAATTATATGTTCAATATGATAATCAGATGCGTCAAATTTTCTTAAACAGAAGCACTTCAGATGAGTTAAGAAGAAAAATGGTCGGCTCTAGTGATGAGTTCCTCCAAAGAATTCAGGCGCTTATTGATCAGTTGAAAGGAATTCGTGAGGGGATGACCATTGTTCGACAAGAACAAATTCGCCAAACGTTAGAACGCCATCGGAAAATCGGTTTTTACTTCCCTATTATTATTTTGATATTTTTTTTAGGACTGGCGCTTTATTTGTGGAGATTTTTAGTTCAACCATTATCCCTGTTGCTTGAGGGTATTCGGAACTTCACGAGAGGGAAAACAGATATTCAAATTCCTCCTGTAGGAAAAGACGAGCTTGGAGAATTACAAGAAGCTTTTAATGAAATGTCTAAAGAATTAGATTTAGAAAGAAAACGTCTCAAAACGGAATCTCAAAGTGATTCCTTAACCGGCTTATTTAATATGCGTTATTTCAGAGTCCAATTGGGAGATGAGTTTTCCCGTTCTCAGCGGTATGGCCGCCCCTTAACGCTTCTCATGCTTGATGTGGACCACTTCAAATCTTACAACGATCGCAATGGACACCCCGCTGGGGATATCGTTTTAAAAGAAGTAGCACGAATTCTCATTCGTAATGTTCGAGGAACAGACGTTGTGGCCCGATATGGCGGAGAAGAATTTGTGGTCTTATTGCCAGAAACACCGCAGGAATCAGGTGTCAACGTTGCTGAAAAAATTCGGCACGCCGTTGAAGAGCATTATTTCCCATTTGCAGGGCCCCAAGGAAGTGAACGAGTCACTGTCTCTATTGGTGTTGCCTCTTACCCCGATACGCGTGTCACCAGCGATCAGGATTTAATTGAGGCTGCCGACAAAGCACTTTACTCCGCCAAAAAGGGAGGGCGCAATAAAGTAACTATTTTTTCACAAAGTAGTTTTATTGAAGAAGTAACCACCCTCAGTCAAGATTAATCAAAGGTTTTTAACGTCTCATGCCAAAGATGAACCGCGATGTTCCACTTCTTGTTAAGGCTTTAAAAAAATATTATTCCGATGCCCATTGTGCCTTGTATTATCATTCTCCGTTCCAATTACTCGTCGCCACTATTCTTTCTGCTCAATGCACAGATGAGCGCGTGAATAAAGTAACACCTGGTTTATTTAAAAAATACCCCTCGTCTCAAGAATTAGCAGCGGTTTCTCAAGAAGATTTAGAAAGAGAAATTAGGTCAACCGGGTTTTTTCGAAATAAAGCCAAATCTATTCGGAGAATGTCCAAGTTGGTGTTAGAGAAATATTTAGGGCAAGTTCCTCGAACGATGGATGAATTATTAGAGTTGCCTGGTGTTGCCAGAAAAACAGCGAATGTTGTACTGGGCAATGCTTTCAAAGTTGCAGTGGGAGTTGTGGTTGATACACATGTTATGCGTCTGTCTCAGAGATTGGGTTTAACAAAGCATAAAGACCCCAAAAGAATTGAAAATGATTTAATAAAAAAACTACCCCAATCTGATTGGATTTGGTTTTCACATGCGCTTATTATTCACGGACGAAAGGTTTGCAAAGCTCGAAATCCGGCTTGTTTTTCTTGTCCTATAAAAGAACATTGCCCCAATCCTGTTCTATAGTTTGATTTTAAAATGATTTTGCATCCGCTCTATTTAAAAGGAATTGAACATTTTAACTCCCGTGAGTATTATGATGCTCATGAAGTTTGGGAGGATCTTTGGAATCAAGAGTTAGGAGAGCCTCATAAATTTATTCAAGGTCTAATACAGTTCGCCACTGCGCTTCATCATTTTGAAGCTTTTAATTTAAAAGGAACAAAGTTGTTGTATCAAGGGGGAGTTGAATTGCTGATTCCCTATGGCGACATATATTGGGAGTTGCCGGTAAAACAATTGATCGAAGATATGACTGAATGTGTTAAAGAGGTTTTGCCATATGATCAAGCCCAGTTACCGGGTCGATATCATCCGGATAAAGAAAAGTTTTCCGTCCAGCTTGATCCGCAGAAAATTCCAATAATCATATTATTAAGAAAATGAAAAAAATAAAGTTATCGAAACGAAAAGCCACTTTACGAAGTGCTTGGTGGCAAGCTCAGATGTCGGCGCTTCGACATTGTTCTTTTTGTGGAGGAAAATTGAGTGGGAAGTGGGTTCCCAATGAAAAGAAAAAGCGTTTGGTGTGTAATCAATGTATGGGAATTACTTATACCAATCCGAAAGTTGTGGCTGGTGTGATTCCCATAATGCCTGATGGAAAAATTGTTTTGCTTAGGAGAGATATAGAGCCTGCTAAAGGAAAGTGGACTTTTCCCGCCGGGTATCAAGAAATGAAAGAAACAGTGGAAGAATGCGCTGCTCGGGAAACTTATGAGGAGATTTGTGTGAAGGTTTCAAGCTTAACCTTGCTTGGAATTTATTCATATCGAGATGCTGGAACGGTGACGATTATTTATTCAGCCAAGGTCAAAAAAGGCGAAAAGCCCGCGGCCGGACAAGAATCTCAAGAAGTCGCCGTTTTCGCTTGCGATCAAATTCCCTGGAAAGAATTGGCTTTTAGAAGCACTCACCATGCGTTAAAGGATTTTTTAAAGTAAAATAATTTATGGCTCTTCCATTTAAAATTTCCCGACCCCTCATTTTTTTCGATCTTGAAACAACAGGTCTTGATTTTAAATATGATCGAATCATTGAACTGGGAGCTTATAAACTTCAACCGAATGGCGACTCAGAATCTTTTCTAAAAAAAGTAAACCCTCAAATGAAGATCCCAGCGGAAGTTGAGCAATTAACGGGGATTTCTAATTCTGATGTTGCCAGCGCTCCAACCTTTGCTCAGATTTTTTCAGAAGTTGAAAAATTTTTCGAGAATGCTGATTTGGGGGGATACCATATTGGACGTTTTGATAATAAGGTTATGGTCGAAGAGTTTAAAAGAGCTGGCTCTGATTTTAAGTTGGATTCAAGATTTGTTGTGGACGCCCAAGCTATTTTTCATCAAAAAGAGAAACGAGATTTGTCAGCTGCTTTTAAATTTTATTGCGATAAAGATTTGGTTGGCGCGCACTCTGCCCATGCTGACACCATGGCCACATATGAGATTTTTTTAGCACAACTCCAGCGGTATCCTGATTTGCCTCATAACGTCGAAGAGCTTCACAAGATCAGCAAAGGACCTCAAGAGCGATTTGTCGATTCAGAGGGAAAGTTTTTTTGGAGAGACGGAGAGGCTGTATTTAATTTTGGTAAATACAAATCACTTTCATTAAAAGTGGTAACAAAAGATCACCCTGAATATTTGCATTGGGTCATTTCGCCCGAGCGGCAATTTTCTCAGGATGTGATTGATATCTGCTACAAAGCCATGAAAGGCGTTTTCCCCACCAAAGCCGCAGTAGAATAAACGTTTATTTACTTTGAAAGGCCAGGCAGTTTTCGAGCGGAAATAATTTCATCCACCAAACCATAAGCTTTTGCATCTTCTGCTGACATGTAATGATTTCTTTCACTATCTTCTGTTACTTTTTGAATGGTTTGCCCGGTGTGGCGAGCAATAATCTCATTGAGTTGAGTTTTGGTTTGCAACATTTCTTTGGCTTCAATCTCGATATCAGTAACCTGGCCTGAAATGCCGTCACCATAAATAAGTGGTTGATGAATCATAATGCGAGCGTTGGGGAGGCAAAAACGTTTTCCCTTGGTTCCCGCTCCCAATAAAACCGCCCCAAAGGACATGGCCATACCGATACAAATGGTGGTAATGGGCGATTTAATGTATTGCATCGTGTCGTAAATAGCAAGGCCGGCTGTGACCATGCCTCCGGGGGAGTTAATATAAAAATTGATTTCTTTATCAGGATCTTCTGATTCAAGATAAAGGAGCTGCGCAATGATCATATTGGCGGAATCAGTATCCACTTGACCACCAAAACCACCAATAAAAAGAATCCGGTCTTTTAACAGTCTTGAGTAAATATCATAAGTAACAGCTGAGCCTTGGTTCCATCTCTCTAAAATTGTGGGGACAATCATAAGTAACCTCTTAAATTAAATGTGTTGGCTGTCATCATACTTAACTCGCGATCTTTCTGAAACCCTTTGTTTCTTTTTGATGTATTTGATTGGTTATTTTTTCTTCCTATAAAGCATGACGACCACAACCACCAAACTAAACATAATCATATTGGTAATTCCAAATGCTTTGAGAATCGGGTCAGGCGAATTCATGGTGGAGGGGAACATCGCCACTATGCATCCCCAGATCCCAAATAACCAAAATAAACTAATATCTTCAGAAGTTTTTCGCTTAATAATTCGAACCATAAACGGAATATTCCAAAAGGGCATCGCTATGGCACCGATCATCCCCAGTTTTTGAATAAAGTTTTCCATGTTAAATAAAAGTATGCCATTTTCGGCCGTTATTCTTAAGTTTTTATTTTTTATCTAAATTTGAAGCTAAAGATGGTTTTTTGCTAAACTTCCGCCCATCTCAAACTCCCTCATTTTGGGATAGACCCAAATTCATATTATCGACGGAAAAAACATGTTTACTTTTATCTTGAGAACCAAATTTTTCGCGCTATTGTGCGTGTCATTATTTTCTTTTGGCACTCTTCTTGCGGATCAACCTGTTTGTTCCGCCAGTTATATCACCAACGAAACCCGAGGGGAAGAAACGGTGGACCGAGATGGAACCAACCTTCAAGGGGTTAACATCTTCGCTTTTCAATTCAATGGAAGCTGCCAAATTGAGCCTCAAAGCATCTGGGTAGAAGAAGTTTCTCGAAAATTCCGTCATGATCCCAAGCGACTTATTTTAATCGACATGGTTAATGAAATTAACCGCACCCCAGGGCCTTGCCGAAATTTCTCAAGCGGCCAAGCGCTTCATTATGTTTTGTCTGATCCTGATCGTCGGGCCGCTCATATTCGCGATTTGGTGGCCATCAGTGCACTCGGTCAGGGCCTGGAAATTGATTATGAGCATGTTTTGTCTTCTACCACAGTCCTTTTAACCCAGTTCATGGGCGAGTTAAGGGCGGCCCTTCCAACAGAAAAAAAATTAGGGATGGTGGTTCAACCCAAAACCCAAGGCGGAAGAGAACAAGGAATCACAGTCGATTGGCGAGGGGTTGAGCCTTATGTCGACTATCTTCGTGTCATGGCCTACTATTATTCTTGGAACACCAGTCCACCCGGCCCCGTCATTACTTATTCGAAACTTGCTCAAGTAGCAGATTATATGTTGAACAGCCCTACTCAAAGTATCCCAAGGGAAAAAGCTCGAATTTTGATTAGTTTATATGGATGGGATTGGCCCATTTCACCTGCCTCACCAGGAAAATTAATTCAGTTTCATCAGGCGATGGCCATTGCCAATGCCAAAGGCATTACACCTCAAAGAGACCCTGTTCAAGATACGCTTTATTTTCAATATACCGATGATCAAAATGTTCTTCATGAGGTTTGGTTTGAAGACGTGGTGGGGCACAAAAAAAGAATTCAACAGCTCATGGATATCAATTTTCCAGCCATTGATTTATGGAATTTGAATACCGGAGACCCTGCCTTATGGGAATGGTTTAAACCTTTGATTAAAACAGATTGTGCTGCTTTAGTGGGGCCTCCCACACCTCCGGCAGCGGCCATCATCACTAGTTTGACGCCTTCTGCCGTTAAAAGCCCTGGGAGTGACATAACATTAACCATCAATGGTTCAGGATTTACTGCATCTGACATTGTTTTATTTGCAGGAAATCCCATTGCTCCAACATTCGTAAGCCCGACCCAGCTTCAAGTTTTTGTTTCTTCAAGGAATGTTGATCGCCCCGGTGCCCGTCGAGTGGCAGTGACTCAAAATGGTTACATGTCAAATACTCTTGATTTTTATGTAGTGGGGAATCCTGTTATTAATTTATTTGAACCAAACACAGTGGAAGCTGGGACAGAATCTTTTGTATTAACCATTCGTGGAGAAGGTTTTGAGCCCGCCAGTTTTGTTCGTTTTAATGGTCGTGACATCCTAACGATTCAATTTATTCATGGGGGAGAAATAAAGGTCAACATCCCTAATGATCTGATTGCCAACCCCGGCACATTTCGCGTTGGGGTGACAAACCCAACCTCTGGTGCGCAAATCAGCCGTTTTTTCACTGTGACGCCAAAACCTGCACCTCCGCCTGGTCCCAATCCAACTCCTGATCCAGTTCCTAGTCCAGTTCCCGATCCAGTTTTACCAGAGGGATTCCAAGTCGGGCCAAATCCGTGGAACGCCGCAAAAAATACCGGAGGGATTCGTTTTTATAACATCGAACCCCAATCCGAATTAAAAATACTGACGGTGGCCGGTCAGCTGGTTAAAAAAATTGAAACAAGCAGCGCTATCACAGAGTGGGATTTAAAAAATGGCGATGGGGAAGATGTTTCTTCTGGACTCTACCTTTATATTGTTGAAAAAGGCGGCGGGCTTAAAGAGCGTGGCCGGTTTGTGGTCATTCGATGAAAAACACATTTTTAAAGTTTTATTCTTTCTTTTTCATCCTCGCTTTTTTTCACCCCGCATTCGTTTATAGCGCCGCTGGGAGAGAAGGGGCAGCATTTTTGACAGTTCCGGTCGGCGCGGGTCCTTCTTCGATGGGAGGGGCTTATACCGCATTGGCCACAGACGCTTATGCTTCATTTTATAATCCGGCGGGCGCTCCATTTTTGTCTCAGCCCCAGCTGGCCTCACAACATGTGGAGTACTTAGAATCTCTTCATAATGAGTTTGTTTCTTTGGTTATCCCCTTTAAATCAAAACACGGAATTGGAGTGGCGTTTGAATATATGGGGTCTGACAAAATCACACGCACCGATCAAAATGGTTTGAAATCAGATGATTTTTCTAACTACGATGGAATGTTATCTCTTTCATATGGGTTTAAAGTCCAAGATAATGTTTCTTTGGGACTCACTGGAAAAACGATTCGAAGCAAATTGGATACAGAATCTGCGAATGCCATTGCAATGGATTTGGGGACGTTATGGAAAGTGTCGAACCACCTTACGCTTGGGGCCGCCATCACCAATTTGGGAACTTCAGTAAAATTTATTAATCAAAGTGATCCGCTTCCTTTATCTTATAAGCTAGGCATGGCGGTGATTCCTCATAAAGCTTGGACTTTTTCTTTAGAAGGAATTTCTCGAAGATCTGATAATCTCAATGGACATTTTGGAGCCCAATATCGTCCTGTTCCTCTGCTTTCCTTAAGAGCGGGATATCGAACCAGCACCACAAAGGATGTTTCTTCTCAAGCGGGGATGACCATGGGATTGGGCCTAGAACTTTGGGGTCAAGAATTTTCATACGCGTTTTTACCCATGGATGACCTTGGGAATACCAATTATTTTTCTTTTGTTTTAAGGTTTGATCACCCTGAAACACCTCGTTTGTCTCTCAGTGTAGAAGACCCCCTCGCAGAGTAGTTTTTCTATTATCTTTTAAATCTCCTATAATACACCTCTCGTCATTCCCGAATGTTGTAATCGGGAATCTATTAATGAGACCCCCGACAGAGAATTTCGGGGGTGACGTAGAGTCACCCAAGGAATTTAAAAAATGCCTCAAGCTCAAACATTATGGTTTACCGGTTTATCGGGATCTGGAAAATCAACGCTCTCTGAATTGGTTTATAAGGAATTGTTAAAAAGAGGAGAAAAAGTTGAGCTTCTAGACGGTGATGAAATTCGAACCCACATAAGTAAAGGGCTCACCTTTTCTAAAGAAGACCGAGATATAAATGTAAAACGAATTGGATATATTTGTAAGTTGTTGACTCGAAATGGGGTGTGGGCTATTTCCGCTGCGATCTCTCCTTACCGTGATGTTCGAGATTGTAATCGAGATCAAATTAAAAATTTTATTGAGATTTATGTTGAATGTTCCATCACCAAGTTAGCTGAGCGTGATGTTAAAGGTCTGTATAAAAAAGCCTTAGCTGGAGAAATACCTCATTTTACAGGGGTGTCTGATCCTTATGAGCCACCTCTCAAACCGGAAATTCATGTGAATTCGGAAAAACAAAGCGTTCAAGAAAGCTTTAATCAAATTATTCGTTATCTTGAAGATCAAAAGTTTACCTCTAAATTATGATTGATCTTCAACTTCATACAACCGATTCGGATGGAACATGGACTTGGGATAAAGTTCTACAAACATGTCTCGATATGAAACTCAAAGCTTTTGCTATTACCGATCACGATACCATAGACCGCCATGAAGAAATTAAGGCATGGGGTAAAAAAAACAATGCGATGGTTATTCCAGGAATTGAGTTGAGTACAAAAGAAAAAGGCCAAACCGTTCATTTGTTAGGTTATTTTTTAGATGGATCAAAAGTGAACTTAGAGCAACGATTGAAATATTTGAGAGAAGAGAGAATCGTCCGAAATGGAAAAATGATTCGCAAACTACAATCGGTAGGGGTTGCGATAAATGAAGAAGAAGTGCTTTCTATTTCAGGTCATGCGCCCATGGGGCGACCTCATATTGCACGAGTTCTTCTTAATAAAGGCATTGTTCAAAGTATCCCAGAGGCTTTCGAGCGTTTTTTAAGCCCTACGGGGAGTGCGTATTTCCCTAAAGAAGAGATTCCTTTAAAAGAAGGGATTAACTTGCTCCAGGAGGCGGGTGCAGTAACCTCAGTGGCTCACCCAGGCCTTTTAAGGCGTTCCGGTGAAGAACTTGAGAAAAGTTTAACTGTTTGGAAAGAATGGGGCTTGGACGGATTAGAAGCTATTTATCCGATGTATAACGAATATCAAACTTCCTTTTTCGATCGGATGTGCACCAAATATGATTTTATTAGAACCGGTGGTTCAGACTTTCATGGAGAAAATAAGCCTCAAATAAAAATTGGTGTCGGAGCTGGAAATTTTTCAGTGCCCGATGAATTGCTGGAACCGCTGTTAAGTAAAAGAAAAATATCAAATGACAAATAACAAATTACAAACAAATACCAAACCCGAAAAAACAATTCGTCATTCGGGTGAAGATCGGAGAGATGATGATTGTATTTTGGAATTTGTTTGATATTTGGCAATTGTAATTTGGAGCTTGGCTAATGAATGAAGATCAGTTGGATCAATTAAATACGAAGTTTGAAACGTCAACACCGCAAGAAATTCTCTCTTGGGCGATTAAAACTTATTCTCCTCAAATTGCGCTTTCTTCTTCTTTTGGAGGGCAAAGTACGGCTTTAATTCATATGGCCGTTCAGATCGATCCGAAGATCCCTATTTTGTTTTTGAATACAGGTTTCCTATTTAAAGAAACGATCCAATTTGTAAACGATTTGAGAAAACAGTTCAATTTGAATGTGCTAGAGTTTAAAGCAAGCCCAGAACAGATAGAAAAAACAAAAAAAAACCTAGAAAATAAGTCTTATACCGGTGTATGCTGTGATGACAGTAAGGTTTCGTTGATGGAGCAGTCTCTAAAAGGTCTTGATTGTTGGGTGGCTGGCCTCCGACGCTCGCAAGGTTCAATGCGAAAAGATATTAAAATTGTTGAATTGTATGGCTCAGGTTTGCTAAAAGTTCATCCATTGGCCAATTGGAGCGGCAAAGATTTATTCAATTACATGAAACAGCATGGATTGCCGTTTCATCCACTTTGGGATAAAGGTTATACCAGTATTGGTTGCGAACCTTGTACCGCTCTTCCTGGAGATCAGGGAGAAAGAAGTGGCAGATGGACGGGGACGCAAAAAACAGAATGTGGAATTCACACTTTTTTAAAAAAAGAAAATTAAATAAGCATATATAAGGAGACAAAACGATGGGCAACATCATAGGGAAGTTTATTTCTGCTTGGCTTAAACCAAAAGCGGCAATGGAAGAAGTTAAACAACAAGGCGCAGACACTTCAATTAAACCAGCGATTATTTTTGTTTTGGTGATGGGATTAATAAGTGGGCTTATTTCAGCGATTATGGGAACCATTTTCCCAAATCCTCTGGTTGCCGCTTCTAAAGCAACAACATGGTTAGCGGTCGTGATTGTTCCGCTTGTCTCAGTTCTTGGAAGTTTTGTTGGCGCATTCATTATCTGGGGCCTTGTTGATGGTTTCTTAAAAGGAACAGCTTCCCAATATAAAACTTCGTATCGCCTCTTGGCTGTTTTAGCGGCTTTTTCTCCTCTTTCGGCTCTGTTGGCTCCGATTCCAAAAGTAGGTCAAGCTCTTGCGATTATCATTAATGTTTGGGCAACCTTGGTTATGATTTATGGAATCACTGTTGTCATGGAAACACCTAAAGTCAGAACCTGGGTTATTTGCGGCATTCTTTTTGCTTTCTTATTCACATTAGGTTTACTTGCCCGCTTTGCAGCGCAGCAACAAATTGGTAATGTACCTTCATTGCCAGATTTTGAGTCTAGCCTCGGGTCGGCAACCGATACTCTTGGTGAAGAAAGTGATCAACTCGGTAGAGAGCTTGAAAACTTAACCAACCAAGCCAAAGACGCGGTTAAAAAATAACAGCCTAAAGCTAGTCGAATCGTTTTAGTCGAAACCCACCTCTGGTTGGGGTTCTTCGAAGAGACGTTGTTCGAAGGACACCCAGCTAGAGGTGGTTTTTTTATTTATAAAGGAGAATGAAGTTATGGCCAAGAAGGTGAGATATGTTTACTCTTTCGGAGGCGGAAAAGCCGACGGAAATGGAAAAATGAAAGATTTGTTAGGTGGAAAAGGGGCCGGTTTAGCTGAAATGTCATCTGCCGGAGTTCCTGTTCCTCCTGGTTTTACAATTACGACTGATGTGTGTCGATATTATTATGCCAACGGGAAAAAACTTCCTAAAGAGTTTGAAGGACAAATGAAAGAAGGCATGATTAAGTTAGAAAAAATGGCCGGCAAAAAATTTGGAGATAAAAATTTCCCCCTTCTTGTTTCAGTCAGATCCGGTGCAAAATTTTCTATGCCTGGCATGATGGACACTATTTTAAACCTTGGTCTTAATGATGAATCCGTTGAAGGTTTGGCCAAAGCCACAGGCAATGCTCGTTTTGCTTGGGACGCTTACCGTCGTTTTATCATGATGTTCGGCGATGTGGTGTTTGAAGTTCCAAAGGAAAAATGTGAACACGAACTTGACGCCATTAAAAGGGCCAAAGGGGTTCAAGGCGATACTGATTTAACCGCTGACGATTTAAAAGAAGCCGTGGCCCGCTTTAAAGCACTTTTCAAGAAAACCACCGGTCGCGATTTCCCTCAAGATACCTGGGAACAATTGGTTGGTGCAAGGAATGCCGTATTTAAATCTTGGATGAACGAACGCGCTATTACCTATCGTCGACTCAATAGAATTGACGACAATTTAGGAACCGCTGTTAACGTTCAATCAATGGTATTCGGAAATATGGGTAATGACTCAGGAACGGGTGTTGGTTTTACTCGAAATCCATCCACCGGAGATAAAGAATTCTATGGTGAATATCTCACCAACGCGCAAGGTGAAGATGTGGTGGCTGGTATTAGAACCCCTAAACCTATTAATGAGCTTCAAAAGGACATGCCCAAAGTTTATGCTGAGCTTCGCGCTATTACTTCTCGTTTAGAAAAACATTACCGCGATATTCAAGACTTCGAGTTTACCTTTGAAAAAGGGAAACTCTACATGCTTCAAACTCGAGCTGGTAAACGCACCGCGCAATCGGCAGTAAAAATTGCAGTGGCGATGGTCAAAGAAAAGCTCATCACCAAAGAAGAAGCGCTCATGCGCGTTGATCCCATTCAAATCAATCAATTACTCCATCCTATTATTGATACTTCGGCCAAACTCAAAGTGTTAACTTCCGGTCTCCCCGCTTCTCCAGGTGCAGCGACAGGTCGCGTGGTATTTACCGCTGATGTGGCCGCCGAAAGAGGGACCACTGAACCTTTGATTTTGGTAAGAACCGAAACCAATCCCGATGACATTCATGGAATGGACGCTGCCAAGGGTATTTTAACCGCTCGTGGCGGAATGACTTCTCACGCTGCTGTTGTGGCGCGTGGCATGGGTAAACCTTGCGTGTCTGGTTGTGAATCTATTCGAGTGGATGAAGAAGCCAAACAATTCAGCATTAATGGAACCATTGTTCGAGAAAATGATTGGCTCACCATTGATGGTGGAACAGGACGCGTTATTGATGGAAAAGTGCTCCTCAAAGAACCAGAACTTTCCGGAGAATTTGGTGAATTTATGAAATGGGCCGATGCCATTCGAACGCTCAAAGTTCGTGCCAATGCCGATATTCCTCGCGACGCCGTCCAAGCGATGAATTTTGGAGCCGAAGGAATTGGGCTTTGCCGAACGGAACACATGTTTTTTGCTGAAGATCGTTTACCCATCATGCAAGAAATGATTGTGGCTGATGACGAAGCCACTCGTCGTGTGGCTCTCGATAAGCTTTTCCACTTCCAAAAAGAAGACTTCAAAGGTTTATTCAAAGAAATGAAAGGGTTGCCAGTCACCATTCGTTTGATTGATCCACCCTTACATGAGTTTTTACCCAAAACCGAAGAAGACGCGGAAGTATTGTCCAAAAAAATCAACGTATCTAAAGATAAAATTTGGAATAAAGCCAAAGACTTACATGAGTTTAATCCCATGTTAGGTCACCGCGGTTGCCGATTGGGTATTACTTATCCTGAAATTACAGAAATGCAGTCGCGTGCGATTATTACCGCTGCCGCAGAATTGGCTCTAGAAAAAATTAAATGTATTCCAGAAATTATGGTGCCTCTCGTTGGGTTCGCCAATGAATTAAAAGATCAGAAAGCCATTATTGATAGCGTGGCGCAACAAGTCATGAAAGACAAAGGAATCAAAGTTGCATATACCGTTGGAACCATGATTGAAGTTCCGCGTGCTGCAATGGTGGCCGATGAAGTGGCGGGAATTGCGCAGTTCTTTTCCTTTGGAACCAATGACCTCACCCAAATGACACTTGGTTTTTCTCGAGATGACGCCGCTAGATTCATTAAGGTTTATCTTGATAAAAAAATATTTAAAGAAGATCCGTTCCAGACTCTGGATCAATCCGGAGTTGGAAAACTCATTAACCATGCGGTCACAACGTCCCGTAAAGTGAAGAAAGACTTAAAAGTGGGAATCTGTGGAGAACATGGCGGAGATCCAGAGTCAGTGAAATTCTGTCACCGTTCAGGATTTTCTTATGTCTCAGCCAGTCCTTTCCGAGTGCCGATTGCCAGACTTGCCGCGGCTCAAGCCGTGATTGAAGGGAAACAAAAAGTCGCACTTCGAGATAAATAATTACATAGCCCTCACCCTAACCCTCTCCCGCTAAAGCGGGAGAGGGGATAGACTTTCCTCTTCTCTTTTCGGGAATTAGGATAGTTTCTCCTCTCCTTTTAGGAGAGGGGTGGGTGAGGTTTCTTTTTTAGCTTTTTTTCCCTATAACAAATCGTCGAACAACACCAAATTCAAAATCTACGCTGTTTGATTTTAAGTCTTCAGGTAATTCACGAACGCCATCAAGATCGATTCTGTTGAATTTAGTTGGCCGGTAAATGGTTGTGAACTGAAATCCCCATTTATCGTTTGGATAATAAGCCACCCCAAATCCTAAATTGAAGTTCATTCCTAAGTATGAAATCTTTTTAGTTGAATTTTGGTCAATGTAGCCTTTTTTCAAAGATAACGTGTTAAATCCAATTCCAAGACGAGCAACGGGTTGAATTTTTTGACTCGCGTTAAAATAGGCTTTGAAATCAGTTGAAAAATTTTGATACGTGGCCGTGTCATTTAAATCCAGCCAACGAGTATCGTGTTTGGTTTGGATATAGTTGGCTTCGGCACCAATGGCGAACTGTGGATCAACATATTTTTTAAAACCAAGCGTTCCTCCCCAACCAAAAGAACGGTCAATACGAGGGACGGTTGTGACAAAATCAACCGTGTGTCCTCCATAACTACCGATAAAGGCTTTGTCTCCGCTAAAATCGGAATTAAGGCCTACATTGGGCAGCAAGAGTCCCAAATATATTTCTCGCTCTGGAAGAGACGGCTTTTCTTGGCAATAACACAGAGACGAAAATCCCAATACAATAATAATGGCTCTAGATAATAATTTCATTTTACTCTCCTTGAAATTGAATGGAGAGATTTTATGGTGGGTCGTTCAGGCGTAAAAAAGGGGTCAGTAAAACTATTGTAAAGAAATTTCCACTAAGGATGTGAGTTGTTTAGAGTTAGATTAGGCATTTGTTTGGCCAGCTGTTAATTGCCTAATCACATCAATTAGTTTTCCTGGTCGAATGTTTTTGAGTGCATTTTTAATCACATTCAAGAATTTAATTCTGATGTTGTCGCTATAAACTGGATCAGCTGAATAATGAGAAATATTTAATGCCACCTCATCTGAAATAATGGGGTCAGGGGGAAGGATAAATGTGACAAAGGTCCTTCCTCCTGAAACCTCAGTAAGAAGAGTATTTTCAAATAATTTTTTATCGCTGATATTTTCTTGATAGACGATGGTTATTTGTTGAGGTAAAGAAAGTTTTTGTAAATCAGATTCCCATTCTTTTTGTTCAGAAGTGAGTAATAACATTAATTCCTGAGATTTTTCTGTTTGAGCCGATAACAAAGCAGAAACATGTTTTACGGTTTCGGCAAATTTCTTTAAATTAGATGACGGAATTAAAATCATCCGGTGGGGCGATTTTTGACGAAGGGCTTCAATTCGATATTCGGTCACATGTTGATTGATAATAAATTTAATATTTCCCCTTTCATGAACAATGAAATTTAAGATAAGCGCTCTTATAACACCACCCAAAAATAATTGAGGCACGTTGCCATCAAAAGTGGGGAATAAAATAGAGGCCCAGTCGCTCATCTGTGGTAAAAAGAGCGGAACTGAAACAAAAATAAAAAGCGAAAGCAGTGTTAGTTTGTTGAGTGTTTTGAAAATAAATTTTGATTGTTCGCGAAGGTCAAATTTTCGTAATTGTGGATATTTATCTCGAAGAGTTTTAAAGCCATATTTTTCGTGAAGCGCTAATGAAAGAGGACCAAAAATATGTTTTGTAACGAAAAACCCTAAAATGGCTCCAATAAATCCGAGAGTTAACAGAACATTGATATTTTCAGTTAAGTTCAATGTCGCCGCTAACCACGGTAAAATAAATGAGAGTGAAATTCCTGAATAAAAAGGAAGTTCCAACATGGGGTCAATACGGGGCAAGCCAAACATGGATCCAGGGGCATCTTCGCCCGGTTTTGGCCTTCTTGTAGTTAATTCCTTATCGGCATCAGAAAGTGCTCCCGACCATATATCGTTTGAATTTATTTGTGAGAAACCTTTCCCGTCATTAAGCAAGGTTGCTAATGCTGTTATATATTTCTTTGCGGCTTCAGCGAAAAGTTTTGTTCCTATTCTCGGGTTAGTTTCTAACTGTGTTGTTAAAAATTCCAGAACTTCTTGAAGTGTTGATTTGTCTGAAGAGAATTGATCGAAAATGTGCACTGTTAAATAGCGTATTCCCTCTTTTGCTTTGTCTGTGTTGTTTTTTGGCATATGAGAATATGTTTCTTTTAAAAATTTTAATAACGCCATAATGACAGGAGTACCATTTATTTGAAAGAGGTTTTTTTTGATTGGTGATTTAAGCAGTTCCCAACTTTCAGAATATTTTATTGCCTCTTTAATTCCTTCCTGTATTAATGATTTAAAAGATGTGATCTCACTTAAATCTCTCCAATAAGAAGCCAATTTTATTGATACCGTCATAACGATCACCGCAATATCATTCAATTTTGAATTTGGATTAGCATTTAATGCAGCGATGATTTCCGTTAATAATAAGGTCATCTTCTCTGGGTTATTTCTTAAGAGAGTATTTTGAACTTTTATGTTAATTAAGTTAGATGTGATAAATTTTATCCGATCTTGATCTTCTATATGGGTTGTGGTTTTACTCAAGATGATTTGGCCTATTAAATCGAAAAAATTCAAGTATGGCTTTCCTTCTTCAGAATCAAGGGCTTTTCGTGTTTCTGTATTTAAATAAAGAATTCGCGCGCAAACAATTTCTGTCTCATCAATAGCTGTTCTAATTAATATTTCAAGCGCATCTTCATTAATTTCCGGGAGCAATTTTAATTTGGGCATTAAGATGGCAATAAACTCAACAACTTTTGGTAGTGGCGGATTATTCATTAAGGCAATTCCCCACAAAACAAAATTAAACAGGGAGTTTATTTGTTCTTCTGTCATTGGTATGGCAGCTTCACCAGCTATTGTTTTTCTTATCAATGAAGTGATTTCATTAATAAATCTGGTCTTGTTGAACTCGTTTCGGTCCTGAGGGGGAACAAGTTGAAGCAGCGTATCAACAAGTTCTTCAAATTTATTAATGGTGACTAGTGGAGTATCATTTTTTTGTAAATAAGTTTGTGAATTTCTAGATAACAATTGTTTTATATCGGGCGAAAAAGTGTTCGAAAAGCTGCCCGCTAAATAATCAGTGGTGTTTTTAATTCTTTCCACATTGCTTGTAAAAGAATCAGTTTGAAAATATTCGTGAGTAATTCTGAGAACTCTTTTGACACCCAATATATAAGGCAGTCCTTGATTTTCAGCTGAAACGCCCATTTCAAATAAATATAGAGAGAGAGGAACAACAAAATCCAAATCCATTTTTATTTTATCCGCATATGGCTTTAAAAATTGAATCATGATTTGGGAAAAGTTATCTCGGAAGCCCAGTTCTGTTTCGGGTGAAACTTGGTCAATGGCTTCATTTACTTTGGCAATGATTCCAGTTTCAAATGGTGGCAGCGGGTTTGTTTCCGTTTGAACTTGTATTGGTGCAGCAGGTCCTTGAGGTTCTATGATTTGTTCTACCACGGGAAGTGTTGCGACTGTATTTGGAAGAGTGGCTGCATCCACAGTAGCCTTTTCATCTGCCTTATCTGGAGAAGCCGCAACCGGAGCTAATTCTTCCGTGGTTTCTGGGAGTTTTACATCTGTTTTCCCATCGTCAGCTGACCAATTCTTGAAAAGGCGGTTAAATATTTCGAGAGGCATCGTATGCGTACCGTCGCCTTGGCCTTCGATGTTATTTTTAACATAGTCCGCCATTTGTTGAGCGGCTGATTGTATCAGTTCTAAATCGAGATCCGAATTTTCTAAAGAGATCACTTCTTCACCGCCGTTGATGATAGCGAGAGCTTTTATAACAATGGCTTGCATATGACGTTTTTGTTGTTCGGGAGGGAGCGAGTTTGTTGCCTGTTTTAAAATGCTCATTAAATCATTGGCTCGATCAGTGGCTGTTTTTATATCGGCTAGTATTGAAATTTCCCATTCGCCAAAATGTTTGTTTATTGTTTCTTGTTTGAGTGTTTCCAAGTTTGGGGTCTCATTGATAGTCAAAATAATATTTTTTAATTTTTTAAAAATGTAATAAGGGACACTTGTTGCTGAAAATTCTTTATGCTTTAAAAAGTGTGTCATGAATTGAAGGGTTAAGTCAGCCAAAAACTCAATTTCTGGTTTAGTTAAATCACGATTATTGGCCTCTTTTATTTCTTGAATAAAACGAACAAAGTCATTTGTGAATTTGGTTGTTTCATCTTCTGACTTGAAAAGTGCGGAAAAGAAAATTAATTTTCTTAGAACCATAATCTCAATATCTTTTCGGTCTATTCTTTTCTGAATTTCTTCTTCCGTTTCTTCGGGAGGTGTAAAATTTTCATCTTCCAGTTGAACCAAATATTTTTCAGGATCAGGAGTCAAATTCTCTCGAAAAGATTCCAAAATAGCCAAGGGGTAAATTTGTTTTCGATCGCTGAAGTTGGACCTTAAAAATTCTTCATATTGTTGAGCAATAGAGAGAATAGAATCAATGGAAAGGTCCGTATTCATAGCGATAAAACTTAAAAACTCATTGGCGTAAACCACGCGTTCATCACTTGACAGCATTCCTGATTCAACTCGATATTGGATAAACACTTTTAAGACTTTAAAAATTTCTTGGTCATCAGCATCATCTTCGCGTGTTTTTAGGTTCCAATAAATATTCTCAAGAGGTTCTCTTAAATTGTTTTGACGTGGATGTTTTAAATAATTTTGGTCATCCTCACTAAAATTGTTAATAAATATTTCTGGTAAATCAGGAGTAAAAGAGCTCAGTGTCTGTTCTGTAATTTCGTAGTGATCAACGATGATTTCAGTTCCATTTTTTCCCGCTTCAATAACTTTTTCCCATGCTTCAATAAGTTTTTGGAGATGAATTGAAATTGCTTCGGTTAAATTACCTTTAGGGTAAAATTCTAAAAAAGTAACGGCAGTTTCAAGCATTCCCATGAGTGAATCTCGAATATCCGCTTCTGCGCTCTCTCGTGATTTTAAATCAACATTTTGCAGGAGTTTATCGGCATAAGAATAAACCCAAGAAAAATCAAATCCAGGGATTAAATCGGAAAAGTCTGGGATGATTTCTATGGCAATTTTTAAAAGCAAGTTTTGATCGTCTACTGTATTAGGTGAAAATAGTTCAGGTATTTGTCTGACTTGTTTGGGTGTGGGTGGTTTTGATTCATTTAATGTCGCATCGGCAACAGTAAAACCTAGGACAACAGGCCCCATAATCGTCACTGTATTGGCAAGTGGACCTGTCACTTGAATTGCCCCGTCATCAACGATTAATGGAATTGGTCCCTCTATAATGAAAAAAGGTGGCTCACTATTATTTCCAATTCGAACATAATCTGGATCTGGTTCGGGTATAGTTTCATTTACTGCCACAGGAGAAGTATCTCCGACACTTTTTGGTTTCAGAGGTGTTCCCGGTTTTCCTGAAGTGATTGCTTTAACCTTTCCAGATGTTCTTGGGAGAGGATTTATTATTCCACCTGAGGTTTGTATTGGAGTTTTTGGAGCTCTTGGTGTGAGGGGGGCCGCTTCTAATTCGACCGGTTTTACTTCCGTATTTTCTGGTTTTACTGCGTCAATTTCAATTCGTGGTGATTCAATGGATTTGTTTGAGAAAAATAATGCTGTAGCCGAAAGTCCATTGGCGGGGGTTTTGTTTGATACTTCTGTATGAATAAAGGGCCACTCATCTACTTGCTCAACATTAAAATTATTTTTTAAACCATTGAAAAATTCGTCCGTCCCTGGGTTTTTTACTATCTTAAATTTATTGTCGTCTAAAAATACTGTAACTCTTCCATTATAATCAAAAATAACACTGCGTCCATTTTTGGCCATTAATTTGTCGAATAATTCCATTTGAATATCAATAAAGTTTTTTAATTTTTTCCTAATCGCGCTCATAATATAGGGGCGATAGTCATCAAATAATTCTTCCGAAAAAGTGTCATCGTAAATTAATTCAAATGCAATTATTTTCCCCATCATCTCCATAACATGGGTTACATAGGTAGAATGAATGACTAGATCAAATTTTTCTGTTCCTTCAGGCGCCCAACCGGAAAACTTTATTTCTTTAATAAGGTCTAATATTTTGTCTCTCATTAGTTCTAGGGTTTTTTCAGGAGATACCTGAGAAAGCGGTTTAGGGCTTTTGGCTTTTTGATCAAATAAAAATTTTGCGGCTTCGCCCATATTTCTAGGTTTTGGTCCAAGATAAGTATTTTTCGCGGATGATTTTTCTTTCGGCTCAGATGCAATTGAATTTATCGCGGCGTCGTAATTCGCTTTTCCTTCCTCTACAATTTTGGATAACTTTTCTGAGAATTCTGTTATAAAACCACTTAAATCCTGAATGTGAAAACGCAATCTTTTTAAAAGGGTTTTTATTTCCGTGGGTTTTAAGCCGATGGCTTTCATTTGAAGAACAAGTTCCGGAATGGTTTTTTCACGGAGAACCAAATCATTCCAATCGGCAATGTGGACTTCTTTGTGTTTTAGTAC
This sequence comes from Elusimicrobiota bacterium, assembly GCA_046153645.1. Taxonomy (GTDB): domain Bacteria; phylum Elusimicrobiota; class Elusimicrobia; order F11; family F11; genus JBJXGI01. The sequence continues at coordinate 24,708 of JBJXGI010000089.1, read as the reverse complement.
CGCTTCTAAAAGAGCAAATGAATCATCTTGATCAAAGATATTAAAAAGAACTTTTTTATCTATTGGATTTGAAAAATATTGTTTTGCTAACTCACGCAGTTCTTTTTTTTGTTTTTCAATATCTCCGAAAGAAGCATCTTTTAAAAAAAGTGGATCATATAATTCATCAAGTTCTCTTACCTGTGACGTTTCAATTTCCAGTAATTTTTCTATAACTTTTCGGCGGTTTAATTCGTGGAGGCGAATGATGCGTTGTGTCGGGATGAGCGTTGTATGATTTTGAACAGCGCGCCAGCGGTGAAAACTTATTCTGGCTCCTTCGTTATCCATGTATCTTGGGATCTTTAAACCATAAAAATCTTTTTTGAATCTTTCATCGTCTACTTTTTGAAGGGCAAATAAAATTTGAAGGGCATTTTCATTTGTTACGACTAGGGATCCACTTTCTGTTTTTGCAATCAGATCAACTCCTTCAAGTGAAATTTGAGCGTAAGGTAGTTTTAAAAGAGCCGTAATAATATCCTCAGGAAGGGTCAAATTATATTTTTTTAGTTCTGAGATAAGCATGGTTTTGTCTTCTCTGGAAATTTGTCTTTCTTTGTAAATAGGCTTTTCCACTTCTTCTTTATCGGAAGGTGCAGCTTTTATTTTTTTAAAAATAAAACCGTTAATTAAACTGGCAGAGGTTTCTTTGGTTAATTTTTCTAAATCTAAAGGCCACGGCCAAATACCGAGAGGGAATATGGTAAATAATGGATACAAGAGTCCAAGGAAATCATTTATGGTTGAATGATCGCCGATTTCATATCCAGAATTATCAGTGAGTGGCTTTATTTGTATTTTCCCATTGGCTTCAGCAAAAAATATTTTTGTTTCATCATGCGCATGATCTTGAAAAAGTTTAGTTAGTTTTCCAAGCGCAATAGGGCCAAGGAAGGTTCCAATAAAATTTTGATCTTCTTGTAGATTTTGGGGGTAGGTTTTCCCTGCGGTTTGAGAATAAATATTTTTTATGAGTGATATAAAATAAAAGTGAGTGTTTTCTGAAATAATATAGTCAAATTTTTGATTTGAATTAATTAACTCCCAGCTTACATCTTCAAGTTTTTTTATCAATTCAAAAAATCTTGTTCGATAAAATTTTTTAATTTTTTCTTTTACTATTTTGGCTTGAGGTTTCTTGCCCGCTTCTTCGAGGTATTTTTTGAAATTTACAATTTCATGTTTGAAGTTAGTGGTAAAAGCGTCAATGATTCCAAAAGGATCTTTGATTTCTATGGTAAGTCTTTTAAGAACTGTTTTCCTTTGTTCTTCTGTTAGCCCCCATTGAATGTATTGATAATCGATTGATTGAAGTAAATACCAAATGTTTTCTCGACTAATTCCAATAATAGTAACTTTCTCAATAGAGAGGAGAGTCTCCGCCAAAGGCAAAGCCGTGCCCAAGCCAAAATAAATAAAGAGAGCGCTTTCTTTTTTGGGGTTTTCCAATCCGTTTTTGATGAGTGGTTTTAATTTTTTATCAAAAACTTCTGTTGAGGTTTCTGGCACTACTTCTGGAAATAATGCTTGGTGTTTTGGCTCTAAATCCTCCTGTTTTTTGGGAAAATCTAATCCCATCATGGATAATATTTTTCCCTTGTTAGTGGCCAGAAAATTCGGGGATAATTTAGGGGTTAAAAATTCTTCATGTGTATAATGATCAATCCACTCTTGCACTAATGGGTCTAAGGTGCCTGAATATCGCGGTAAAATAATATCACCGATGGGATATTTGGCGTCTCGCAGAGCTTCCCAGATGAGGCGCATGTTATCACCTATGTTGACTCCAGGCTCGTTAAATTTTTTTCTTTTTCCACTTATGCGTTTAATTTTCTCTAAAGCTTTATCTAATTGATTTATTGTGTCGCCTGAATAATATGAGTCTGCAATTTCCATTAATTCGTCGTTAATAAAGTCCGCTAAAAAAAAGAGCGCTTCATTTCCGATTGATTTTTTAAAGATATCTCGGGTTTTATCGGTAATTTCAAATTTAGGGGTGCTGGTTAAGGGGGCGCTTTTGAAAATAACGTTCCAAAAAAAGTGGACGATGGTGCCAGGAATTATAGCGGGGAGAGCAATAAGTGAAAAAACAAAATTCATCGGATAGTAAATAAATTTATGAATATTATTTTTGTCTTTTATTAAGCGAGCTCTCAGGTCAGAGGCAATTAAAATATTTTCAGCAATCGCGATAAGAGCTAAGTAAGTAAACCATTTGTTTTGGGTAATATTATTGAGTGCAGATGAAAAAAGATAAGCTGTTAGTGCTGCTCCCATGAATCCAGAAAGCCAAATGAGTCGTAACCCCCAGCTTCGTTTTGTTCTTTGCCAGTCATTAATATGGTTATGAGCTTTATCGAGATAATTTGCAGTAAAGACGTCATAAGCTTCTTTCCAAAAAGCAACCCAGACTTCCGCGAATCTTTTGGAAAACCCTCTTTTCTCCGCCCATTCATAAGTCTTTTCACTGGTTAAGGGCGCGGCTTTAACATGCAAAATACCCTCTGGGGTTTGTACGGTTTCTGAATTTTTATCGGGGTTTTTTGATAGAAAAAGAACCGAAAGGAATAATTGATCTGTAATTTCAATTCCGGTTTTTAATAGTCGTATGACAAACCCCTGTCTTGAAAAAATACCTTTGTGTGATTGAGCCAAAATCCATATTTGAATAGATCTAAAAAGTACTGATACAGGGCGAGCCATATTATTAGGAGACCCTATTAACTCTGCCCCATTGGTCAAGAATAATTTATCGCCCATCATCAATTTATCTAAAGGCGTTTTTTCTCGTGTAAAGACAGATAAATAATCTGAGCCATTTATTTCGTTGACGTGGGAAATTTTTGGTTGAAGAATCACATAGGAGCTGCCCTGTTTTTTTAGTTCATTTAAGATTTCTTCAGTATGGAATCCGCCCGTAACTAAAATGGCATTTTGGGCTGTTTTGGAAGAAGCCAGGAGGTTCACGGCCATTTTTTCACTTCGTTTATCTGCCAGTTCGTAAAACTTTTCAAATAAAGATACGTCGCTAAACTTATTTTCAATGAGGAAAGAGGGTGCATTTTTCTCTTTTTTGTATTGTTGCCATTCGTTCATTGTGAGAGAAAAATTCAATAATTTTTCCAATAAAGACACGGTTTTTTCTTCTCGAATATAGGCATGCTCAAATGAAGTGGTGGCATATTCTTCAACGACAGCCGTCTGATAAGCATCAAGCTCCTCAAGAACCTTGGAAATTTGGAGAGAATCAATATTTTCTAAGTAAACAGTGTATTGAAGAAGTGCTGAGTAATTCTCTTTTTTAATGTTTTTATTTCTAAGAAGTTGAAAAAAATCAGAATAAAATTGTGAGCTGGAAATTTTACCCTCCTTAAAGCCCCAGATTTTTTGGATAAACGTTTTTGATTCGGCTTCGGTTAATTTTGAGAATAAAAGGTCAAAAGCCTTTTTTCGTTCATTTTCTATGGTTTGAAAATGAAGGCTTTTCTCGATTTCTGCGGTACGGTTAAAAGAATTTAATTCTGCGGGGATTTTAACTTTTGAATATGTGTGAAACTCATTTATATAAGCTGAGAGCGATAACTTCCCTTTCATATATTCTTGTTTGATTGTTAAGAGTTGTTGTAAATGAGGGTTCAGTTGAGAGAAGTTTTCAGTAAGTTCAATTTTTGACTTTATAATTTGGTTTTCAAAGTTCTTTTTGTTCTTTTCAACGTCTTGAACGGCTTTCACGTGGTCTGAATATAAAAGAGGGTCATCAACCCCCATAAATTGAGGCAAAGGGGCTTCCATGGTTAGCCCTGCATAAGCAGCCCCAGAGATTCTTTTTTCATTGAGAAAATTTTTCGCTATTTTTTTTGTTATTTCGGGAGTCGTTAAATATCTAAATGGTTCAAAATCGAATAAACCATGGGCTCCTTCGAGTGCGATCATGATCTCTTGGGTTGAATTTTTTGAAATGGTTTGAATGGTTTTAGCAATGATTTCTTGCGCTTGTGTGTGTTGATGAATGTCTTGAATAAGAAAAACAAAGTTTTTTTGAGAGCCCTTATGGATCTCCTGAATAGAAACAATGTCTTGAGGAATGGTTTGAACGGGGTGAGACTCTGCGAAACCCAGATTGATAAAACGTTGGTTATAAAATAAAGGAAGGGTTAGGTTTTTTAGATTAATGGGAGACGTTTGAGCTTCGGAATTTTTATTTTGAAAGTGGTTTTTACGTTCCGCCCAAAGAGATGTTTCCGCCGCGTGAGCGGAAACAACCTGCATAAAAGTATAGAGAAGCGTTAATATAAGCGAAGATATTTTTTTTAACATCCCGCCATGATAAAGAAATGTTCTTAAGTTTCCCTTAAGTTTTTGAAAAAGAGTTGTAACGTTTTTTTTATGAGCTCAAAATGTTTAAGCGGCGAGTTTAATTTTCCCAGAGAGGTTGGTTTTATCTTTTGCATTGCTAAGACGCGCTAAAAAGTGGCGATTGAGAGAATCAGTGTTGATGATGGCTAAAATGGAGTCATTGGCGGCATATTTAAAGATTCCTTGTCTGAGCGCGCCTTCAACTTGTTCTATGACATCTTTCTTCTGCTGTTCTTCAAGTTCTGGTTTAAATTGGTATTCAATTTTTGGCATGTTATTACTCCCGTTAAAGTCTTGTTTGTTCTATGACTATGAACCTAACAGAAGGTGGTCATTTCAGCAAGGTGATAGCTGTCACTCAATTGGAAGGCTATAATGATCAAGCAATATCTTAGTTATGAATCCATCAATCATTCAAAAATTAATTGGGTATTTAGGAAAAGAAAACGTGCTTTGCGAATCGGGAGAGTTGCTCTCTTATTCCTTTGACGCGGCATTAGACCGTTCTATTCCTTCGGTGGTTGTGATTCCTCAAAATGCGGACCAGGTTCAGAAAGTCGTTCAAGTTTTTGTTCAAAATAAAATTCCTTATGTGGCGAGAGGGGCTGCTACCAGTCTTTGTGGGGGGCCGATTCCGTTAAATGGCGCGGCAGTTATTGCGATGGCACGTTTTAATAAGTTTGGTAAGTTAGACAAAGAACGAAAAGAACTGATTGTTGAACCTGGTGTTATTAACCTCAAAATCCAAGAATATGTGGCGACTTCAAAACTTTTTTATCCACCCGATCCTGGGAGTCAAAAAGCTTGCACGATTGGTGGTAACATTGCGACCAATGCCGGGGGCCCGCATTGTTTAAAATATGGAGTCACCTCTCAATTCATTTTGGGATTGGACGTCGTACTCCCCAATGGAAATTTGATTCAAACCAGCTTAGATGACCCTGGTTATGATTTAACTGGTCTTTTTGTGGGATCAGAAGGGACATTGGGTGTTGTCACCAAGGCCAAGTTGAAATTACTACCACAACCAGAACAGGTCAAAACAATGCTGGTGAGTTTTCCTTCTATTGAATCAGCAATACAAGCGGTATCTGACATTATTGCAGCAGGGGTTCTCCCCGCAACCTTAGAAGCAATGGATCAAACCATTGTTAGGGCGGTAGAAGCTTTTATTCATGCCGGGTACCCCGTTGATGCAGAGGCGGTTTTACTCATTGAAGTGGATGGCTCAAAAGAAGATTCACTTGAAACCCAAGTTTATACCATTCAAAAAATGTGTGAAAACAATGGGGCACAAGAATTCCGTTTTGCAAAAGATGAAGAAGAGCGAAAAAAACTATGGGAAGGGCGCCGCGGTTCTTATGCGGCAATGGCACGGTTGGCACCCAATGTATTGGTTGAAGATGGGGCGGTGCCACGAACAAAATTACCAGAAGCCCTTAAAAAAATAAAAGAAATTGCTCAGGCCGCTAAACTTAAAGTGGCGCTTTTATTTCATGCCGGAGACGGAAATCTCCACCCACAAATTATTTTTGATGAAAGAGATATTGAACAAACCAAGCGAGTAAAAGAAGCCGGGCATTTAATGTTAAAAGCCTGCGTTGATTTGGGTGGCACCATTTCAGGAGAGCATGGCGTGGGGATTGATAAACGAGAAGCCATGAAATGGCTTTTCTCTAGAGAAACGCTTTCTCTTTTTAGAAGAATTAAACACACGTTTGATCCTGCCAATTTATGTAATCCTGATAAGTTAATTCCGTTGGTGGGAAAAGTAGCGCCTGAAGTTCCTCGTGAATCTTCGGCGGATTTGGTGGCGATAGGGAAATTTTCGCCAGCAACTGAGCCCGAACTTATTGACACAATTCGATCGGCGGCGCATAAAAAAACACCTTTTGGTGTTCAAGGTACAACGTCACGATATCGTTTAAAAGAAACATTGATCGTTTCAATGAAACAACTCAATAAGATTATTGATTTTGATAAAGGAAACTTAACATTAACAATTCAATCGGGTGCTTTACTTGCAGAGGCGAGGCGAGAAGTTGAGGCCGCGGGTCAATTTTTATGGGTTGCTGGGGGAGGCAGTATTGGCGGGGTTTTAGCCACTCGTCAGAGTGTGGCGCCTTCGTTACGTGATCTGGTTCTTGGAATGCGAGTTCTTCTCCCCACGGGAGAGGTTGTCCAGTTGGGAGCAAAAACAATGAAAAATGTGGCAGGTTATGACGTTCCCAAACTCATGATTGGATCATGGGGAACATTGGGAATTATTTTAGATGTCACCTTTCGTTTATATTCTTTTGCCCAAGCTTCTTCTAAATCCGTTAAAACAACCCCTTTTGTATTTCGTGAAATACATAAAAAAATAAAAAGCGCTTTTGATCCGGTTGGTTTGATGGCTCCACGATTAACAACCTTAACAAATGAAGAAATTGCCCAAAAACCAGAAGGTGAATCTTCTGAGTCAGAAATTAGTTCTGATGCGTTAAAAAAGATTTCAGATAAATTTTGGAATTCCTAAAAATATATGGAAAATAATAATTCATTTTCATTAAAGGCCATCGAAGAGAAAACCGCCGCTTGTAACCGTTGTGGTTTTTGCACCTCTTATTGTCCTACGTATCGGGCCACGGGAAATGAAACCCATTCTCCTCGAGGTCGAAATCAACTGGTTCGAGCTCTTATTGAAGGGAAATTGTCCAATCCATTGGACGCGCAGAGTAGCATTGATAGTTGTTTGTTGTGCGGAGAATGTACCACGGTTTGTTTTTCTGAGGTTCCTACCGCCGATCTCATGGTTCAAGCGCGTCAATTTCTTGCCAGTAAAAAAGGTCGATCAAAAATTGAAAAGTTTCTTTTGAGAACAATAATTCCCTATCCTCCTCGACTTTCGAAGTTAATTTGGTTTTTGTTTTTTGGAAAAAAAATAGGAATATCTTGGTTGTTATCAAAGATGGGTTTATTGAAATTAATTTCGCCCACTTTAGAAGCGGCGCATCAGGTAAGCGGGCCTGTTTCACTTTCATTTTTAATGGATTATGCCTTAGCCAAAAAACACCTCGAGCAAGAATTTTCTGTTGAAAAAGTAGCGCTTATTCCGGTATGTGGAACTCAGTACTTAAATTCTCAGATAGGAATTTCGACTGTAAAATTACTCGAAAAACTACAAATTTCGTTTGCCATTCCGTCACTCCCTTGCTGTGGGCTTCCTTCGGCCAGTTATGGTGATTTGTCTCAAGTTAAATTGTCAGCAAAAAACAATATTGAGATGATTTCAAAGTATGAAAATATATTGGTTGATGATTCTTCCTGCTTGTCTCATTTCAAGGATTATTCGAAATATTTACAAGATGATTCTTTGGCTTTAAAAAAAGCTCAGCAATTAATGCTCAAGCTGCGCGATATGCCGAGTTATTTTCTTCAAAAAGGGTTGAAAGATTTGCTGAGAAAAAAAACATGGAAAGGTGGATTGGTGTTGTATCACGATCCTTGTAAAGCGCAGCATGCGATGAAATCAACCCAAGCGCCCAGAGAGCTATTAGATTCCATTCAAAATTTGCACCGTGTTGAGATTACCGATGCCGACCAATGTTGTGGGGGGGGAGGGACTTATAGTTTTGTTCACCCTGAAATGTCACAGGCTATTTTAGAAGTCAAAATAAAATCTATTATTGATTCTGGATGTTCTGTGGTGGTGACCAGTAGCGCTTCTTGCTTGAATCAACTTCAATTTGGTTTAAAGAAAAAAGAATCGCGTATTGAGGCCCTTCATTTGAATCAGTTTTTAATAAAAGTCTTGGGAGAAATATGAATAAAACGAAAAAAATACTTTTGGTTATTTTGGTCTTCTTGGGAGGAGTGGCTGGGTTTCTTTTTTGGAATGAACAACGCACTCCTTTGGTTGATCGCCTTATTTCTTCTGATGATATGACCCGTAACACTGCACTCCAAAAAATGAATAAACTTCCCCTCGATAAAAAACAAATATTGGTTTCAAGTCTTCTTGAAAAACTGAATGACACAAACCCCATTTCAAAAAGATTTGCCATTTACTCTCTTCGGAAAAGTGGGATTTCAGATCAAAATGTTTTGTTGGCTTTGATAAGTCGATTGGGCGATGACGACGCCAGCGTTCGTGAAGAAGTCGCCGTTTCTCTCCAAGAATTTGGAAAACCATCAATACCTTTATTAATAAAAACAGTTGATAGTTCCCAGGCTCTTCAAAAATCGGGGAGTGTTGATATTTTAAAGAAAATGGGGAAAGAGGCTCTTCCTGATATTTTAAATGCTCTTACGCAGACTGGATCAAAATTAGAGTTAGTGAAACTTATTCGTTCAATAGAACCTTCTGCTTTTGAAGCAGTCCCCCCATTAAAAACACTTTTAAGAGATTCTGACTTGGAAACAAAAGTAGAAGCGGCTTTGGCCATTCATAAAATGGAGCCCTCGTTTTTGGGGGTTACCCCTGCCTTTATGGAGTTTTTGGAAAAAAATGCCAATAACCAGAAATTGGTGGAAACATCATCCCAAGTCTTAACGGCGCTTCAAAGTTTAGGAGCAGATGCACATCACATGTCTTCGGCTTTGAGTAAGTTATTACTAAAAGCGGAAGATGGATATGGGGATGATTTTTATCTGCGCTCTCGCCTAGCTCAGGTTTTATTGAAGATTGACCGAAGGAGAGAACAACCCATTGATATTGCGTTTGACTTAAAACAGAAAAATTCAGTTCTCCGTTATCGAGCGGCTTGGCGCGCGGGAAATATAGAGCCAGCTCGTTTGGGTGATTTGGCGGCTTTGACCGAACGAATGAGTGATACTGATCTTTTTGTTGCCGCAAGAGCATTCTACGCACTTCAGAAAATTGGTTTGGTTAAAACCGAACGAATGTCTAATGTTCTTTATCCCCAATTTTTGACTCTTTTTAGAAAGGTGGGTGAACACCCACAAATTCACGGGTTTAAAGAAATGGCCGCGCCGCAACTGGCAGCATTGGGTCGGCCTTTAATGGAGTTATTGTTGAAAAATGTGGCCAGTTCTAAGCTCTCAGTTCGGGACGCTTATCTCATTTCGCAATATTCGTCTCCGACTTTCATTGATACTTTTGAAAAATCCATTTCAAGTCCTTCAAAAGAAGTTCGTGTTGTTGCCTCGTTAACGCTGATTGGTTTTAAGCCTGATCATGTTAAAGCCAAAGAAGTCGTTCAAGCCTATATCGGTTCTCATCCTATTGACGGAAGTGAGTGGATGGAAGAAACTCTAAAAAAGTTAAGTGTTCAGTAGTATTTTTTCCCCATCTTAAGTTTTAACCATTTTTTTTTCATTTGAAGTAAAGAATCTTCATTTGAGAATTCTTCTAGGCGCTCTATATCAATCCAGCGTAAATCAATTGATTCGCTACTTTTTTTGATGAGTTCTGGTTGGGAGGCTTCGAGCATAAATCGAATATCGTAATGAAAATGTTCAGGCTCTTGTTGTCGGGATGGGATCAAATGAATATCCAAATCGAAGATTTCTGTCGAAATAGGAAATATCTTTTCTAAGCCAGATTCTTCTTGTGCTTCTCGTATCGCCACTTGAAGAAGATCGCTTTCTCCATCAGCATGCCCCCCTAGTTGTAGCCACTTTTTTAATTTCTTATGAAGAGTAAGCAAAACTTTATGATGAGAAGGATCAACAACCCAGGCTGATCCAGTGACATGGCCTTTTAATAAACTTTTCTTGAAGCAGTCAGGTTCATTTTCAACAAAATGAATAATTTTTGTTTTATGAGCGAGATCACTTTCGTCTATCGGTTGATATTTATTGAGAAGAGAAAGAAGTTGGTTTGGATAACTCATAAAAGAAAAAGTTCAAGTAACCTTTTTACGCTGGGGTCCTTTTCTGTTTTAAGTCTTTGCCGCGCAAATTTTTTAAGATGCGGAATTTTTTTTGAAAATATAGGGGGAAAACTTCGCATGATACTGACGGCAGATAATCTGATATCAGCTTCTGGATCTGCGAGTGCTTTCATTAATAAGGGAAGCGCTTTTTCAGTTGTTGCGTGAGGAATAAAAGCCATTATTTGTCTTCTCAACGCAGCAGGAGAAGAGTTGAAGGCATTTTCTGAAAATGGAATGGCAATATCGCCAAATCTACCCAGCGTGAGTGATGTTGTTTCTCTGACAAGGCTATTGTGGTGTTCTAGAAAGGGGGTTATTTTATTGAAGTCTTGAGCGTTTTGAACTTGGCCTAAGCCCGCTATGGCGATAACGAGTTCTGTTGTTCGTGTGCTTTTTAAGACAGTTATTAATTCTTCTCGAGTTGAGGTTTCATTTTGAGACAAAATAGCTAATTCTGTTTTGATCCTTTGGATGCTTTGACTCCGATTTTTATTCCATTGTTCAATAAGATAAGTGATTCCTTTTTCACCAAAACTTGTTGTTAGGTCTTCAGGAAATAATTCTCCCATGTTGTTTCTCATTTCAGGTGAGATCTCTAACGAAATTGAAAAAAGAGCTATTTGGTCATAAAGTCTTATCCGGTTCAAGAGATCTCTTAAAATCTTTTTCTTCTTAGTCGAAAAAGGAGACTCTAGGCTATTCAGTATCGCCAACAAGGACGCTTTTATTCCTGGTTCTATTCCGGTGTCTTTGTTTTGAAGTTGAGCCAAAGTTCTGATGGCATTAAGTTTTACGCGTCTTTCTTCTTCCGAGGATATTTTTTGTGAAACAAAATTTTTCAATAGTTCCATTGACTCAGAAGGTCTAGCGCGACCAAGCATGTTAATCAAAACTGCTTTTTTCTCGAGGTCGCTAGATGCAAAATTGTATTTGATTGCCTTTACCATTTGTGAGCCGTAAGAAGGGAGAACCGATTGTAAAACCACCATTTGTTCAACTGAAATAGGGTCCAGAACTTCGACGAGATTTATTACTTCTTCTGAAGTGAGTGAAAGAAGTTTTTTGAGTGCTTGTCTGGGAGATGTTTTATCAATACTAAAAGCAGCAGCAACTTCTAGAAGATCAGATATTTTTTCTTTCGGTGGTTTTTGAATAGATTCTTTAATTTGAGCGGAAAGATTTGTTTGCTCACGCGCGCGAACTTCGTCTTGCCTAATATCAGGCCATTCTTGTTTGGGAAGCTCTAAATTTGGATCAATGGTGGTTCCTGAGAGTTTAACGATTCCCCAAGGGTATGAAAGCGTGTAATTATTTTCATTTGTTCCATCTAAAAAATGGGGAAATTTTAATTTATTGTTTTTTCCTTTAATGGTTGAAATAACATAAGAAAATTCTCCCCTTGAAAAGGGGGCATCACTTAAGCCCAGTTGCGAAATTTTATTGTTATCTCCTCGATAGATAGGAAAAGAAATACTTCCAATTTGCGCCGATCCAGCGCCCCATTCAGTTTGAATGACATTTTCATTTCCTTCAATTAATGAGCTTGCAAAACTATGATCCCAGGCATGAGCCGGGCCTACTCCCCAATTGGAGAGATGGTTTTTATTTCCTTTCATGTGAAAGTATCCGAACGCGTAGTGAACACCAGAACCTTGGTCATAGCGGCGAGCCACAATTTTATTTTCATTACCCTGTAAACGGAATCCTCCCAAAGATTTCCAATAACCCACGCCTTGCGCAAAGTAGCTACTGGAAATATTATTTTGGTTTCCATTGATGCTGGCTAAACCAACCCCTCCTCCGACATAACTACGGTGTCCATATCCCACCCCTTGGCAAAGACTCACCGCGCCTTTGGGTTCTCTGGGGTCGGGGTCTGTGAGTCCTCCGGAGATATTGTTTTTATCGCCCTTTAAAGAAAAAATGCCCAGGCCTTTAACATATCCCAAGCCTTGTCCCATGCGATTGACAGTGAAAGTGGAATTGTTAGAAAGTTCTGATTTAAAAATACCTATTCCAAAACTTGCGACGCCTTGTGAGTAAACATTTCCTTTAAATATTCCATTTCCTTTATTGATAAATACGCCAGTTCCACCAAGTCCACATCCGAGAGAATGTGTTCCTGTTTCAATAACTTTCTTATCTGAATTGTTTGGGGTTATGAAAATACCTATTCCGAAAATTCCCACTCCCGCATTATGGATGTTGCTGGTTTTTATTTGAATGTCTTGACCAAAGTCTAAAGCTATTCGTATTTGCCCATCCTCCGCGTAAGCGACAGAGCCTTCGTATGAGTTGCGTCCTCCCAGATCAATAAGCAATACCACATTTTCTAAATCTTCCGGTTTATAAACATCGTTTCCAGAGCCTCTTATAACCACCCATCCCAAAGGAGTTTTCATTTTAAGTGGTTTAAACTTATGGTGTTTCCAACTAATCTTTTCAAGAGAAGGGAGGCTGTCATCAATGGTCTTAAAAATAATTTTAGTGGCTTCCAATAAACTTTTTTCATCGAAAGAGGCCATCGCGGCATATTGTGCTTTAATTCTTCGGGTTGAAAGTTCATCTTTAATAAGTCCTGTTTTTAAATTGGGCCATTCATTAAGCGAAAGAAAATTTTGTTTATTTTCAAAACCAACAGAGTCTGACGATTTTTTTATCAGTGGAGTGGCTTGCCAAATTCCCATATAAAGCTGTTCTATGATTATTTGTAAATCACGTTTTAAGGGGACATTGTGCGGGAATTTTATTTTCTCAACTATCAAATTCTTTGAAATAACTGGAGGTACAGAAACTTTTTCTTCATTAGAAAGAATCGCTTTTGAGAGATTGAATATTTCAGATAGAGATGACGCATTGTCCACTTGATCCAGGTAATGTTGAGTTGTATCTGGGACAATAAGGGGGGTTTTAAAAAACTGTTCAATTATCTTCAATGTGTAGGGCCTTGGCCATCCAGAGGGAAGAGTCAGATCGCTTGAAGAAATTCTGAGACGATAAAATTCTGATAACTCGTTTTCACTCAAGAAGGGGGAGGAGTTTTCTGTTGCTTGAATTTGCTTAGAAACCCCACCAATAACAATATTTATAAAAAGGATGAAAAAATACGCTATTCGCATTAAAATGAGTATAGATTTCAATATGAATGAAGACAATAAATATTAACTTATGACCGATTCATCATCGGAAAAACAATCATCAGTATTGCTCATTATCGAAGACGCGCCCCTTACGAGTTTGGTAAGCCAAGGTCTTGAGAGGGAGGGGTTTCAAATTCAAGTTGCCTCAACAGCAAGGCAAGCTTTTATTGAGGTATTCAAATCTCCGCCAGACGTTATATTGCTAGATATCAATTTGCCCGATCTTGATGGGTTTCATGTGGCAAAAGAGTTAAAACGAAATATGATGTTGCGGCATATTCCTTTGGTTGTTCTCTCTTCTCGAATTGACTTTCTGGATAAAATGCGTAGTCTCGATATTATTGTAGACGAGTATGTTGTTAAGCCCATCAATATTGACGATTTGGTTTTACGGACAAAGCTGCTTTTAGAAAGAGCCCTTGTTAATTTAGATGCCAATCCTTTAACTCGACTTCCTGGTAATCAAGCCATTGTCAAAGCCATTAAGTCTCATATCGGTCGGGACAAACCTTATGCTGTGGGTTATGCGGATTTGAATAATTTTAAAGCCTATAACGACAAGTATGGGTTTTCTAATGGTGACCAGGTCATTCTTTTTACAGCGGATGTTATTTTGCAATCACTCCAGAAATATTCCGCAGACGACTATTTTTTGGGGCACGTGGGTGGAGACGATTTTGTATTTATCTGTAATTATGAAAAAGCCAATCAGGTATGCCAAACCATTACTGAAACTTTTGATAAGGAAGCGCCACGTTTCTATTCTGCTGAAGACAAACAAAACCGGTTTATTGTTGTTGAAGATCGTCGAGGAATCATTTCCCAATTCCCTCTCACGTCAGTTGCCATCGGGATGGTTTCGGATGAGGGGAAAAAATTCGATAATCTTGGGCAAATCAATCACTCCCTTACGCAGTTAAAAAAATACGCGAAGTCTTTTCAGGGAAGTGCTTTTGTTCGTGATCGACGTAGTTTAGCAGCCCAATTGGCCGAGTTTACTTGGGGGCCAGGTTCTTCTGAAGGAACTTCCAAGGCGTTAGAAAACATTACAACCGTTATTAGTCAATTTCTTCCTCATCAGTTAGAGGATATTATTATTCAGGAAAAAATAAGTGTTCTTTTTCAGCCCATTCTGGACATGAGGCAAGATGAAGTTGTTGCTCATGAAGCTCTTATTCGCGGCCCAGCTGGTTCTCCACTTGAATTTCCTGATGCGATTTTTCAAACAGCGCGTTCAACGGGAATGGTTCCCAGGCTTGATTTAGTATGTGTAAGGAAAATTATTCAAGCGGCTCAAGAAATAAACCCCGGAATTAAATTGTTCGTTAATATTTTTCCCGAAACCTTGTTGGGTGATAAAATTCTTCTAAAAGCATTATCATTAAATGCAGCAGAAAAAAATCTAAAAATTATTTTTGAGTTGTCTGGTACACACCGGTCAAATGATTTGAGCGAATTATTTGACATTCTCGGGAAAATGAAACTTCAAGAACAAAAGATCTGTTTAGATGCGGGATATTTGAATCTCAGTGGGACCATAAACTATTTGCAAGATTTAAAGCCTGATTACATGAAACTTGATATGACACAATACAGAGATATGAATGACGATTTTGATAAACAAAAAAAATTCTTTGAAGTGGTTTCTACAATTAAACAAATGGGGTCAGAAATTATTTGTACAAAATTAGAGTCACGCTCAGATAGTTTTCTGGCCCTCAAAGCGGGAGTCTCCCTGGGGCAAGGGTTCTTGTTCGCCTTGCCAAGCCAGTTAAAACCTTCCTGATAAAGTAAAATAAGAAACCATTTCATTCCACGGAGTTTTAAATTCATGAAAACGAATAAGAATGTTTATCGTTATATAGGTTCAGATTCATCGTTCATTGTTGAAAATCCAATACAATTGCCGCCCATTTACTTTCCTCTTTGTAATGAAGATGGAATTCTTTCTGCGGTGGGTCCGCAATTACAAGGTGACATTAAAATTGATCAGCACACTTTTTTGACGATCCCTGTTTCTATTGAAGATTTACATTTGAGCCGTTCTTCCCGAAATTTTTGGTTGGTTTTTGATGATAAAACTAAAACACCTTGGTCAGTGACAGGAATGTCTTCTTGGCAGAAAGCCAGTCCGTCTGATAAGGAAAAATCAATTGTTGAAGCGGGCCATTTGTGGCACCAACTAACGAGAGTGGCTCCTTCCCTCGGTCTCACTGCTCAAGTTTTAAGTTTTATTCCACCAGAAGGAACTCATGAGATTTTTAGGGTGGAAATTAAAAACATTTCACGTAAATCGATTCGTTTTACCGCAACATCAGCTATTCCATTGTATGGACGTTCAGCCGATAATTTAAGAGATCACAGGCACGTTACCTCTCTTCTGAATCGATTGGAAAAAGAGAAATTTGGAATTTCATTAAAACCAACGATGAGTTTTAATGAGCGGGGGCATCTGGTTAACTCAACACAATATTATGTTGTGGGAATAGATGGGGCTGGTAATGCTCCGGTTGGTTTTTTCCCTACATTAGAGCGGTTTATAGAAGAAGGGGGCGATTTAGATACGCCGGGCGCACTGAAAAATCGTCGCTCACCAGTCAATAAGATTTCTGTTCTTGATCAAGGGAAAGAAGCCATAGCAGCGTTGCAATTTAAACCAATTTCTTTAAAACCAGGGCAATCGACCTCTTTCACATTATTATTGGGTATAGATAGAGAAGGTTCTGCTCATGAAAAACCGCTTCTAAAATTAAAGGGAGCAGGTTTGGCTTCGGAATTAAACCGAACCAAAAAATATTGGGAGAATAAACTTTCAAGTATTGTTTTTAAATCTGGTGATTTAGACTTCAATCAATGGATCAAATGGGTTCAAATGCAACCTCATTTTCGAAAGTTATTCGGCTGTTCGTTTTTGCCCGATTTTGATTATGGCCGTGGTGGCCGCGGCTGGAGAGATTTATGGCAAGATTGTTTGGCCCTTTTGCTTGCCAACCCAGAAGAAGTTCGACCTGATATTTTGAACAATTATGGTGGGGTCCGTTTAGACGGATCTAATGCCACTATTATTGCTCGGAAAAAAGAAAAAGTGGGAGACCAATATAAGTGGATTCCTGAGTTTATCGCTGATCGTAATAGTATCGCTCGAACTTGGATGGATCATGGAATTTGGCCGCTTTTGACAACGGCGCTTTATCTCAATCAAACTGGAGATTGGGATTTATTATTTGAACAAGTCCCTTATTTTAGAGATGCATTAACACATCGAGCCAAAAAAGTAAATTCAACCTGGGCCAAAGAAGAAGAATTGGTTTCAGCAGAGAAAAAATGTAAGTCGCGTTCTCAAAATTCTTCAGTTTATACCGGAACGGTCTTAGAACATGTGCTTGTTCAAACGTTGGTTCAGTTTTTTAATGTGGGTGAACACAACATGATTCGCCTGGAAGATGCCGATTGGAACGATGGTCTTGATTTGGCCCATGCTCGAGGTGAAAGCGTTACTTTCACGGGTTTGTATGCAAGTAATTTAGAACTGATTGCCTCTCTTTTAGAAATGATTCAGAAAAAAACCAATCTTGAGACAATTGAATTGGCTGAAGAATTAGACGATTTACTTGATTCCGTTAATGTGAAAGTTGATTACGATAATATTTTTGATAAACAAGCGCGGTTAAAAAAATATTTTGAAGTTGTTTCGGGAAATGTAAGTGGTACTAAGAAAAAATGGGGTATTAATAAAATTATTCAAGATTTGAGAGCGAAAGCCCAGTGGATAAAATCCAAAATTAACACATCTGAATGGATTGAATGCAAAGGTTCTGGGTGGTTTAATGGATATTATGACAACACGGGGAGCCGCGTTGAAGGTTTGAGAGAAAACGGTGAAGCTCGAATGACATTAACAGGGCAGGTTTTCCCTATCATGTCTGGAACCGCTTCTAAAGAAAGAGTTTTTCAAATAACCAAAGCGGTAGATCAGTATTTGTTCGATAAAAAAATTGGTGGTTATCGTTTGAATACCAATTTCAAGGCCCTTCAGCCTCATTTGGGGAGAGCATTTTCATTCTCTTATGGTGAAAAAGAAAACGGGGCGGTGTTTAGTCATATGGTTGTGATGTATTCAAATGCTCTTTATCAAAGAGGTTTTTTTAAAGAAGGGTTTAGGGCGTTAAATTCACTTCATGAAATGGCCAAAGATAGTGCCAAAAGCCAAATTTATCCTGGATTACCTGAGTATTTTAATAATGAAGGACGAGGTCGATATGCCTATTTAACGGGTTCTGCAAGTTGGTATGTGTTAACTCTTTTAACGCAAGCTTTTGGTGTGAGAGGATGGGGGGGAGATTTATTGCTGCATCCTCAATTGGTTCCACAACAATTTGATCGTAAAAATGAAGCGACAGTGATTATTCGGTTTGCGGGAAGTGAAGTGAGTGTTACTTATAGAAACCTGCAGAAGTCCACACCAGACAAATGGAAAATTAAAAATATTATTTCAGCCGGATGTGAGGTTCAATTTACTTTGTTGGCGTCCGGCCAAGCGCTTATCACGCGTGAGTTTATTCAAAAATCACCCAAATTATCCTTAACTGTAAATTTGGTTTCGGAGTAACTGGTCATGATCAAACCTTCTCTTCCTCGATGGTTTCGATTTTTTTTCAGAGATGAAAAACATCGGCAAGAAGTTCTTTTCTTGAGATCCATTCCTCTTTTTCACGGATTCTCCAGTCGTGAATTAAGTCGGCTTATTGTTGCGTTTCAAAAAAGAAATTATGCCGTTGGAGAAGTCGTTTTTTCTGAAGGACAAAGTGGAAAGGCGGTATTCCTTCTGAAATCCGGAGCAGTTGAATTGCATCGCAAAACAACCGATGGCAATAAACAAGTATTGGCTATTGCACAGCCCGGGCAAATGTTTGGAGAAATGGCTTTGTTGGAACAAGTCCCCAGATCGGCTACAGCGACTGTAATTAAAAATGGTGAAATTTACTTTCTCTACACTTCGGCCATGGAAGATTTAATCCATCGATATCCGACGCTTGGAATCAAACTATTAAAAAATATTGCCGCTTTTCTTTCTTCATTAATTAGAAGGGCTAATCTGGATCTTGAACAAAAAACAAAGGGATTGGTTTAATGGAAACACGGTTTTGGGGTCGATTTTTTGTCGGTGTCGCGTTGTGCGGAATTCTCGTGTTTCTTTTTCAGGTGTGGAATATTGTTCTTCCTTTTTTGGTCGGCCTGGGTTTGGCCTATATGTTAAATCCTCTCATCAACCGGTTTGTGGCGCGGGGTTTGAGACGAGACCGAGTTGTATTTGTGATGTTTATATTTTTAATTGGTTTTATGATTTTGCTCTCGATTTTTTTTATTCCGCTTTTGTCGCGGGAATTATTTTCGATTCTTAAAGAAATTCCAAATTATAAAGCCAGCTTTGAACATTTACTCACGCATGTAAACGAGCGCGCCCAGGTCCATCTTTCACCTTTTTTGGGTGAAAGCGCAAAGCAGTTTGTCATCTCATTTCATTCTGAGAAAATTTTGGGTCGTTTTTTAATGAATTTTCTATCGAATATTCTAAATGCTGCTCATTGGGTCATCTGGATTGTTGTGATTCCGTTCTCTTGTTTTTTTGGACTTAAAGATGGGGAGAAATGGAATCGAATTCTTTTTAATAACACTCCCAGTCATTATGTGGAAAGTTTGCTTAGTTTTTTAGCGGAGATTAATACCACCTTAGGTGGATATGTTCGTGGTCAATTATTAGAAGCCAGTTGCGTTGGCGGGGTCACCATGGTGGGGTTGTGGCTTTTGGGGTTTAAAGGCGCTCTTATCATGGGTCTTATCACAGGTCTTTTCAACTTTGTTCCTTTTTTGGCAGCTATTGCGGGAGGAGGCATTGCTTTGATCGCCGCCTATTTTCAGGGGCTTCCGACAAATATTCTTATTGCCATTGCATTGCTTTATTTGGTGATTCGATTATTAGACGATTTTCTTTTTATCCCGCTTGTTTTGGGATCGAGCGTTCAATTGAATCCATTGGTTATGGTTTTTTCGATATTGGCGGGGTCAGAATTGGCTGGATTTGTAGGGTTAATTCTTGCTATTCCAGTAGCTGCCATGATCAAAGTGGTATTGGGCGTTATTATAGATCACCGCAAAGATAATATTTTAATCGAAGAAAAACACATTTATTCCTAATAAATATTTATAGGAAATAGTGATACAATACCAATCTCAGTACGAAGGAGAAACCCATGGAAAATAAAACCGATATGACTCCCCCCGCTATTACAAATATGGAAGATACTCGTCGGAGGGTTGAAGCAGCCCTCGATCGAGTGCGTCCTGCTCTTCAAGCCGATGGGGGTGATGCTGAAATTGTTGATATCTCTGAGAGAGGTGTTGTTACTTTACAATTGGTTGGAGCGTGCGGTGGTTGCGCGATGTCAACCATGACTTTAAAAAATGGAATTGAGCGTGTGATTAAAATGGAAGTTCCAGAAATTCTTTCAGTTGAATCAATGAATATGGAATAAATGAAAGTAAAATGACAACCTCTCAAGAAGTAAGAGATCTTCTTTCTACCGTTCAAGAACCCGAACTGCACCGCGATATTGTTTCTCTTAATATGGTGAAGTCGATTCATTTAAATGGAACGAGCCTTAAGATTGTCGTTGAACTCACCACTCCCGCTTGCCCAATGAAAGACGAATTAAAAGCTCGAATAGAAAAAGCGCTTTCTGTATTAAAAGATATTTTAGCTATACAAATTGAGTTTACTTCCCGGGTCATTCAAGCCAAACCGGTTTCAGCAAAGTCTGCCATTCCAGGGGTTAAAAATGTAATCGCCGTTTATGCGTGTAAAGGCGGGGTGGGTAAAACAACCGTGGCTGTTAATTTAGCTGTGTCTCTCGCCCAAAAAGGTGCGAAGGTGGGGCTTTTGGATGCGGATATTCATGGTCCTAATGTGCCTCTTATGATGGGTTCTTCAGGAAAAGCGGAAGTTTCCGATAATAATAAAATAACGCCTTTTATCGCACATGGTGTTAAATTAATGTCCATTGCCTATGTGATGAATGTTGATGCTCCTAAAATTTGGCGAGGGCCCATGGTTCACGGAGCCATTCAGCAATTGATTCGGGATACGGAGTGGGGAGAATTAGATTATTTAATTATTGATAATCCCCCCGGAACAGGTGATGCGCAATTAACTGTGATTCAAACAGTCCCATTGGCTGGAGTGGTTATTGTTTCTACGCCGCAAGCGGTTTCTCTTTTGGACGGAATCAAGGGAATTGGAATGTTTCAAAAATTAAATGTGCCTGTTTTGGGATTAATAGAAAATATGTCGGGGTTTTCATGCCCCCATTGTCACGAAGTAAGCAATATCTTTTCGAAAAATGGGGCCCAGAAAGAAGCGGAACGACTTGAAATTCCATTTTTGGGTGCCATTCCCATTGACCCACAGGTGGTTATGGGGGGAGATGACGGAAAACCCGTCGTGATTTCCCATGCGCAATCTCAAAGCGCCAAAATATTTTCAAATATAGCTGAGCAAGTAGCAGCTCGGGTGAGTGTGTTAAATTTTCAAGAAATGTCGTCATTCCCATCTGTTGTAAGTGGGAATATCGCTTAACTAAAAAAAGGAGAAGTTAAAATGCAAAAGACAATATTTTTATTGGCATTATCTGTTTTAGTGGTTGGTTGCGGGAGCGGAAAAAAATCTTATGTAAAAAAAGGCGAAATTCAAAAAACCATTGAGCAAGAAGCGGTGACGAAGAAATATATTGAAGCCATTGGTATTGGAGCCGCCGATCCAACTCTTTCTAACGGAACCCAGCGCCGAGCAACTTCTCGAAATGCGGCCATTGTTGCTTCTCAATACGAAATGCTTTCTATGATTAAAGGAATCGATTTGGAAGGTGGAATTCGCGTAGAAAAAGCCATTGAAACAGATTCTGTTCTTCAAACAAAAATTGATGCGGCTATTAAAGGCGCTGAAATAGTCAAAAATGAATGGACCAATGACGATGGTTGTGTGGTCACTCTTCGCTTGGATAAAAAACGCCTGCAAGACATGATGGGAATAAAATTTAAATAAATTCATGATTGAGCGCGTTACATCTCGGCCGTCATCCCGGAGTGGCGGTTTTTATTCGGCTCTTATTGTTTTCTCTTCACTGCTTCTGTTGTCTGCTTGTTCAACTCATCGTTCTCATTTAAAAGTGGGGAAGTCTGTTCAAGGTGAAGTTGTGGAGGCTGAAGGTTTGGCACCTTATGATTCTGCTGACCTTATTCAAACCAAACGAATTTCTCTTGTTGATGCGCAAAAGAATGCTGTTGAAAAAGCGGTTGGTGTTTTCGTTTCAGGTAAAACCTTCGTTGAGAAAGCGGTCGCAATTGAAAATAATATTCTTGCTAAAACAGACGGTTACGTAAAAAAATTCGACATTTTATCTCAAAGTGTTGAAGGCGGTTTTTATAAAACAAAAATTAGAGCGCTTGTGGCTTTGAAAGATATTGAAGATGATTTACGCAGTTCATCTCTCCTTAATTTACAAGATTTTCAAAAACCTCGATTGGTTTTGTTGATGAGTGAAAATATCCAGGAAGGGGTTATAAATGAAGATAAAGCCGCTTCGCGCGCGCTCCAGAAAATTTTGATGTCCCAAGGATTTGAAGTTTTAGATTCCACAACCTCTGGTGCCGAGATTCTTTTAAAAGGAGTCGCAACCGCTTATCCGTTTCAGGGGCATGGTTTAGGTGGTTTTGTTTCGTATCGTGCTCGATTAACCGTTGAAGCACTTAGGCAAGACACTCAAGTTTCATTTATTTCCATTGCCAAAGAAGCCAGTGGTCTTGGTGGAAATAATGAATTGGCGGGCTTAAAAGCTTTAGATTCTGTGGGACTCGTTGTTGGTTCTGATTTAGGGCCTCAAATTATTGAAGCTTGGGGGAAAAGTCGCAAAGCTATTATTTGGGCTGAAGAAACAAAAGATTTTTCTCAAGTAGAAAGGATGCGAAAACATTTGATTTCTCAGCCTGGTGTTCAGGATTTACAACTGAGATCTTTTTATGAAGGAAAAGCGGTTTTTGATTTGTTATTAGGAAGAATAACACCAAACGAATTGGCCACGCACTTACAAAATGGTTCGTCTCTTCCTCTTAATATTATTGAAATAAAAGGTCAGCTTATTCGTGTTAACCCGAAGTAATTTGCCATCCGCAAAATTTTTCACCGGGCTTATTTTAATTTCTGTTATCTTTATTGCTTCTTGCGCCCCTGTACAGATATCTCCTCCGGCATCCCCACTAGTACAATCCATTGCCATTCTTCCATTTGACAATGAATCCAATGACCTTAAAGCCGATGACATCATGCAAAAAATAGTTTATGAGGCGCTGAAGGGGTCTGGTTACAATCCTGTTGATATCGCGCATGTAAATGAAAAATTGGCCCAGGTGGGAATTATTGATGGAGGGCAGCTTCCCGTTTTGGATCCGGTTAAAATAGGTAAAGATTTGGGAGTGCAAGGTTTATTGTATGGTTATGTGGAAAATTTTGATACAACAAATATTGGTTTTTATTTTCAGAGAAAAGTGAAAATACAATTAACTTTAGTTGATGCCTTAACCGGTAAACAATTATGGCAAAACGAGGGGGTAGGAACGACCACGGATTTTAATATTGATCCCAAAAAAGCTAAGAGAGAATTTGCTGAGCGAGTGGCTGAACAAGCTTTAGAAAAATGGTTATCTTTTCCCTTAGAAAGTGAAGCAAAAGAGGCAGTGAGCGACGTTTTAAATACATTGCCTGGTTATGTTGCTAAAGAGTTTAATAATGGCCAAAAAGTTAAAGAATTTCATTTTGGAAAAAGTTCAAGAGAAAAAAAGTAAAAGGAGATTTATATGAATAAAATAATTTCATTCGGAGTTGCAGCTTTGGTCGCGCTTTCAAATATAGGTTGTGCACCCTCAACAAAAATTCGACAAAAACAAAGCACCACTGTTGATGTGACTGAAAAAGTCGTTTCAAAAATAACGGGACCTAAGCGAAGAATTGGTGTTGTGGCCTTTGATAACAAGGCCCCTTACGGTCAACAGCGAATTGGGGATACCGCCACTGACATTTTAATTACCGAGCTCACCAAGTCTGGAAAATTTATTGTTGTAGAGCGTTCTAAGTTAGACAAAATTATGGAAGAACAAAAATTTGGCCAGTCTGGTGCGGTGGACCCTGGAACAGCAGCGCAGATTGGAAAAATTTTGGGTCTTAATGCCATTGTGACAGGAAGTGTTTCTCAGTTCGGCCTTAAAAAAGAAGGAAAAGATTTTATTATCTCCCAAAGCAAACAACAAATTGTGGAATGCACGGTAGATGTGCGTGTTGTTGATGTGGAAACTGGTCAAGTATTGTTGGCTGATTCTGGTAAAGGCGTTGTGCGTAAAGCCACTGGAAAATTCCTCGGGATGGGCAATCAATCTAAATACGACGAAACTCTCGAGGGAGAAGCTCTTCGAGCTTCGATTGTTCAATTTGTCACCAATATCGTTTCTCAAGTCAATAAGAAACCTTGGTCGTGCCGGGTGGCTGCTGTGGAGGATGGTTCAATTTACTTAAACGCCGGTGATGCCTCTGGTCTTGAAGTCGGTACAAAACTCGCTCTTTTTTCTCAAGGAAAAGAAATCAAAGATCCTACGACTGGCATGATTCTTGGTAGAACCGAAAAAGAAATTGGAGTCCTTAAAGTCGCTTCCCATTTTGGGGAAGATGGATCTGTAGCCTCTGTCGTTTCTGGGTCACTTCCAGAAGCTGGGGCCCTTTGTCGAATGAAAGAGTGATGGAGTGTTAGTTTGGGGCATTATTTTTTTGATTAAGGCTTAAACCCGATTTTTGCTGGTTTGGTTAATTCGTATATTGCCTCAAATATTGAACGAATATGAACACCATGTTCTCCAATCTTTTTTTCTAATAGAAAAAGCTTAGAGGCTAATTTTTTATGAGATACCAACATTTCTCTAATCCTAGTAAAAGTGCGCATGATGGCGATATTTACTTCTATAGATCTTTGAGAATTTAATACAGACGATAGCATAGCCACACCTTGCTCAGTAAATGCCAAGGGTAAGTATTTCCTATGTTGACCTCGACTACCTGTTTCTAAGGTCGCAATTTGGAGTTGGATCAATCTATTCTGTTGATATGTTTGCCATTGCATGTGATCGTTGGTCGCAAGCGAATGAGTACTTTTGCCCATCGAATAAGAGCTTGTGGACTTGACGCACAACGTGTG
>JBJXGI010000084.1:0-12087 GCA_046153645.1 Elusimicrobiota bacterium | reverse complement strand
CATTGCCTGTTGCTGTTAAAGTAAATGCATTCCCGCCGGCTGTGGTTGAACTGGGGGAAACACTCAACAGGATTGGCGCCGGATTACTGGCTGGGTTAATTGTGAAGATTTGAGAGGCGGAAGTGCCACCACCAGGAGTCGAAGTAAAAACCGAAACATTGACGGTCCCGCTTGAGATGATATCGGACGTGGGAATCAGTGCTGTCAATGAAGTGGAACTGATAAAATTGGTTGTTCTGCTTAATCCATTCCAGCGAATAGTGGATCCCGAAACAAAGCCATTTCCCGTTGCCGTTAAAGTAAACGCGCTCCCGCCGGCTGTGGTTGAGCTGGGGGAAATACCTGTTAATATCGGAACAGGGTTACTCGAAGCAGTGGGAGTTGTGAAAATGATGTCTACCCAATAATTGCTGGACCTGTAACTATTATTTGGAAATAAACTTGACGTTCCATATTTGAATACGCCATTTCCGCCATCAATTCCGTTTCTAAGGCCATGGATGGGGCCATTATCAACACCGGCACTAGCAAAGTATTGTTGGGTAACGGCATATCCCTTGGTTGTGAAGTAAGAAGCAACATAGGTGGTGTTGGCGTTAATTGAAATGGGAGTAGCAAAGTTTGTTTGTTGCCAGCCAGAGGCAGTCTCATTGGAAAAAGTAAGAGTGCCAAGTAATGTCCCCGTTGAACTCCATAAATGTCCGGTGTGGGTGCCGGTATTAAAAGTATTTTTATAAAAGCGCAGTCCTGTTATAAACCCTGCAACATCGGCTCTAAATTTTATGCCCACTTCTATATTTGGATCCTGTGAAGAATTCACGCTTGGAGGAGACGTGTTGGGGAACAGCGAATATGATGGTGGCGTAACACTAAAAGGTTTAGTATTCGATATTCCACCGCCAGGCGTAGGGTTAAAAACGGTTATATTTGCAGTGTTTATACTTGAAACATCTGTAGCGAGAATAACGGCGGTCAGTGTGCTGGTTGAGATAAATGTTGTGGTTCGCTCAGCGCCATTCCATTGAATTTTAGAAGTCGTAACAAAACTAGATCCAATAACAGTCATTGTAAATGAGCTGCTTCCCACCGAGATTGATCCAGGTGAAAGTATATTGATGATGGGAGTTGGGTTAATATTCCCATCGGTAACAGAAATTCCATTGAGGGGAATTTCTATATTGAGACTATCATCAATAGCGCGACATTTTATGGTGACGGTTCCGGCAATGTTCGGAGTCCAATTATAAGTCCACTGTTCACGCCCTTGAGTGGGGTGCCAGCGAAGGCCATTGTTAAATGAAATTTCTATTGCCCCAACTCGTCCTCCTATATCTGAAGCAGTTCCGGATATTATAAGAGGAGTTCCATTGTTTACCACTGCCCCATTTAAAGGGAATGTAATGGTCGAAGTGGGGGCTGTTATATCGGTGGATGGTGATGCCGCGATTAAGCCGCTTTGAAGATTGGCCGGTTGAATTCCCATGTCGGCAAATAAATTAACGGTTGCTTGCTTGATGGCTGGAACGGCAGGTAATCCTGATCCTTCATCATGAGTACTGTCTAATCCCCATTGCCATTGCATTGAACCGGCTCCAAAAACGATGGCTCCGCTTTCTTTTTTGAAAAGCGTAAGATGATGCGTGGCAAAACCTGGGGCGTAGCCGGTGCCTCGTTCGCTATTCATGTGTAAGGGAACAAAATAAGTAGAAGAAGAAAGATAAATAATTCCACCGGGTCGAGAGGTATTGTCAATATCTTCTCCCCATTCGTAACCAATAATTTCTGGAAAAGAAACAGTGGTTCCCGGCGTGAGTGATGAGACAGATGAGTTTCTCCAAAATCTCATTTTTCCGTCTGCTGCTGATACCACCAAGGCATCTTGACGAAAAGCATTTACAGTAAACATTTGTCCGATAACGGCGTTTTCAGGTTTGCCTCCATCACCAGGAGGGCTGAAGAGAGGGTCTCTCCACGTTCCGGTCCAGGTTGGGTGCAATGGGTCGATGGGGGCGCTTTCGTAACTTTCTTTATAACAGACCAATGTGCGATAAGCTGTATTACTGCCATCGATGCTATTTTCATAGCGTGTTTTCCAATACATTTCATTTCCACTGAAGAATGCAGTGTGAATTCCAGCGCTCTGAGCATTTTCAATGTGGGTTCTTTGTGCTTTTGACCAATACTCGTCGTGCCCCACTGAAAGAAATAATTTATGATTCAAAACCAAGGTTCCTCGACGATCAGTATCAATTCCGGAAAAATAGCTGACGCTATAGGCATTGGCTTCTAACCACCGGATCAAAGGATATTCATGTGAAAAAACATGATTTGAAGTATTGGCTCTCGAAATGTTGGGTCGGTTATAGCTGACTTTAAAACCTCGATTTAAAGGACCTGTACTCACATAAAGACTATTGCCACCATAAGAGTTGTAAGCCTGCCAAGTTGTATCAGCAGTTTGAAAAATAATATCTGAAGTACTGGCATCATCTCGGACCACAAAAACAATATGGCTAGCTCCACCGGTATCTGTGCGTTTAAGCCGCGCGAAATAAACACCCGATGTGGCTGTACTGGGGACAACCCATGAGGCAGATTCACTCCAATTCCCACAATCAATCAATTGTCCTGGAGCGGTGAGGCAACTCGGTTGTGATTGTGGAAGCGGTACTGATGGAGAGATGGTTGCTATTTTGCGAGCGCCATTTCCAGCATAATAACCCATACGATAGATATCAATGGAATAGGCTGAGGCGGGAGTGTTAACTTTAAATCGAATTGTTTCACCTTTATTGGCGCTGATGTCTGTAGTAAATCCTTGGATGGTCAGATCTCCTGCATTTTGACTAGGAAGATCCCATTGGTTTGGAGGTGTTCCCGGCAGGCAATTTTCTGCTTCAATTTCATTGATGGGAGAACCGCAGCTGGCCTCCAGCTTATAGGCGTGAGAATTAAAAAAGATTCCGGCAACAAAGCCGAATAAAAAAATCTTCTTCATTTTCCTAAGGCCTCATTTTTCTTAATCGCACAAGAATTGAAAAATAATGTGTATTGCCTAAATTTCCATAAGGGACCCAGGCATAATTTATTTGTTGATTGAAAATGTGGAAACCTGCTCCAAAACTAAGCCCTGTAAGACCCGTGGTTCCTTTATTAACGTCGGAGCGATATCCGGTTTGTATGTCAAAAACTTTATTTATTCGAAATTGTAGCCCGCCACGAAATTGGGCTTGTTCATTTTTAGGAAATGCAGTTTCTAAACTCATAAGTAAAAACGAAGCAGGTCTCACCGCTGTTCCCAATCTCAATTCTTGAGGTAAAGATTCCTTTTCTTCAATAAATTTTAGCTTCGATCCCCAATTGTTAAAACTAGCGCCGATATTCCATGTTGATAAAATCCGAAAAAAAGTTCCGATATCGCCCACAAATGTTTGAGCAGTTTCGTCATCAATTTTCGCATTAAGTGTTTTTCCGGTGAGACCTATCCCTCCATTTTCGTTGAATGCGAAACCATAAGATAAGCTATAGGCAGAGAATCGGCTTGAAAAATCTCCTGTTGATGAGCCAAATTGGTCTGTTCGAGGGATATTTCCGGGGGTTAAGTAGTAAATTGCTCCACCGAGTCCACCAAAATTATTACTTTGAGATTTAATCGGGATGGCAAAACTCGCATATTCATATTTAATTGAATCTAAAAAAGAAAGGTGCATAGCTGAAAATTGAGTTTCAGAAATAAAAGCCAAACCACCGGGATTATATGTGGCCGCATAGGCATCATTGGCTAATGCTGTATAAGCGTTTCCTAACGCAGCAGGGGCTGCGCCCACAGGAATATCGAGAAAAGCCGCGCTGTCTGTTCCAGAGCCTGCTGAAACATTTTGAGTTAAGAATATGATCAAAACCAACAACAAAAATATTAAGCCATTTTCGTTTTTGTCGGGTTTGCGGTTTAAAAAAATATTTTTGCCTTTGCCCCTTAGATTCGGTAGAGGGAAATAATGATTTGAGTTCATTATTTTTAGTATTTACCGACGGAAAGGTAAAGAAGAAAGATTTCGTATAATATTTTTATCTTATGAAAGTAATTGGCTATAAAAAATCTCTTCCCATCAGTGAAACTGAATCATTGTTAGATTTTCAATTGCCGGTCCCAACGCCATTAGAAAGCGATTTGTTGGTCGAAATAAAGGCTGTTTCAGTAAATCCCGTTGATACCAAAGTCCGTCAGCGATATATTCCTAAAATAGATGAGATGAAGGTTTTGGGTTGGGACGCAGCAGGGGTTGTTAAAAGTACAGGGCCTGACTGCACATTGTTTAAGCCAGGGGACGAAGTTTGGTATGCGGGAGCCCTTGGTCGTTCTGGGACAAATGCGCAATTACATTTGGTAGATGAAAGGATTGTGGGTAAAAAACCAAAATCTCTCTCTTTTGCTCAGGCTGCAGCACTTCCTTTAACTTCTATTACTGCTTGGGAAATATTGTTTGATCGGTTTCAACTTCAGCTGGAAAAACAACAGGTTGATAAATCGATTCTTATTATTGGAGCTGGAGGGGGTGTTGGATCGATCCTCATTCAATTGGCGCGCCAGTTAACAGGGCTTCATATTATTGCTACCGCCTCTCGCCCTGAAACCAAAAAATGGGTTGAAGAATTGGGGGCTCATCAAGTTGTAGATTATCGCGGTTTTTTGGCCCAAAACATAAAAAATTTAAATGCGCCGCCGGTTCATTATGTGGCCAGTTTAACTGAAACCCATTCTCATTTTAATGCGATTTCTGAGCTTATTGCTCCTCAAGGAAAGTTGTGTTTGATTGATGATCCAGAACAGCTTGAGATAAATAAATTAAAACAAAAAAGTATTTCTCTTCATTGGGAGTTTATGTTTACCAAGTCTTTGTTTAATACGAGCGACTTGATATCACAACATCATTTATTAAATCAGATTTCTGATCTGGTTGATCAAGGAAAAATAAAGACAACCTTAAAACAAAATCTCGGGAAAATAAATGCTGAAAATTTAAAACGCGCACATGCCATTTTAGAATCCGGCCAATCCACCGGAAAAATTGTTTTAGAGAATTTCTAAATAAAAAAGCTCTATAAATCAATTCATTTCTCTCCTTGTAAATAGTTCCTTTTTCCCGCATATTCAAATCATGAATACAATTAGAAAAATGACTCGCTTCTATATCGTTAACCCCATTACGGATCGAAGGACGGAACAGCGTTTTTCCTCTAAAGAATCTGTGGTGGTCAAAATTGAAGAAAATTCAAAAGTTTTTCCGGCCATTGCTTTTGATGTGGGCCGCTCGGGGCTTCGTTTAGAAGCATGGGGGGAGGTGGTTGTCGGGTCTTATTTGCAAATTTCTTTCCCCAATTCACCTGAGCATATTCGTTGTTTTGGACAAATTGTTTGGTCTAAAAGAGTAGACGGAAAAGATTATTTTATTTTTGGAGTCTCCATTGGCGCTTGGCATGGGGTTGTTTCAGGTGAGAATTCTTGGAAAAAATATAAGGGAAGTAATATTCAGTCAGATAGAAGATCTCGGATTCGTTAATTTTTCCCATCTTTTTTTAAATAATTATAAATCTTTATTACCTCTCGCGTTTCTTTAACATCATGAGTTCTGATGATTTGAGCGCCTTTTTCAATGGCCCACATTGTTGCCACAAGGCTTCCAGCGAGTCTTCCTTCTGCTGGAACATCATCGAGTAGTTTTCCAATAAATGATTTTCGCGACAGTCCTATTAATAGCGGAAAAGGATGTTTTGTTAATTCTGATAAATCCCGAAGAATCCCTAAGTCCCACTTCCACCAAGGCATTCCGGTGTTTCTAAAAAAACCAATTCCTGGGTCCAAAATTATTTTTTTCTCATGAATATCGTGAAGCGAAGCTATGTTGAGTATTTGTCGAAAAATATTATTGGTTTGAATGATGGGGTTTGTCTTTTTTGTTTTTTTAAGAGCAATGGGATGGGCCATAAGTATTAATTGATTGAATTGTTTGGCAATAATAGGCATTTGACTATCCCCATGTAGTCCAGTGATGTCATTTAAGATCGTGGCTCCTTCATTGAAGGCCGCTTTGGCTACGTTGGCTCTGGTTGTATCAATTGATATGGGGATATGTAGCTGTCTTTTTAATATGCAAAGTGCTTTGACGACACGACGAATTTCTTCTTGTTCAGAAATTTGGGTTTTAAGATAGGGGGCCGTTGACATTGCTCCGATGTCAAGAATATTTGCGCCATCTCTTTCCATTGTTTGGGCCAATGAAATTAAACTTTTCGCGCCTGTTTTTATGGAGCCTTTGTAGAAAGATTCAGGACTGATATTAATCACGCCCATAACGCGAATGGTTTTAAGATGGTTTGGCATATTGATATTCTACAAATAAACCCGTTTTCCTTGACCAGTCTGGTCGTCGTGTGTTACGATTCCATTTATGAATCAATCTAAAACCAAAAAAGATTTTTCTTGTGGCGGGGTTGTCTGGGATAAAGAAAAAGGTTCTCTTCTGCTCATTCAGGTCAAGAATTTAGTTGGGGATGTCGTTTGGACATTTCCGAAAGGACACCCTGAAAATAATGAGTCTGATCAAGAAGCGGCTCTAAGAGAAGTTTGCGAAGAAACTGGATGGCAATGCGAAGTTCTCAATTCCTTGCAGGATATCAGTTATTTTTATTCTCGCAATGGGACACGGTTTCATAAAACGGTTCGATGGTTTTTAATGAAACCCTTAAATAAGGTGGGAGATTTTAATCCGCAAGAAGTGCTCAAGATTGAGTGGTTTCCATTTTCTGAGGTGTCTAAAGTCATTATTTATGACTCCGATAAAGAATTACTGCGAAAGTTGAGTTTATAAAGCCAAGCCTTTCAAATTCAGATAGAATTCACATTGTCATTCAAAAATGACGATTTGGTGATTTAGGAGTTGCACGTTCATGACGACTTATGAAACCGTAGTTGGACTTGAAGTACACGTCCAAATTAAAACCCAATCAAAATTATTTTGTTCTTGTCCCACTGAGTTTGGCGCAACGCCCAATTCGCAAGTTTGTCCTGTTTGTACGGGGCAACCAGGAGTTCTTCCTGTCCTTAATAAAAAAGCGGTTGAAGGGATTGTTAAGATAGGATTGGCTTTTGGATGCTCAATAAATTCTAAAACGCAATTTTCTCGTAAACAGTATTTCTACCCTGACCTTCCCAAGGCCTATCAGATTTCTCAGGCCGATCATCCATTTTGTGAAGATGGAAAGATTGATATTACAGTTGAGAATAACACTAAAACCATTCGTATTCAGCGAATCCATCTTGAAGAAGATGCCGGTAAGTTATTACACGCAATTGGGTCTACTGAATTACCTTATTCTCTTGTTGATTTGAACAGATCTAGTATTCCACTCATGGAGATTGTGAGCCATCCTGATCTTTCTAATTCTCAAGAAGCTCATGATTATTTATCTATTTTGAAATCAACAGTTCAGTTTATGGGGGTTTCTGATTGTGATATGGAAAAAGGATCACTCCGTTGTGATGCCAATATTTCTGTCCGTCCTGTTGGAGTGAAAACATTTGGAACAAGAGTAGAAGTAAAAAATATGAATAGTTTTCGCGCTGTTAAAGATGCCATTGATTATGAAGTTAACCGGCAAATTGAATTGATTGAGACTGGTGGGAAGGTCACACAAGAAACTCGCCTATGGAACGAATCTAAGGCAGCCTCTTTTTCCATGCGATCTAAAGAAGAGGCTCATGATTATCGTTATTTCCCTGAACCTGACTTGGTTCCTGTTGTGTTTAGTAATGATTGGCTTGAAAAAATAAAGGCTCATTTGCCGGAGTTGCCCCATGCGAGAAAGAATCGATTAATAAATGAATTTGCGCTCACTGAATATGATTCGAATGTGTTAATTAGTCAAAAACCTTTGGTTGATTA
Organism: Elusimicrobiota bacterium; assembly: GCA_046153645.1. Taxonomy (GTDB): domain Bacteria; phylum Elusimicrobiota; class Elusimicrobia; order F11; family F11; genus JBJXGI01. The sequence goes on along the minus strand of JBJXGI010000084.1, from coordinate 4,144 downwards.
TTTTGAGGCTGGGCTTGCTCAATTTAAAGCAGAAAATAAAAAAAATGCGGCTAAACCTTTGGTCAATTGGATTACCACTGAACTTTTAGGAAGGCTTAACTCTGATAAAAAAGAGATTGTTGATTCCCCTATTTCTTCTTCTTCATTGGCAGAGTTGGTTGAACTTATATTGGCTGGAACCATTTCGGGAAAAATTGCCAAAGAAGTTTTTTCAGAAGTTTATGAAACAGGCCTTTCCCCTAAGGAAGTTGTTACGAAAAAAGGGTTAACTCAAATGTCCTCTGAATCAGACTTGTTGCCCTTTATTGAAGAAGTGTTAAAGGAAAGCCCGAAGATTGTTGAAGATGTAAAAGCGGGAAAAGAAAGAGCCTTGGGATCTTTGGTCGGAGCTTTAATGAAAAAAACAAAAGGCCGCGCCAACCCACAATTGGCCAATGAACTTCTTAAAAAACACATCGGAATGTAAGTGCATAAGAATTTTGGGGTTGGTGTTGATATAGAAGAAGTTGCACGTTTTAAAAGCCTTATTCGCAATAAGCGTTTTTTAAAACGTGTTTATACTGATAAAGAAATAACTTATTGCCGATCTAAAAAAAATAAAGAGCAGCATTTTGCTGTTCGGTTTGCAGCTAAAGAAGCGGTTTGGAAAGTGATAAGTCAGTATTTATCAAATAAAAAAATATCGCTGGCTCATTATGAAATTGGAGTTAAAAATTCTGCTTTAGGGAAACCAGAGGTTGAATTGCCTGCAAAGTTAGGACCTTTAAAAAATCGACTTTCTTTATCTCTATCGCACACCAAGAATTATGCTGTTGCTGTGGCGATGCTGGTCTAAGTGAAACTGAAACAATTATCAAAAAAAATAGCTCACCACTGGTTTCCGCAGAGAAAGAAAAAAGGACATAAAGGCGATTTTGGTCGTGTTTTAATTATTGCGGGGTCGCGAGGGATGGTGGGAGCTGCGGTCTTAACAAGTTGGGGCGTGATTCGCTCTGGTGTTGGGCTGTTACGATTGGTAACCGTTAAAAGTCAGCAATCCTTGGCCATGCAAAAAGGTCCGTTGGAAATGACGACCATGGGAGTTTTGGAAAATAATGAAGGGCAGTTATCGTTTCGAGCAGTTCCCTTGGTTTTTAAGATTTTAAAGCAATTTAAACCCGATGTTGTTGCTATCGGTCCTGGTTTGGGACAGTCTAAACAAACGCAGAAATTTATTTTTAAATTTCTAAGTTCGCTTGAAATCCCTGTGGTTATTGATGCTGATGCGTTAAACGCATTGTCAGCATTTAAGAAGAAAATAAAACCAAAATCCGATTGGATTTTAACTCCTCATGAAGCAGAGGCCGCGCGTTTGTTAAAGGTAAGTCCAAAGAGGATTTCTATAGATAGAATGGCAGCGGTCAAAGAAGTTTCGCGCCAATTTAAGGGGACATGTTTATTGAAAGGGTCGGGGACACTTATTTCTGATGGAGTAAAAATCTATAAAAATACCACCGGAAATTCTGGAATGGCTTCTGGTGGTATGGGAGACGTATTAACAGGAATCATTGCTTCATTTTGGGCGCAGCGATTAAAACAAGGGTTTCCTAATCCTTTGGAATCAGCTTCGCTGGGCGCTTATATTCATGGGTTAGCAGGAGATATTTTAAGGCGTAACAGAAAAATGTCAGGTATGATAGCCAGCGATGTGGCACAATATCTACCCATTGTTTCTCGGCCATTTTTGAAAATTTAAGGAGGATGTATGACAGCTGTACTTATCGGAATTGTTTTTATTTTTTTGGGAATTTGGGGAATGATATCTTGGTCTTCTGAATTTATTGTTATTTTAAAAGGTTTTCTGCCTTTGAGTTTATTTTTTGGTGGAGTTGTTGCTGTCATGGCTGGCGTATCTTCTTTGGTACCCAAAAGAATGAAGGATGAAAAAAAATAAATCTCTTAAGACCATTGGTCAATGGGGAGAGCGCTCTTTTCTTTCTTCTTTTGTTCCTCAGCTTTCGAAAATAAAGCCTTCATTTTTTATCGTCCCGCCTGGTGACGATGCCGCTGTTTTATCTTCAAAAGGGCAGCCTGTATTGACAATTGATGGTCTTACCGAAGGGACACACTTTTTATTCTCTTGGTTTAAAAAATGGCCTAAAAAAATTCCGTTTACTTTTGGGCGAGCTCTTGGCTGGAAAGCCATGGGAAGCAGTTTGTCCGATTTGGCCGCTATGGGACCAACCATTGATCGTTGGGTAATGGTTTATTTAGCTACACCGCATCAAACTCCGCTCACTTTTTTAAGTGAATTTCAAAAAGGAATTCAAGAGTCTGCAAAGCATTTTCATGTTAGTGTTGTTGGTGGAGATACCGTAAAAGCTAAAGATTTATCTATTGTCGTTGCAGCAGGAGGATCGCTTAAAGGTCGAGCGGTCACTCGGTCAAAAGCAAAAGTGGGCGATCTGGTGTGCGTGGCGGGTTCAGTGGGTGATGCAAGTGTGGGATTACAATTATTAAAAGATAATCCCCTCTCCCGTTTACGAGAGAGAGTTAGGGTGAGGGAAAGAAATTATTTTATCCAGAGATTTTTTCAGCACACGCCTTTATTCAATGAAGGATCTTTTCTTTCAGAAGAGCCTGGTGTAACTTCATTAATGGATTTATCTGACTCTCTTAAGGATTCTTTGGAAATTCTCAATACAATGTCCCATGTTGGGTTTCGAATCCAAGTCCAAAATATTCCTGTGTCACCGATGTATAAAAAATGGATTGAGCCAAAACATTCAATCAAAGATCTTTTGTATGACCGTGTTTTAGCAGGAGAAGATTATGCTCTTTTGTTTACCGCTCACCCCAGTTGTTTGCCACGATTGGAGAAGAGAATGAAATTCTCTTTGATTGGAGAGGTTCGCCCTCTTCAAAGAGGAAATTGTTATTTATTAAACGGCCAAAAGATAACATTAGCCCCCAGCTTCTCACATTTCTAAAAATGAAAAAGTCATTGGCTTCACGCATTTTCTTGAGTTCCTCTTTGAGTGCAACTCAACGCCTTGCCGAAAAAGTGAGTCGGTTTGTTCAAGTGGGAGATGTGATCCTTTTAATTGGAAACCTAGGGGCAGGAAAAACTTCTTTTGTTCAGGGGTTTTCTCGTGGCATGGGCATAAAAGAAATTCCACAAAGTCCAACTTTTACTCTTGCTCAAACACTTCCGGGAAAAATACCCGTTCATCATCTTGATTTTTACCGGTTAAAAGCATCTGAGCTCATGAATATGGGAATACAGGATTATTTATTAGGGCAAGGCGAAATTCCACCTGGTGTTATTTTGATTGAATGGGCCAATCTTTTCAAACAGGTTTGGCCATCGGATTATTTGAAAATTGAAATCTCAATTGAGGGAAAAAATCGAAGAATAAAAATTTCTGCGCAGGGCCATAAAATGAAAGCTCGATTTAAAAAAATGATAATGGATATAAAAAATGAAAAGTAAGTTCTGCTTAGCTATCGAAACGACGGGAGTTCATCTCGGGGTTTCGTTGTTTTCTTTTGATTCTCTGCGTCCGAGTCGGCAGGAGAGAGTTAAGCTCATTTCTTCATTTTTTGAGAAACAACCTTTCAAGCAGTCAGATACACTCATTCCAAAAATAAAAGAAGTTTTGTCCCGAAAACGTCTTTCCCCAAAAGATTTAAATTTAATTGCCGTGGATATGGGCCCTGGAAGTTTTACTGGCGTGCGCGTTGGTGTGGCGGTGGCAAGGGGATTTTCTCAGATGCTGGATATTCCGGCTATTGGCATTACTAGCTTAGAAGCAATGGCGGAAGCTTACAGACAGGAAAATCCGGAGGAAAAGTTTATCGCCAGTTGTATAACGGCCCTTCAGGGTGAAGTGTATTTCTCCATTTATGAAATAAAAAATAAAAGTTTGAAAGAAATAATTCCACCTTGCTGGAAAAAAGAATCTGAATTTAATCAGGCGATCTCAAAAATAAATAAATCTTCATCCGTTGCTGTGTGCCGTTCTTCAGAGAGTGAGTTAAATGTTCCTCATTCAGATATCATTGCTCAATTGGCCATAAAAAAATTCCAGACTCTTAAAAAGAAGGCGCTTTTTTCTCAGTTGGTTCCTTTGTATTTGCAGCCTATGTGGGCAGAGCGACTAAA
>JBJXGI010000075.1:0-17100 GCA_046153645.1 Elusimicrobiota bacterium | reverse complement strand
AATATTCCATCTTTCAAATTGGGTCATATTAATAACCCTCTGGCCGCGGTTTAAGATTCCACCCAATTCAATGAAACGTTTTTCAAGTAAAGTTTCTAAGGATCGACGAGAGATTCCTATTCCTGGTGTGGTATGTGTTAATAGCTTTTCCCCTTTTTTTCCCTCATATTGAAATGTCATTTTTGTTGAATGAACCAAAACGGCTTCTGTTGAGGAAAATGGGTCTTTTATTCCGAGAAACTTTAGGTGATGAGTTGCTTCCGCACTTAAGAAACATCCACACACTCGTTCTTTCCATTCTGGACGTTGTTCTAGTATTTTAACTTGATGTTTTGCTTTGAGAAGGCCAATGCCAGCGCTTAAACCCGCCGGGCCCGCTCCAATGACAATAGAATTTTCAGACATGGGGTTTTTCACCTGAAAGCGAAATTCTAAACCAAGGTTCTTTTTTAACTTGCAAGTAAGAAAGTTTAGATTTATTTTTTAATTCCTCTAAATCAGGAGCAGTAAAAGCGCGTCTTACTGATAAGGGGCCATCATTCATGACAATCGGGTTTAGTGATAGATAAGAAATAAACCCGATAGAAAAAAAACTTACCCAACTTCTTTGCAGATCACTTAAAACAATCCCACGCTGAGAAATTAAGTCTAATGTTTGGAGGAATTTTATTTGATCCGGTATTTCGATATGATGAAGAAGTAAGTTTCCTATCACATAATCAAACTTTTCTTTTTTTTCTATTAATTCAAAAATGGTTATTTGTTGGATTGATATATTTGAATATGAATTCGTTTTCTTTTTTGCGATTTGAATTATTTCTGGAACAATATCAATCCCCACAATAGAAACAGAAAACTGCTTCCTTTTTGCCCATTGGGCTAAAAAACAGCATAAGTCTCCGCTGCCTGTTCCAATATCTAGAATTTGAATAATTTTATTTTTATCCCATTTTTTTGAACATCGTTCAAAATAGTTTAGGATTATTCTATTTCCCCCAAAAAACCTATTGGTGAAATCGAGAAAAGACAATGTTCGCTCCATTTCAGGAATCGACATGGTTTTTGTGTCCATTATTTCTTGCGTGGTTGATCTTTGTGATAAATCAAACATGAACTTTAATTAAAGCGCCGTAAGCTGAAAAACCCGCGCCAAAAGAACTTAAAACTCCAAACCCCGATTGAGAAGTTTTCTTTTCCATAAATTCATTTAATGAGAAAAGAACACTCGGCGATGATAGGTTTCCGTAATTTTTAAGAATAGTCAAAGTGGAATTAACTTGTTCATTTGAAAGTGAAAATTTTTGTTGGATGGTTTCAATGACCTTTTTGCCTCCCGCGTGAAGAATCCAATGTTCTATGTCATTTCGTTCAAGCTGATTTTTATCCAAGAGTTGTTTTAATAAGATCAATAAAGCTTCGGCCGATTGAGTTGGCACATTTTTTCCCAATACATTTTTAAGAAAACCGGATTCTGTTTTAAACTGAAGTGTTTCTCGCCACTGTGGAAAGGTGATGTTGGCATAGTCAAGAAGTTCTATTTTAGGGTTTAAATGGGTTGATAATATGGCCGCCGCAGAACCATCGGCAAAAAGCGCATTTGAAATAACGATGTCAGGGTCGTCACTCGAATAAAGTGCTGCAGAACAAATTTCTGTACAAACAATGGCCGCATATGAAGTAGGGTTGGCTTTTAAAAAATGGGTCGCTTGCTGAAGAGCTGGGAGTGCCGCTCCACACCCCATTCCAACCAAATCAGCCGTTAAAATATCATTCTTTAAGTTTAAACTTTCAATGAGATAAGATGAAATTCCAGGACATAAATACCCCGTGCAGGTCGTTGTCGCAATAAAACCCAAATCACGGGAATTTAAGTTTATTTTTGAAAGCGCTTGATTTAGAGATTTTTCAGATAGATATTTAATTTCTTTTTTAAATTTTAAATGAACTTGATCTAGGTCTCGATTCAATAGTTCTGACAATGAATTGATGGCAAAATGTCTTTTTTCGATAGACGGGCTGCTAAATACTTTTTTATAAAGTTTTTTTGTGGATTCTTTTATTTTAAATTCTTTTAATATGAAATCGAGTGTTTCGGATTGAGAAACCGAAAAATCTGGGACAGCGGTCCCAACGGATGAAACATAGATAGAAGGCTTTTGTTTTAGGATATGCATTGTGCAGATCTTTTAGCTAATAAAGCGTTAGTAGAATAGGAGATTTATGAGATATTGGTTAATGAAAACGGAACCTGAGGTTTTTTCTATTCAAGATTTAAAAAAAATGAAAACAAACCATTGGGACGGCGTTCGAAATTATCAAGCGCGAAATTTTATGAGAGATCAAATGAAAATGGGTGATTTGATTTTGTTTTATCACTCAAATGCCACTCCTCCCGGTATTGCCGGACTCGCAAAAGTTTCTAAAGAGGCGTATCCTGATTTTACGGCATGGGATAAAAAAAGTGAGTACTTTGACCCTAAAGCTTCAAAAGAAAAGCCTACTTGGATGATGGTGGATGTTCAGTTCGTTGAAGAGTTTAAGCAATTAATTCCGCTTGAATCACTCCGAATGAACCCGCAATTGAAAGACATGCTGGTCATAAAAAAAGGAATGCGCTTATCCATTCAACCTGTTTCTCAAACACACTTTAATGCTGTTTTAATAATGGCATCACTTTGATGCTTGTGGGGTAAGAATGTCTACTTTTGTTGGTAATCCAATTTTATCTAACAATTTGATTAACGGATCAGGATCCAACTCTTCCACGTTAACCATTGTTTTTGGATTCCAAATGCCTTGAGCCAGTAAAATGGCAGCCGCCACTGGCGGCACACCCGCGGTATATGAAATGGCTTGAGATTCTACTTCTTTATAATTTTCCGCGTGATCACATATATTGTAGGTAAAAGTTTCACGATATTCGCCGTTCTTTTTTCCCTTTACTAAAACGCCAATGCAGGTTTTCCCTGTGTAATTGGGAGCCAGCGACAAAGGATCAGGCAGAACTGCTTTAAGCACTTTTAATGGAATCACTTCCACTCCTTCTGCTGTTTTTACTGGTTTTTCTGAGAGCATTCCAATATTTTTTAAAACGTTAAAGACATTAATGTAATGATCTCCAAATCCCATCCAGAAACGAATACTGTTGGCTTTGATGTTTTTAGACAACGAATGCAATTCATCATGACCAGTTAAGTAAACCGGTTGTTTTCCCACAACCGGGAAGTCGTAAACCCACTTGTCTGAATGAACAGGTTTAAGAACCCATTTCCGGTCTATCCACGTCCAAACTTTGCTAAATTCTCTGAAATTAATTTCCGGATCAAAATTAGTCGCAAAATATTTACCGTGATTTCCGGCGTTCACATCCAAAATATCAATGGTGTCAATTTCATCAAAATTATGTTTCAACGCATGGGCGCAATAAGCGTTAACAACACCAGGATCAAACCCAATTCCTAAAATGGCATTTAATCCTTTTTCTTTACAACGGTCTTTTCGTTTCCATTCATAATTACCATACCAAGGTGGATCCTCGCAAACCTTTGTGGGGTCTTCATGAATGGCAGTGTCCATATAAGTAACGCCAGCGTTTAAGCAAGCTTCTAAAACAGACATATTGACGAACGCGCTGCCCAAATTAATGACAATTTCTGATTTTGTGTCTTGGATCAGTTTTGTGAGACCTTTGATATCGTTGGCATCTATTTGGCGGGAATATAATTTTTTGGTTTTATCTTTAAGATTATTTTTCTTATTTATACTGTCGATAATTTTTTTGCACTTAGACTCATTTCGTGAAGCAATGCAAATATCACCTAAAATGTCATTGTGTTGAGCAGCTTTATGGGCCGCCACATGCGCCACACCGCCTGCACCGACGATAAGAACATTTTTCATCTTAAGATCTCCCCATTTTTTAAGATAACGACGTTAAATAATCTTGGTAATTAAATTCTCGTATTAAATCGATCGAGCCATTTTTTCTTTCAATCACAATGCTCGGCATCTGAACACCATTAAACCAATTTTTTTTAACCATCGTGTACCCTGAAGCGTCAGCGAATATTATTTTATCCCCCACTTTTAGGGGGTTTTTAAAATGGGTGGAACCAAAAATATCTCCAGCCAAGCACGTTTTCCCAGCAATGGTATAGAGGAATCCTTTTTCGACTGCGCCTTCAACTTTGGCGGGTGTATTGTAAATTAATAAATCCAACATGTGTGTTTCAACCGCGGCATCAACAATGGCGATATCGACTTCATTTTTAACGATATCAAGCACGGTTGTTACCAGTGACCCCGTTTTGGTGACGACACTTTCTCCCGGCTCTAAATAAATTTGAACATTAAACTTCTTTGAAAATTGAGACAGTTTTTGAGCAAAAGCTTCGAGTGGATAACCGTCTTTAGTAAAAAAGATCCCCCCACCTAAGCTGACCCAATCTAATTTTTTTAATAGAGGTTCATACTCTTTTGAAATGAAATCAAGTTGGGCTGAAAGTTTTTCAAAGTCGCTATTTTCACAGTTAAAATGAAACATCACGCCACTTATTTCCGTCGGAAGGTTGAGTGCTTCTTTTTTGTCAGTTACCCCCAGTCGAGAATGGCAACGGGCGGGGTTGGCCAAATCAAAATCAGAATAACTCACACCTGGGTTAATTCGAAGACCGATGGGAATATGTTGAACCAAATGTTTGTAGGTGTTGAATTGTGAAAGTGAATTGAAAATAATTTTGGTGGCAAATTTAGCAACTTCTTTTACGTCATCTTCCGAAAAGGCAACGCTATAGGCGTGTGTTTCTTTGCCAAACTTCTCATGACCAAGGCGGGCCTCGTAAAGAGAACTGCTGGTGGTCCCATCAAGATAAGGGCGAATGATGTTAAAGGTACTCCAAGTTGAAAAACATTTAAGTGCCAAAACAATTTTGGCCCCTGAGCGTTCTTTAATAATCGAAATTTTTTCTAAATTTTCGGTGAGTTTTGACTCGGAAATTAAATAGTAAGGCGTACGCAGCGTTTCAGTCATGATCTTCTAAAATGTTTTATATCAAAATAACAAGGGTACCCTCAAGAAAATTTTATTTAAGATTTTTTTTAAACTATAAACTTAAAGAAAATAAGATCTTTTCAGGCATCATACTTGCGTCAAAACCCGGAGTAAAAATTCACCAATATTTTTAATATTAGTTTTTGTGATAGGCGGAAACACAATGATACCAGGTGTTTTTTCTTTTGTAGAAATTCCATCTATGAAGATCAATGAAGGACCGTTATATTTTTCTCTCATTTTATTGAGCTCGGCTTCGTCCAAGATGGGACCGGTAATGGTTAATTCACCTATTTTAAATTGGATTTCATTTTGAAGTAAGCCATAACTCTTCAAAGTTTCAATGACGTAAGGAATTTCTTTTAGAGTTTGTGAATCCGCGACAATGGACGTAGAAGGGCTAAGCCCCATTTGAATAAGCCGCGTCATCACAAGTGCGCGAAGTTCAGTCTTTCCCATTTCTTTAGGGCTTTTGATGATAAGAAGATGGGTGTCTTTTAAATCTGCGGCTTTCTTTTGGTCAGTGTTTATTGGTCTTTGACTTTTCGCTAACACAAGGGCTGTAAAAAGTTCAACCATTTTTTTCGCGTTAATTTTCTGACGATCATCTTCACTCAGGTTTTTATTTAATTCAATTTCTACCATAGCTTGAAATTCTGGTATGGCCATCCACTCCTCAAGTTGCGCGATGATCTCTTTTTCTTGATTGGGTTCGGTTAATTGACCACTTTCAAGCCCCATCATTTCAGGCGCTCCCAACAAAGCATTAACATTCCCTTTCACAAGATCAGCACCAATAGAACCAACCCAAACAGCACCAGCCCGCATGCCTTCATTGTCCCGCTTTTTCTCAACGTGTTCGGTACCGTGTTCGGTACCGGTTCTCAAGGGGACACCTTTCACCTTATTTAGGATTAATTGGGTGAGAAATAAATATGTAAAACTAATCATCATTTGAATGGGAAAAGATCCATTTGGGTATCCAAGATGCTTTTCTAACCAAGGGAAATGTTGAAAAATAACTTGGCTATCTTCTCCAAATACGTCTTCTGGAAAAGACCGGCCAGAACCCAGGAGATATGATTTTTTTTCATCCGTCATGAAGAATGATAATTGGCGAAAAATACCATCTATATTTCCGGTTTTTAAAATCCATTCCATCATGAGCTTCATGGGCTGTCCGGTAAATCCTTCTCCCAGTTGACTAGCAGCCACAGAAAAACGTTCGACTTCCTCTACCGATTGTCTTATTTCTCCTTTTTGCACGTGAAGGGCTACAGCAAATAAAAGCGTGAAGAGATATTCACCTAAAAAATTTACCGTATAAAACTGTGCGGCTCTCTCTCTAAATCGTCCCAGTGGCGTTAAAACTGTAAATTCTTTTTGAATATCACGGATAAGAGAATCCAAAGTAATAAAATCAGCTCCGTCTGCTACTCCAGAAACGCGAACATTTCCCCTCTCTAAACTTTCTGAAAGATCCTGTGCCATACCGGTCATAAATTGAAAAGAAGGATATACCAACGCGATCATCCACATAAAGCGACGAGGTAAATCTCTTGGTTCCGGGTCATCTTCTTCAATTTCAGTGTGCAGCATGTCGATGAGAGCTTTATGAAATATCCCAAGAGAGGCCCATCGCCCCAGGTCAAAAAGGGTTTTTTCCATAATTTTCCATGCTTGTTGTGAAGAAACTTTCGAATCATTAACCGAGATAAAATAATCTTCATTCTCAATAATATAAATGAACGCGATTAGCTGACCATTTTCACTTGCAAGGCCGAATTGTTTATTCATTTCGAGTATAAATTCCCTCGCAGTCAGCGGTAAATTCTCAGGGTCAACCCGGTAAAGTGTCGGCTCTCCTTTTGAATTTATTAAAGACCTCGGATAATCGGATCGAAATTTGTAATGCGTTTTATTTGATTGATCGGTTCCAGGAGTGGTTTGATGGGTCCAGTGCCAAATGGCTGCTTCATTAAAAACTTCTTGCAAATCTCCCTTTTTATTACGGATTAGTTTCATTGCGAGCCGTTTACCTGATTTTTTATCTTCAAAAACAACGGTTCGAGGAAGACGTTGAGTAATGATTGCATCTTCTATTAAAAACCCTGAAAAATGTGCGACTGTTTCAACGTTGATAGGCTCAATATGGGGCACAGTTTTTAAATCGGGGAAATCAAGTGGGGGGTTTAAATTTAAAGGGGGCAAAGATTCCAAAATCCCCCCTGCTAAACCAGCAGCCACATTTGGTGTCGCCTCTCTAAGATCAATACGTCTTGGTTTGAATAGATTGAGTGGCAGATCATCGAAAGATATGTTGGTACTCAATAGGAGTCGCCCAATAACCCACGAAATCCACACTCGAGCCTCTTCGTTTTTGGGAGGATCCAGATTAATGGCGTCCATTACTTTAAGCAAGGTCCAAATTAACTTTTCCTTTTTTTCGCGCGTTAGCATTATTGCTTGACGGTAAAAATCTCCCATAAATTCCTCTTGTGAAAATCGAGGGAAATTTTCATTAAAATATTTAATCAGAACCTCAGCATTACCGAAAATTTTCTCAACGCTTTTATCATCTACTGGAATTGTATCTTCCTCCGGTTTGACGGTGTTTTCTTGTAACTCTTTTGAGGTTTTAGGTTTTTTTAATCGGAAGTAAATATAGCCAATAAGACCCAAACCAATAGCGACCAACCCACTCAAAAATGAGACCAACATAAAACTAGCGATAGACGAAACCACAGCTGCGCCCAAAGCAAAAAGACCCAGTCGTCGACTTATGGCCTGACTATGAACTTCGTCTTGAACAGTATAAGAAACCATCGCGCGGTGAACGGTGCTCACGTAACCAAGAACCCAAGCCATTAACACTTGTGTTCCAGGAGCCGCCCAATGCAAAACGACATCGATGGATACAAAAACAAAACCCAAACGACCAAAAATTCCATCTACCACTTTTCTGCCGTGAACGCGCATTGTGGCTTCGCGCCTCATCTCGGCGGCTTTTTGGTTTTGGCCTTGTTTTTCCAATCGCCGCGCTTGACGCCGTTGTTTTATGGGGGCTTCAAACATTTCGTAAATTGTGGCCAGCGCCATAACACTAGCTGTATAAACAGCAGTTCGCAGCAACATAACCGATGCCTCTCGCCCCCCCATTATTTCAGCGGTCCAACGAATAAGACCATCAACCGAAAATCCATAGAATGGAAGCCAAAGACCAAGAAAAATGGCGAAGAAGAGTCCATCTTTTAGAAGGGTTTGTTGAGCTGGGCTTCCGGAAAGATAAAGCCCCATGAGACGAGCTGTAACACCAAAAAACATGGCAATAACGATAGCGTAAGCTTTCGCTAGGGGACCACCAGCAATCATGGTGGTTTTATACGCAGACCACAGATGGGTCCCCGTGGTCAATTCAATGCCGGTCAAGAAAAGAAGAATGAAAACCAATCCAACAACACTGATCAAGACGATTCGAGCCAGGCGCTCAAGAAATGTTTTCGACTTATCGACAGAATTTTTTTTATCTCTCATCAGCATGTAAAGGTCATAGAGAGCATGGACAAAAAATGCGACCGCAAATGAAAATTGTAGTTCAACAGGTGACGAAGCTAAAAAAGGAAGAAGATAAGTAGAAAAGAAAATAAGATGGCGGATAATACTACGAACAACCACAGCGTCCCAAACTGTTAACTCCGGCTCTCCACGAGAACGACGTTGCTTGTTGATAAGACTTCGGTATAAACGAGCGTGAACAAATGATAAGGCTATGAGGAAGGCGAAAATAAAAATAACACCAATTACATGAGTTTCAAGCGCACGATTAATCCATAACGCACCTTTAATAAGCCCAAATAATATTCCCATCTCGGCAATCATGCCCACCGCACCAATTTTTTCTGCATGGCGCTCTCCCCCCACGCGGTCTAACCATCCCAATCGGACCATAAAATATGCAAGGGTGTTAGGATCAGGAATTGACTGTTCAGGTGAAACAGAAAGAACTCGGTCTATCTGGGGATCTGCTTTTTCACGGATTTTTTCAATGGCATGAAAGACATACATATAGATAACAATCTCATTTGCTGAGGAAGGTTTTTGATCGTCGTACCATTCAAGAAAAAGAAACATTGCTTCAACAAGAGAAATTTCTTCCGGAATTCCCAATGGAAATTCAATACTGTCGCGAGCCATTTTTAATAATCTTATTTTATTTTCCGTATTTAATTCATTTATACCATCATTTAAAATTTCATTCAGGTGCTGTCGTGGAGAGCCATAAAGTTCCATAATTCCCCACAAAATAGTAGCCCTAACATTAGACCTAGATATTCGTTTTTCAATTTCTCTTCCTCTTTTATTTAAAATTCTCGGATCAGCTTCATCTGGGATATCTGGCGTTTGAAATTGCTCTATCCAGCGTTCAATAGGAATATCTGTTAATATTTTTATGGATCGACCTACCTTTTTTCGAACATCAGTTACAGGATGAGATAAAGCAAAAAATATCGCTTGGTTTCTTTTTTTTGATGAAGGAGATCTTAAAACCAAATCAATGGCATTATTTAATATTTCTTCAGAAGTATAACTTCCCGCCAAGGTTTGGATGGCATTGTCTAATAAAATTTCTACTTGCCTCCAATCATCCACACCGCTCCCTCCTGCCGGACTAGCAAGACAAGCGACTAAAAAATCTTTTTCGTCATCGGTTAGGCCAGGGATAGCTCTAATTTCACTTATGGTTCTTATATTTTGTTCAATAATTATTTTTAAAGCCTTTTTAAGAGAGAGAAATTGACCATCGCTTTCTTCAGAAATAAGAAGATTGAGCAAGGCATTAGCGGATCGATCTCCTACTGGAACTGCTGAATACTTGATTGTAAGTTCGAGTAAACCTTCGCTCTCAGTAATAGACTTCATTTCTGAAAGCGGCTTTACTTTAAGCAAGCGGGCCATTTCACGGATTTTTAACCTGATCCAAAGTTTATCTGGTGGAGCATAAAATGCGTCTGCGGATGGATGTATTTTTGGAATAAGGATCTCTGCAATTTTGTTAATGAAAGAGAGCCAATTTTCTGTTGATGTTATTTCATTTAATTCTGATTTTTTTTCTTTGTGAAAACGATTTTCAAATAAGAATCCTTTTACTTTTGAGTCTAAAAGAACTGCTAAACGAGAAATATAAAAGAAATCTGCAGAAAAAGGGACAGAAGTTGCGTAAGGCCAAAGTTGATCGGGCATTATATCGACAAGGGAATTTTTTTCAATATAGTCTAAAAGTATGGGGCGCATTTGATTAATGAGTACGGTGTATTTATTTAAATCATCTCCGGTTAGAATAGGAGCAGGCTCTCCTGGTGCTTTCCAAAACCGAGCGATCGATTGTAATTTAGATGGATTAAGCATCACGTACGGGTCGGCCAAAACCATTATCAATACTTTTTCAAGAAGATCATTATCAGGATTTGGGAGTAGTAATTTTGGCATTAACTCATTAAGACACAGAGCAAGAACGCCATAATCAATTGAATTGAACGTGCGTTCATCATCAGGGGAAGAACCTGAGTGAAAACGAAGCGCCCATAACACATGTAACGCGGTGGCCGGCCCTGAAGCTTCTGGATATCCAGGTATAAACGAAATAGCTTCTCGCTCAAAATTAATAAGCTCTCTCACATCCATAGTAAAATAAGAATTTGATAGAACCGGAAGTGAGGCCACCGTATCAACACCTGATTGAAATTTTTCTAGCAGTGGGGCGATTTTATTTATTTCACTGGCCCTATTTTTTAATTGCATTTCTTTTGAAAATGCAGAGATCCATTCAAAAAAGATAAAGTCAACAGCGCCCGTGAGGATCCGTAACAATTCAGCATCTCCATTTGAGCCTAAGTTTTTTAAGGAAGATTCAAACTGAGCGTCGTCTAAGAGATACAGATAGTGTTCCAAGATATTCAAAGATCGAGTACCGAAGATGACCGGCCATGTCTGAAGCATTTGCCTGTCTTTTTCACCAATAAAACTGAGAAGCCATTCTTCCTTTAAAAAATTTGAAGCAATCTTAATAATGCGTTTATTGCGCAATGTAATATTTATTTCTAAATTTTCATCGTCTTGATATTTTGAAACTGCTTTATTAAAGAGAGCTTGAACAATCTCCTCTCGTTTATCCAAAAGAACAGATAAAACTTGAATGGGGTCATCAGTAACACCCTCTTCGCCCCCTCCTGCCGGACTAGCAAGACAAGCGACTAAAAAATCTTTTTCTTCATCGGTTATGTCAGATAACGCTATGATTTCCCTTATGGTCCTTTTGTTTTTTGCAATAATTATTTTCAGCGTGTTTTCAAGAGAAACCAATCGGTCATCGATTTCTTCGGGAGGTAAAAGGTTTAAGAGGGCGGCGGCAGAACGGTCTTTTGGTGGAATTGTTGAAAATTCACTGGCCAGCTGCTCGAGCAAAAAGGAATATAAATCATCCGGAGTAAGAGGGCCTTTTTTCGCAATGACTGGGAAAAGAATAGGGGTAAAAACCTCTGTTGCAGTTGGAGAATGCCATTTAATGGTATCAATCGCCAATTTCACATATTTGTAATTCCCGCTGTCCGCATTAACGATATGTTTCTCTCTCCAGCGACTAAACAAAAATAATCCTTCTAACATTGATAAATTTTCCGGGATCCCCAATGGACATTTTTCATTTTCTGCAAGAGCAAGAAGTGTTTTTTCAGTTTCAGGATTCCATTTTTTTGCGTCGTCATTTAATATTTCATAGATCAGATCCATATTGTAATAGTAAATGCGGTCCAAGCCAAAAAGAATGGCGGCTCTGGCATTAAGTCTTGAAATTTGAGGGTCTCCCCTCCCAGAGAATCTTGGATCTGGCTGAGAAGGGAGTAAGGGGCTCTTAAATTGTTCGACCCATTTTTCAAATGCGATTTCATGTTCCAAGCCCTGGATAAATTCAGCGGCCATTAATCGAATATCAGATGAAGGATGTGATAAAGCTAAAAACAATATGTGTTCTTTTAGGAGAGAAGATTTAAGGTTATAAATAGATTCCAGTGAGCTAGTAGCATCATAACTTGCCCTTTTACCTATATGCGGTTTCATTAATTCATCAAAAGCCTCATTAAGCAGGGTTTCATCATCCTCAGGATCCTCTGCTAAGACTAAGGGCAACAAGCGAATATTTATTCCCATATGGCGTAGGCAGAAATTAGTGAAAAGGAATAAGGCAGTTACAAAAGAATGAATAAGATAACTGGGGAGATAAAATTGAGCGAGAAAAATTTTAGCTCGCCACGAGGCTTTCCAACGAGGTGAAATAGAAAATCGAATAAACACATAAATGATACTTACCAATGACCAATAAAAAATAGGTGCATAAAAAAAAGACGGTAAAACCTTTACGAGAAAAAATGGCGCGCTTGCTTGCACCAACAAAACAGTCGATGTTCCGAGCATAACACCGGTTATTTGTATTATCTTTTCAATGGGACGTTTACTGTAAGGATGATTCTTAATGAAATTCCAAAAGTCGAATATACGTTCAAATTCTTGGTCTGGTTTTTTAAAAACAGCATCTGTAATTTTATCAACGACAAGAAGACTTCCCCTGTTATGCCATGAAACATGAACCGTGGCCTTATCCTTTTTATCCTTTGACGCGAAAACAACAGCAGTATTTTTGGTTCCATTTGTGGAATCATCTAATGGACGTAGTTTAATTTTACCTGTGTATTGAGGAAGAAGATCATGAATATGATTGGGTTCATTGGCTATTGCCGCAATAGCGCCGGCACCAGAAAAAACACCATGAGTGGGACTACGGGCAAGAAACAGTTTCTCCCCTTCCAAAAGTGTTTCAAGCGGTGTCTTTTCCTGAGCAAAGACGCTTAAATACGCTGTCCCATTTTTAGAATTGACTTTGGTTAGTTTGGGCGTAAATTGGATAACGGTGTAACCCGCGTTAACCAGGCGTTGGTCAATACCAGCGGAATGGAAACCGCCGGTAACGAGAACTGAGATGAGAGGCGTACTTGGTTTTTGAAATTGAGGACTAAGAACGTCGTTGGTTTGACTAAGTACGGTTTTTAGTAGTTTTTCCGCCATTTTTTCATCACGAATTTCCGCTTGTTTGTAAAAATTTTCAAACGGAGAAATATTAATTCCTCTCCCGCTGTGCGGGAGAGGGGAGGGTGAGGGCTCCATTAATTTATATTCCCCCCACTCTTCTTTTGTCAAAGAAAAATCAACTAATTTTTTGGTCAAATAAAAATATTTAGATTTTTGAACCAATCTTTTTTGTTCTGGGGTTTTTGCTAGCGCGGCGTAAATATTATTTTCCATTTCTTTGATGGAATTAAGGACCTTATCCATATCTATCGAGTCAGATAAAAGGATATAACGAACATATGAGCTCATTGCAGGAAACTGAGATAAGGCGATATTCTTCTTTTGACAAAGATCTTTTAGATAGGAGTAAAAATCCACGCTTCGCAAATGCCCCATACGAGAAGCAAGACTGGTGTTGGTTAGATGAGTGCTTTCCCCAACAGTTAATTTTGGAAGCAAAACTTTTAAAAGATGAGACCTCTCCATTTCAACAGCAGAAAAATTAAAAACTGATTCTAATGCGAGTGCTTCAAGAAAAATTTTTACTTCAGGAGAAAGAGAGACCTTGTGTTTGGCCAAAAACTGAACATAAGCCCCTATTGAGAGATATTTTTGATGATAGGCTTTTACCTGTAGATCAAAGTTAATAAGTTCAGAATTAAATAATTTATATTTTTCTTTTTCTAAACCTTGCTGTTCTTTTAAAAGGTGCTCTTTTACTTTATCCAATACTTGAGAAGAAAGGCGATAAGCGTCAACGTTGGCATCGTAATGAGCTTTATCGTCGATGCCTATGATTTTCGGCATCGTGTTCCGGCTGGTCAGGGCTGTGTGAATGGGGCCGGAGATTTCATGTTTTTTCAATAAGTAATCGGCTACTGTTCGAACAATGTCTTGAGATGGAAAATGGCGAAACCCCAAAAAGTCAATAGGTCCAAACGAACCTTCTAATGCAATCAAATTTATTTGATTACTTTGCACCAATTTCTGGATGGTTCGAGCAATATTTCTCTGAGCCTCATGATTCATATGAATATCTTGAATATGAAGAATCACTTTATTTTTATGGAATAATTTTGGTAAGGAAATATTTCGAACCGTTCCCTCATGAGAAGTAAGTTCATTTAAAAGAGGCGCTAAATCTGTGATTATTTTTTCTGGAATCTCTTTTTTTATTTGTTGCGGCAGGACGGGTTGAACCAAAGGAAACGGCGAAATAAATTGAGTTTTTTTGGGTTCAGCAGGACGTTTTTTCCATAAACTTAATTCATGTAGGTGGGCAAATACACATTGATTTGTAAAAAAAATGGCAACCAGTGTAATTGCTAATAGTCGTGCAACCCCGCGATTTTTCATAATAAGAATTTTATGAAAACCGCTTTAAAATAGACTTTAATTTGGATTAATTTCTACTATACAGTTGTAAACAAACCGTTACAAAGATGGTTACGAGTTCAATTTGCTAATGCAATACCCTGAGCAGTCGTTTAAAGTTGTTAATTACCAACGATACAGGACGCTTTTGCTAAAACGGGGCTTGCAATAAAGAATAAAGTCACCAGTCCAAAGCAGAATATTCTATAGAAAAGTTTTTTTGTCATAAGTAAGTAATCTCCTGATTTCTAAATTTCGGAGCGGGGGGATTGAACCCGCGACCTCACCCACCCCAAGGGTGCTAATGGTGTCTCCGTCTTATTGTGATTCAAGCGTTTTCATTTTACCGGTACCATATCGGTTCCAGTTAGGTTTGGAGATCAGAACCTAAAACATCTCCGGACCCGATGATAAACACCACGCTCATCAGGAAGGCAATCCAAAAACCGGCAATGCGTCACTTTTTAATATACCCACTGCGATTAATGAGCGTTTCGCAAAGTTTTCTGCAATTTTATTTTCGTCAATTTTAAACTTTAAAAGAACACGTTCAATCGCAGCATTCGTTTCATCCACTGTTGCAACCGATTTAATTAACCTGTGATTTACTTGATCTACCAACCGCCCGTCTCGAACTCTTAGCCTGTATGCGCTCTGCAGCGGGTGGCATTCGACATGCCTGCGGTATTGGAGATAAATTAATTCGTCATAATCAAATACTTTTAATAAATTTTTTAACGACGCTTGGACTGGTGCTAATTCATCTATTTTTAATCCAGCCTTCTTTACCCTATCAGGATGTTTAGCCATAAACTCGGCATGTTCCTCTATAAAATCCGCAAAATCCGAAAGCAATCCATAAATCGTTATCCAAAATATTGGAATAACTTCTCTGTTTCCTTCAGCAACTTTTTTTGTTGAATTTTCAGCTCTCGCAAGCCAATTGGCCATCTGTGGGCCAACGATTCGGCTGTTTTCAATAACGTCTTTATGAAATCGCGTTTTTTCTTCGTCAGAAAGCTGCATATTTAATTAGACGAAAAAGTGGCAAGCTGGTTTGACGTCTCATTAGTTTCGATCACATTTTTGGTTGTTAAATTAATCATATTGGCGGCGATTTTCTTAAAGTTTGGAGCAAGATGGCTATAGCGTTGTGTCATTTTTATATCGGCGTGTCCCATCAACTTCGAAAGAGTAAATATATCCACGCCTTTCATCGTCATATGGCTGGCATAGGTGTGCCGCAAAGTATGAATATTGACATCCTTTAGCGCTGCCGCTTTTACAGCAGTCTCCCATTCGCGTTTCAAATTTATCGTATCTAATACAGAACTGCATTTTTGCAACTCAGCCAATCTCTGTATTAACCTAAAAACTGTCTCGTTCATTGGAACCTCATATGCTTTGCCAGATTTTGTTTTAAGCACATGGATAACTCCTGCGATGGTATCGACGTCATTCCATGAAAGATCTATGAGATTTTGCTTTCTCAATCCAGTATTTACACCTAAAATGATGAAGTCTTGAAGTCTCGGTGTAGCGCCCTCCAATAACTGATGGATTTCCTGCTCAGTTAAATAACGAATACGTTGATTATCTTCTCGAAGCTTTTTAATTTGACTAGTTGGGTTTTCACGGATTTTTCCATCTTTGACAGCTTGGTTAAAAAGACTACGTAGAGATGTGAGTGAACGGTTAATTGTGGATTTCTTTTTGCCCTGACCTATCATCATGGCTTTCCATTCTTCTATGTCACGCTGTTTAATATAGCACAACGGCTTTCCACTAAAATATTTTTTGAATTCTTTGATGCGATAAAATTCGTTTATTTTTGGATTGACCATGTTGACCGAAGCAAAGATACGGTAATACTCCTCAGCATATTTATCAAACGGGGTTCGGTCGTTCTTTTGAAGCGGCAAAAATCCACCGCTGTTGAACTTGGCTTTTTCTTGAATTTCGAAATTTTCCGCTTCATCGTAGGTCGAAAATTTTTTCTTAACCCGACGACTGCCCAAGTAAAAATTTGCTTCCCAACGATCTTGTTTTCTTTCCCCCCTTTTGATTTTTTTGACCATTCAGATTCTCTCCATATATTTCAAAATCGATTCTTATAGCTCCAGGGTGATTTTAAGGCTTCTTCATGTGATTCGGCAATCTTTTTATCTACCCATTTATCTAATTCTAGGCGATCAAAGCGAACGGAACGACCCACTTTTACAGCTGGAATTTCGCCCCTCCGGGCTAACTCATATAGAGTTTCATAATGATAATTGAGGTATTGGGCAGCTTCATCAGCCTTTAATAAACGTGGTTCAATCATATTACTTTGTTGTCAGATAGGATTTACTATTCTAGTAACCTTAATGCATTCATCAACTTTTCGCGATCCGCATCTATTTGCTCAATTAAGCTATGATGAGAGATATTTTCGGTACTTTGTCCTTCTAAAAGTCTTCTTTGCTGAAAACATCGATCCATAGCGGCAATAACTTCAATTGGCCGCATTTTGCCACCGTCCAAATGTTCATGTAGTCGATAACGACCTTTTGCTCCTA
>JBJXGI010000074.1:0-27229 GCA_046153645.1 Elusimicrobiota bacterium | reverse complement strand
GGGTGTGATTCTTTTCAATAACTATTTTTAAGGTTTTTTGTATTTTCCAATCTTAAAAATTCATGTAAAAAGGGGTATATGTCAGTTATTGTCCCCAAAGATGTGGTTTGCCCAGAGTGTCAATACCCCAATCAAACAGAGGTTTGGTCGTCAATTAGTGTTCATGAGGATCCCGAACTAAGAGATATCTTGTTGGGTGGTGAACTCAATATGACCCAATGTGAATCATGTAAAGAATTTTTCTACGCTGAAAGTTTTTTGCTTTATCATGATAAAACAGCAGAACTGTTTGCCTTTGTTTACCCTTTTGACCATGCTTCTGAAAAAGAAAAATGGATTGCTAAGACTAAAGAAGATTTTTCAAAATTGAGATTTCCCATATCAGAAGACGAAAATAATGAAGAAGCTATTACCTTGGATTATGCCCCGCTTACTTTCTTCGGTTTAGATGACTTGATTACAACTGTAGAATGGGATGACGAAATGCTTCTTCAGTCAGAAATCGCCAAAACCATTTGCGACCAGAATAAAAAAACATACCGATTTCTCAGCCCGTTTCATGCTAGAACCTATGGATTGCCTATTGTATTGCCTTTTGATGAAACGTTACCTGGGAGCGACCGCGATAAAATTTTATTAGGCCTTGAGTGGATAAAAAAAGAGAATGATCAACTTGAAATATACGTTTCTGCTTATGAACGCATCCAATCACAACCTGAACTTATTATTCCCTTAAAATGAAGTTAAGTTCGCAGCACTTTTCTTCTCTCCCGCCATTTTTTAGAGACCTTTTTCAAAAGATGAGTGCCATCTCCGATCTACAAAAATATCCTTTATATATTGTTGGTGGTGTGGTTCGCGATTTAATTTTAAATCGGCCTATTTTTGACGCCGACTTTATGTCGGAGGGAAATGTTGAGCTACTGGTGAAAAGGATAGCGGAAGATTTAAAGGTCAAGATGGTTTCTCATCCTCAATTTTTAACCTTTTCACTTATATTTAACCAAGATCAAAAAGTTGATGTTGTAACGGCTCGTGAAGAAAGTTATCCAAAGCCAGCTCAACTCCCTATTGTCAAAGCTTCGACTGTGGCGCTTGATTTAAAACGGAGAGATTTTTCGATCAACGCCATCGCTTGCTCATTGAATAAGTCTACTTATGGTGAGGTGTTAGATCCTTTTGGTGGTTTGAAAGACCTTGAAAATAAGCAACTTTGCGTTTTACACGACCTCAGTTTTCAAGATGACCCCACACGCGTTTTTCGCGCTGCCCGGTTTGCTGGAAGGCTGGGGCTTCATATAGAAGAAAAAACAGAACGCCTTATTTTTCTTGCTGTCCAAAAAAAGTTTCTGGATTTATTGTCACCGGTTCGCCGAAGGCATGAATTAGAATACCTCTTCAAAGAACAAGATCCACGCCCCGCGTTATTTCTTTTAAAAAAGTGGGGAGCTCTTGCCTTTTTTATCAAAGAAGATGCTCATATTGATGACCAAGTCATTCATCAATTGCCAGTCCCTTCTCAGCTATTTTCTGCTAGCGATTTGCAATTAAAACGCCTTGGATATTGGTTCGGCCGTTGGGGAAAAGATAAAACTGAAAACTTGCTTCATTTACTTCAGTTTGAAAAGACTGTTAAGAAAAAATTACTCTCTGACAAGGGATAGCCCATTTTCTGATTTAATAATGCACGCCTCTTATCGATTCTTCTGGAACAAAATGATATTCTCATCGTAATGAAACAAACTTTTCATACGGAGGTAACAATTCATGTTTAAAAAGATTTCATTAACTCTAGCCGGTATGGCCCTTGTTTCGGGGATCATTATCGCGCAATCTAAAACGGAGAAAATATCATCTATGAGTAACAAAACAACCTATGCTGTATTCGATACAACCCTTGGGAAATTCACTTGTAAACTCTTTACCGCTGAAGCGCCCATCACAGTAAAAAATTTCGTTGATTTAGCCAAAGGAACCAAAGAATTTGTGGATCCCAAAAACGGTCAAAAAACAAAAAGAGCTTTTTATGATGGACTTGTTTTCCACCGCGTTATTCCTAATTTCATGATTCAAGGGGGAGATCCTCTTGGAACCGGAACCGGCGGTCCTGGTTATCAATTTCAAGATGAATTTTCCTCAGGAAAAACGTTCGATAAAGTAGGAATTTTGGCGATGGCCAACGCAGGCCCTGGAACGAACGGGAGTCAGTTTTTTGTGACCACCGCTAAAACACCATGGCTCAACAATAACCACACAATTTTTGGTGAAGTGACAGAAGGTTATGACGTGGTAGAAAAAATTAGCAAAGTTGATAAAGATGGGAACGATCGCCCTAAAACCGCTGTTACAATCACGAAGCTTACAATTGAAGAAAAATAATTATTTCATCTAAGGAGAGTAAAGTTATGAGTCTTGTGCAAAAATCAGCCCCTGATTTTAAGGGCAAAGCCGTCGTTGGTCATGAATTTCGAGATGTTTCATTGTCTCAATATAAAGGGAAATGGGTTATTTTGTTCTTTTATCCCTTGGATTTCACCTTTGTTTGTCCAACAGAAATTGTTGATTTTTCAAATAAAGCTGAGGAATTTAAGAAGTTAAATGCCGAACTTATTGGTTGCTCCGTTGATAGTCATTACACCCACCTTGCTTGGATTAATACCCCTCGTAAAGAAGGCGGTTTGGGCGAAATCAATTATCCTCTTCTTTCCGATTTGAATAAAACGATTGCCAATGATTATGGCGTTTTAACAGAAGCTGGTTTGGCGCTGCGTGGATTATTCATTATTAATCCCAAAGGGCAAATTGCTTATGAAGTGGTTCATGATTTAGCCGTGGGAAGAAATCCTGAAGAAACTTTAAGAGTTTTGGCTGCTTTTCAACAAGTAGAAAAAACTGGCGAAGTGTGCCCTTCTAGTTGGAAACCTGGGGCTCAAACCATGAAAGCCGATCCTAAAGGTGCAAAAGAATATTTCGCGACAGTAAAATAGGTGGTTCTCATCCTCGAAGCTTGCAATGGGGGATTTTTTTTTAAATTTATTTGGAGGTGATATTATGTTCGGTCCTAAAAGCCCTTGCGGATGCTAATTTAAATTAGCGATAGTAGTTCTAGAAAATCCAGGCCGATATGCTCGACCTGGATTTTCTATTTTCTGGCCATTTTGTATGGGGACGGTGGTTATTTCCTGTAGATTATTTGTTAATAAGATTTAAAAGAGACTGCGAGTCTTCCGATGATTGAAAAGAAAGGTCCAAACAACTGGCAATAGTGGGAACAATATCGAGAGTACTGACTTTTTGAGTAATGATTTGAGGCTTGATTCCTTTGCCCATAAAAATGAGAGGAACATGTGTGTCGTAGTTATAAACGGTTCCATGACTGGTTCCTGATTTTTTGTCAGTGACGAGAATCCCTGGTTTTACCTGTACCAAAAAATCACCCGATCTTCCTGCATAATAACTTTGATCAAAATAGAAATTCTCTGTAACGGAGTTTTTTTTCGATGTACCTGGGATATAAATGTTTGCGATATCAGGGTTTTGTATGAGAGTGGCGTAAATTTTTTCAAAAAAGAACGCTCGCTCATGGGGCCTTTTCGGAATAATTGAAGGTTCCAAATAAACATCAGGAATAAGGCATTGTGAAATTATTTTCCCTTTAATAGCAGGGAAAACTTTTTTGAGGCGAGCTTCAAAATCTTGGGTTAAATTTTTTGCGAAAATCCGCTTAGCACCCATTTTAAGACCCTCTTTAGATTCTGGGATAGGAAGAACTCCATGGTCAGCGGTTAACACCCATAAAATCTGATCTTCACCAATCTGCCTCGAAACTTCATCTATTAAATCTTGAAGAGTTAAATCGAGGGATTGATATTCGCGTTTAATTTCCTCACTGTCGGGGCCAAATCGATGTCCAATATAGTCAGGGGTTGAAAAGCTCACTGATAGAATGTCCGTGCTGGAATCTTTTCCTAAATTTTCTTTTTCTAAGAGAAAAAGAGCCAATTTAAATAACCAGAAATCCGCTTTTGATGATTGAGAAAATTCAAAACCAGCTGTTGGGGAAAAACCATCAAGCGCGGGCTCATTTTGTTTTAGTTCACGATTAAATTCTTCTATGGTGCTAGGAAGCGGCGCAAAATAAGCGGAGGACTCGAACTTTTTTCTTCCCCGATCAAACCAAATACTTAAATTGGCTTTTTTGCCACCCATAAATAGGGCAGATCGATCTTTTAGTGAGATTGAAACTACTTTTGTTGTGGGGTCTTGGTCTTTTAAGATGTCTCCCAGTGTCGGGGTTTTAAGGTTTTCTGGGCTTAATTTGTATATGGGGTCAAAGACTGAAGGTGTTACTTTTTTTGAGTTTCTATCATACCATTCATTTCCAATAATGCCGTTTTGCCTGGGAGATCGCCCTGTTGAAATAACCGCATGGCCGGGAGCGGTTTCAGTGGGAACATGTCGGTGATGCGCTTCCTTAAAAAAGGCACCTTGGTTTTGAAATTTTTTAAAACCACCTTCCCACTGAGAAGAAAAGCGATCAAAGTAATCAGCCCGCATCTGGTCAATAATGATAAAAACAATGAGTTTCGGTTTGGCGAATAAGGGCGGGGATAAAATAAAGAATGCTAGAGCGTAGGTGGAAATTATTATTCTCCTCATGTATTAGGTAATATCATAAAAATAAAAAAATATGAATCTCTCTTTGATACATCTTGAAAGAATTCACATTGTTTTTCTGGTTTCAGGAATTCTCTTATCGCTTTTTATCTCCATGCATGCGATTGTTCGAAAAAGGGACTCGAAGTCAGCTCTTTTGTGGGTTGGGGTTGCCTGGGTTCTCCCTTATTTGGGGGCTCTTTTTTACTATCTATTTGGAATTAATCGTATTGAGAGAAAGGCATCTAAAATTCGAAAAAATATTTCTGCCGTTGCGCCTTCTATAGAAAAATCAGTGGTTAGTTCATCTCAAGTTATTAGTCTTTTGTCTCCGACCCTGGGTCATTTAAACGCGGTTTCTCGTTTAGTTGAAAAGGTTGATAAAAAACCTCTTTTGGAAGGGAATAAAATCACTCCCCTTATCAATGGCGATGAGGCCTATCCAGAGATGGTGCAGGCCATTGATTCAGCTGAGCATTCTATTGGACTTTCTACTTTCATTTTTAATAATGACCGAGCCGGAGAGCTCATTATTCAAGCGCTCGCTCGTGCGGCTAAGCGAAAAGTGGAAATTCGTGCTCTGATCGACGATGTTGGATCTGGATATCAATGGTCTAAAGTTTACAAACGCTTGACGGAAAAAAATATTAATGTCGCTTATTTTATGCCCACGCTGGCTCCTTGGCGAATGGCCTACTTAAACTTAAGGAACCATCGAAAAATATTAACGATTGATGGGAAAGTTGGATTTACGGGCGGGATGAATATTCACGAGGAAAATCTCATCGGTTTGAAAACAAAAAAGCCCACTTTTGATCTTCATTTTAAATGCGAAGGCCCCGTTGTTTTTTCATTGCAAGAAGCTTTTATTGAAGATTGGTTTTTTTCGACGAAAGAAGTGCTTCAGGGGGAAAAATGGTTTCCTCCTTTATGGCGAGCGGGGATTACTTTAGCTAGAGGAATTGCAGATGGCCCTGATGAAAATTTTGAAATATGCCGTTGGGCTATTTTGGGGGCTCTTGCCAACGCGCAAAAAAGCGTGAAAATTGTGACGCCCTATTTTGTGCCGGATCAAAGTTTAATTACTGCTTTAAACATGGCGGCGATGAGTGGAGTGGAAGTCGATATTATTATTCCAGAGAGTAATGACATGGTCATGATTCGCTGGGCTTCGCAAGCGCTGCTTTGGCAGTTACTTGAGAAAGGGTGTCGAGTGTGGTTTTCTAAACCGCCTTTTGATCACACCAAATTAATGGTTGTAGACGGCGCGTGGAGTTTATTTGGTTCAACTAATTGGGATCAGCGAAGTTTAAGGCTTAATTTTGAATTTAATGTGGAGTGTTACGATATCACCTTGGCTCGGAAACTTGAAGAAATGATCAATTTGAAAATAAAAGCGTCTCGAAGTGTAACTCTAGAAGAAGTGGATTCCCGTCCGCTGTGGATGCGACTTCGAGATGGCAGTGCCCGCCTTTTTAGTCCTCTTTTGTGAAAATATATTTCAATAGCAATTGATACATAAAAGTTGTCTAGTCCCTCCTGATGCTCATTGCTCTTTAACCAGAGTCGTTACCCCGGGCCAAGGTTTTTTCCTTTCTCGATTCAGTGCATTCTTTTCCCTAATATGAAATAAAATATCAATAAGATGTTGACATGATATCTAATAAAATAAATAATGGAACTCGTTTAAAACTACTTTTTGAGGACATATGCTTAAAAAAATCTTATCTGCTTTTTTTTTGTTGGGGGCTTCTTCTTTTGTTGGAAATGCTGCTGAGGTCAGTCGCGTTCAATATTTGATGGGGACGCTCTGTGAGATTCACGCCATCGGAGAAACCGAGGATCATGTCAATACCGCCATTACGAAAGCTTTCCTTGAAATTTCTCGATTAGAAGATATTTTTAGTGCCTATCGCGCTGTTAGTGAGGTTTCAACTGTTAATCGTTTGGCGAGTCAAAAAACTCAGTTTTGTTCATTTGACATGTTTTCTCTTATGCGAGAGTCAATATCATTTTCTGAAAAAACCAACGGCGCTTTTGATGTTACTTTGAAAAATAACGGCTATCAGAAAATCATTTTAAATGAAAAAGACCAAAGCCTATCGTTTCAAACTTCTGACATACAAGTTGATTTTGGAGGAATTGGGAAAGGTTACGCTCTCGACAAAGCTACCGTTATATTAAAACAAAATGGTATTCAATCAGCAGAGCTTAATTTTTCGGGAAACATCCTCGTATTTAATCAGTCGAATTTGCCCTACCCCGTTTCACTGGTTGATCCATTAGACCCTAAGAAAAACGTTCTCACCTTTTATATTTCCAATGGATCCGTATCCACTTCATCCCAACTTGAACGAAAGAACCATATTATTGATCCAAGATCCGGCAAACCTGTTGATTTTAAGGGGAGCGTGACTGTTGTTTCTCCCACTGCGACAGAAGCCGATGCTCTTTCAACGGCCCTCTTGGTCTTGGGATCAGAAAAAGGCATTAAAATGATCGAAAAACAATTTAAGAATTCTTCTGTTCTGTATCTCATTCCATCGGAGCAGGGATGGATACAAATGCCTTCATCTCAATTTCCAAAATCATAAGTTCGATTGAATAGGTTTCTTAAAATATAAAAAGGAGGAATAATGACGTGAAGAAATTAATAGCGGCAATAATGATGGGGGGAATGTGTTTACACCCTGTCATTCAGCTTCAAGCTGATGATGCCAGTGACGCAGCTTGGAAAAAAGAAATGGAGAGAAAAATTGAAATTCTGACGCAGGAGATTGAAAAAGGAAAATTGGGTGATGTCGCATCAGAGCCTATTTATGAAAGTAAATTCGGATTTTCGCCAGCCGCTTCTAAGGTATATCACGTCAATAAAGGTGTATCCATCGGTGGATATGGTGAAATGATTTATCAAAATTTCGATAGCAGAACAGATGCCGGCCTAGCGGCTAATAAAAAGAGTGAGTTGGATTTTCTGAGGGCCATTGTTTATGTGGGCCACAAATTTACAGATAAGATTTTATTTAATTCAGAGATTGAATTTGAACATGGCAGTACGGCTGGTGGGGCCAATGCCCGCGGAGAGGTCAGCGTTGAGTTTGCTTACCTTGATTTCATTGCCAACCCTGCTTTTGGCGCACGAGCTGGGTTGGTTCTTGTACCGATGGGTATCACCAATGAGCTTCATGAACCGACTCTTTTTCACGGGGCTCGACGGACGCTTACTGAAACC
This sequence comes from Elusimicrobiota bacterium, assembly GCA_046153645.1. GTDB lineage: Bacteria > Elusimicrobiota > Elusimicrobia > F11 > F11 > JBJXGI01. Next base: position 19,341 of record JBJXGI010000074.1, on the reverse strand, counting down.
AATATTATTCCCACAACCTGGCGTGAAAACGGCGTTGGAATTTTCGGACAAGCCGGCTCTTTCAATTATCGAACTTATATTGTTACTGGGCTTCAAGCTTCTTCAAGTACGCTTTCGGGTGTTGATGGTTTTAGTTCGAGCGGTATTCGAGGGGGGCGCTCCAAAGGAGCCAAGTCCGTTGCCGAAGATTTTGCTTTTGTGGCACGGTTAGACTATGAGGGCATTCAAGGCACGCTGATGGGGGGATCTTATTATAATGGAAATGCTGGTCAAGATGTGACGCGTAACGGAAATGAAATCGACGTCAACGTAAAATTATGGGAAACTCATGTTATGACTGAATATAAAGGACTTGAATTAAAAGGTCTTTACGCTCAAAGCAAAATCGATGACGTGGCAGACCTCAATTCCATTCAAAACCGCTCGACGACGGCCTCTGTTGGTGAAAAACAGTTTGGAGGTTATGCTGAGATTGCTTTTGACCTGCTAAGTCTTGTTGGTTCTAAACAATACCTGGCTTCTTTTTTCCGATACGAGCGAACGGACACCCAGCAAAAGGTGCCATCTGGTTTTTCAAAAAACCCCGCCAATAGTCAAACTATTTTCACTTATGGTTTGTCTTATAAGCCCCATCCAAATACAGTCCTTAAATTTGATTTTCAAGATATCGATAATCAAGTCGGAACCGGAATCGATCAATTCAACGCTGGTATCGGTTACTTATTCTAAAGTTAGATCAAAGTTAAATGCGTATTTTGTCGAAAATATTCTGGTTGATGTGTTTTTTCTTGCTCATGAAGCCCGGTTCTGTTTGGAGCCGGGCCTTTATGACTCAAGGGCAAGCGCTCAACTTGGTGTTTTCCTCTGGCACAGTTATTGAGCGAAAGAATCTCTATTTAAATGATGAACAAAAAAAAAATATTGAACTGCGGGCCAAATCGAAACTAGACTTTGGTCTTGTTACCTATTATGTGGGAACAAACGCGGATGGGGGAACGAATGGATTTGTATTTTTCAATTCCCATAGAGTGCGCACCATGCCCGAGACGATGATGGCCTGTGTTAATCCAGATGGAAGCCTTCGATTGGTTGAGATTCTTGCTTTTTATGAACCGGCAGATTATTTGCCACCCAAGAAATGGTTTGAACTTTTTCCGAATAAAAAACTAAATGAGGATTTATGGGTCAAGCGCGGTATTCGCAACGTGACAGGCGCTACGCTTACAACGCAAGCAATAACAGAAAATGTTCGCCGGATATTAGCGATATTTGAAGTTGCCATTAAACCAGAGTTGAAGGAGAAGAAATGAAGTACATGGAAAAAGGAGGGTTTCAAAACCATCCTCTGATGAAATTGACGCTCGCGCTTACGTTTTTGTTCCTCATCGGCTTCTGGGTAACAAATTTCTTGCTCTATTTCTCAAAAATGGGATTAACGCCAATATCAGTCCAAAACTATTATTTGGGATCGGAGTCAGAATTCCTTGTGCCTCGTTCTTATCCATCAATGTTAGAAGTAACGCACATGCATCTTCCTATGATGGCCATTGTGGTTTTGCTTTTGACACATTTACTGATTTTTGCTCCATTTCGTTATGGCTCAAAACTGGTTTTTATTTTTACAACGTTTTTTTCAGCTCTTCTTGGGGAGGCGGCAGGTTGGCTTGTGCGTTTTGTTAATCCAGAATTTGCCTATTTAAAGATCATTAGCTTTCTCATGTTCCAATCTTGTTTGGCATTTTTATTGGTGGCGCTTCTTTGGTTTTTGGCCATCTCTCCCTCGCGCAAACTAAAATCACCACATAACCCGGTTTTGTAGAAAAAACAAGAATGGATACCAGTCCTCAAGGTCCCACTTTTGATTTTTTAAATCAAGAAAGAGGGACTCTTGAGAATCAGTAGTAAATCTCTATTTGTATTTAACGGAACAGCCGTAGGGTTCGGTGACAGGAACGCTGACTGGTTTGTTGGCCATTGATTCTGTTAAGGCTTGTGATACGTAATTTTTTGCACCTTGAACGTCATCTTTGTCATAACTTGAGTTGTCGTCAATGGCCCCTTTGTAAATTATGTTTCCTTTGGGATCAATAACAAACATGTGAGGAGTTGTTTTGGCTCCGTAGAGTTTTCCAACCTTGCCTGCTGGATCGAGCAAAACCGCCGTCATACTGGCATTTTCTTTTTTAATGAGTTCATTCCATTTGGCTCCATTAAAAAAACCTTGTTTGCCCTCAGCCGAAGAAGCAATTGAAAGCCAGATGGCGCCCTTATCTGTCCATTCTTTTTGAAGTTTTTGCATGTTGGCAGTATCGTAATGTTTTCTGACAAAAGGACAACTGAGGTTGATCCACTCAAGTATTACATGTTTCCCTTTAAAATCTGAAATGGAATGATTTTTTCCATTAGAGTCAGAAAGTGTAAAACTCGGAGTTGGTTTTCCGATTTCAGGTTGGTCGGCTTGGATAGATTTGAAACTGAAGAGTGTGAATGCAACGGCGATAAGACTGAAGAATGATAACTTTTTAAGCATAATTTTCCTCCTAGGAAATAACGAATTTAATTTTTGATGGTCTCTAATACTAAATCGGACGTTAAAACAGCTGAAAGAACAGTACCCTCTGATGATGTGGGAGAATAGTAAACATACAAAGGCACTCCCGATCTTCCAAATTTTGCTAAGGCTTGAGTGATTTTTTCATCTCTTAAAGTCCAATCGGCTTTTAGTAAGGCTACATTTTCACTTTTAAAGACTTCTTGAACTTTTGTTTTTGAGAGAACGGTTTTTTCATTTACTTGGCAAGTAAGACACCAACCAGCTGTAAAATCAACGAACACTTTTCGTCCTTCTTTTCTTAAGGCTTCAACTCGTTCTTCAGAGTAAGGTTCCCAGTCATTTAAAGTTTTTTCAGTTGAGGAAGATGGTTTGTCTTGAATTTTATGAAAGCCTGTGAAAAAGCCAAGCGCGCCCAGTCCCAAAGCCAAAATAATTGCTATCCATCTTGTTGTAGGAGATTTATGGGGGAGCGTATATTTTCCGTAAATCCATGTTGATAAAGAAAGTAAAAATAGTCCTAAAAAGACCCAAGCGAGTGCCTCTGAGGTTGTTTGGAGACTAAGAACCCAAAAAAGCCAAGTGACTGTGGCAAACAGTAAAAACCCCATGATATTTTTAAATGTTTCCATCCAAGCTCCAGGCTTGGGAAGATATTTTAGGAAGCTAGGTTGCGCTGCTATTAATATGTAAGGAGCTGAAAGACCTATGCCCAATGCTGTGAAAATGAGAAATGTAATAATCGCTGGTTGTGAAAGTGCAAAACCCAAAGCCGTTCCCATGAAGGGTGCTGTGCATGGTGTTGCTACGACCGTGGCTAACACCCCCGTTAAAAATGCGCCAAAATGGCCGTTGGTTTTTCGAGTCAAGTCGCCTACTTGTGTGAGTGAACTTCCTATTTCGAAAATCCCGAAGAAATTAAGGGCCATCAGAAAAAATAATCCAATCAATACAAAAACAAATGTGGGAGATTGTAATTGGAATCCCCAGCCCAACTGAGCGCCGCCACTTTTTAAGATCAATAAAAGACCAACCAATGACCACAGAGAAATCAATACACCTAAAGTAAAAAGAAGTGAATGCGTCCAAATTTCCTTTTTATCTCCCTGGGTTTGTTTGACGAGTCCCAATAGTTTAATTGAGAGCACAGGCAAAACGCACGGCATCAAATTAAGGAGAAGACCCCCTATAAGGCCGAAAAGAAGCGCTGATAATAGAGTGCTCATTTCTCTCGAAGGTTTGGTTTCATTTGAGTCTAAAATAGAAATAGGAATATTGATCAAGAGGGCTTTCTCTGAATTTTTACCTCTCCATCCTTGTTCTGAAGAAAGAACTCCTTCAATTTTTTCTGGTATTTGTTTTAGGCTCTCAGATTTTTGAGCTTCTAATCGAAAGCCATCTTTTTGTTTTGAAAATTTTTGTTCAGATGAGTAAGAAATAAGATCCGAGTCATGTGGGAAAAAAACAATGGGTCCTGTTTCTGATATTTCTTGCTCGTTTGTTTTTCCTGTGAAGATAAAGACGTTTTTGTTTTCGCTAACAGTCACGTTCCAACTTGACTGATTGAGGGGCATTTTGAATCGCGCTTGGTTAAATTTTTCAATGTTTTTCTCAACGGACATAGAAGGCGCGTTTTTGACAGGAAGAGTCATCTCCGTTTTTCCGCTGCCAGGGATGCATTCTTCTTTGCACTCAAGCCAGCTTACTTTAGCTTCTAACCGCATTGAATTTGAAATATTTGTTGCGGGGGTCATTTTTACTAGTAAGAGAACCTCTTCTTCATACCCATAAGTGACAATGTCAGCTAAAACTATTTTTTTAGGGGCGGGCCATTCCAATTCACCGGCTGTTATCCCTCTTGGGAGGTTCCACGTTACTTTTGTTGGGGCACCTGAATCACCGGGGTTTTTCCAATATATATGCCAATGCGGGTCCATTTTAAGCAGAAGGCCAACGTAAAAGGGTTGACCGGGTTGAATATGTTCACTTTCTGAAATTAAGGTGACGGTTGTATGGAGTTTGTTTTGGGGGAAAGAGAGAGATGGAATGAAAACTGCCGATATCATTAATGACAGTTTTATTAAGGAATTGACTAGAATCTTATTTTTGTAATTCATTTAACTTCCTTTGAATTTCACCCAGTTGTTTGGATAATTCTGCAATTCTTTGCGGATTGCTGTGAGACGCCGGATCCGAAAGAATGTTCAAAATGTTTTCTTCTTCTGTTTTAAGCGAATTTAATTGACCACCTTTCTTTTCATTTTCTTGACTTGCACGGTAACGAGCATTTCTCTCTTCGGCTTCAAGGCGCTTTTGTTCTTTGGTTTTTTTGCCCCCTGATTTTTTCTCGCTTTGTTCGGGTTTAGTTTCGTTGTGGCTTTTATGTTTTTGTTCATCTTTTTCTTGCAAGCGGAAAATTTCACCTTCTTCGCCTTCTTCTAATGCTTTTTTGTGCAAGAAGTAATCGTAATTTCCTGGATACCAGGTGATTTTTCCTTGATTGACGTGGATAATGTGATCAGCCAATTGTCGAATGAAATACACATCGTGACTGATAAAACACAAGGTTCCTTCAAAGGCTTTGAGCGCTTCAACTAATGTCTCAACGCTTGCCATATCTAAGTGAGTGGTCGGTTCGTCCATGAGCATCACATTCGGCGGATCTAATAATAGCCGGGCGAGTCCCAGTCGGCTTTTTTCTCCACCGCTTAACACTTCCGTTTTTTTGAAAACAGCGTCGCCTTGAAAAAGAAAACTCCCCAGAACGGTTCGGATGGTTGTTTCTGAAATGGCACGGCGTGTTTCGCACCCAATTTGAAATACGGTTCTATTGGGAGTAAACATTTCCGCTCGGTGTTGAGAGAAATAGCCCACTTCAACATTAAAGCCCAATTTCCTTTCTCCTGACTGAAATGGAATTTGACCTGCTAAAAGTTTAATGAGTGTTGATTTACCAGCCCCGTTGGGTCCGACAAGCGCGATTTTTTGACCACGCTCTAAAGTTAAATTCATTTTATTGTAGATGAAAGTTTTTCCATCGTAACTTTGGGAAATGTCTTTAAGATCCATGGAAATTTGGCCAGAGCGTGTGGGTTGGGGAAAAGAAAACCCAACCGTTTTTTGTTCGGGAGGTAAAACAATCTTTTCCATTTTTTCTAAATATTTAATTTTGCTTTGAACACTAGCGGCAAGGCTGGCTTTGGCTCTAAATCGATTAATAAATAATTCTAAATCTTCGATTTCTTTTTGTTGGCGTTTATAAGCTTGAACCAATTCTTCTTCTTCTTTCTTTCGTTGATCTAGATAATCTTCAAAGGTTCCCGTATAAATTTTTAGATTGTGATCTCTCAGTTCAATAATACGGTCGCAGACAGTGTTAATGAAAGTTCGATCGTGAGAGATAAGAAATATGGCCCCACGGTAATTCATGAGATAGTTTTGAAACCACAAAAGGGATTCTAAGTCTAAATGATTGGTCGGTTCATCTAACATGAGTAAGTCAGGTTCCTGCACCAAAAGCTTAGCGATCATAACGCGCATTTGCCATCCACCAGAGAATTCTTGAACGGAGCGAGTAAAATCTGTGACGCGAAACCCTAACCCCATGAGGATTTTTTTTGCTTGAGCTTCTTTTTTGAAATCGCCGGTGTCATCACCCAAGGTTTCTTCTAGTGCTGTTTTCCCGGAGAGATGGGGGGTTTCTTGTGGTAGAAAACCAAAGGTAATGCCACTTCGAAGAGCGACCTCTCCATTATCGGGTTGCTCGGTTCCCATAATAATTTTAAATAGAGTTGATTTGCCGGCGCCATTAGGGCCTACGAGTGCAAAACGGTCGTCTTGATTGATTTGAAGGGAAATATCTTCAAATAATGTTTGAGCGCCAAAAGATTTTGAAACATTTCTAATTGTGATCATGATGTCCTTTCATTCAAATGGTAGGATTTATCTCAAATTTTACTAAACGATTATGAAGGTGGCACGATGAAAAACATTGATATTGATTTAAATGGGCAGATTATCAAGGGAATTGAAATTAAATTTTCAAAAGCGCCCTTGGTTTTAGCTAAAGCCAAGAGTGGTTTTGTGATGTGTGGATACTTAAATTTAGAAACCGCAGAAAAATTAGGAGATGCCGCAGCAGTCGTGCGTGGCGTTATGACGGTAGAGGACTTACTTAAAGCCAAGATTCAAGGATTCACTTCCTTTGCCGCGCAAAAAGGAGTCAAAGAAGGCATGACCGGAAAAGAAGCGTTGGAGAAGATGGGCTAATTGTTCTCCGCTTCTGCGGGGATGACAAGAATATGAACAAAACCACAGAATTAAAAATTGATCGACTTGCGCTTGATGGGGATGGTATTGGGCGTTTGGCAGAAGGTGAAAAACAGGGCCAAGCGGCTTTTGTTCCTTATTCATTGGCGGATGAAAAAATAAAAGTGAAGCTTTTAATGGAAAAAAAGAACCATTCACGCTGGTTACCTATCAAAATTCTTGAAGCTTCACCTAAAAGAATTAAGCCCGCTTGTCCCTCTCACTTTGATGCCGACTCTCAGAAACCCTGGTGTGGAGGATGTGATTGGCAAATGATGTCAAACGAATCTCAGCTCCAAACCAAAAAACAACTTTTAATTGAAACACTCGAAAGAATTGGTGGTTTTCCCACTCCACCTGTGGCTGAGACGTTAAATTCTCCGCTTATCTGGCGGTACCGTAATAAAGTGCAAGTTCCCTTTGGAATGAGTTCAAAAGGATTGGTGGCAGGTTTTTTTGCGCCACAAAGTCACAATATTATTGAGTTTGACGATTGCTTGATTCAGACCGAGGAATCGGTTCAGTTGGTTAAGTTTGTAAAAGAATATGCGATTAAGAATAAATGGCCGGTTTACGACGAAGACCGTCACCGTGGTTGGATTCGCCATTTGTTGGTGCGCAACAACGAAAAAGGGGAAGCTTTTTTAATTTTAGTTACGGCTCAAGAAAATTTTCCTGATCAAAAAATATTCACCGATGAAATTCATAATAGATTTCCCTTTGTTATAGGCATTCATCAAAATGTTCAGTCGGCCCAGTCTCATGTGATTTTGGGTTATCAATGGATTCATTTGGCTGGCGCGTCTTATATTGAAGAAAATGTTTTGGGGCTTAAAATTCGTTATTCTCCAGGGGCCTTTTTTCAGGTGAATTATGGTGCCGCTCAAAAACTTTATCAAAAAGCCTTAGATGAAATGAAAATTGAACCGACTGATACGGTGCTTGATTTGTATTGTGGAGTAGGTGCACCTACTTTGTTAGCGGCTAGAAAAGCGGCTTTGGTTATTGGTATTGAAGAGGTTCCACAGGCCATTCGTGATGCCAAGATAAATGCCGAATTAAATAAATTAAAAAATGCTGAGTTTATTGAGGGTGACGTAAAACAGGTTTTAAGAGAATCATTAAAACTTGAGATGCTAAAGTCATCTCAATTAATTGTTTTGCTTGACCCGCCGCGGTCTGGTTGTGACCCCGAAGTGTTAAAAGGGATTTTATGGTTTAAACCCAAAAGAGTAGTTTACATTTCTTGTCACCCAGCAACATTAGCCAGAGATTTGAAAATTCTCTCTTCTCATTATGATCTTAAATCTTCAACCCCCGTTGATCTATTTCCACAGACTTCTCACATTGAGTCTGTGAATCGGATGGAGTTAAAAAATGGTTTATAGGAATTCCTTAGCTCCAACCTCCGAACAAACAATCGCTGGAATGCCACGTGGTGCATTTCCTTGGTGGCTCACGCATCACCTTCCGGAAAACAAAATATTGCTTGTTGTTGAAAACGAAGAAGACGTGATGTCGATGGCGGAAGATATTCAAGCTCTTTACCGCCTTCCTAAAGAAATTTTTCCAGAGAGAAAAATTCATGTGGGCGCTTTTGTGCTTGATGATGAACCCCTGCGCTTGGTGTCATTGTATGAGTGGGCCTTTGGCGAAAATAAAATCTTGGTCACATCAAAAGAAGGTCTAAATTGTTCGGTTGATCCGAAAGCAGAATTTCGAAAAAAAGCTTATAAACTGAAACCCGGAATTACCATTAACCGAAGCGCTTTTGAAGATGTATTAACGCGGGCAGGGTATTCGCGTGCGGAAAGAGTTGAAACGATTGGTGAATATGCCATTCGCGGAGACGTGATTGATATTTTTGTTCCAGGAGACGTTCGATCTGTTGATAAAGGGGGCGCTTCTGTTCAATGGGGGGAAGAAGGGACCCCTGTTCGAATTACTTGGAATTTTGATACCGCTGAAGCCATTCGAGTTATTGAAGCTTCCACTCAAAGATCCTCCGATTACGTGGCGGAACTTCGCATTCACCCCATTTCAACAGCGGCGCAAGAAAAATTAACTTCTTATATTGATTCAGATGTGAGTGTGATTTATTTTTCTCCATTGGCCGATTCAGATCAAAATTTTTCTTATCAAGCGGCACCCGGTTTTTCGGGACATATCGATATGCTTCGGGAGCAACTTAAAAAATGGAATGAAGATGACTGGAAAGTGGTGGTGTTTTGCCATAACCATGGAGAGCGAGACCGCTTAGATGAACTCTTAAATGATCCAGTGACACGCGCTGCAGGTAAAAAACCCGCCTGGATGCCATTGTTTGTTGTGGGAGAACTTGAGCATGGGTTTATTGATCCTGAATCTCGATTTGCACTACTGGCCAACAGTGAAATTTTTGGACGTTATCGAAAGCGTGTTCGTTTGCCTCGATATGAAGGGGCGGGTCCGCTTGGTTCTCCGCTTGATATTCGTCCCAATGATTATTTGGTTCATGAAAAACATGGCGTGGGTCGTTATTTGGGACTTCGAACATTAAAAGTCAGCAAAATGGCATCAGAGTATTTGGCCCTTGAATATAAAGGAGGGGATAAACTTTACGTTCCTATTTTTGAAATTCAACAAGTTCAAAAGTATTTGGGCGCCGAAGGGAAAAAACCGCAACTTTCTAGTTTAGATACGGCTGCTTGGGACCGTGTTCGAGAAAAAGTAAAAGAAGATGTAGCCAAACTCGCAGCAGATCTTTTGAAAAAAGCAGCCAAGCGTTCGGTTCGCCCCGGGCATGCCTTTCCTCCTTCCACAAAATTGGAACAAGAATTTGCTGAGAGTTTCATCTATAAATTAACGCCCGATCAAAAGAAAACCTTAGAAGAAGTAGAAGCCGATATGATGACCGCCAAAGCGATGGACCGTTTGGTTTGTGGTGATGTGGGTTACGGAAAGACTGAAATTGCCATGAGAGCAGCGCTTAAATGCGCTCTTTCCGGTAGACAAGTGGCACTTTTATGCCCCACCACAATTTTAGCGGAACAGCATTTTCGAAATTTTTCAGAACGTCTCGCGGATTATCCCGTGACGGTTCAATTGCTTTCTCGATTCCAAGATAAACACGACCAAAAAAAGATTATTGAGAGTTTAGGCAAAGGCGGAATTGACATTATGATTGGGACTCATCGCTTATTGTCTAGTGATATTCATTTCCCAGCCATGGGCCTTCTTATTATTGATGAAGAACATCGTTTTGGCGTCAAACAAAAAAGCAAATTGCTTAATTTGCGTGAGACGGTTGATGTTCTCTCCTTGACCGCCACTCCCATCCCTCGCACGTTGGCCTCCTCTATGGCGGGGATAAAAGATTTGTCTGTCATTGAAACACCCCCAGAAGGGAGGCTGCCCATATCAACTCATGTCGGAATTTTTAATGAAGATTTAATGGTCAAAGCGGTTCAATCAGAATTGGACCGCGGAGGTCAAGTTTTTTACGTGCATAATCGGGTCAAAACATTACAAGCGCGCAAAACGTGGTTAGAGGGGTTACTTCCATCCGTTCGAATTTCCATGGTTCACGGTCAAATGAAAGAAGAAGAATTAGAAGATGCTATGCATGGTTTTGTTAATAAAAAAATTGATGTTCTTTTAGCGACAACTATTATTGAATCCGGATTAGATATTCCTTCTGTTAATACATTAATTATCGAGGAAGCGGAAGAAATGGGGTTGTCTCAGCTTTATCAGTTGAGAGGCCGTGTGGGGCGATCTAAAACCAAGGCCTATTGTTATTTGTTTTACGATAATGCCAGCTTAAGTTCTGATGCGAAAAAACGTTTAGAAGCATTAAAAGAATTCACCGCCCTTGGTTCAGGAATTCGTTTGGCGATGCGAGATATGGAAATTAGAGGAGCGGGAAATTTATTGGGGCCTCAACAGCATGGAAATATTGCTGCTGTCGGAATTGAAACTTACGGAAAACTTTTAAATGAGGAAATTCAAAAAATGAGAGGTGAGGAAGTGGATTCTCATCCCAATGGGCCTCTTTTAGAATTGTCTATATCGGCCTATATCCCGGACGATTATTTACCCTCAGAATCTGAAAGAGTTGTTATGTATAAAAGAATTTTATCCGCGGATAAAGAAAGTCTGAACAAAATTAAAGAAGAAATCGTAGATCGGTGCGGTCCGCTTCCGGAGCCAGTCAAAACGTTAATTGACGCAGCGGCTTTACGTCTGTTGGCCAAAAAATATGGAATCGCCGAGGTTCACCAAGAGTCAGATGGAATTTTGATTTATTTTAAAAATAACTTTAAACTTTCGGAGAAATCGTTCCAGCTTTTACTTGCACAACCTGAAGATTCGATGCAGTTGATTCCAGGAAAACCTGAAGGCGTAAGAGTTTATTTTAAGGACGAAAATGAGGATTCACTAAATACGTTAGGCGAGTTTATTCGTCTTACATTTTTATAATTTCTTTTGCTATGATTTGCGCCCCCTCCAAACTTAAAATTGGAGAATAATATATGAAAAACCAAAACTATCTAACTGAAGAAAAGTTTATTAAAGAATCGAAAAAAATAGTTACTAAAAAAGAGTTTAATGAAAAAATTGCAATGTTGGTAACTAGAAAAGAGTTTGAGGAAAAAATAGCTTTGTTAATAACTCGGAAAGAGTTTGATAGCAAAGTTGCTCTGTTGGCGACAAAAGAAGAGCTTAGGGCTCAGGTAGAAAAGTTGGCAATAGCCATTCTTCGAGTTGATGAACGAGTAAATAAAATTGAAGAAAATATGGCCACTAAAGCTGATATTCGAATTATTTTAGATCGATTTGATGACCACGCTAAAAAAATGGATTCATTGGATAAATTTGCCATTATTCATGAATACCGCATTAAGCAACTGGAGATTCAGACAGGTTTATCGGCATGATTGAAGCAAAAAACCTTCATAAAAAATTTGGAACGACCAAAGCGGTTGATGGTGTTAGTTTCGAAATCAAAACGGGGCAGGTTGTTGGGTTTTTAGGTCCCAACGGAGCTGGAAAAACAACCACCATGCGGCTTTTAACTGGGTATCTTTCTCCTGATGATGGAGAAGCTACCTTGTTAGGTTTAAACTTAATTGAAAACTCAATCCAAGTTCGACAGCGTTGTGGTTATCTTCCAGAAAACAATCCTTTACCTGAAGATATTGAACTGACCGATTACCTTCATTTTATAGGGAAACTTCGTGGTCTGGTTGATTTGGATCATCGAATGGAACGAGTGAAACATGTATTAAAAGTTTGTTCGTTAATCCCGATGATTGGAAAAAAATTAGGAGAATTGTCAAAAGGGTATCGTCAGCGTGTGGGGCTTGCTCAATCGATTATTCATGACCCTGATATTTTAATTTTAGATGAACCAACCTCAGGTTTAGACCCCAATCAAGTTCAAGAAGTGAGATCTCTTATCTCAAATCTTAAGAAAGAAAAAACGCTTATTTTATCCACACACATTTTAAGTGAAGTTCAGCATACCTGTGACAGAGTTCTCATTATTAATAAAGGCAAAGTGGTCGCCGATGGAACTCCGCAAGATTTGGGAGGAAGCCTTAAGGATGTCAATCGATTGTCGGTGAGTTTCGATGGTGATAAAGAAACCATTCGTCATGAACTAGAAAATTTCCCTAAAGTGACAAAACTTATTGATGAGCCGTCTCAAGAGGGCGTTGGGTTTATCTTGGAATCCAAAGCAGAGGATGATTTAAGAAAAGATATTTTTAGATTAGCAAGTTCAAAAAATTGGCCTATTTTATCACTCCAAATGAAAAAGTTGAGTCTCGAAGAAGTTTTTAGAGCTTTAACACAAACCACTCAAACAAAACCATGAAAAAAAATCTTAGTTTTTTTAATATTAAAACTTTGGCGGGACGAACTTTTCGTCATGCCGTTGAATCCCCCATCTTATATGTGGTGGCTATTTTTTATTATGGTTTTGTTTGTGGCATATTTGGTTTTAATTATTTGGATTCAAACCAAGCTTCTATCAGCGGAATTGGGGCTTTGGCCCCTTGGGCGATGTGGATCGTTATTCCCGCTTTAACGATGGGGCTTATATCAGATGAATTACGATCTGGCACTTTTGAATCGATGGCAACCTTGCCTATCCGAGATTGGGAAATTGTGCTTGGAAAATATTTTGGTGTCGCTTTATTATTGATTCCATTAACCATTGGGTTTAGTATCCATGGGTTTATTGCAAAAATAACGACCAATCATATGAGCGGCCTTGATTGGGGAGGGACTTTGGGAATGTTATTAGGGCTTTATTTTGTTGGCCTTTCTTTTGCCGCGATGGGACTTTTTGCTTCTTCTCTATCCAAAAGTCAGGTGGTTTCGCTGATCGTTGGAATTTTGTTTACGTCTTGTTTCTTTTTTATTGGGCAGTTTTACACGCTTTTACCTGGTGTTGAGGGGCGTTTTGCAGATTTTATAGGGGTTCTCTCTCATTTGAATACTTTAGGGCGTGGTGTTTTTGATTTGAGAGATTTCGTTTATTTTGGAACGTTAATTTATTTCTTTTTATATTTAACTGTCCAAAGATTAACAACACGGCGCTTTTAAATATGAATACAACTCAAACAAAACAAGAAAAATTTAGAAAACAGTTTACCCTCTCTTCATGGACTGGCGCTGGGTTTCTCTCAATCATTTTATTGGGGATTAACTATATTTTTAGTTTTGTTCCGATGCGATTGGATTTAAGCGAAGGTAGGTTATATTCGATATCTGATGGAACCAAAGGTGTTTTAAAAAAATTGGATGATACCGTTATTGTTCGAGTTATTTTTTCTTCCGATTTACCACCCAATTTTAAACTAAATGAACAATTTACATTGGACTTGTTGTCTGAATATAGGCGGGCTTCTGGTGGAAAAATTCGCATTGAACGCTTTGATCCAACCAAATACGATCAAGGGCGAGAACGCGCTATTTCAGATGGAGTTGCTCCACTTCAGTTGGAAGTGCGTGCCAAAGGCCGACAAGAAATTAAAGAATGTTTTATGGGGGTTGGGCTCCTCTATGGAGACAAAAAAGAATCGGTCCCCATTATTCAAAATACCGATGGTTTGGAGTATGAGTTAACTCAACGACTTCGCCGACTTATAAGCCCGACTAAAAAAGCGATTGGAATTGTTTCTAATGGCGAAGGGTTAGACTTTTCATCTGAAGACCTTGAATTTTTAGCTCCTGCTTTGACACAGCTTTATGAAATTAGAGTCATAAACTTAAAAGATCCCATTCCCGTGGATATTAAATCTTTGTGGGTCATTGGCCCTAAAAAAGAGTGGGAGCCAGAAGCATTTAATAGTTTAAAGCAATTTGTTGTTAATGGTGGAACCGCTGGCCTCTTAATTGATCGTTTCGATATTAATATTAAAAATTTTACAGCAACCCCCATTAAAACTGGCTTTGAAACTTTTTTTGAACAATGGGGCTTTCGTTTGGGAGAAGGAATTGTTGTTGATCCTCAGTGTGACTCCATTCAAATTCGAGCCATTCAGGGGGGATCGCAGATGTTATATACACTCCAATATCCTTATTTCCCTTGGGCAACCGATTTAAATCGACAATATCCGGCGACTAAAAATATAGATGGTTTATCTATGCCCTTCACTTCTCCTATTGAAATTTTAGATCGAAAACAAGGACTAAATTATATTCCTCTTATTAGAGGCTCACGATTAAGTTATGTAGATACAAATCCCTCGAGACTGTCTCCTTTAGACCAGAGAGCCGTTCCTCCGACAGGTGGACCTGGCTATGCGGTGATGGGAGCCCTTATTGAAGGTACATTTGCGCCACTTGTGGTGGGACAAGAGGGGAAAGTGGGGAGAATGATTGTTATTGGCACTTCTAAACTCGTCAATTCAAGTTATCCGGCCAGGCAATCGAATATAAATTTGTTTTTGAATTTAATTGATTGGAGTGTCCAAGATGAGGAATTACTGGCCATTCGCTCCAAGGGTGTTATTCGAAAACCCTTGAGAGAAATGACTGATTTGAGTCGAAATTTAGTGAGATATTCGATGATGACGGTTTTGCCTATTCTCACCGTTTTTATTGGGCTCCTTATGTGGAGGCGTCAGAAAAATAAAGTGGCGTTTCTCCCACTCGTTTATAAAGACTTATGAATTTTAAGAAGAAACTTTTCGTCCTATTGATTTTGTGCGCTTTTGTTTCAGTGGGGGTTATGTTGCTCTTTTTTAAAGGGCGATCTTTTCGCGCTGAATCACAACCCTTAGCAAAGGTTGATTTCTCTCAAGTAAAGAAATTTATTATTGATAATCGATATGGGTCTTACACTTTTGAAAAAGTTGAAGAAGAATGGGTGATAATGGCGCCAAATAAAGACACCGCCGATGTTGTTTTTGTAAATGACGTGCTAAGAATGGCCAAAGTGTTTTCTGTCTCTTCTCTTATTACTAACAATAAAAGTAAATTTGACCAGTTTGATCTACAACCAGAAAAAGCTCCTCGTTTCCAAGTATTTACGACTGATTTATCAAAACCAACGCTCGATATTTATTTGGGGAAAATGACATCAGGTTATAACGAATCTTTTATGCGCTTTTCTAGCCAAGACGCGGTTTATATTGCCAAAGATTTAATGCCCTATAAGTTGGCCTTTGGCCCTAATTATTTTAGAGCAAAACGACTTTTTCCTGATAGTTTAAAAGATTTAACTTCTCTTCAGATTAATCTCCCTGGTGTTCAATATTCCGTTAATAAAGACAGTAATACGTGGATAACCAGTGCTGGGAAAAAATATCCGGAACCCTATTTATTAAATCTTATTGTGGATCTTGAAGGTCTTTCTGCTATAGATTTTGCATCAATAGAATCGATTTCAGAAGGCGTATTTGATAAACCGTATGGTAGTTTTTTTATTAAGGGGCCTCAGTTCGAATATCAAATTATTATTGGAAAAGAGCGGCCACAACCAGCAAAAGAATTACCTATTACAAGATATGTAAGATCAAATAAACGCAATATGGTTTTGGTTCATTATGAAACGTCTTTTAAGAAAATTTCAGAAACCATTAAAAGCCTCCCTCAATAAATTCGTTTTTTTGCTAATATTCACGTCCCTTTGGTGGTCGTAGCTCAACTGGTTAGAGCGCAAGGTTGTGGACCTTGAGGTTGCGGGTTCAAGTCCCGTCGATCACCCGTCTTCGCTGGACGCGGCTGAGAAGCGCCGCAGCTACGACGTGGTAAACCCCTCCACAGATTAACCGAAGTAAATCACCGCGAAGACGGACAAACCCCCTCTGAAACCCATCATGGAGGGAAAGTCATGTATGTCTATATTCTTAGAAGTCTTCAGGATGAGCAAAAATATTACATCGGTCTCACAAAGGATTTAAAGCAGCGATTAAGGCAGCACAATAACGGAGAATCAGACTACACTCGAACTCTCCGTCCTTGGAAGATGACGGCAGCATTTTGGTTTTTGGAAGACGCAAAGGCTGTGTGGTTTGAGAAATACTTAAAAACGCAATCCGGCCGCGCCTTCCGTTCCAAACATTTCTAAAAATGTCGCATGTAGCGACTTGACCCCTTCCGTGTTGACCCCTTCCGACTTCCGATTCTAAGGAACCGGTACCAAATCACGAATCTTACCCAAATGCCTGGCTGGGCTACCGCTCAAAATTACTGGCGTTGTTGGTAAACGACCACGGGCCGGCGCCGCAGGATGCGGCTGTTTGACGTTCGATTTTTAGTGTGGTGGAGGTTGGTAGCTGCAGCAAAATGATCGAATTGATCAGGTTCTGAAAATTATCGTAGCAATAAATGTTCCCATCTGAGGTTATTTCGTCAAAATCGCGGTTCACGAGCCCAGCGCCGTTCACCGTTTGAAAATAATATTGCGTGCCGACGAGTGAGCTTGCGCTCATTGAATTTCCAACGGAAAAAACGCCGGTCGAGGGCAGTACGTTATCAGGCACGAGAGCCAAATGTGGTGAAAGATCCGACACCGCCGCCATCGGTGTTCCGGCCACATACCACAAACCTTGCGCTGTCCCGGCCACGTCGTACATGATCTCGCCGCAAACGGGCGGGGTGGTGCGCAAAACAGTCCCGTCATATTTTCCAAAGCGCGCCGTGAGCATCGATTTCACGGGGTCAGTAAACGGTTCTACCGGGCAGCGGGTGAAGCGTTCGTTTTGGTTGGCGTATCGCGCGGGGCTGATAAAACCGAGCGCAGGTTTGTTGTGATCGTAGGCGCCGAAATCAAGAACGGTAAAAGAATTTCCCACCTTGCCAATCAATGTCCCCAATAAATCTCCGGCCTTCACATAAAGCACTATATCCTTCGAGCAAAGGGTGATCGAACCATCTGTGTAGTTATAGCAGGAGCCGTTGATTGCGCCGATTTTTGCCTCCAGTTCTGCGCTTAAAGCGCCCATGTGATAATAGAAACCGGAAAGACCTTGGCATGGAGAAAATCGCAGCGAGTAGTCGGTAAAAACTGGATTGGCATTGTTGTAGCGATAAGACGCCACGCTTGTGATGGCCATGTCACCTGGGGCGTAGATGTTATAAGTGGGGGTGGCAGAGGTCGATTTTAGCACGTAAAAATAAATATGGTCCGTCGGAAAAAGATGGCCGCCCACGCCCGACATATGTCCCAGCGGTTCTAAATGAAAGGTGGTGGCCAGATCGATCGGCGAGACGGAGTACTCTTCACCGGTGCACGCAGGAAGATTAAGTTGGTTGTCTTTGGATCGTTGTTCCTCGACGGCTTTTGAGGCCTGTTTGGCTGCGGCTTTTCCCAAACCGAAATGTATCTCAGCATAGACGTCAGCCATCAGAGAAAAAATGGTGAGACTGAAGATAAATAAATATTTCTTCATAAAAAATAAAAGTTCATGTAAGTGTTAACCACCACCAATATTTCTCCACTCGATGTGTCGCTGCCCCGCACTTTGCTTGAAACCACATACGGTCCAAGGTCGAAGCCCAGAGACAAGCGACGCAACACATAAATTTCTGTTCCGCCGAAACCACCCAAAGCAAAACCAGTTGTTTTGTAATCATAGGTGCTGGAGGTGCTTCGCGTGGAGGCGGCCTCAAGCCCCATATAAAGACGGGTACGTTTGCCTGCCATGATGGGTTTGAAATAACGGTACGTACGTAGTCCGTATGCATAGGCGGTTAGAGTGTTTTCGGTGGTATCGTTATTCTCTTTGTGCTTGAGCATTCGTATTTCAAGGGCCGACTTTCTTGAAAAACCCCAATGTAGCTGTGCACCGATGACGGTGGCCCCCAGTGCGAGAGTGTGCGGAACCTCTTCGCTGTGCGCAAAGCTGAATAATAATAGCGATCCTAAAAGAGAGAGGAAGGCTCGTCGCATGGTTTTCGAGAGGATCATTTGTTTTAAGTATAATGGCGGGAAGATACGGTGGCGATGGTTTTTTTGATGGTCATCTTAAATCAACTCTTAAGAGGTACTTATGACAAAGAGTCGGATAGAAGCGTTTAGTGATGGCGTGTTGGCCATTATTATCACAATTATGGTATTGGAAATGAAAGTTCCTCACGGAACTGAATTGACAGCGCTGGTTCCTTTAATACCTGTGTTTCTTAGTTATGTGTTAAGTTTTGTTTTTCTGGGAATTTATTGGAACAACCATCACCACTTGCTCCAAGCTGTCAAGCAGGTAAATGGAGGCATCCTTTGGGCGAACATGCACCTGCTATTCTGGCTTTCCCTTGTTCCCTTCACTACCGCTTGGATGGGAGAAAATCATTTTGCGCAGTATCCTGTAGCTCTTTATGGCTTAAATCTTCTGCTGGCAGGCACCGCATACCATATTCTTGCACGAATGCTTGTTTTGGCACATGGGAAAGATTCCGTTCTGGCGACAGCGTTAGGGACAGATTTGAAGGGAAGGATTTCTCTCGTTATGTATATCGTGGCTGTCCCAATGACCCTCATCAATTCCTGGATATCTTTAACCCTTTACATTCTGGTGGCCATCATGTGGCTAGTTCCGGATCGTCGGATTGAAAAAGGTCTTTCAGCGGGGCCTCGGTAAGGATTTAGGCCGCCACACCCATTTAAAAGTAACTAAAGCTAGAAAATTGGAGAATGTGGTATGAAAAATAATCAAGTTGGCTGGTTTGAGATCTATGTTCAAAACATGTCGAGAGCAAAATTATTTTATGAAAATGTATTTAAAACAAAGCTTAGCGAATTGAAATTTCCTGGAATGGAGATGTGGGCCTTTCCTATGGATCAGAAATTATATGGGGCCCCCGGGGCGCTTGTAAAAATTGAAGGGTTTACTTCCGGCGGGAACAGCACCCTGGTTTATTTTACTTGCGATGATTGTGCTATTGAGGAGCAAAGAGCCTCGGCGCATGGCGGGAAAATTTTTAAAGGGAAATTTTCAATCGGAGAGCATGGTTTTATTTCTCTCGTCACTGACACGGAGGGGAATATG
>JBJXGI010000071.1:0-3736 GCA_046153645.1 Elusimicrobiota bacterium | reverse complement strand
AGTCGATAACGACCTTTTGCTCCTAATAAATTTAGATCACTTAATTCTTTTTCTTTAATCTTTAAAACCAGCTCTTTAATATCTTTTAGCTCAAATACTTCACTATTAAGGTATTTTCGAACTGTTTTGGGATCTTTTCCAACTTTCTGTGCAATGGCATTGGGCGTTAGGCCCAGGTCACTCCAGACTTTTATTTTTGCTAATTGATGCTTGGTGGGTCTTAATCTTTCCATTTTATTTCCCATTCATTCCCGACATATAAAAAAGTCATATATTGTTTCCGCACTCTAGTGAATTTAATACTGCGGAATTATTTGAATTCAAAGCTGAATAGAGGTGGGCGTTACCTCTTACCCCTTTCCCTTGCCTAGAGATTAATCCATTCTTAAAAAGACGATTTAGTACAGATCGGGTACTTGAAGGCTTTAGCTCCGCTAATTCAGCTAATTTTTCTGCTTCGGTTGGAGATTCGGTGAGAACCTTGAGAACCTTGTTTTCTTGCTCCCTGTAGCAAACTTGGGATGAATCTCCCAGGCGTGAATATATACCTTCATTTAATTCAATCACGCTTTCGTCAGGGGTTTGAGGATACCTGGAAAAACCTCTTAAAACCCTTTGTGACTTATGCTCTCCTCTCCTTTTGAAAATCAGCGCAATATCCATCAAGGCGAAAATGTCGCCCGATCCCCTTATATCTGAACCATCATCGCCGGGGCTCTTTCGGGTGTGGTGAAGCAACAGGATCGCACAATTGGTCCTTCGACAAAGATTTAAGATTGGAGTAAGTCCCTTACCAACATCTGACGCATTGTTTTCATCCTTAACTGCCCAAAATCTGGCCAAGGTATCAATAACAACCAACTCAATATTCTTGTCTCGTATCGTTTTCTCAATTTCAGCAATCTCAATCGAGTTTGCAGGCAGAATTCCCTGATGGATGTAAAGTTTTTGATGGTTTATCTGAAGCTGATTAATACGATCCCGAACGTCCTGAGAATGTTCTTCGAGTGCCAAAAGGAGAACTTGGCATTGTCGTGTAGGCAAATCGAGGAAGTCTTCTCCAGCGGTAATGGCTCTAATTAGATGATAAGTAAAAGTCGTTTTTCCCGCTTTTGGTGATCCAGCGATCATTATCAGTCCACCCTGGGGTATGTATCCTTCCCAGATCCACTGGCGTTGTTCCTCCGTTTCTAAAATGAATTCTGTAGCTAATTTTGGTTTAAAAATAATTCCGCCGTTATCATTTCCTAAGGGTGCGGGATTATTTTTGGGAATCCAAATAGGAGTAGAACTAACTAAATTCAACAAAAGCTCGGCATTTTCGCTTGTTCCAATCCAATCACTGACATCCTTGCCATGACCCGGTAATTCAAGAATTTTTATGGATTGAATCAAGCCAACAAGGCTTTGGGCAACCTTTTGAGCATGGGATCGGCCTGGCTCGTCCTTATCTGGCAAAATGACTACTTCTGCTTCTTTAAGGTAGAAGTTCTGATCGACAGGCCATTTTCCAGCTCCACCTGAATTGCAAGTGGCTGTAATTCCTAATTTTCTTAAGTTATCGACATCTTTCTCTCCTTCAACAATAAAAATTAATTTTTGGCCTTTGATACGCGCCTGGACTAGTTCAGGTAGCCGATATAGGACCCGTTGAGTGCCATTTAATCCCCATTGCCAACCGCCCACCGCATTCGGGCGACGTTGTAGGAATTTTTTAGGCTCATACCGAACTACCTGATAAAGTAACTTACCATCCTCATCTCTATAATCATATGTGGCCACTTCTACTGGATGTTGTTTGTGTTGGTAAGTTATCCATCCTGGCACAGCGCCTCTGGGAATGCCTTTTTTATCAGCAAAAGTTAAACCGTTTCCCTTCGCAGAACAACCAAAGCATTGGAACTGTCCATTGTCGAGGTTAATCGAGAAACTCGGGTTGGTATCGTTATGAAATGGACATAGAGCTAATGCATTATTTTCATTAACTTTTAACTTTTGAATGTGACTATCGTAAAAATTAATCCAATCGATTGAGGTGGGTTGCATCACCATTGTCCCGCCTGTCCAAGCCGGTGGCGAATACGATCCGCAACCCAAAAAATCTTTTCAGGAACAATACAACCTGAACACATCTCCAAAAATATCTTATCGGCAAGTTTATGGAGGAATTTCAAATCTATGGGATTAAATATGTCGTATTTATTGTGAATGAAAAGTTGCTCAATTCGTTGGTGAGTTTTCTTTTTAAGGAATTTCAATTTGAAACTCCCCTGGAAATGGCTCTAGAGTAAAGTTGATTCTTTAGTTCTTTTATTGAACTGAAGTATTTTCTTGCAGGTAGTTGAAGAACATCGTTCCAGTAAAGTTCGGCGATCTTCAAGCAAGAAGTCTTGTTTTCAAAGACAAAGACGCTGTGGCGGCTTCCTTCATTAAGAATGTTGATTAGTTTGCCACCCGAACAATGAATCGCAGCACTTGCTCCCAAATCTCGATCTATATGGGTATTTGAATTTACATTTTTATTTTTCATCTATTTAATATCCTCAAGTCAGTATTTGACTACGAGAATATTCTTGAATAGATGAAGACGTAATAAACCGGTTAAAAACCGATTATTAACGTAAAAGGTAGGTTAAGTGGAGATTATTTCGGTTTATAATCAAATTGTTATTTGTTTTCGCTAAGGAAAGATGACATTAAGCTGAATCATGCGATTAGTCGATCCTCTTTTAATTAATACCTTCTTGGCTTTTTTGTTGGATCTAAATAAATTATTTAATTTGGAATTGGGAGACCCAACTTTTCTCATCAAATCATTTTGCGTCATTTCGATAAATCCCTTTAACGCCAACTCATAGAGTTTTTGGATAGCTTCAGCTTGCCGCGCAGACAATGCCTTTATTTTTTTCTTGGGAAAGCAAGTAAAATCTTCTGAGTGGGGAAGTAGTTTGTTCAGGATAGATTGTCTTTCCTCCTCAGACATGTCATCCCATTTATTTCCACCTTCCAATTTGTTGTTGACCGCTCTAGTGTCAAGTGGATTGTTTTCCAACGAAACGATATGTCGCATTAATTCACGTTCAATTTCATCTATTGAATGTAATATCGTCGAAGGATTTAACCTTTGCATCACTAATGCTTCCAAACTGTCTGTACCTGAGAGGAAAGATAACTTGGTTTCAATAAATCTATTAAGGTGTAACTTTATGTCCCACTTCGAAATTCCATGTTTGTTTGCTAAATCCAATGATGCTTCGTTAATAATGGCTTTCAGATGAGTCGGTATTTTCATCGACATATTCATTAACTCCCAGAGAATTCTTTTGCTTCGGGTCTACAATCTACTGATTTCGTAATCCCCTAATTCTGCTTATTCAATCATAGGAAGAGTAACGTCTCAAGCTGTCAAGGTTTTCGTAACGCCGTGAGCTAATAACCGAAAGATCGTTGTTTTGCTCGTTGAGAATGCTTGAGCTATCTGTCTAAGCGAATGACCTTCCTGGCGCATTCTAAGTACCTTCTCTGGGACTTTAATAACCGATGGCCTTCCCAGTTGAATTCCATTTTGTCTTGCTCTTCTTAGTCCGGCATTGATTCTCTCAACAATTAGTGATCTTTCAAATTCTGCGATAGAGGCCACAATTCCAAAGAACATTCGTCCTTGAGGGGTACTGGTATCTATATTTTCCTGGTAGGAAACAAATTCGACTCCCCTGGAACGTAATTCTTCTAATGT
>JBJXGI010000069.1:0-6233 GCA_046153645.1 Elusimicrobiota bacterium | reverse complement strand
GTTACAATCTTACCACTTGTTGGCGGAGTGATTTTTGAAAGAATTTTTAAAAGCGTGGACTTGCCAGCTCCATTCCTACCAATAATTCCAATAGACTCACCAGGTTGTACTTCAAAGGACACATCCTTCAATGCCCAAAAATCCTCTGCGTTGGATTTTTCAAAACGAAAAAAGCTTTGCATACGTTCGCGCAAACTCAAATAGCCACCGGCCAGATGCTGTATGCGATATTTTTTGCTAATGTTTTGTACTTCTAAAATTGGTTTCATACACTAGGCAAAGTCTGCAAAGAAGTCCTCGGTCTTTTTGAAATAAAGCACCCCCGCCAATAAGAAAAAAATACTCGCGCCTAAGCTTATGAGTAAAAATGTTGAATTTACACTAGCGTCCGTTAATGGCAACCTAAACAACTCCACTGCAGCGTACATCGGTGATAGTACCAACATATATTGGAGCATTGGATTCTTCAGCATTGAAACAGGATAGATAATAGGAGTTAAGAAAAACAAAATTTGAATGAGAAAGGGACTGACGTAACGAAAATCGCGATACTTCACATTCAAGGCGGCCAACCAACACCCCGGCCCAAAGGTTGCCACTACACTTATGGTCAGTGCCAATGGCCAACACCATAAGGCACTCCACGAAAGCGGTTGTTGGTAAAAAATTAATATCGGAATAAATAATACGAAGGCCATCAGGAAATCGAAAAGAGTAACCAAAATAGATGCAGCAGGAATAATAAGACGCGGAAAATAAATTTTCTTAATAATGGTAGAATTATTCACCATGCTGTTGGCAGAATTTGTCAACCCGGTTGAGAACATATTCCACAAAAGAAGACCTGAAAAAACAAAAACAGGATAGGGCAAATTTTGAGATGGCACATTGAGCACCCTGCCAAAAAAAAGAGTGAAAATAATCATCATCATTAAAGGCTGGAGAATAGCCCACAAAAAGCCAAGCATAGTCTGTTTATACTTGATTTTGATGTCGCGCCAAGCAAAGAAATAGAATAATTCCCGATAGCGCCAAAGCTCTTTCCAATTGAAAAAGCCACGGTTGGAAGCATCGATAATTTGCTCTTCAGGATCAGTCATCACAATTTAGCTTGTCTTAATGGGGAAGGAGATTTGTCGTTTATTACCCATTTTTGGGTAAAGTTAACATGAAAATTCTGTTCTTAATTCCTTATCCCGTTAAATAAGCCCCATCACAGAGGTTTCGTTTTGAGCAGTATTTCCACTTTCTAAAAGAAAACGGTTTTCAGATTTCATGTAAATCATTTTGGGATGAACAGACCTGGAAGATTTTGTATGAATCAGGCTATCGGGTTCAAAAAATAATTGGTTTTATAAAAGGTGTCGTCCGAAGATTGACTGTTTTATTCCAACTAAAAAAAATTGATTTTGTTTTTATCCATCGCGAATGTCTGCCAATAGGGCCACCCATTTTAGAGTTTGTGATTGGCCGAATCCTTAAAAAGAAAATCATTTACGACTTTGATGATGCTATCTGGTTGCCCAACACTTCGGAGGAAAACAAAATTGTAGCGCTGTTAAAATGGCATGGTAAAGCTGGTTCAATCTGCAAATGGAGCTATAAAGTAAGCTGCGGGAATTCCTTTTTGGCCAGTTATGCCAGACAATTCAACACTAAAGTGATTATTAATCCAACAACTGTTGATACCAACAACCTTCACAATCCCTCAAATTATTTAGGATCTAAGAAACTAACATCGATCGTGATTGGCTGGACAGGCTCTCAATCAACTTTACGCTATGTCAAATCTCTTGTTCCTGTCCTTGAGAAACTTGCTGAAAAATCTTCTTTCCCGTTTCGCCTTTTAATAATAGCCAACAAAGACCCAAAATTAAATTTAAAATTTGTCGACTTTATTACTTGGACAAAAGAAACTGAAATCGAAGATCTTTTGAAAATAGACATTGGTATAATGCCGTTAACCGATGACATTTGGGCTAAGGGTAAATGCGGTTTTAAAGCGTTGCAATATATGGCACTTGAAATACCGGCTTTAGTATCACCCGTTGGCGTTAACACTGAAATTGTTGACAACGGAATAAATGGCTATTGGTGCACCACGGAAGATGATTGGATTGAATCGCTTGAAAAACTCATAACGGATAAGGAACAGCGAGAAAAGATAGGCAAAGAAGGAAGAAAGAAAGTGGTCGAATATTATTCGGTTTCTTCAAACTCTTCTACTTTTCTTGGTTTGTTTTCGTAATAAATAAAAATCAAGACCAACGCATAGAAGGGCATCAAAGGAATTTTATAACGGGAAAGCGTTCCGAAATTAAATGATGATATCCCGACAGCGAAAGCGTATACAATCGAAAAAACAAATGCAAATGTAAAATCTGGATTACTAAATGATCTAATTAAGGAAAGTCTATACTTGAAAATCAGATATAAGGTCATAGCAAGAAAAAATAGACTCTCCAAGGCAGACAGTAGCATCAGCGGATTGTTAACCTCCCACAAGTATGGTCTGAATAACGAAACATTGATGGCCTGGGGCGCAAGTCTCAACATTGACCCAAAGGTGCCGTCAAGCTCCCCTAATGTATAGCCTGAACCCGCGTCACGCCCAGTTTGGAAGCGTATATCATAGGCTGTTGTTCTAGCTGTATTTGCAATATTCTCAACCGCGTATCGTCTGTCTCCCTCACCTACCTTTACAACGGAATAGTAGATTGAGAAAATGGAAAGAACGACTATAAGAGGAAATATAACCACCTTAATAGCTACTTGCTTGATCAATTTTAGATTGCCTAAGTAAATCCACAAAAGTGCCGCTGGAAGAAATGCTTGCAAAATGAATTTCTTTACGGCAAAAATGAACCATATTGAGAGTATCAATAGCAGAATGCTGCTGATAGTTATTTTTTTCCGAAAAAAAAGAGCATCAATTTCATAGATCATAATTCCAAGAAAAGCCATCATCAGCGTATCCTTTAAAAGGCCTGACCCCCAAAAAAAAACCGAAGGAATAAACAAAGCAGCAAATGCTATCTGCCGGTGTAACTGAGGATATCTTCTGTAGAATGTTAAAAAAAACATCCACCCGCCAACGAAGCTGACCCTCGCGAATAAACAGGCAGTAGCAGAATAAGCTGAGACTGTAAAAAGATCAAAAAAAGCCGCCACACGAATGACCATGTAAGAACTTTGATCTCTAAAGAAAGGTATTTGAGAAGTGTACTTATAAACGCTGGGGTCGTTGCTCCCTAAAGTAGTCATTAACTCAAACCACTTTTCTGGGGAATCAAAAAAAGCTTCCCAAATGTGTCTGCTTCCATGGGTGTGGAAATTAAAAGTGTCACCTCCTCCATAATAAAACTGATAGATCAATCCCAACATCAACGCTCCAAATATTTTTAAGGAAAGGGCAGGGAAATAGTACGCGCGAGTTACTTGATCCGTTACGTAGGGACGAATCAAATACGCAATGAAATAAAAAATGAAAATGTAGAATGGGGTTATAATTAAATCACGAAAATCCACACGTTTATATTTTAAATGCCGTACTGTCTGTTACAAACTAACTGAACTTTTTTATCAAATAGGCTGCTTTTGAGGAATGCCTTACCTTTGCCTACCAAAAGGGTTAGCCAATGCGTTTGAAATACCTAAAGTTAATCGGAAATAAAGTGCGACCGACAGAGTTTGCCCTATTTATAAAATGGATATTGAGGATCAAAAGAAAAGAATTTCCCTATGACAAGGACCATCAATTTTACATTGATCCAATATCCGATCTTGGATTAAAAATTCAAGAGGCGGGGTTTTACGAGCCTGAAATGACCAACAGCATTCTGGAAATATTAACACCTGGAGATACTTTTATTGACCTGGGAGCAAACGAAGGTTTTTTTTCTGTGCTGGCTTCAGTCCAAGTTGGTAAAAATGGAACAGTTATCAGTATTGAACCTCAGCAACGACTGTGGGAAATCATAATTAAAAACTACGAATTAAATAATTGCTTCAATTGTAAACTAATGCCCTATGGGATTGACGCTACTCCCGGAACGGCAACAATTTTTCTATACACGAGCTTAAATACGGGCGCAAGTTCTCTTTCAAACAAATTTAATTTTAAGATCAGTTTTGCCAGTCTACGGAAAAAAATTTACGGCCACGCGACAATAAAAACCAAAACACTTGACGAAATCATTAGTGAGGCAAATCTAAATGCAGTCAAACTTATTAAAATTGATATTGAGGGTTATGAATTCCAGGCATTGAAAGGGGCAGCAGACTCTCTTCGAAAAAAGGCAATTCAAAATCTTCTAATTGAAATTCATCCAGAGGCTCTTGCCACGCTCAATCAATCAGAAGCATTAATAGTGGAATTTCTTTCGGGCTATGGTTACGCTGCAGAGGTTATTCAACCCAATCTCCTGTTATTCCATAGCTAATTTCTATGAAAACTCTTGCCATCAGTCTTCAACGCTCGAAGGAAAGAAGGTCCTACATCACGCAACATTTGGCAGAAGGGGATATTGACTTCGAAATTATAGATGCGATAGACGGGGCCAAGTTAACCGAACATGAAGTTGAACTGTATTGTGATGTTCAAAAAGTCAAAGAACTCGGCTGGTGGCTTACACCGGGGGCAATAGGCTGTGCACTGTCTCACTTAAAAGCCTATCGGATTCTGGTAAAAAACGACTTGCCGTATGCATTTATAGTCGAAGATGATGTTATCCTTCCTTCTAACATCAAACAGATTCTGGAAAACATTGCAAACAATTTGAAACAATCTGAGATCATCCTGTTGTATTACGCCAGCTTTGGTGATTGTAAATTAAGTAGCATTGGCTCAGAAGAGATATCCAATCAAAAATTGTGTTATCCTATGAATATTGAACAAACCATTACCGCATCAGCTTATATCATCACAAATGAGGCGGCAAGAAACATGATAGACAGTATACTTCCTATCTCGGTAACCGCTGACAGTTGGCATTACTTCTATCGTAAAAATGCATTTTCATCGTTCCGATGCCTTTTCCCTCTCGCGATAAAAACAAAGCACTTCAAATCATCCATTGATTATATACCAGCGGATTCTTTAAAAGCAAAAATTGCCATCCTTATAGACCGATATAAGATCCCCCCAGCGTTTCAATTATTAAAACTAATCAGGAAACACAGGGCGAATAGGATGAACAAAAGATTCACACTAACGCAAGAGTCATCACCAATATACCAAGCTCTCATTTCAAAAAAAAACTAATCTCCCTTTTCCATTTTCTTCAACCTCCTCTTGGCATCCTTATACGCCTCATCTTTGCGACCGGAAAGTTTCTTTACTTCTTTAAAATAGCTTCTTGCCGCTGCTTTGTCCCCCTGCTTCTCACTTATTTCGCCCAACGCAATCAATGAAAAAAGGTAATAGCCCGAGTCGGTGGCTCCAATCTCTTCCGCGTATTTTTTAGCAAGCAGGTAATATTTTTTGGCTTCGTCAGGCTTTCTTCGCCCCTCATATAGTTGGCCCAAATAAAAAGCTGCATAACGCCCGCTGGTAGCTTCATAACCTACCTGTGCGCTGTCTATCCTGGCCAAAATAGCCTTACCCTCCTTGTCCAACTCGGTGTACATTCCCCTTGAGTAGAGCATTCGGGCATAAAATCGGTGGAAATAAGGATTATCCGGATAAGTCTGATGTAAATACTCAGCCAGTTGAAATGCCTGAGGTTGGTTGTTCTCATAACTATTTGAAATCCTCATCAACCACACCATGGCCTCGGTACGAGTGTAGAAGGCATTATAAGAGACTTCCTTTAGTTGTTTTAAGCCTAGTTGCTTATCTCCTTTCGGGAATAACCAAAGCAGTGGTTTTAGAACAGGATAATTTTCCGGCACCCAAACAGAGAAATAGTTGTAAAGGGCGTCACCAAACAATAGTTCAGGACTTAAATAATTTTTTGTCTTGCATTCTTCCAAATAATTCAATGCTGTTTTTCCTGCGGAAGCTGCTTTACCCCAGTTTTCACGCTCTTCATCGGCATACAAGCGCCCTTTAAAACCATAGGCTGCCGCCAAAAAAAATGCAGCCTCAACTTTATACTCAGGATACTTTTCGTAAAGGTTCTCGGCCACCATAATCGTACTGTCCATGTAGGACATAAAGCGGTCGTCATACGATGTGTTTTTTGTATTGGGCATGATCTTCCACCATTCACTTAATCCTAGCAAAAAATAAG
>JBJXGI010000055.1:0-4253 GCA_046153645.1 Elusimicrobiota bacterium | reverse complement strand
ACCATATTTCTAAAAAGATGAAATTAACGTTTGAGAAACCTCAAAGGTTTCTTAAACGTAGTTCAAGTGAAAGACAATTTAGTTCAAAAATAAAAAATATTTTCATAAAATTAAAATAAAATGTATTATATTTGCGTTTCATTAAAACTCAAAAGACCATGGCGAAACGCAAGACCAAGGCAACTATCACTTTTGATTTTTCTATGCTTTATGGGCTGTCAGCAAAACAACCCTAAAACTCTAAAAAATGATTCCGAATCTGACTTATTGATTTATTCACAGAAAATCATTAAATGCGATTCCATTCCGTTCATTTTAAAAAAAATGAACCTGAGTACCCCTGGCTTAGGACAATTTGTGAACCCAATCACTAATGAAACACTATTGGTTAACATTTTAAACAGGGAGAAGGGTTTCAAATCTTTCATCATTGCCCTAGCTGGTGACACCCTAGCACATCTTGATTATTTTATTGAAAATGAAAAGTTATTTTTATCTGACACCCAAAGAGAAAGGAGAAGGCTATATTTTGATAATAGCATGAGTAATAGAGGGTTGGTTGAAGGAGGTTTTCAAGCAGATGATGTTTTCTTTGGTCCAATAAATAAGCCTTCTTTCGCTGGCTTATACTATTGTGACTGGGTCGGCATTATTAGACGATATGATTTACAGCCAGCCATCTACGATTCTCCTACGCTAGGGCCAAATATCTGTGGCTATTTAATCACTCAAAAATTTGAACTTGTAGGGGTTATGATAGCAGATGGTGAAATGTTCCGAGGTAGCTACCTTTGCGATTTTTCGGTCCAACAAAATTAACATGCCAAAAAAAAATGCAATCTCACCCGTTCCTTTCCAGTAACCTCCCCACCCAAGCCCTTTTTGACAACGGCAGCTACATCACTTGGCTCTACGATGCGGCCGGGGTAAAGCTGCGCAAGACGGTGCACAAGCCCAACGAAAACGACTTGGTCAAGGACTATGTGGGCGGGATAGAGTACTATAATGGCGCATTGGAGGCCATCTATACGGCGGAAGGCCGCTGCGTGCCGCAAGACTCCAGCTATCGCTACGAGTACAGCCTGAAAGACCACTTGGGTAGCGGGCGGCTTTATTTTAGTGACCTTGACGGCGATGGTGAAATCAAAGGAACCCTTGACCCGAACGACGCCAACTACGACCCCGCCAATGATGAAATCCTGCAAGAAGCCCACACCTACCCCTTTGGAATGGCGATGGAAGGAACTTGGGATGATGTAACTGGCAGTGCCAACCGCTACCAGTTTACGGGCAAAGAACTCAACTTGGAGCTTGATTTGGGCTGGGTTGATTTTGGGGCGAGGTGGTATGAGCCGGCGCTTGGCAGGTGGGGCGGCGTGGATGCGTTGACGGAGAAGTATGCGAGTTGGAGCGGTTATTCCTTTGGCTGGATTGCATCTGAGGTGGGCATGAAGCTATTCAGAATAACTAATGAGGAACAAAGATCAACAAGTTAGATTTCAGAATATTTCTCTTGAGAATATTTGTAGCGTCCCCAGGGATGGGCAAGACCATGGAGAGGTAATAAAAAAATAAATTATCATGAAAAAAACAATAATGTTAATGTTGGTTTTTATTCCGTTTGGGGTATACGCTCAAAACTTTGCTACCTATCTTGTCAAAAAGCAACTGTTCATAATATTCCAAAATTGCTCAGATAGCAATATTTGGATACCTCATTGGAATTGAGATTTTCAATTGAGATTGAAAGCCCACAGAAGCCTGGAGAGATTATCTTTAACGGAGATACTATGATTTTTAATTTCACAAAACACCTCGAAATAAATGATATTGTCTCTTCAACCCAATGCGGATTGGAAACAAACCCAATAACTTATGAATTTGATTTGAGGGATATTGACAGTGACTTATTACTCCCCAAAAAATTCATCATTTATGTTATTGAAATGCCATTTTCACATTCAAAAAAAATTAATTTCATTAGAATCATGGATGGGGTCAGAGATGGCGTTAGAAAAATATACAAAAAAAAGAAACTAAAATTAAGTAGCTTGTGTAAATAACTTTGCAATAATATTTTTTAAATAAACTCAAGGATCCTTACTTCCCCGTTACCCCGACTACGCCTATGACGCCAACGGCAACCTCACCCGCGACGAAAACAAGCTCATGACCTACAACCTGCTCAACCTCCCCACCCAAGCCCTCTTTGACAACGGCAGCTACTTCACCTGGCTCTACGATGCTGCTGGCGTAAAGCTGGGCAAAACGGTGCACAAGCCCAACGAAAATGACTTGGTCAAGGACTATGTGGGCGGGATAGAGTATTACAATGGCGCATTGGAAGCCATTTACACGGCGGAAGGCCGCTGTGTGCCGCAAGACTCCAGCTACCGCTACGAGTACAGCCTGAAAGACCACTTGGGCAGTGGGCGGCTTTATTTTAGTGACCTTGACGGAGATGGGGCAATCAAAGGCACCCTCGACCCCAACGATGCCAACTACGACCCCGCCAACGATGAAATCTTGCAAGAAGCCCACACCTACTCCTTTGGCATGGAGATGGAAGGCGCTTGGAACGACATAACTGGCAGCGCAAACCGCTACCAGTTTACAGGCAAAGAACTCAACTTGGAACTTGACTTGGGCTGGATAGATTTTGGGGCGCGGTGGTATGAGCCAGCCTTGGGAAGGTGGGGGGCAGTGGATCCGATGAGTGAGGCTTCTTTCAATTGGACTCCTTATAGATATGCTTTTGATAATCCTATTTATTTTATTGACCCTAATGGAAAATATGAAATAGGAAATATTACCCTAAGTAATGAAGAAGAAGACAAACTTGCTAATGATTATCAAGATAAGAAAGAACGTAAACAAGCGAGAAAAGAACTAATAGAGCTGAAAAAGAATGAGATAAGGAACCTAGTTGGTGGGGTAAAAAAATTCCTAGATGACAATAGCGATATTAAAAAAATATTTTCAGATTTCTCAGGTTATAAAGAGGGCTCAAAATCTTGGGAGAACCTCTGGACGGAAAATGGGAAAGGAAATATTTATGGAATGGACGGCAACATGGAGTCGATGGGGCTAACAGGTAAAGATCAATATGGTCAATCAACAACAACATTGAAGGGGGGGCTTTCATTTGAAATGAAATTTGGGACGCTTTTGCATGAAATTATTCATTCAGGGGATAATATTAGAAAAGATAGGTACGACGGGTCAAAAACGGGTGTGCCTGGTTACGATTTAGCTACCCAGATCAGTGCTATTGAAGACGCCATAAAGTATTCAGTCGATAAAGGATTGCATACCAAGCAAGATTTTTTAAGATACTACGGACCAAATTCTCCCGCCGGCTATCCCAAGTTATTAGACAGTGAAGGAAAAGCTATAGGAGTAGAAATTGGTTATGCATTTGAAAAAATTGCATTGGGGTCTGTTTTGACCTCACAGGAAGAATTAGAAAAACGTTTTTCAGCATATAAAAAATAAAAATAGATGAATACCAAGTCAACAATACTATTATTTATAGTGTTTTTTTGTGCAACATTTTATTCGTTTGCACAAATAAACCCTTTTGGGTATTATGAAAACATTAATAAATTTATTAATAACAAATTTAATTTCAACATGATTGGTGCAGATTATTATATTGAGTATTATATTGAAAAGGGGAGGTCAAAGGCAATAACTGAAACGGGGTTTGTTTTTTTCAAAAAGGACACAGTATTTTGGCATAGTATTGAAATGTTTAATGATTCCACAGGACAAACAGAGACACGAAGGGTTTTTATTGATTCAGAGAATATTCGTGTACTAAAAGCATCCTTTGATCAATTTAAAACCATGCACAACGGATGTGTTCATGATAGAAAAGAAGCCTATCATACACCAAACGTTTTAACTAAAAAATGGGTTATTGGGCATTCAATAAACGAATGGAGTATTTTAACTGCTGAACGATCAAAAAATAACAACTTCGTTTACAATACATATTTTAAACCAAAGTTGTTTAAAACTAAGTGCATTGGCTTCTGCAAAAACCTTAGGAATAGGAAAGTTTTCAATAAATTTTATAATTTGTTGAGTAAGACGTGAATCCATACGCCAGCGGCACCACCAAGGAGAGTATTTCAAAAACTGTGTCAACTTTGTAAACGTACAAAATTAATACAGCATGAGAAACAAGACATCGTTCGATTTTGAAAGCTTTAAAAAAGATGCCGCTGGCCGGCTGAAAAAGGGCGACA
>JBJXGI010000007.1:0-6275 GCA_046153645.1 Elusimicrobiota bacterium | reverse complement strand
GCAGGTGGTTCCAGTAGCCCCTTCAGGAAACTCAACAGCAACAGAAGAGAAAGTTAATTTGACGGATAATGATCAGGAAAAGCCAATTCAACCTGATGTAGAAGAAGCCCCTGCGTTGGAACCAGTGATACCTCAACAAACCAATCAGCTTAGCTTCGAACAAATGCTTGAACTTTTATACGCCAATCCTGAACGAGACGCAGCCGAACAAAGTTGGCTTGGTTTTAATGACGGGAACTTAGAACAAACTGTTCTTGGTGCTATTCAGAAGAAAGAAAAAAAGAGTTTCATATTAAATGTAGAGGAAAATAAGGAACGGGTTGCAATATACGAAGGTCAATTAAATGGAAAAAAAGTCCAAATCATGTTGCGTACTTCTGAGGATGGAAGTAAGTCTGTATGGGTAACCCATGCGGTTAAATCTGAAAATCCACCTGTTTTTTATCAGATTGTTGGAGAAAATAAAATGCTTTTTCTCAGTGCTCTTAGCCAACTTGATAAAAAGTTAGAAAAAGGGTTACTTGGCAAAATATGGGACCTTATTAAGTCATCATTTAACGGCAAACAAAAACTTTTGATGAATTCTATTGTTGATTTAGATAGCCCAGAAAAAAGGAAAAGATTTGAATCTCTTCTTAGAAAAAATCCTGATGCATTAGCTTTTGTTGCGGGTTGGCTAAGTAAAGGTGTCAAGGTTTACATCGCTCGACAAGCTATGATTGAAGACAATGTTAATGTATTAGGTTTATTTGAGTCAGGGCATATTTTTGGTACTGCCAACCCTGGTTTAATGAGAATTTTTATTCATGAATTTGCGCATTCAGTCTCAAATCATAAAGAAAACAAGCATATTGCCAGTCAAACTTGGACAAGGTTTTTTAATAGTAGTGACTCCCAAAAGTGGAAATATCCTGATTTTCTTAGGGTTTTGCGCCGGCCCGCATATTCTGAATTTTTAAACGATTCTGGAGAAATTAGTAAGGCCAATCAATTTAATATAGCTGATGAATTTTTTGCAAGAGCTCTTGAAGTAGTTGCTTTTGGTGGTAATTCTATGACGTTCGGCTCTAAGGTTATTGAATTATCCGCTGAAGACGTTGCGTTCTTCCGTCAATTTATTCCTTCGGTTCCTGTCGCAGTAGATCAAAAAAAATCCACCTTAAAGCCAACTCGAGAGAGTCCTAAAGAAGATGCTCTTACAAATGAAAACTTTAGCGACAATGTCAGGGGTGATGACAAAAAAGTGGATACTGATTCACCTTCAAGTAGAGTTGATGAAGAAATTTCTACCGAACCGCTTGTTTCAGAACCGAGTCCAATAGATGAGAATACAGTCGGCGAATTATCTTTCAGTAAAATGTTGGAACTTCTTTATTCTAACCCTCAACGAGACGAAGTTGAAAAAGGTTGGGGCGAACCTAATGATGGCGATTTAGAGAAAACAGTTGTTGATGCCATTCAATCAAAAAAGAAACAAAGCATGTTGGTGGGAGAAGGTTTGGTTCAGGATGTCCTTTTATACGAAGGTCAATTAAATGGTGTGCCTGTTCAGATTATGGTGAAAAGCGATGGTGAAAATAAATCCGTTTGGGTAACCCATCCCACAAAATCTGAAACCCCTCCTATTTTTTATCAGATGCAGGGACAATCGAAAGAAATTATTCTAAGTGCTTTAAGTAAGGGTGAAAAAGAAAAACAATTGGGGTCTGGCATTCTTGGGACGATTTGGGGTGGCGTTAAATCCTTATTTACAACAGAAAAACCTCAAAAATCAATTATGAAACCTTGGATTGATTTAGATGATCCAAAAGAGAAAGAGGCTTTTGAATCAGCATTGAAAGCCAGTCCCATGGCAATGAATTTTGTGATGGGATGGATAAAAAGTGGAGTTAATCCTAATATCTCTCAACAAGTAATGTTTCGTGATTTTAATGGAACTCTATCTGTAAAGGGAACCCATTTTAAAGGGCAAATATTTAGAGGGGAAGTAACTCCCGATTACTTGCCCACCTTTATTCATGAGTTCTCACACGCTGTTTTTTCTTCTCAACAATTTAAATCGTCAGCACAATTAATTTGGAAAAGATTTTTTAATAATTCTGATCCTGCCGCATGGAAATACTCTGGGCTAGCGAAATTGTTTACTTATGGAAATTACGCTTTTCTTCTGGACGAATCGGGGAAAGCAAAAGAAGAAATGAAAATTCTAATTGCGGATGAATTTTTTGCCCGTGTTATTGAAATGCTTGTGATGGGGAAAGATTCAGTTAAATTTACCAATAAGACTGAAACTGTCGAAATTAAAATAAGTGAAGAGGATATCCAATTCTTTCAACAATTTATTCCCAAGGGATCACAAGAAGCCCTTGATTTATCTAGAGAAGCCAGCCCTGTTCAAAATAATATTTTCAAAATCATGCGAGCTCTGGGAGCTGTTGAAAAAGGAGTTGATGTTCTACAAGCTAACAGGGCCGCTTCTTCGGGAGTTAAAAGTTTATTGGAAATGACCAATCAGGGTAAAACCATATTTGAGGGAGAAACAAGCCGTTCTGGTAATCTTTTAGTGCTAACAAATCAGAATGGAACCTTAAGAGAGATTTTTTACCTAGATCCAGCTAAAAATGGACAATGGGTTCGCATTAAAGAAACAAAAGAAAATGGAGCTGTGACTGGTTTTAAAAAGGAAAGTTTCACTCTTGATGCGATTGCTAAGGAAGTTCAGAATAAAAATCTTACTTCTCAAATGATGCGTGTTGAAGACGGAAAATTATTTTCAGTTCAAACACCAGCTGTTTCTAATCCTGTTACCGAAAATGCCGCCCAAGGTGTCACTGCCGAATCGCAGGTTGATGATGCGGCCAGAGTGTTTAAAAAAATCACTTCTGACCCCTCAAACAGTGCTGTGGAAGATGTTCAGCAGGCAGTAGAAACAGCGGCTAAGCTGAAAGCGGTTTCTCCTTTAGAGATGTTAAATGGACTAGAAAATTTGTTACTTGAAGGCACTCAACTTGTTCCTGGTTCAGCTCAAGGCCGCTCGATAGGAAGGGTGGTGGGCGCTGATGGGAAAACACAGGCCATCATGGTAAGAGTGAATAATTCTGATTGGTTAACCTATTCTGTCGATAATGCGGGTTTGGTTACACAGTCGTCTCAATACACTCCTGAAAACTATCCTTCCAATGGCAATCAATTCAATTTGTTTACTTGGAGAGACAACACCCTCAATCAAAATGGAAAAAATGCTTCTAACTCAAAAGGCACCGATGCGCGCAAAGGCTTTATTAATCTTTTACCGCTCACTTATTTAGCGAGCTTGGTTGTTTCAGCTTTTGGAATTCTTGGTTTATTTGAAGAGGCCAAAACAGTGAACGTGTTGGCGTCGCTGGCGTCGCCGGCGATACTGATGGTTTTTGCGTTAATGAAATTAGGCTCAGCTTTTTCATCTCAACCCAATCGATCCGCCATTCTAACCAATGAACCGCCCAAAAATGAAACGGTGGACGCTTCAAAAAATTTAACCATCGAAACAAGATCTCAAGGAACCAAATTGACCTTGGCTGGTGGCGTGCCCGCCTTTTTACCTGAAACAAATAATGACAATGAACAGTTCTTTGCCAGACAAGTGAAACAAAACGCGAGTGGAGCTAACATTTCACAAGGACGAGAACTTCGTCAACTTACTTTCTCAGACCGTCCTGATTTGCCCACGGACACACTAAAAGAAATTGCCAGTGTGCTTTCTTTTATTCGCGCGCAAGATCCAACGTTAGGAATCTCAAATAACGCGGGTGCCGTGCGAGTGATAAGGCAGTTATTACAAAGTGGCACTTATCAAGGTTGGATGGGGCAAATTAATGTGGGGGCGCTTCTCTCTGAACCCAAGGTTGCCGAATATTTGAGTGGTTCTGATATTGAAGGGAATTTAAGTCGCCTTTCTCTTTCGCTTAATAAATCCATTGCTAATTTAACCTTGGCGGATGTGGCCAGTGCTTCTTCTGATGTTCAAGGCACTAAGGCATTCCAAAACTTTGTTTATGCGTTGGTGGCTTTTAATGCGGAAGTTCTCTCTACTCCCAGAGGCGGCATTTTAACTGAAGAAACTTTAAAGAAATTAAAATCTGAAATGGGGAATTTTTTAATTCAGCACACGCATCCAGATGCGGTTAACCCCGGCGCGATGGACCGTGCCACGGCTCTTCGGCTCGCGCGCTTTGGTTTGACTCATGGCATTTCCGGCTTGGGGCTTCCACAACTAATTTCTTCTCCAGCAGGTTTAACCATCTATGACTCAAATGGTGTGCAGAGTGTTGTTACAAAGTCTGGAAAAATTTCATCTCTGTTTGAAACAGGTCGCCTCCCCGATATTAAGCCTTCTAATAAACCTTATGTAAGTTTAATTTTAGGGGGAGATTTCTTATCTTCCTTTATGAAGTTTATTTCTCGCTTAAGCCCTACACTTGCTATTTATTTCATGGATAAATTTAAGATGGGTCGTAGTGCCGGCAACCAAAATAAAGCTTTCATGAATGAAGGCGATCGTGCACAAGCCAAGGAACTTTTGAATCTTGTTGGAAAAATGAAAGATTTAGATTCTGTTAATTTACGTCGTTTCTGGAATGCGGCAGGGCTTTTGGCCACAAACCAGTGGGATAATAAGAATCTCAACAACTTCTTAAAAAATGAAGGGGCCGCTTTGGTCAGTTATAAAGATCTTATAGGGCAATTGGCCACTCAGATGCAAAAGACCGCACTTCAACAGGGGTTACAAACTCTTGATTTGGCCAAACAAGGGCAAGCGGCTGTTTTGGGCACGGCGGTGCGTCAATTTGGGGATGTGGTGGCGTTTCCTGCAGAGTTAAACAGTGTGCTAAGTCGTTTGGGTGAAATTTCTCAATTGGCTACATTATCACCTCAAGACGCAGCCAAGCGCGCTCAAGTTTTGCGAAACAACGTTCAAAAGGGTAACGACGATTCTTATGTAGATGAGTTGCTTTCTCTTTCTGGACGCGATAGCGAAACATTGGTGCGTAATCTCGAAAAAGCGGCGATTAAGTCCAGCTCAGGGCGTTTTTATACCACAAGTGATATTCGCGATATTTTGACAGGTAAAATTAATGATAACGAAGCTCGGTTGGTTCTTTTGAATCTTCTGGTTAATCCCATTTCTCGGGCGATTGTGAGCGTTCTTAAACTATCATCCGACCAAGCTGATTTGGCTGGAAAATTAAATATTGAAATTGTTTCAAACGTTTCTGATTTAAGGGGAGAAATAACAGCCGGTAAAGCAGCGATTATTCCATCTGAAAACCTGATTCAAATTTTCATTGATCCTTCTATGAATGGAAGAGAAGCGGTGTTGACCGCGGTAGGGCGCTTGGCCCATGAGTTAGGCCATTTCTTTGGGAGTGCCCCTCTTGCCAAGCAATCTTATGGACGATTGGGCGTTCCCACTGTTTTAGAAGAAGCTATTGTCAATTTCTTAACGCACAAAGTTGTTCATGATGAGTTGGGGCTAGAAGCGATTGCGGAGCCCATGTTGTTAGAAGTTTTTGAATCAATTGCCAATACCTCAAACCGCAAGGCGATCTTTACGCCCTTTAGAGACTTAAATAACGATTCGAAAGCCGTTGAAACGTTAAAAGCCAGAGCTAAACAGTCCGCTGGAATTGAAGAAGTTGGGGTTTTGGCCGTGAATGAAGAAGAGTATCAAGCGGCTCTGCGAGTGTTTGCCAATTCTGGTGTACAGGTTCTCCTTCGCGAGGATCTTTCCGGTTTACCTATGATGGCGGGAGAAACATCTCTCGAAGCTTATGGTCGGCTTTATCTTGGAACTCGTAATATTCGATTCCTTTCCAAACAAGCAGTGGATGCTGATAGTGTATGGGCTTCCTTGCTTTCACCTATGCTCAAAAATGGATCTCTAGGATCTATTGAAATGGCGCTTGTCGTGGTTATAGGGTCCCTTCCTTTAGGCCAAGTGCTAGATGAAACCTTCAACGCTCAGAAAGAGCGCCTTATCAAACAACAAGCTTAAAAATCCTTTGAAATGATAGGAATGGGGGGCGTGCCCTCACCCTAGCCCTCTCCCGCAAGCGGGCGAGGGGAAAAAGAGATTGATCCTTCCTTGGGAAAATTAGTGCCCACTTCTTTTGAAAAAAATGTCCCCTCTCCCTCGGGGAGAGGGTCAGGGTGAGGGATAAATTTGCTAATCTACAAACCCCCTTCAACCATCCTCTCCAAAGGAAGGCAAACTTTGGATATTCATTTCGCTCGGC
>JBJXGI010000026.1:0-13654 GCA_046153645.1 Elusimicrobiota bacterium | reverse complement strand
GGATTCTGCGAGAATAACTCAGAAACAAAGCTTAACGATTACTGCAAAAAAAAATGATACCGAAGTTTTAATATGGGAAAGTCAATCCGATTTACCCAAAGGAATATTTTGAGTTCAAACAAATTGTTCCTTTATTCGTACATCTGGCATGAACTCAAAAACCTATTCTTATGCCAATCACAAAACATCGGAAATCGCCTTTCAGGAACAATTGAGTCAGTTTGAAAAACTAATTGAACAATCCGCCGATCGGGCCTATAATTTTGCTTTCAGGTTGTGTGGAAACGATCAAGATGCTCGTGATCTGGTTCAAGAGGCATTTGCTCGAGCCTTTGAGCATCGAGATCGGTTTGATTCTACTCGTCCTTTTAATGCTTGGCTAAACCGTATTCTTCACAATGTTTTTATAGATAGAGTTCGCCGATATGAGTACAAACATTCGGTCTCTATGGACGCCCCATTAAAAAAAGATGAAGAAGGGTCTTGGGATCAAATAATTCAAGGGAAAGATGAAGAACCTTTGGAAACGTTAGCTCGTGCTGAAGATGAAAAACTTCTTCAAAATGCATTAAACAGACTTCCTGTTCATTATAGAACCGCGGTTGTTTTATATGATATTGAACAAATGTCTTATGATGAGATAGGTAAAATTATGGATTGCCCGATCGGAACTGTTTCTTCTCGAATTCATCAAGGGCGGTTGCTTTTAAAAAAGATTTTAACTGCCAAAGAAAATAAGGGTTTAAAATTAAATGAATGACGCATTTGAAGACAAATTGTCTGACTATATAAATGGAGTTCTCCCAAAAGATTTCCGTAGTCAAGTTGAGGTGCATTTAAAAACGTGTGAACATTGTTCACAGGAACTCAATGAAATTAAAGAAATTAAAAATAGACTTGAGTTGTTGCCGATAAAAAATGCTCCTATTGATTTGCTGGCTCATCTGAAATCTCAGGCTCCCAAAGATACATTTGTTGATAAAACTTTATCCTTTCGTCAAAAAATTTCCAATCTTCGCCCGCTTTGGCGCCCTTTAGGAGTTGCATTTGCTGTGGTGTTGGTTGCGGGCACATGGTTTTCTTGGAATTTTCGTAAACAAGAACCGTCCATTGAGTTGGAGAGTTTATTAGCAGCTCATCACCAATACGAATATGAGAATTTAGTGCCCTCAGCTGATATGGTCCAATCAAATCCGTCCATTCAGCTTGCTATGTATGTTTCCAGCCAGAATTAATTTCTCGCCATTTTTATTTTTATTTGGAATTTTTACCTTATCGCTTGTTTTTTCTGAGGATCAAGAGGTGGCGTCAATGCGTGTTTTTAAAAAGGCTTTGTCGAATCCCAATATTTCTTATCGAGGACGAGTTATTATCATTAAAACACAAGACTCTTCTTCTGTCGTTGAGCAGTTGCTGGTCACCTATGTTCCGCCCCATCAGTATCAGTTTCGTTTTTTAACACCCGAAGGGAAGGTTTATAAAGTCGTTCAAAGTGATGGCGATTTTCAAACGACATGGTTTGCAAATCAAAAAAAAGGATTTAAAGGCGTAAGCGCTAAGTCTAAATCTAAGCAGTTTTCAGATGAGGTTGAATTTAAGTTTTTGATGAAAAATTACGATCTTCAATTAGAAAAAGATGAAGATATGATTGATCGTCGTGTCTGGGTATTAAAGATTTCCCCAAAAATTAGAGAAAAGCCTACCCAAGAGTTACGAGTTGATAAATTATCGGGAGTTGTCTTAGAAAATAAGCGAATTCGCCCCGAAGATTCCTATATGGTTGTTTCGCGTTTCGTAGAGTTTAATCCTTTAAAAGAGAAGGAAATTTCCATCAATACTCAAGAAGTGAATCAAGGTGATTTGATGGCGCACCAATTTTCACCTTCTTTTTTATCTGTTCCTGAATGGGAAGAAAAAAATAATCAACTCTTTCCTTATCCGAGAGAGCTTCCGCATGGTTTTGTATTCGAAAGTTTTGACGTATTATCAACAGCGTCCCAGCAACAAGTTCATCATCTCCGTTACACGGATGGGATGGCAATTATTTCCATATTTCAATCAAATAAGCCGGTTCAAATGAAAATGCCGTTAAAGGAAAGCTCTTCTGATATGGTAAACCCCACCGCTCTCCCTGAGCGTATTGTTCGATCTTCTTCGGGTTCACGCTATTTTACACTGATCAGCGATTTGCCCGAAGAATTCTTAAGAGAAGTTGCGAAACAATTTAAGTAATTTTTTAAGTTTTTTTGCTTGAAATTTCTTGACACTTTCTGGTTTGATTCGTAACCTGCCATCTGTATTTATTATAGACACTGCTATTTTTCTTCTTTCTATTAAAAATCCGAAGTGGTTTACTCATTAAAAGCCTGGAAGAGAGAATTTTAAAAGTTTAATACAAAGTCTATTTGTATTTATTAATCATTTTAATGTTTGCTATATCGCAAGATAAGCGAAAAGTCTAAGGAGGACACAACATGCGTCGTACATCAATTATTGCTTATATGTCATTGGTTTTGGCCGCGTCGTCTATCGGTTATTCTGATGCATCATATCAAGGTAAAACAGAATTAGGATTTCAAGCCGGAGGAGTTTTCTTTGAAGGAAACCACGGTCTAGATGAAGATGGAATTGTTGGTGGCCGAATTGGTCATTATTTAACTGAAAATTGGGCCGTTGAAGCTTCTGTTGTTGGAGAAGATACCGAAATTAAAAATTCTCCTTTTAAAGCGGATGTGCTCATTCCTACAGGTGAAATTCAATATCATTTTGGTCAATCTTGTTTGAGACCTTTCTTTGCAATTGCTGGTGGAGCCATTCAAACCAATCCAGAAGAAATGGCTGGTAATGCCCTTCGAATTAGAGGGGTAAGAACAGATGGTTTGGTTGGTTATGGTTTAGGTCTTAAATGGATGCTTACTTCTTGGTTGGCTGCTCGAGTTGATGGTCGTCATTATATTAATGTCGATCGTGGAACTGCTAAAAATATCGGGACCGCCACTGGTGGACTTTCACTCTTATTTGGAGGACATTCTGATTCAGCTCCTGTCAAAAAAGAAATTCCAGCTCCTGCTGCTGTCACAGCAATTCCAAAAGATTCTGATAAAGATGGTGTTATTGATGATAATGATGCCTGCCCTGGAACCCCCACTGGAACCAATGTTGATGGACGTGGTTGTGAAGCAGATTCAGACGGCGATGGTATTGTTGATAGCAAAGATACTTGTCCCAACACCCCAGCCGGAATCAAAGTTGATATGTATGGTTGTGCAGGTGACTCTGATGGCGATGGCGTGAAAGATGATGTTGATCAATGCGCTGGTACTCCAGTTGGAATTGCTGTTAAAGCCGATGGTTGCCCTGCTGATGAGGCGAAAGTCATTCCTAAAAATGATTGGGTGTTAGAAGGCGTCAATTTTGAATCAGGTTCAGATAAATTAAAAGCCGAAGGAAAAGTTGTTCTTGATAAAGCTGCTGGAGTGTTAGAAGCCAATCCAACGGTAACAGTTGAAGTTCAAGGTCATACTGACAATATCGGTGGAACTCAACTTAATCAAGCGCTTTCAGATAAAAGAGCCATGAGTGTGAAGAATTATTTGGTCGGAAAAGGTATTGCTGCTGACCGATTAACTTCCGCTGGTTATGGAGAAACAAGACCTTTGGTAGACAATAAAACCAAAGAAGGCCGCGCAAAAAACCGACGAATTGAATTCAAGGTTTTGAGCCGATAAACCGTCTTAACCAAAGGGCTCTCCGTTAAAGCGGAGGGCCCTTTTCTTTTAAAGGATAAATTTGTGCCATTCATTCGTTGGTTTATAAAAACAACTGCTTTAATTTTAATTGTCGGAATTCTTGGTTTTGTAGCTTGGACCTATGGGTCACTTAAATATGTGTATTCAACGGGTGAGCGTGCTGGTTATCTACAAAAATTCTCAAAGAAAGGATGGGTTTTTAAAACATGGGAGGGAGAACTGTCTATGGTTAATTTACCCGGATCAGCTCCCGAGAAGTTTTACTTTACTGTCCGTGATCAATCTGTCTCAGATCAAATCAATAAAGCGTTAGGCCAAAG
Source organism: Elusimicrobiota bacterium (assembly GCA_046153645.1). GTDB lineage: Bacteria > Elusimicrobiota > Elusimicrobia > F11 > F11 > JBJXGI01. The sequence continues at coordinate 9,585 of JBJXGI010000026.1, read as the reverse complement.
AATTGTACTGAAATATAATGAGCACAAAGGGATTCCAATGAAAATTTTTGGAGATACGCCTTATTTTGTTACTGAAGTTCACTCTATTTCAGATGACTTTTTGGCAGATCCTCAAAACAGCGCTAAATAATTTATAGGAGAAAAATATGAGTATGATAAAAGAGTTTAAAGATTTTGCGATGAAGGGAAATGTGGTTGATATGGCGGTGGGTGTTATCATTGGAGGCGCTTTTGGGAAAATTATTGCTTCCCTTGTTAATGATGTTATTATGCCGCCCATTGGAATGTTAATGGGAAATGTTGATTTTTCTGATCTAGGTTTTGTTCTGAAACCTGCCGAGGGCGATGCCAAAGCTGTGGTTCTTAAGTATGGTGTGTTTGTTAATGAGGTCGTTAACTTTGCTATTGTGGCATTTGCTATTTTTATGATGATCAAACTTCTCAATAGTTTCAAAAAAGCTGAAGCGCCTGCTGCTCCCACCACCAAAGCTTGTGGTCAATGTCTTTCAAATATTCCACTTAAAGCAACGAAATGTGCGTTTTGCACCTCAGTTGCTTAATTTTTAAAGGAGCTATAAAAACAATGAGAAAATTATTTAATTTAAGTTTGGTTTTAGGCCTTGTAGCTATAAATGCAGTTTCCTCTTTTTCTGAAGAAGTGAAAAAACCATGGTCAAATCAATCCGAATTGTCTGTTGTAAGTGCCAATGGTAATACCAAGTCAACTACAGGTTCTGCTAAAAATACCTATAAATATAATTGGTCTAAAACCACATTGGAATTAATTGCGGGCGCGCTTGGTTCCAACAGCAAGGGTACCACGACAGCCGAACAATATTTTGCCAGTGAAAAACTTTCCTATAAGTTAAGCGATAGAAATTATGCTTTTCAAAAAAATGCTTGGGATAAAAACCGCTTTGCTGGTATCAAAAATCGTTACGATATGGGTGCTGGGTTAGGGCGTGAACTTGTCAAAACTTCCGCTCATCATCTTATTGGTGAACTTGGAGGTGGATTTATTTCTGAAGAAAGAACTGTTGGCCCCAAAAATGACTTTGCCGTTGGACGCGGTTATAGTAAATATGTATGGACTTTTAGTCCAACAGCCAATATTAGTCAAGATGCGGAATATCTTCATAACTTTGAAGACAGTGAAGATTTTCGTGTGAATACAGAGTCAGCCTTAACAGCGGCTTTGACAAAAAATTTCTCACTCAAAGTTTCCTACAAATGGAAACATGTGGGAGTTCCTCCCATAGGTTTTAGTCGTAACGATACTATTACGACAGTTGCCTTGCTTGTTACTTACTAATTTAAGTTTATATAGGAGTTAAATATTTATGAGTCATCGAACAAAAAGTGGACAAAAAAGAAAACGACATAAACATGACCAACGTTGGAAGCGGCGCATCAAGCGAAAAAAAGCCGCTTTGAAAGCTGCAAAGTCTGCTTAAGTTAATCTTCTAAAAAATCTCAAATTAACTTGAATTTACGCCTTAAACCCTTTACCCTTCCTGAGTAAGGCGGTTTAAGGCGTTTTTTTTTAAACGCATAGCCCCTACATTGCTATGCGAATACAAAACTCTAAAAAACTCAATTCATTCGAAAACAGATCGAAATCAAATATTTTTAAGTATCGAATTCCTACCGATATTAAACTTTCTGCATCCCGACCTATCTGGAATAAACAACCAAAACCAAGTTGGATGTTAATGCTTATATTTGCGGTTGTTTTTATTGTCACAATGACAGTTCTCGCTCACGCCGCTCCTCACCGCAGTCGTGGAGCGCGTCCCATTGCTTTGGGAAATGGGTATACCGCTGTTTCGGGAGATGTTTATAACCTTTTTTATAATCCTGCCGGTCTTTTTAATTTAAACCAAGAAGAATTATCATTAGATTATGGGCGGTCTTATAGTAAAAATGAATCGGCGCGATCTGATTTTAATGGTATTTATGGTTTCCCGTATCGATATAAGGAGAAATTTGTTCCCTTGGCGGTCGGATTTTATGGAGAACAAGCAGCTCCTGGAGCTCATATTATTGATGTTACAGTGGGGGGAGGAACTGACGCCCCTGCTGATCGCTGGACCAAAGGATTTATTAAGTTTCCAGTTAAAGCAGGTCTTGCCTTAACACTCCGTCATCAAAATGGCGAAGATCGAGCCTCTCATGTGGGAAAATCAAAAATTGGGTTAGGACTAACCGGTGGTTTTTTTGTTCCAATCAACCGTCAGCATCAAGTTGGGTTTGCTCTTCGTCATCTTTTTCCAGGAGATGGAGATCCTCGCGGGCCTTCACTCAATTTTGGTGTTGTGCGTCGTCACTTGGAATATCTCGATATGTTTTTAGATTTGGAGTATGGCTCTGGCGGAGTTTGGCGGTTTCATCCTGGGTTGGAATGGCTTTTATCAAGAGGAGTGTTAAGGCCCAGGTTGGGCTGGGGACATCGTGATAGTGGCGCAATTGACCATCTGGCCACAGGAATTGGTTTTTATCTTTCACCAATGCAAATTGATATTTCTTATTTGATCCCCTTAAAAACCGTAACCGATAATTCGGGTCAATTCAGAGCTTCTTTTTCTTATCGGTTTGGTCGCCCTCAATTTACTGAGATTTATTATGACAAAGCCTTAGAAGCGGCAGGAGTATTAGATCAACGAGTTATTCAGTTGACTCAAGAAGAAGCTCAGTTAAAAAATTCTCTTTCTGAAATAGAACAGAAAAGGAAAATGGCGGAAGATGAACTCAATAACATGAAAGCGCGAATTAAAGCGTTAAAGGATGATGATTTACTCGGAGAAAGGGAATCGACGATCCGATCTCTCAGAGAAAGAATAAAAGAACTTGAAGGAAATGTCTCTCACCATCGACATGAGGCCAACGAATTAAGAGAGAAAAAAGCCTCTATTAAAATTCATACGGTTTCAGCTGGCGACACTTTACAGAGTATCGCGCGCGAGTATTACGGTGATCCCAACCAGTGGCGAAAAATCTATAACGCCAATCCTGATAAAATTGAACGAGGTCTTCCAAAAACAGGTTCAAAGCTGGTTATTCCATGAGAGTGACTGAGGATACATTAAAAGCTTGGCAAGAAGCTCTTCGACAATTTAAAGAAAAAATTGCTGAACGATTATGGGCGCTTCCGGGTGTCAGTGAAACGGAAAAAGAAATTCTCTTTAGAGAATATTTGAGCGATTTGGATGGTTTTGAAAAAAACATCGGAGAATTTTCTCAGAATGTTCAAGGTCAAATCCAAATTTGGAAAGATGAAAATGACCTTTTACGCTCTATTATGGGCGTGGGAGAAGATGAGTTAAAAACAAAAACGTTAACTTTAGATCAAGATCGTCGTCATTTAGAACGTGAAAAAACTGATATTGAAGAGGAAGCTCAAGAATTAAGGCGCCGTGTGGCAGAATTGAATATTGAAAATGAAACGTTGAGAAAAAAAATAAGAGATTTCCAACAAAAAGCTGAAGATTTGCGAATACAACAGTTAAAAAGTAGAGAGAATGATGTTCGCTATTTTGCCGAAAATCATGAAGCTCTTAAAGATCAGTTAAAAGATCTTGAGTCTAGATTGACGAATATGCGTTCACTGTTTGCTGAAAATAATCAAACACTGGCAACACAAAAACAAGAAGAAATTTCATTGGTTCAAAAGAAGTTATTAGATGAAATGGAAATAGCTTTGAGAAGAAAACAAGAACTAAGTTGGGCAGAAGAAGATATGTTTGCCAATGGAGTGGCCCATCGTGTTCGAACGGCACTTGTTTCTACTCAAGGTCAACTTCTTTTAACTTTAGAACGCTTGGGTCTGTTAGATCCAGAATCAACATCAGAAGCATTTTGGCGGACTCGTTTTAAACTTTTTGTTGAGGGGGCGGGAGAGTTAAGTCAAAATTTCAAAAGTATTCAAGGTCAAATTCAAGAAGTGACCTCTGCCTTGGACGATTACCTTCATCTGACTGGTCGTCGGCTAACAAGATCTGAAAATATTTTAATCAAAGATGTTGTGGAGCAGCAGTTGGCCGATATTTATGCCAATAGAAAACCATCGTTATCTGTGGAATTTTTATCTGATGATCCCATGCCTGGCATTCAAGGCGATCCCGCGCTTGTTTCATTTATTCTGAAAACATTATTGATAAATGCTCTAGAAGCCATTCCTGGAGAAGCCGGACGTATAACGATATCGTTAAAAAATCAAACAGCTCGGAAAAGTATTTGTGTCCTTATAAAAGATTCCGGAACAGGAATTTCTGATCATCTTGTGAAGAGAATTTTCCAGCCTTTCTTTACAACAAAAGAACATCGGCAAGGGCTTAACTTAAGTCGGTCTAGGCGTTATGCAGAAGTTCATGGGGGCTCTCTCCAACTGATACAAACCAGCTCATCGGGAACAACATTTCAACTCGAGCTTCCCTATATCCCAAAATCTTCTTCTGGTTTGGTGGGAGAAGGCCATGTCTAAAGTTCTTTTGATTGGTTTTGAAAGTAAAGCTCTCAAAAAAATAAAAAAAATTTATGATTCGGTAGAAATAAAATCTGAAGCTGTTCCGCATTTAGAACTCGCATTAGAGAAGTTAGGTAAAGAGCCACCAGTCTTGGTTGTGGCATCATTTCAAGGTGAATTAGAAACGTTAAGAGTATTGGATCAAAATTTAAAGGTGAATAGTCCGACAACTCCTTTTCTAGTGACTATGACTGAAAATAAAATGGATGTAGCTCTCCAAATAATGAAGGCCGGGGCTTTTGATTGCCTTTCAGGAAAAATGGATCCATTTCAAATTCTTGCCGCTTCAAAAAGAGCCACCTTAAAAAATGGGCGAACTCTTTTTTCTGCCAAGCTTTATAAATCGCATCATCCCGCCTCAAAAATCGTGAGCGGAGTTGTGTTGGGGCTTTTACTTTTATCGGGAATTCAAAAAATTCGAATGGGCGCCCCGCCTACCACTGTTTCTCTGGGATCTGCTTCGTTATCTGGTCTCCAATGGGACTCTCGGGATTTGTGGGTGGGCAGTTGGATGGACTCAACCATCACACAATATCGTTTGCAATCGGGAATTCTCCCTCAGTATCGAGAATTGGAGACGGTGGGAATGTTTAGGTTACAAGACACTCAGCCGATTTTAGTTTGTAACACACCAGAAGCGTTGGTTACTATTGGTTTTGATTTGAAATTTCGCAGTCATCAAAGAGTGATTGGTCTTCCCACGTTGCAAGCGGCTCCCGTTCCTGGAACCAATCCAACAGGGCTTGTGTGGGATGGAGAATATCTATGGTCTATTGATAAACAAACTTCTTTGATTTATCGCCACGGAGGAGATTTTCGAGTCATAGAGACGATTCCTTCTATTATTCAAGAACCAACCGGGCTTGCTTGGGATGGGAAAAGGTTTTGGATTATTGGAGACTCTCCTTTAAAGGCAGCATCTTTTGAAAAAATGGGAGATTCCTATATTTGGAGAGGGCCCTATCTCGCCAACAACCTCTTAGCAGAAGGTGTAGAGCCTTCTGGGCTTGCCGCCGGGTTTGATCGATTGTGGGTTGTTTCTGGCGGTGATCCGCGGATGAATTCAAAGCCCATCAGTGCACTCTATAAATCGCTTTCAGGATGGAAAGAAGGGAAAGTCATAAAAGAGAAAAAAACCGAAGAAAAAGGTAAAAAAAATGATGGAAATTGAACGTCGGAAAACAGTTCGTTTTTCGACAAGTATCCCTGTCGGATTACAGTTTCCTGATGGCCCCTATAAAGAAGGCTGGGGAAGAATTTGTAATTTAAGCCCGGAGGGTTTATTAATGGAAACTCGCTATCCCGTTAAAGTAGCCGGGGTGGTTTACGTTACATTTTCACTCAAAGACGGAGCTCGTTTTAATAATTTAAGGTCTCGTGTTATTAGGGTTTCTTATGAAGATGGTTATTATTTTGCAGGATTGGCTTTTGATGACGTGGTAGACCATGAAACCTTGCGTGATGTTATTTCTGCCTTGGCTTTTGAGGGGGGAATAACCCTGACATGATTTTTTTCAAAGCAGTTGCAAAATGGATCTTAGCACAGTAATCTATCTCTCATAGGTCATTATAAGGAGCGTGTATGTCTCAAGAAAATAATGGTATGCCACAATCCCCCTCAGCTCGACCACGTTGGTTTGGCCAGAAAATAATCAAGACGAATTTTCAGCTTAAATTTAGTTTTATTATTTTAGCTTTCCTCACTTTTGCCACGCTTATTATTTATCTAGAAGGACGATGGATTGTTAATAAAATGATCGAAACTGGAATTGTTCAACAAGGAGAAGCAACAACTCAGTTGCAATTGCTCAATGGAATTATTTTTAAAACAAGCGTTATCCTTTTGGCCATTACTTTTGCCTTAACTTTATTTTTCTCTCATTTTATCGCTGGCCCCATTTATCGTTTTGAAAAAACGCTAGAAGCTATGCGAAGCGGGGATTTTACTGTGCAGGTTCGTTTAAGGAAACATGATGAACTTAAAGAAGTGGGAGATTTATTTAATCAAACCTTAGCTAGTTTGAGAGTTAAACTTAAAAAAGAGCGCGATTTAGTTTCTACAGAAGTTGAAAAATTAGTCATTATTGTTGATAAATTAAAACAAACGGGAAAATTACAAGAAGCTTTAGAAGTCGAACAAATATTAACTAATCTCAAGAATAACCCTCCTCAAATTCGCATCTAATAGATAATATACTCTTTCAGTCTCAGTTCTTATATAAATTGAAAGGATCCCTTACTATGTTAAGACGCATGTGTCGTGCTAAAATACATCGTGCCACTATTACTTCGAGTCGTTTAGATTATGAAGGCAGTATCGAAATTGATCAGAAATTAATGGAAGCCGCTGACATTTTAGAGCATGAAATGGTTTTAATTGCCAATCTCTCCAATGGACAGCGTTTTGAAACCTATGTAATTAAAGGCCCTAAAAACTCAGGTACGATTGGATTAAATGGCGCTGCTGCCCGTTTAGGTGGACCTGGTGATAAAATAATTGTTATGTCGGTCGCATGGATGGAAGAAGAGGCCGCTCATCGCTTAATTCCCAAATTTGTCCGAGTAAATGATAAAAATAAAATTATAGCGATCAAGACGCAGGTTGATCGAAGCCAACGTAAGAATTAATTCAAAAATGTCTGAACCTATTCCCAATCAAATAAATTCACCTTGGTGGAAGAAGCGTTGGATCCAAAATGTTTGCCTTGTCATTTTGGGAATTATTGGGGTTAATATTATTGTTTATCTTGACGTTCGATCTCGAGCCAAAGAAAGCTTTCTTGAAGGCGAAAAATATTTTCATTGGAGTTCTCATCCCGAAGAAAAGAAAAAATATTTTGAAATGGAATTAGAAAAAGGGAAAAAAGAAGTTGAAGAGTTGTTTAAAAAAGGAAAACTTCCTCCCGATCAGTATCGACAACGTTTAGATGCTCTCCAATTTAATTATGATTTCCATATGTCAGAATCATCTTTAAAATACGCCTACCAGTGGTACAAAGATACGTATGAACTTTTTAGCCCACCTGAATCAAAATGGGTGAAAATGGCAAGGAAAAAAGCCCTTACAACTCTTGAATTATGGAAAGAAGAATTGCGTGCTCAAAAGATTCCATTTGAAGATTATATGTTCGAGTAATGCCTAGAAAAAAGAAACACTCTTTTCGAGTGCTTAAAAAAGGAATCAGCCGTCTCAGTCGCTGGACAATGGGCGTTATTTTATTGCCATTGGCTTGGGGGCTTTCACTGGGGTTATACCAAGTGGCTTTTTCTGTGACGCAGTCCGGTTGGAAGACGTTATGGATTTATTTGGTTGGCGCGGGTTTTTACTTTGTTATAGAAAAATGGGTTGCCAAACCTATGTGGCTTTATGTTTTTGGTCATGAAAGTACCCATGTTGTTTCGGGGCTCCTCACTGGAGCTAAAATACATTCTTTTAAAGCTACTTCAAAAGGCGGAGAAGTTCACCTTTCCAAATCAAACGCTTTTATTGCGTTGTCTCCCTACATTCTTCCTTTTTATACAGCCGTTATTATTTTGTTATACGCCTTGGTTCGTCACTTTTGGACACATCCTTATTTGTTGCCTTCTTTTCAATTCCTTATGGGTGCGACACTTATGTTCCATATATCTATGACATTCTCTGCGGTTCACCATCACCAGCCAGATTTAAAAGTATTGGGTTTATTTTTATCTGGAGTTCTCATTTTTATTGGAAACATTTTGATTCTGGGGCTTCTGGGCGTTACTTTATTTCAGAGTGCTCCGAAAATGCGTGATTACATGAAAACAGTGGCGAAAGAAACAGGTTATGCTTGGGTAAAAATTATTGAGAAAGGACAAGAATGGATCCGTTAACCCACGCTTTAGTGGGGGCCGTGGCAGGCAAGTCTGTTCATGCATCAAATAAAAGATTTTGGATAATGATCGGACTCTCGCTTTTTCCTGATATAGATATCGTTTTTAGTTTTTTTGGAAGTTGGGCCAGTGCTTTTCAACATAGAGGAATTTCCCATTCACTTTTTGGCTTGATAGCTCAAACTTTTATTTTTGCTTGGGCTTTAAAAAAATGGGATGAAGGCCCTTTTAGAAAAAGGTTTTTAGGCTATGGGCTTGTTATTGGCCTACACTCTTTATGTGACTTTATGACAATTTTTGGGGTCCCATTGTTATTGCCTTTTTCTTTTCAGGAATTTTCATTAGACTGGGTACAAGCTTTTACCTTTATTCCTATTTTGTTTATGGGTTTTGGTCTTTATTGGTTGAATCGAAAAAAAGGTTACGGATGGAAAGGGACCAAATATATTTGGTTTGCTTGGGTTATATATTTAGGAGCAAGTCTTTCAGCGAAGATATATGCTCAGAATATAATGATCAATGAAAATATATTAGCAACAGCTCTTCCCAGGACAGTAAACCCATTTCAGTGGCGAGGCGTTGAAACCGATACAGATCATAAAATGTATCGAACATATATAATTGATTTATTTCGAAGAAACAAAAGTGTTGATCGCACGTTCTCAATGCCTAAAAAGAAATTTCCTGTGACCGAAAGTTTGTCAGCACCACTTGCCAAAAATTTTTTTGAAACCGCACGCTGGCCGGTGGCAAGAGTGAATAAGTTTCCTGAGGGATGGCAGGTGGAATGGGGAACCCTTCTTTTTTCATCGAAAGGATTGGTGAGGGGAAAGGTGCGAGTTGTTTTATCTCCTACTGGAGACGTCGTGTCACAAGAACGTATTTTTAATTTTTGGAATCCAGAGGTTATTAATGAATAATTATTTTTATATGACGGGTTTATTTTTTACTCTTTTCATCGCAGTTAACCCTCTTTCGGCTTCAAATATGAATCCGGGCGACTTTTTTGCTTCCGGCAAAACCTCAGAGAAAAAAATCGCACTGACCTTTGATGACGGCCCTGGTCCCAATACTGAAAAATTTTTAGATTTGCTTAAAAGAGAAAATGTAAAAGCTACTTTTTTTGTTTTGGGCCAAGCCGTAAATAAGCACGATGCGGTTATGAAAAGAATTAAACAAGACGGCCACGAAATTGGTTCGCATACTTG
>JBJXGI010000070.1:0-13706 GCA_046153645.1 Elusimicrobiota bacterium | reverse complement strand
AAACGGGAATTTTATTGGGAAGTTGAGTAAAAAGAGAATCTTTTGTGACCATTTCAAGTGTCGCTGGACCATATTCTCTTTTATCAGCGGCTTCTACTTTACCACCGAAAAACTCAGATATAACTTGAAGTCCATAACAAATACCAAAAATAGGCAGCCCAGATTCGAATATTTTCTTGTCTGGTTTTGGCGCATTCTTCTCATAAACGCTGGACGGGCCACCAGATAAAATAATTCCTGAAGGTTTTAACGATTCTATTTCCGACCATTTTTTTGAAAATGGATGAATTTCACAATAAACATTTGACTCACGCACTTTACGAGCGATGAGTTGAGTGTATTGGGAACCAAAATCCAGGATAACAATCATTATTTTCCCATTCCTATTTTTTGAGCTTTCTGAAACAATTTCCCCTCGTGTTTAATTTCCGGAGCCAGGACAATTTCCGTCAATTGCATATTTCGGATATTGGCGGCACCCACTGTTCCCATGCAAGTTCTCAACGCACCAACCAAATTTTGTGTTCCATCATCTGTTCGGGCGGGTCCATTCATTATTTCTTCCAAAGCTCCCGTTGTTCCAACCCGAATTCGGGTTCCACGAGGAAGATTATGATGTGGTGTTGCCATTCCCCAGTGATATCCCCCACCAGGTGCTTCTTTGGCTCTGGCAAAAGCAGAACCGACCATAACAGCATCAGCCCCACTGGCAAAAGCTTTGCAAATATCACCACCCGTATTCATTCCCCCATCCGTGATAATGGGAACATATTTTCCGGTTTTTTTATAATAAAAATCTCTCGCGGCAGCACAGTCAACAGTGGCCGTCACCTGAGGAACTCCAATGCCCAACACGCCACGAGAAGTACAGGCCGATCCTGGCCCCACGCCAACCAAAATAGCTGCGCAACCTGAATCTAATAATTCTAAGGCTCCATCATATTGAACAGTATTTCCGAGAATGACAGGTATATTTAATGTTTTTTTACAGAGTTTATGAAGATCAACAGTTTTATATGTCGTGGCAGTGTGACGAACGGTAATAACAGTGGCTTGAACGAAGAAAAAAGAGGCGCCAGCTTCTTGAGCGATACCACCAAATTTCTCGGCATTTTGAGGAATACATGAAACAGCGGGTTGAATCCCAGCTTTTTTCATTTCTTCTACTCTTTTTCCAATCAACTTTTCTTTGATGGGTTCTTTGTACATTTTTTGAATTAATTCAGTGGCTTCTTCAGGTGTGGCTTTTTGAATTTCGCCAAAAATTTCAGAAGGATCTTCATAACGAGTCTGGACACCATCTAAATTAAGAACGGCAACTCCCCCGCATTTAGCCATAGAAACTGCAAATTTAACATCGACAACCCCATCCATGGCAGAGGCAATAAAAGGAGCTTTGATTTTAATACCGCCAATGGTCACTGAAATATCAACTTCAGCGGGGTTAATTGTTAAAGGGCCTGGAACCAATGCAATTTCATCAAAACCATAGGCCCTCCTTGCTTCACGTTCACGTCCAATAAAAAATGCCATAACTTCCTCCTAAGAAAATTGCGCCGCCATCCCGGACAACTGTTTCGTAAGTTGATCTGGGATTCAGCTACTATAAAATTAATGCTTTTATGGATCCCGGCTAAAGACATGTCGGGATGACAGGATAAAAGCTACCGAAATATATGTAATTGAACTATCTAACGATGGGTTTCTTCAAAAACTTAGGTGAAGAATATCACAAAACGATAAACAGTTAAACCTTTGCTGCTGTTGGCTCAAGTTGGGCTTGATACTTCCCACCTTTATCTGCGTAAGAAACTGCACAGACTTCATCAGCCTTTAAGAAAATTAATTGCGCAATACCCTCTCCCGCATAAAGACGAACGGGGCATGCGCTGGTGTTGCTAATTGAAATTGTTGCAAAACCTTCCCATTCTGGCTCAAAAGGAGTCACGTTAACCAAAACTCCACACCTTGCATAAGTTGACTTGCCATAACAAATCGTTAAGATATCTCTTGGGATTTTAAAATATTCTATTGTTTGAGCAAGTACCAATCCATGGGGCGGCAGTACCAAATAGTCATCCGCTCGTACTGTTCTAAAAAGTTGGGGCCGTACGTTTTTGGGATCAAGTTCAATATTTTGCTCGGCGTTTAATACTCTAAAAGTATTACCTAATCTAATGTCATACCCGTAACTTGAAACTCCATAAGAAATCACTTTTCTGGAATTTCCATTAGGTAATTCAATTTTTTTAACTTGTTCACGTGAATAGGGGTGAATCATTTGATTAGATTCACATTGTTCAATAATCCAATTATCAGATTTAATAGGCATTAATTGCACTCCGAAAAGCCGCAGTCATGACAAACAGGACCATTACACGCGGCCGAATAAGTAACGTTAGAGCTAAGACACTTAGGACATTGCTCCGTTAAATGGGTTAAATTCCAAAGTTCCAGCGCGGCCGGATTTTGGTTTGATGTTGAAGAAAACTCAGGAGAAAGAAAGGATTCACTATCAGAATCTTCCAGCCAACCATGCTTTTGAAGGTGTGTCTTTAAGGCAATGGCAATCGCATGTGAAATAGAATGAACCTTTGCTTTTCCTAAACCAAAGGGGCGATCGCCTTTGACAGATTCAAGATGTTTAATAAGACCATTGGCATTCCCGCCTTCTTCTAAATATTTTGAGATGATAACCCCTAAAGAAGAAGTTAACCCTGAGAGTTCAGTTCCCACCTCAGAAAAACCTGAAAACAATCGATAGGGCCCCGTGTGATCAAAATCAATATGAACATGGATAGGGCCATAACCGGTTTTTATCTCATAATATTCCGAGAAAACATCAGAACTTAAATCACGTTCTTTTCTGTTATTTTTTCTAGTTTGGGATTGAAGATTAAGGACTTGCTGCTGCTTGCTCCCATCCCGATAAATGGTAATGCCTTTGCATCCTAACTTGTGAGCTAAAATAAATGAGTGTCGAACATCTTCTAATGTAGCCTGGTGAGGCAAATTGATTGTTTTAGAAACAGCATTATCAACATACTCTTGAAAAGCAGATTGAATTCGAACATGAAACTCGATGCTTACATCATGCGCGGTAACAAATAAGGCTTGAATATTGGCAGGGATTTCAGAAATCCCTTTGACTGATTTTTTGTTTTTCTCAATTTTTTTCCACAATTCCGTTTCATTTAAACCAAAAAAGTTATGATTTTTTGCAATTTCTTTAAAAAGCGGATTAACTTCAAAATAAATATCCTTGGGTTCAGGCGGTTGATTATTTTTAATCGCCTCTAATGCTTTGGCACTATATCGTGTATAAGCAATTCCATAGAATGGTTCTATCCCTGAGCCTTGAAGCCCCGCCGCTAAACCAATGGTTCCAGTGGGAGCGATTGTGGTTCTCGCACAATTTCGAGGACGTTTTTCAACACCTCGATAAAATGACCCCTTGGGGTCATACACACTGTTTCTCCAATTAGGAAAAACGCCTCTTTCATTGGCCAATTCCTCTGAAGCTTCGAGGGCCGCTTCGTTAAAAAATTTCATAAGTGTTTGACCTGTTTGGATTGCTTTTTCAGAATCATACGCAATCCCCAACATCACAAGAGTTTCAGCCCAACCCATGATTCCAATTCCAATTCGTCGATTGGTTTTTGCGAGGACTTCCATTTCAGGCAGTGGATAATTATTTACATCAATTACATCTTCTAGAAATCGAACACCAAGGTAAATGGCTTTTTTAAGATGATCCCAATCGATCTCAGCTTGTCCCAAATCACCTTTAACAAATTTAAATAAATTAATAGACCCCAAATTACAGGGTTCATTTGGAAGTAAGGGTTGTTCTCCGCAAGGATTTGTTGATTCAATTTTTCCCAAAACAGGTGTGGGGTTCGATGAAGTGTTATTGATCCGATCAATAAAAATCAGGCCGGGGTCACCAGTTCTCCACGCATTTTCAATAATAAGATCAAACAATTCTCTGGCGGATTGCTTTCCTACAGTTTGTTTGGTTCTTGGATTAATAAAATCAAAATCCTGATTGTTTTCAACAGCTTCAAAAAATTTATCATCTACAGTAACAGAGATATTAAAATTTTCCATCACGCCGGGTCTTTTTTTCAAATTAATAAATTCTTTTATTTCTGGATGCCAATAAGGAAGAACGCCCATATTCGCCCCACGACGATTTCCCCCTTGCTTGACAACTGCCGTCATCCGATCAAAAACTTGCATAAATGAAATAACGCCAGAAGCAACACCCTCTGTTGATTTAACTCGATCCCCTTGAGGACGCATTCGCTCAAAAGAAAAACCTGTTCCACCGCCCGATTTATGAATGAGCGCTTGCGCCTGCAAAGCATTTGTAACACCTTCCATTGAATCCTCTACAGGCAAAACATAACAAGCCGATAATTGTTGTAAATCACGCCCAGCATTCATGAGCGTAGGAGAGTTAGGAAGAAAACTCCAACTGGACAAAAAGTCATAAAACCGATTTTCCCATTCTCCAACGCATTGCTTTGCTTCGCTGTACTTTTCAACGGCTAAGTTACAATTGCTAATAAATCTTAAAAAATTCAGCTCTCTTTCTGATGAAGAATGAATACCTGAATGAAATAAACAATATCGATTCAGTTGAGGGGCCGGAGAATCTTTTATGGGATTTAAAAATTCTTTTTTAAAAACACGAACGCCGTCAAATAACCCCCACAAAGAAGAGTTGGGATGATAAAGAAGTTCAGCTAAGGCAATATTTCTTGCCACACCAGCAAGCCAGGATTCGACGGACTCACTTCCTTTCAAGTATTTATCTTGAATTACTTTTTTTTGATTTTCAGTTAACTGAACGGAAGGATATTGAATAACAAGAGAAGAATTTCGTGAAGATGAAGACGAGTCTAGTATCATCAATTTAAAGCGGTTGTTCCATTGAGGAACGTTTTTAAGATGTCAGAATGTTTTGATTTTTTTGCTTTTAATTTCTGTTCTTGTTTAAGACCGTTTAATTCTTGAATAAAAGTGTCAACATCAGAAAATTGTTTATAAACAGAAGCAAACCGAATATAAGCAACTGAATCAAGTTTTTTAAGTGATCCCAACACGAAATCTCCGATGACTTTACTGGGAACTTCCATGACAAAATCTTCCTGTAATTTCATTTCAACATCACTCACTAACTTTTCTATTTGCTCAGAAGTAATATTGCGGTGCCGACAAGCTCGAGTTAAACCTTCTCGTAATTTATTGCGGTCAAACGGTTCTCTTCTTTGATCAGATTTCAAAACAATTAACGGCATCACCTCAAGGCGTTCATAGGTAGTAAATCGTTTTTGACAAAATAGGCATTCACGGCGACGACGAATGGCAGTTCCGGTTTCAGCAGGACGAGAATCAATCACATGATCTTCTGGGTGGTTACAATGCGGGCACTTCATATCTCTCGTGATCCTCCACTACAGGTAGTATTGGGAGGTATTCTAGTTACTAGCTATAGGGTTGTCAAGTTTAAGACGCGACTCAAGATGAAGTTATTTTCTCTTTATTTTTTATTGCTTTAGAAGAGTCAAAAAAGGAGTAATAGTCTTGTAATGATTTTATTTTCCATGATTCTTTTTGCAGAGATTCAATGCCCTCGGTGGCCGCGGAAAATGCGGCAACTGTAGTAATAATTGGAATAGCAGATCTCAAAGCAGCATTTCGAATGTGGTAACCGTCAGATTGTGACTTTGCCCCTGATGGAGTGTTAATAACCAAGGAAACTTCCTTATTGGTAATAACATCAACGACATTGGGTCTACCTTCTGAAATCTTTTTAACAATTTCTACAGGCACACCTTCTTGTCGAATGGCTAAAGCGGTCCCTTCTGTAGCAAGCAGTGAAAAACCAAGCTCATGAAGTTTTTTAATGCTACTAATAGCTCTTGAGAATGATTTTTTTTGAAGGCTAATTAATACTTTTCCTTTCGTTGGAAGCGGAGAATTCGCGGCAGCTTGTGATTTTGCATAAGCCGCTGAGAAATGATCAGCAATCCCCATTACTTCACCTGTTGATCTCATCTCCGGACCTAAAACGGCGTCAGTACCTGGAAATCGAGTCCAAGGAAGAACCGCTTCCTTAACAGATGTCCAAGGGGTCCTAAATTCTTTGCCCATAACATGTTTCGGTAATAACTTTGAGAGCCTTTCTCCAGCCATTATTTTTGCGGCTAACTTGGCAAGAGGGACATTGGTCGCTTTTGAAACAAAGGGAACAGTTCTACTGGCTCGAGGGTTTACCTCCAAGACATAAACAATATTGTCTTTTAACGCCAACTGCATATTCATTAGACCTTTTACTTTTAATGCTTTGGCCAAAGTTTTGGTATATCGAACAATCATGTCTAAAGATTCTTGATTTAGTTTTCTTGGCGGGATGACACAAGCTGAATCACCAGAATGAATTCCAGCAGCTTCAATATGCTCCATGATGCCCCCAATATAAGTGTCTCTCCCATCAGAAAGGGCATCAACATCAATTTCTAAGGCATTATCTAAAAATTTATCAATGAGAATCGGATGATGAGATGAAACAGTCGTGGCTCTTTGTATATAAGATTCTAACATCACCTCATCGTAAGCGACTTCCATCGCACGACCGCCGAGAACATACGAAGGTCTGAGCATAACTGGATAGCCGATTTTTCCGGCAATCTCTTTGGCTTCACTAAAAGAACGGGCCATCCCATTTTCCGGTTGAGGTATACGTAATTTGTTCAAGAGTCGACCAAATCGCTCACGATCTTCAGCTAAATCAATAGAATCAGGCGAAGTTCCCAAAATTTTCACACCGTTTTCTTCTAAAGGAATCGCTAAATTAAGAGGCGTTTGACCACCGAACTGAACAATAACCCCTTTGGGTTTTTCTTTTTCAATGACGTTTAACACGTCTTCAAGAGTAAGCGGTTCGAAGTACAAATGATCAGACGTATCATAATCAGTTGAAACAGTTTCAGGATTACAATTAACCATCACAGTTTCAAACCCAAGTTCTCGAAGAGCCATAACAGCATGAACACAACAATAATCAAACTCAATTCCTTGGCCAATTCGGTTCGGCCCACCACCCAAAATCATTATTTTTTTCTTTTTTGAAGAACGCGTTTCGTTTTCTTCACCATAGGTGGAGTAGTAATAGGGAGTAAAAGCTTCAAATTCTGCCGCGCACGTATCAACGAGATTATAAACAGGTAGAACTTTTAGTTTTTTTCGAATTTGTCGAACTTGTTTTTCAGTTTGACCCAATAAATAACCAAGTTGTACATCAGAGTAGCCTATTTTTTTAGCTTCTTTCAGAAGGTCAGCCGTTAATTTTTTCTCACCTTTAGTCACTCTTACAAATCTGTTTTCAAATTGAACAAGTTCATTAATTTGACCGATAAACCACGGATCAAATTGAGAAAGACTAACAATCTCATCGAAAGGAATTCCAAGTTTCAACCCTGCCTTAATTGCGAACAAACGATCAGAATTAGCAATCCTGATTTTATCTTTGATGGCAGGAAAAACCTGCGAAAACTTTTGATCCCACGCGTCAGAAGGCAAGTTTTCTTTTTCCTCAATGGCTTGTTCAACTAACGGGTTAAATGATTTTCCATCAGAACCAAGACCGGCACGACCAATTTCAAGTCCGCGGTAGGCTTTTTGAAGTGCTTCTTTAAAATTACGCCCCAATGCCATAACCTCACCAACAGACTTCATTTGAGTTCCTAATTGCTGATTACTATTGGAAAACTTTTCAAAAGCAAAACGAGGAATTTTGACAACGGTGTAATCAATGGTTGGCTCAAAACTAGCAGGTGTTTTTTTAGTGATGTCATTAAAAATTTCATCCAAACGAAAACCAACAGCAAGTAAGGCCGCCATTTTAGCGATAGGGAAACCTGTCGCTTTAGAAGCAAGTGCCGAAGATCGTGAAACGCGAGGGTTCATTTCAATAACAATCATTCTTCCCGTTTTTGGATTTACACCAAACTGGACGTTGGATCCCCCCGTTTCAACACCAATTTTTCGAATACAGGCAAATGCTTGATCTCTCATTCGTTGATATTCTTTATCGGTCAGAGTCATCGCGGGGGCCACCGTAACAGAATCTCCCGTGTGAACACCCAAAGGATCAACATTCTCAATAGAGCAAATAATAATGCACTGATCTGCTTTATCACGCATCACTTCAAGTTCAAATTCTTTCCAACCTTCTAGGGATTCTTCAATTAAAACTTCAGAGATAGGGCTTAAATCCAACCCTTTTGCTGCGGCCGCCAGAAATTCTTCTCGAGTGTAAACAAGTCCTGATCCTGTTCCTCCCATCGTAAATGAAGGTCGAATAATTAAAGGGAAACCAATTTCTTGAGCAATATTATCGGCTTCTGTTAAATTTTTCGCAAACCCACTTCGCGGCAAATCAAGACCAATTTCTTCCATCGCCGCTTTAAAAAGACGGCGATCTTCAGCTTTTTCAATGGCTTCTAAATTAGCCCCAATCATTTCAACATCATATTTTTCAAGAACTCCCATTTTAGACACCGCTACCGCTAAATTTAAAGCAGTTTGTCCCCCAAGAGTTGGAAGAAGTGCATCAGGACGTTCTTTTTCAATAATTTTTTCTAATACTTCAGCAGTTAAAGGCTCAATATAAGTTGCGTCAGCCAATTCTGGATCAGTCATGATCGTGGCGGGATTAGAATTGATGAGAATGACTTTATAGCCTTCTTTCTTTAATGCTTTTACTGCTTGAGTCCCAGAATAATCAAACTCGCAAGCTTGACCAATAATAATAGGACCTGAGCCAATAATTAAGATTTTTTTTATGTCAGTTCTTTTAGGCATGATTAGTTTTTAGAATTCTCCATTAGTTTCATAAATCGGTCAAATAAATGCTGCGAGTCGTGAGGACCAGAAGAGGCCTCAGGATGATATTGAACAGAAAAAAGAGGAAGAATTTTATGCCTTAAGCCCTCAATGGCATTATCATTAAGATTGATGTGAGTCACAATTGCGTCTTTATTGCCTTTGATAATCCATTCGCCACTAGCTGTTTTTTCTCCCGCGACACAAAAACCGTGATTTTGAGCGGTAATATCTACCTGACCGGTTTCTAAATCTTTTATGGGGTGATTTGAACCATGGTACCCAAATTTCAATTTATAAGTTTTCCCACCTAAAGCTAATCCCAAAAGTTGATGTCCAAGACAAATTCCAAACATGGCAAATGGATTTTTATCATTCTTTTTAAGATCTAAATTATGCTGAATAAGTCGCTCAATGGTTTTAATTCCTTTCTCCACCGCAGCTGGATCACCAGGTCCATTTGAGAAGAGAACACCGTTGGGATTAAAATCAATAATTTTTTGAGCTTCGGTGGTGGCAGGAACAACTGTTACTTGACAACCACGGTCAGACAAGCATCTTAAAATATTTTGTTTCACACCAAAATCCATCACAACAACATGATATTTTTTTCCATTATCTCGATTGGGTTCTTTCAACTCTGGAGAAAGTTCAGGAGATTTTTCTTTCCAAGTGTAAATTTGAGGTGTGGTGACATAGGCAGTTAAATCCCGATTTTCTAAACCAGGAAGAGCTTTGGCCCGATTAATTAGTTCTTTTTTGGAAAATCCTTCACCGGCAATAATGCCATTAACAGCGCCCAAATCGCGTAAATAGCGAGTTAATGCGCGTGTATCAACTCCGGTAAGGCCAATAACGCCGGCATTTTTTAAATATTCATTTAAACTCATTCCGGCTCGCCAATTTGAATAGAGCTCGCTTAGCTCCTGAACGACAAACCCGGAAAGATGCACTTGCGATGATTCAACGTCAACTAAGTTCACACCATAATTCCCAATGTGAGAGGGAGTCATCACAACAATTTGGCCAGTATAAGAAGGATCAGTTAAAATTTCTTGATAACCTGAAAGAGAAGTATTAAATACAACTTCTCCTCCATTTTTTTTGGCAGAGTCAACGCTGGCACCATATAAATAACCTTCGAATATTCTGCCAGAAGCAAGTGCTAGGTACCCTTTTTTTCTTTCCATGTTTATTTCACCAATTATTTTAACCATCGAAATGATTTGTCTAAAACCAATGTTTCTTCTCTGCTTTTTCCTAAAGAAACCAAAGCGCATTTGGCTCCAACCGCTTTTTCTATCTCCCGAACAAAGTTTTTAGCTTCAACTGGAAATTCACTGAAATTCTTTATGTTTCGAAGATTTCCTGAGAATCCTTTGAATTTTTTATATATGGGCTGAGCTTTTGCTTGCTCTGTACGACTGGCCGGAAAATCTTTTACTATTTTATTGCCAATTTTATAGGCCACGCACATAGAAATAGGACTAACACCATCTAATACATCCAGCTTAGTTAAGGCAAATTTATTGATTCCATTTATCCTAAAAGCATGCCTCACCACAACGGCATCAAACCAACCGCAACGCCGGCGTCGACCTGTGGTTGCACCAAATTCTTGTCCCTTAGACTGTAAATAGTCACCCGTTGCATCATTTAATTCTGAAGGAAAGGGGCCATCTCCCACTCGAGTTGTATAAGCTTTTATTACACCCAAAACTTCATCAATATGCCGAGGCCCCACTCCGGAACCGGCACAAGCGCCACCAGCAATAGGGTTGGAGGACGTGACATACGGAAATGTGCCAAAGTCAACATCAAGCATGGTCCCTTGGGCACTTTCAAAAAGAACTCTCTTATTTGATTCAAACGCTTTGGCCAACAAGACAGAGGTATCTTTTGCGTATTCGGCCATAAATCGCCTTAAAGCTGGATAGGCTTTTAAAATTTCCGCTCGAATCTCTTTAATAGGTTTTATTTTTTTGAGAAGTGGCTCTTTGTCATGGAGATTTCGATCTAATAATTCTTTAAAAAGTTCCGGCTCTAGGTAATCGGCAACTCGAATTCCATTTCTACCCACTTTATCTGAATAGGCTGGACCGATTCCCTTGCGCGTTGTTCCAATCGCCCCGGCTTTATCGCCTGTTTCTCTCATTGTATCCAAATACTTGTGATAAGAAAGAATGACATGAGCGTGAAGCGAAATGGATAAACGTCCTTTAACTCGGATATTTCTTTTTTCAAGAAATTTTACTTCTTCCAAGAGTGCCGCCGGATCAACAACGACACCGTTTCCAATCACAGCTTGTTTTCCTGGTTCTAAAATTCCAGAAGGAATTAAATGAAGAACGAAGTGCTTTCCATCAAAGACAACCGTATGACCTGCGTTATTTCCACCTTGATAACGTACGATATAATCAGAATTTTTTCCGATAATATGCACTATTTTTCCTTTTCCTTCATCTCCCCATTGCGCGCCGATGACAACCAGTGAAGCCATTATATTTGTACCCCCAAGGTATTTAACTCTTTCTTTAATAAAGGCGCGCCCTGAAAAAGAATTCCCTTAATGCCGATTTTCCGTGCGCTCTCAATATTCTCGTTTAAATCATCAACAAAAACAGCCTGATGAGGTGAGATAGAAAAATGTGATAAAGCCATGTGATAGATAGCAGGGTCCGGCTTACGAATCCCCGCCTCATTAGAAAACCAATGCCGATCGAAAAGTCCTAAAAAGGGGTATTCTTTTAATATATGTTCAACATGAATGGCATTGGTATTAGAAATAAGGCCCAGATTATAGGAAGGTTTTAATTTATGGAGAATTTCAACCATTTCTTGATCGTGGTCAAAAATCTCATTAAAAATAGGCTTAAATTCGGCATAACTTAAATTTTCAAATCGGCAAACCTCTGTAATATGCGCAAAATAAGCATGCGGCTCCATTTTTCCTGTTTCAAAATGATTTGCGATATAATCGTTCCATAAAAAATCAATAATTTCATTGGTTGAAAGTCTACAGAACCGGGCTAGCCTATTGGCCAGACGCGTTACATCGAAGGGCAAGAGGACATTGCCCAAGTCAAAAAGAAGTGTATTTATCGTCATGATTTTTAAGAAGCAGGGATATGATATCGAAAAGTGCAGACATTCGATGACCCACTGCTACCTTGCAGAGAGGAAGATTAGCAAAGGAATCAAACCTCGTCAAATTTTTGATTTTTCGTCAATAAATAATGATTTTTTCTTTCTTTTTTGATTGAATAAGGCGAAATATGATTTCAAAACATTTTTTAAATCATTTAAAGTTTACACCATTACTGTTCTTTTTCTTTCCTATTATCGCTTTCGCTTCCAATATAGGCGAAGAGGATTTCTCAACCCTCAATCCAACATCTGTTAATAGACTCCTAAAACTACCGCTCAGTTATGTTGAGAGTAATTCATTATTTATAAAAAATAAAAATGTAAGTTCAGTTGGATTCTCAAGAGGCGCCAACCAAAGCTCATTATCTTTTGATGCAAAAGAATCACTGCTCACTGATGGACTTTCAATTCGACTGGTAAAGTCCGGCGAAAAAAACATCTCAGCGGCCGTTATTGTTTTTAAGAGTCCTATAAATATTTCGACCTTTGATAGTTTGGTCATTTGGTTAAAATCAAATAGACCCGATTCTAAACTCAGTTTTGGATTCAAAGATGTCACCGGAAAAATATACCGATCCCCAACTGTCCCTGATAAAAACTTAGTTAAAAATAAATTTGGCCAACTGGTTATTCCCTTTAAATATTTCCAAAATATTTCAAACAAAGTACCTGTTTCGCATTTATCGATAGAAATAGATTCAAATCCGGAAACCAAGGGAACAGTAATTGAATTTGCCGGAATCAGTTTTATTTTACAACCCAAAATCATAGCGAAACCGATGATTTTTTATCCAAGAGTTATTTCACCAGCCAATTTAGATCAGGCGTCCATTTCTCCTGTTGATTCAATTTTAGAAGAGAAAGCATTGGGGGGCGTTTCATTTATGGAAGTAGAAACGCTGACTTCACCTCCCCTTCCTCCTGTGCCGGCACCTGAAAAAATTACTCCTGCTTCCATCAAAAAAACAACTCAACAAAAACCCTCATTTACAAAATGGCTTGAGGATTTTTTCCTAAATCGACAATGGGGTATTATTATTTTAAGCGTCCTGATTGGTATTGGTGTTGGTTTATATTACTGGGCCATTAAAAGACGTTATCAAAGACAGTCAAAATTGACACTGCAGCGACTTCTAAAATTTATTCATTGGCCATTTGTGTTTTCAGAAAACGATAAATCCATCAAAAATGAAAAAGATTTTTGGAAAGGACTGTCTGAAGAAAATATCAAAACCTGTATTTTGTCCACTGATGGGGTTGTTATTAATGAATCCAAAAACGAAAATTTTTATGGAGAGACTTTTTTAAAAAGACAAATTAATTTAGCCAAAAAACATAATATTAAAGTGATCCCAAGTTTGAGCTTTTCTCAAACAGGTTTTAATTATGAGATATTTCTTTCTAATCCCAATCTTTACAAAATAACCCCCATCCCCTTATCTGATCGAGGGCTTAGCGACGAAGAACTGAGAATAAAATTTAAATATCATTTTCCTATATGGATTCCGCCTTTCTGGCAAAAAAAATACAGCTTACCTCATCGAATACTGGTGGCCTATGGAATCAAATCAGGCGCCGTGGCTTCATATGACACCGTGCAACTCAATATAAAATCTCCCGAACTCAAAACCGAAGCGGAGAGGCTCCTTCAATCTTTTGCTCAA
>JBJXGI010000005.1:0-30982 GCA_046153645.1 Elusimicrobiota bacterium | reverse complement strand
CCTCAACTCTCACCAGACGAAAAAACCTACCAGAAAGATCATCTAACTTATTAAAAAACCGTCCTGAATAAACAATTTTTGGAGATAAAAAATACCAGATAGAATACTTAATCCCTTGAATAAAAGGAGTTAACCTTAACCCCAAAAAAAGAAGCGATATTGAGAGGAAAACAATAAGAAGAATAGAAGAACGGTGTCGTTGTGTAAAATCTGACATCATAACGACAAACTCAACAATGAATAATTTAATGAGATCGGACGATTAAACGAGGCTCTAAAAAAAGAGATTCGTTTAAATGCGAACGCAGGGTGAATATATCGGGAGGAGTCGACTGTAGTTAATGTATTTAAAATTCGCTGTCTCAAGGAAATAATAATCCAAGATTCCACATGCCAAGAAACCATGCAAATTGTTTAGTGGAAAGATTTTTGACAAAAATTTTTCTATTCTCAAAATTAATAACATATTACCCACGTGAAGAAGAAAGAATAATCCGGTGCCTTTTCATATTATCTAGTTCTTCTAAATAACGACCACAACCAATAGTAACAGCCGTTAGAGGATCCGCAGCCACATGAACAGGCAAGTCCGTTTCTTGCGCGAGCAAATCAGGAAATCCTCTTAATAAAGCGCCTCCACCAGCCATCATAATACCACGATCCACAAGATCCGCAGCCAATTCAGGAGGGGTTTCTTCTAAAGCTTCTTTAACAGTATCAACAATAAGTTTAACCGGTTCAGCAAGCGCTTGTCGAATTTCTTCAGAAGTCACCGTTATCGTTCTGGGCAAACCGGTCACTTGATCTCGGCCCTTTACTTCAAGAGATTCTTCTTCGGGAAGCGGGAACACACTTCCAATTTTAATTTTTACTTGTTCGGCAGTAGATTCACCAATAACGAGGTTATATTTTCGTCTAAAATACTGAACAACAGCCTCATCCATTTCGTCACCGGCGACATCAATTGATTTAGAAACCACCATTCCAGATAGCGAAATAACTGCAACCTCAGTGGTGCCTCCGCCAATATCAACAATCATATTTCCATGTGGTTCGGAAATAGGTAAGTCAGAACCAATAGCAGCCGCCATTGGCTCTTCCAATAACTCCGTCTGTCGAGCGCCAGCTTGTTCAGCCGCTTCACGGACAGCACGCTTTTCTACTTCTGTAATTCCCGATGGAATTCCAATAACAATTCTGGGGTGTAATAAACTTCGTCTATTATGAACTTTTCGAATAAAATATTTAATCATTGCTTGAGTCACTTCAAAGTCAGCAATAACACCATTACGCAGAGGGCGAACCGCTTGAATATTGGCAGGAGTTTTACCAAGCATCCGCTTGGCTTCAGATCCGAAGGCAAGAACTTCTCTCGTATTCCGATCTATAGCAACTACACTAGGCTCGCGAAGAACAATTCCTTGTCCTTTGACATATACTAATGTGTTGGCTGTACCAAGGTCTATCCCCATATCATTGGAAAATAACCCTAATAGATAATTAAACATCTAAACCTCGAATTAGGCGAACAATCTAAAACGCCAGGTCAGGTTAATATTAATAACTCTTTTAACGAGATTACGCAATTAATTTGATAAGTGCCATTTGAGCATTATCGCCCTGACGAGCTACAAGTCTAAAAATCCTTGTAAATCCACCTGTCCTGGATGAATAACGCTTTACTAACACATCAAATATTTTTTTTCGTATTTCATTATCACGAATATCTCGAGCAACCGCTTTATGAGCATTAAGGTCACCCTTTTTAGCGACAGAAATCAAATGATTCGCCAAACGAGAACACTCTTTAGCTTTAGGAAATGTTGTCTGTATTTGTTCGTAACGAATTAAATCAGTAGCAAGACTTCGAAGCATTTGTGTTCGAAATCCTGTTTTCCGTCCTAATTTTCTTCCAGCACCAGTTAAAGCCATAAAGTTTTAAACTCCTGTCGTTTCTTGCTTAATTCCCATTCCCAGGGATAAGCCCATTTCTTTGAGCCGTTTTTTGATTTCATCTAAAGAGACTTTACCAAAATTTCTATATGATAAAAGTTCTTCTTCTGTTTTGCTGATAAGCTCACCAACAGTTTTAATTTTGGCAACCTTCAAACAATTCGAAGCGCGAACAGACAGTTCAATAATATCAACTGGCTGGGAATACATCTCTTCCATTTTCGCATTTTCTTCAGTTTTAACTGCGGCCTGAACGGGAGGAACTTCGCTTTCATCAAATGTAATGAAAGTAGAAAGAGAATCTTTTAATAACTTAGCTGAAAAGGCCAATGCATCACCAGGAGTAACACTCCCGTCAGTCCAAATTTCAAGAATGAGTTTATCATAGTCTGTCATTTGGCCTACGCGTGCATTTTCAACTTCATAATGGACCCGAGAAACAGGAGAGAAAAGGGCATCAACGGGAATTGTTCCTAATGGCTGACCATCTTTTTTAAGTCTTTCGGCAGGAACGTATCCACGTCCTTTTGAAACTTCAACTTCCATTTCCAATTCAATAGCGTCGTCTAAGTTTGCAATGACTAAATCAGGGGTAAGAATTTCGACTTGATTATTTGGTTCAAAATCTTTTGCATGGATTTCACCTGATTTTTTAACTTTAAGACGAAGAGTCTCAGTTCCTTGACTATAAATTTTCACTCTCAATTGTTTCAGATTGAGAATAATGTGAATAACATCTTCACGAACACCCTTGAGACTGGTGAATTCATGCATTGTTCCTTTTACTCTAACCGCAGTAACAGCGGCGCCTTCGAGTGAAGAAAGCAACAATCGGCGAAGAGAATTTCCAATTGTATGACCATATCCTTTTTCAAAAGGTTCAGCTACAAAACGTCCGTACTGTTCTGTTAATGTTGAATTATCAACTTCTAATCTTTGAGGTAATACTAGCCCCTGGGTAATCATAAATCACTCCTCTTTAAACTATCCGAATATGAAAATATTTTATTTTGAATACAGTTCGACAATATACTGATCATTGACGGGATATGAGAATTCATCTCTCATTGGCGAAACTTTCACTTGCCCTTCAATTTTCAAGTCTTTTAAATCTACTGGCAAATCTTTGCTACGTCCCAACATATCAATAATGGCCGGATTTAATTCAAGCCAAGAAGGAATTTGTCTTTGAATCTGCGCCGCCAAAGATTTCTGAACTCGAAGATTGGTTTTCAGGTTATCTGTTAACGTTAGTTTATCGCCTACTTTTGTCACGTAAGACGCTGTGGTCACACGCTTTCCATTAACGGCAATATGTCCATGGCTAACAAGTTGACGGGCAGCCGCCATTGAAGAAGCAAAACCCAGACGACGAGCAACATTATCCAATCTCATTTCCAATAAACGCAATAGAGATTCACCGGTTTGACCTGGCATTTGTTGCGCCTTTTCAAAATAACCAAAAAATGATCTTTCCAAAAGACCAGCAATACGTTTTGTTTTCTGTTTCTCTCTCAAACGTTTACCGTATTCGGTCAATTTTGATCTCATCTTCCCATGCTGTCCAGGAGGAACCGCACCGGTAGGTTTGTCGATGGGGCACTTAGTAAAACAACGATCTCCCTTTAAAAAAAGTTTAGAGCCTTCTCGGCGACATAATTTACAAACGGGTCCTATATAACGAGCCAAAGTAATTCCTCCTGATACATCATTCTAAAATTTTATACTCTTCGTGGTTTTGGTGGACGACAACCATTGTGGGGAATGGGAGTCACATCACGAATTAAAGTCACTGTAAATCCAGCTGCTTGCAAAGAACGAATAGCCGTTTCACGACCAGATCCAGGGCCTTTTACATAAACAACAATTTGCCGAACACCTGCTTCTTTTGCCTTGATTGAAGCTCTATCTGCTGTCACCTGAGCGGCAAAAGGGGTTCCTTTTTTTGTTCCTTTAAAACCAACACTGCCAGCTGATGCCCAAGAAATAACTCCACCAAAGGTATCAGTTATAGAAATAATTGTGTTATTAAAAGTACACTGAACATAGGCTCTTGCCATTGAAACATCACGGACAATTTTTTTCTTTTTAACTGGCCGATCAGCAGGTTTTGCTGCTTTTGCTGGCTTTTCTGTGCCTTCTGATTTTGCGCCATCTGCAGCTTTTGCTTTTTTGTTTTCTTTATTTTCTTCCATCTTTTATTCTCCTGCCTTAGATGAACCAACTGTTCGACGTCGTCCGCGTCTTGTACGGGCATTGGTTTTTGTCCTCTGTCCATGGACGGGAAGATTTCTTCGGTGACGAAATCCTCGGTACGAATTAATTTCAATTAAATGGCGAATATTGGCTTGAACTTCACGCTTTAAATCACCTTCAACACGGTAAGACTTGGTAATTTCACCAGTGATTTTAGATATATCTGATTCGGTTAAATCTTTTACGCGAGTTGCGGGGTTTATTCCGGTAATCTCTAAAATTTTATTTGCCCGCAAAGGACCAATACCATAAATATAACGAAGAGCAATATCTACTCTTTTTGCTTTTGGCAAATCGACGCCTGAAATTCTGGCCATGTGGTACCCCTTATCCTTGTCGTTGTTTATGTCGACTGCTTTCACAGACAATATAAACACGACCTTTTCTTTTTATTACTTTGCACTTATCGCACAAACGTTTTACTGATGCTCTCACTTTCAAAGCAGCCTCCGAACTTCTATATTAAACTTACTTTTCTCTGTACGTAATTCTTCCTCTCGTCAAATCATAAGGGGAAAGCTCAACTCTCACCTTATCACCAGGAAGAATTTTAATGTAATGCATTCTCATTTTTCCTGAAATATGCGCCAAAACTTTATGCCCGCCTTCCATCTCTACTTTAAACATCGCATTGGGCAGTGCTTCCAAAATCGTGCCTTCTACTTCTATTTTTTCTTCTTTAGCCATTAAACCACCTGTGTTAAAACAATAGGACCTTTATCTGTTATGGCCACAGTATGCTCAAAATGTGCGGCATTTGATCCATCTTCAGTAACCACTGTCCAACCATCTTTCAGCACTTTAACTTTCCAAGAACCGGAAGTGACCATCGGCTCTATCGCTATAACCATTCCGATTTCTAGTCTCAGACCTGTTCCGGGTTTACCATAATTGGGGACAGCAGGCTCTTCATGCATTTTTCGCCCAATTCCATGACCAACAAAATCTCTAACGACTCCAAAACCAGCGGCTTCAGCAACTGTTTGAACGGCAAAACCAATGTCTCCCAATCTCATTCCTGGTTGACACACCGCAATGGCAGCATCCAAAGAAGCTTTTGTCACATCTACTAGCTTTTGATCCTTAGAACTGGCATGACCAACAATTTTCGTAAAAGCAGTATCTCCAACAAAACCATCAACAGTAGCTGCCACATCTACACTAACAACATCGCCCTCTTTGATAATCGTTCGTGAGTTTGGGATTCCGTGTACAACCTCTTGATTAATGGAAACACATAAAGTAGCGGGATAACCACGATAACCAATAAAAGTAGGAATCCCACCATTTTTCTTTATAAAAATTTCTGCAACCTTATCTAAATCTTGAGTTGAAACTCCAGCCGCGATGTGTTTTTCTACTTCTTTTAAAGTAAGACCGGCCAACTCACCAGCTTTACGCATCAATGAAACTTCTGCTGCTGTTTTTAACTCAACGCCTGGCTTTCTTGAAACTAAATTCATTGATAAAAATCATTTTAAAACAGATAACGCATAATCAATATCTTGATAAACTTTTTCAATACCTTGACCAGCATTAACCTGAATAAACCCAGAAGAGTTTTTATAGTGCACTAAAATCGGCTCTGTTTGTTTTTTATAAATTCTTAATCGATCTTGCACAATTTCAGCTTTATCATCGGGACGCTGAATCAACTCTCCACCACAACTATCACAAATATTTTCTTTCTTAGGAGACTTGTTAATTAAATTAAAAACTTCTTTACATTTAGCGCAAGTTCTTCGAGCGGATAATCGATTCACTAATTCAGAAAAATCAACATCAAAAAATATCACAGCATCAACAACTAAATTGTTTTTTGTCAAAAAAAGATCTAGAGCCTTAGCTTGGTCTACCGTTCTCGGATATCCATCTAAAAGAAATGAATTAATCTGACTTTTATCACAAATTTTTTCAAAGACCACTTTGGAAACCAATTCATCTGGCACCAATCTTCCCGAGTCGA
Source organism: Elusimicrobiota bacterium (assembly GCA_046153645.1). Classification (GTDB taxonomy): domain Bacteria; phylum Elusimicrobiota; class Elusimicrobia; order F11; family F11; genus JBJXGI01. The sequence continues at coordinate 24,807 of JBJXGI010000005.1, read as the reverse complement.
CATAAGATTTAATTTCTTTCCCTAATTCAGTTTGTTTTGAAATATTTTCTCGAAACAAATCGCCAGTGGACAAGTGTGTTAAACCTTTTTTCTCCGCTAATTGCTTCGCTTGAGTTCCCTTTCCAGAACCAGGGGGACCTAAAAAAATTATATTCAAGCAGCGTACCAGCGTCCACGACTACGCCCTTCAACACGACCTGATTTCATAAATCCATCATAATGTTTCATGATCAGGTGAGATTCTAATTGACTCATGGTATCTAAAGCCACACCGACAACAATAAGAATAGAAGTTCCACCAAAGAAAAACGGCACATTAAACTGATGCTGTAAAATAGTGGGAAGAACAGCCAACGCCGCCACAGCAACAGCACCACCCAAAGTGATTCGCTCCATCACGTTTTCTAAATACGTAGCTGTTTGATCACCAGGACGAATACCCAACACAAAACCGCCCCATTTCTTTAGGTTGTCTGCAATGTCTTTTGGGTTGAATGATACGGAATTATAAAAGTAACAAAAGAAAACAATCAAAAGAGCATAAACAACTTCATACCAAATTTGAGTGCCATTAAACCATCTATTGATGCTCTGCGCCCATGCAGATTGAGGAGAAAATGCCGCAATCGTAACAGGAAAGGACAAAATGGAAACCGCAAAAATAACAGCAATAACGCCAGATTGATTCACTTTAAGAGGCAAAAAAGTACTTTGACCGCCCATCATTTTTCGCCCCACAACACGTTTGGCATATTGGACTGGAATTCGACGCTGACCTGTTTCAAGCCAAACAACCAATCCAATGACAACCAAAATAAAAGCAATAATAAAAATCATTCCGAACAAGCTGCGCTGTTGAAGGTCGAAAACATCTCTATATAAATTGACGATAGAAGAAGGAATCCCTTCGACAATTCCGGTAAAAATAATAATCGATGCTCCATTTCCTATACCATGCTCAGTAATCTGTTCACCAAGCCACATAACAAATACAGTTCCAGTAACGAGGGTTACCATCGTAATTAAAGTAAAAGAAATACCGGGATTCAAAACAGTCGGCACATCCCCTGGAAGAGGTAACCTCGAAATAAGCTGTGTTAAACCAAAAGATTGAATAATACCCAAAATAACAGTTAAGTACCGAGTGATTTGGTTTAATGACTTCCTTCCTGATTCTCCTTCTTTGGCTAGCTGATCCAAATAAGGAATAACATGAGCGCCCTGCAATAAACTCATAATAATGGAAGCATTAATATAAGGCATAATACCCATCGAGAAAATAGACATCCTCGATAAAGCACCACCCGAGAAGATATTTAAAAATCCCAAAAGGTTATTAGACTGTCCTTTAAAAAGTAAAGCAATGGCATCCGCATTTACGCCGGGAATGGGGACAATAACACCAAGGCGATAAATAATAACAACGCCCAAAGCAACAAGAATGCGGGCTCTTAATTCTTTAATTTTAAAAAGGTCGGCAAAAGACTGAAGCATTTAATTATTTCTCAGCAATAGATCCGCCGGCATCTTGAATGACTTTCTGAGCCGACTGAGATAGTTTCCCACCATTAACTTTAAATGATTTGGTAATTTTGGATTTTCCAAGAATCTTATAAGGTACATGAGGGTTTTTTAAAACACCTTTCTGAAATAAGTTTTGACCATTAATTTCATCGCCGGATTTAAATAATACTTCTAAAACTTTCACATCAACTCCGGCATAATTAATGCGTCTGGGGTTATTAAAACCTCTTTTAGGAATTCGTCGAATTAAAGGAGTTTGTCCCCCTTCAAATCCAGTCATAACAGAGTCACCGGCTCGGCTTGACTGACCTTTCTGACCTTTGCCAGCTGTTTGACCTAATGTGCTTCCTTCTCCTCGACCCACAATTCTTCTAGGGGTGCGAGAACCAGGAGCAGGTTTAATTTTGTGTAACCACATGGGAATCTCCAAATTTTCGATCGAGCTCAATTGTTTTTCCTCTTAAACGCGAGATTTCTTCCGCAGTTTTAAGAGCTTGTAAACCACTAACCGTTGCATATACGACGTTAAAATGATTCCGACTACCAAGACATTTCGTCAAAACATCTTTTACACCAGCGGCTTCTAAAACAGCACGGGCAGATCCGCCAGCAATAACACCTGTTCCAGGAGCTGCGGGCTTTAATAAAATAGCACCTGCCCCAAACTTTCCAACTGATTCATGCGGAATTGTCTGTCCCACAAGAGGAACTTTAAATAATTCTTTTGCTGCTTGTGATGAACCTTTTTTGATCGCAGATTGAACTTCTTTTGCTTTGCCCAATCCGACTCCAACATGCCCTGCGCCATCGCCGACAACAACCAAGGCATTAAAAGAAAACCTTTTTCCACCCTTAACAACTTTTGCGACGCGGCCAACCTTAATTACGATTTCAGTCAATGTCATATTTGTTGTGTCAATTTTATTCATCCAATTTACCTTCTAAAATTAAAATTTTAAACCAGCTTCTCGAGCACCATCGGCCAAAGCTTTCACTCGTCCGTGATACACACGACCGCCACGATCAAAAACAACTTTTTCAATTCCTTTTTCTAAAGCTTTTTTAGCGAGCGCTTGACCAACTAAATTAGCTTTTTTAACTCCATTCCCATTTTCGAAACCTTTTTGAAGGCTTGAAACTGAAAGAAGAGTTACACCTTTTACATCATCGATTATCTGCGCATGAATATTTTTTAAACTACGAAAAACAGAAACACGCGGTCGTTCAGCAGTACCAAATATTTTTTTCCTAACGCGAAGTTTTCTGAATTCAAATCTTTGAGCAACGGACTTCATTATTTTTTACCTCCACCACCGGTGGAGCCAACAGCGGACTTACCAGCTTTACGCTTAATTATTTCGTTTTCATAACGAATACCAGTACCTTTATAGGGCTCTGGTTTTTTAACAGAACGAATCTGAGCAGCGATTTGTCCTACTCGTTGCTTATCATTTCCCTCAATAGAAAGAATATTGGGAGTTTTAGGGTCGATTTTAATCTGAACATCTTTAGGGATTTCCATAATCACAGGATGAGAAAATCCAAGAGTCATTGTCAGTTTATTACCAGCAATAGCTGTTCTAAATCCGACCCCTTCAACAAATAATCTCTTTGCAAATCCTTTTGTTACCCCTTCAATCATGTTTAAAACCAATTTTCTAGAAAGACCATGAAGTGCTTTGGAATTACCGCCCGTGATCGTAGGCATTATTTTAACTTCAGCACCTTCAACTTTGGCGGAAATATTTAACGGGAGCGAAAAAGATAGTTTCCCCTTCGGCCCTTCAGCTGTAACGACATTATTGAGAACTGATACTTTTACACCAGAGGCAATGGGAACAGGCTTCCGTCCAAGGCGCGAAAGTGGTTCAGCAATTTTTTCTTTTTTATCAATTAAAGTTGTCATAGATCACCAGATGTAACAAATAACTTCTCCGCCCAATTTTTTTTCGCGTGCTTTTTGGGAGGATAAAAGTCCTTTTGAAGTAGAAATGACGGCGGTACCAAGTCCATTTTTTATCGATGGGATTTCGGTCCACTTTTTATAAACTCTTAAACCCGGAGTTGAAACTCTTTTGACTCCCTGGATGACGCGTTCTTTTTGAGCGGTATATTTCATAGTCACTTTTAAAACAGATGTTTTCTTATCTTGAGCCACCCTGTAGTTACTAATAAAACCTTCTTCTTTTAAAACTTTCGCGATTTCAACTTTCACTTTTGAAACAGGAACATCAATCGATTCCTTAAATTTATGGTTTGCATTAGCGATTTGTGCGATCATATTTCCAATTGTATCCATAATTTTCTCCTCACCTACCAGCTAGCCTTAACAATTCCTGGAAGCTGTGCTTTATGAGCCAAACTTCGGAAACATAAACGACAAAGACCAAAATCTCTATAAAAAGCTCTTGCTCGGCCACAAAGCCTGCAACGATTTCTAAATCTCGTCGCAAATTTTTGCGGTTTTCTCATTTTTGCCATCCAGGCGTATGTAGCCATTCTATTAAAACTCCTTCTTTAATCTCTAAATTAATTCTTTTTAGCGAACGGCATTCCAAGCACCGTTAGCAATTCGAATGATTCTTTATCATCACGAGTTGAAGTAACAAAAGTGATGTTCATTCCCCTAGGGCCATCAGATTTTTCAACATTTACTTCAGGAAAAATATATTGTTCTTTAAGTCCCAAGTTATAATTCCCTCCACCATCAAAACCATTGGGCTTAAAACCTCTAAAATCTCTGATTCTGGGTGTAGCAACTGCGATAAATCTATCAAGAAACTCATACATCCTAGCTCCACGAAGAGTGACCGCAACTCCAATAGGCATACCTTCTCTAAGTTTAAAAGCTGAAATAGATGCTTTGGATTTTCGAATCGTCGGCTTTTGGCCTGAAACAGACATTAATTCGTCATGCGCAATATCAAGTGCTTTAATGTTTTCTCTTGCGGCAGAAACGCCAATATTAATAACGATTTTCTCCAATTGAGGAACAGAGTTAACGTTATTTTTTTTCAATCGCTCTTTAAGAATTCCCACACCAGTAGACTTAAAAGCTTCTTTTAATCTTGGTTGATAATTAGTTTTGCTAGACACAAAAATTCTCCTAACGTTTCTTTGGTTCGGCTATTGTCGAACCACATTTGCGACAAACTCGAATTCCCGTTCCATCTGATAAAGTATCAAATTTAGGTCTATTGGCTTTTTTGCAATCTGGACAAACCAACATAACTTTGGAAATGGGAAGAAAAAGTTCTTTATCTTTAATTCCGCCTGGTTGAGCTTGACCCTGAGGCTTTGTATGTCTCTTTGCAATATTAAGCTTAGAAACAAGGACCAATCCTTTTGATGGATTAACTGAGGAAATTTGACCTTCTTTTCCACGGTCTTTTCCCCACAAGATTTTTACTTTGTCATTTTTTCTTACAGTTAACATATTTTTTCTCTTTTATAACACTTCAGGAGCAAGAGAAATAATTTTCAAATAATTTCGTTCTCTTAGCTCTCTAGCAATAGGGCCAAATATTCGGGTTCCACGGGGTTCGCCTTCATCATTGATGACAACACCAGCATTGTCATCAAAACGAATATAACTCCCATCAACACGCCGTGTCTCTCTTTTGGTTCTCACAACAACAGCTTTAACAACATCGCCTTTTTTAACAGTTGCACCAGGAAGAGCATCTTTTACCGCACATACAATAATATCACCCAAATGGGCATATCGACGACCAGAAGAACCAGACACATGAATAACCATCAGTTCTTTGGCTCCAGAATTATCAGCAACGGTGAGATAAGTTTGTTGTAAAATCATAACGTCCTCTTATACTTTCTTTGTCAAAATATCAGTTACTAACCATCGTTTTGTTCGCGAAAGAGGGCGAATTTCCATCAATCTAACACGATCGCCCATCTTTGATTCATTCTTTTCATCATGGGCATATAATTTAGTGGTTAAATTCATAACTTTTTCATATTGCTGTTCACGTTTTGACCACCGAATAGCAATAACGCGAGTTTTGTTCATTTTATCTGAAACAACCCATCCTTCTACCAACCGGCGGGTTGGTCGTAATTCAGCATTCATGGGTTGTTTCTCCTTTGGTTAATAAAAGTATTCAAACGCGCAATTTCTCTTTTTATATTTCTAATTTCCATGGTATTAGAAGCAGGCGTTGTTGTTGTCTTAAATCTTAATTTAAAAAGATCTTCACTCGATTTATTCAAACGTTGTGTAAGAGTTTCAACGTTTGCTTCTTTATAATCAAATTCTTTTTCGTTTTTTTTGGCCATAAAATATCCTTAAATTTTTAGAACTCAGGTCTTTCAATAAATTGACAATGAATTGGTAATTTATCATTGGCGAGTTTAAAAGCTTTCTTGGCGTCATCTTTCGTCACACCTTCAATTTCAAAGAGAACACGTCCTCTCTTAACAACTGCTACCCAAAACGCTGGATCGCCTTTACCCTTTCCCATTCGAGTTTCAGCAGGTTTCTGTGAAACAGGTTTATCAGGGAAAATTCTAATCCAAACTTTTCCACCTTTTTTGGTAAATCTTGCCAAAGAAACACGCACTGCTTCAATTTGTCGGGCTGTTATCCAATGACTTTCTAAAGCTTGCAATCCATATTCACCAAAGGCCAATGTTGACCCTTTGTGCGCAGTTCCTCTTAAGCGACCGCGGTGTAATTTTCTAAATTTTACTCGTGATGGCATCAACATAATTAATTCTTATCTCCAGGAAGATTAAGAGCTTTTGTAGAAGCTGTGTCAGCAGCAACATCATCAGCAGGAGTTTTTTCTAAAATTGCTGGATCAGCTGGATTAATAACCTCTGCTTCGCTCAATAAATCTTTATCTGTTTTTGTGAAAAATTCTTTTTTAAATATCCAACACTTTACACCGATGCGCCCCATAGTGATATGGGCTTCGTTAAAACCATAATCAATATCAGCTCTAAAGGTGTGAAGAGGAACGCGGCCTTCCATAAGCCACTCTGTTCTTGCAATTTCGGCTCCACCCAGTCTGCCTGCAACCATAATTTTAATTCCACCAGCACCAGCCTGCATGGTTCTTTCAATGGCTCTTTTCATGGCTCGTCTAAACGCCACTTGTTTTTCCAATTGAAAAGCAACGCTTTCTGCAACCAATTGAGCATCTAATTCTGGGCGTTTAACCATCACAACATTAACAGTGGCTTCAGAGCGGGTCATTTCCTGAATTTCTTTCTTCAATCCTTCAATATCAGCCCCTTTCTTCCCAATAATAACACCAGGACGAGCAGTGTGGATATTGACTCGAATATACTTACCAGTTCTTTCAATATGAATTTTAGAAACAGCGGCCATTCTAAAACGCTCTCTCAAATACTGACGGATCTTAAAATCTTCTTCGATAAGATCAGGCATATCTTTTGGGCTAAACCATTTAGACTCCCAATCTTGGATATAACCAACTCGTAATGCCTTCGGTGAAATTTTATGCCCCACACTTCCTCCTAAAAATTTAAATCTAAACTATTTCTTCTTTGGTGCTTGGTCAGCCACTTTAATAGTGACATGACATGTTTTTCTTTTGTAAATACCACGAGCACCCATGGCCATAGGGCGAACTCTTTTTAGTACTGGACCTGAATCAACCCAAGCTTCTTTTACAAAAATTAAATTGGCATCTCCCGCACCAGAATTTGCAAATGCACTTTTTAATGTTTTAAAAACCAAAATACCTGCAGCGCGAGGCACCGTAGGTAAAATATGATAAGCCTTGGCAACAGACTTACCTCGAATAAGACCTAAAACTTGTCCCACCTTTCGGGGAGAAAATCTCGCAAATTTAGCTTTAGCAATCGCTTCCATGATATATTCCTTGAATTTTTAAATTATGTGAGAGATGACGCTTCTTTCGTATGAGAGGCACCATGCCCCTTGAAGAATCGTGTGGGGGCAAACTCACCAACTTTATGTCCAACCATTTGTTCTGAAATAAGTATAGGCAAAAATTTTCGACCATTATGGATTCCAAGTGTCACTCCAACAAAATCAGGTGATACTGTACTTGCACGAGCCCATGTATTAATTACCTTCTTATCGCCCTTAGCTTTGGCGGCAAGGATTTTTTTAAGAAGCTTTTCATCAATATAGGGACCTTTTTTTGTAGAACGACTCATAGCCTTTTATGCTCCTTAATAATTAAACAGCCGAAACAACTGCTTGATTTTGACGTCTGTCACGAACAATAAATTTGTCTGTTTGATGACGAGTTCTTGTTTTATAACCTTTGGCTGGTTGATTCCATGGTGATCGCGGTTGATTATTTCCTTTCGATCGCCCTCGTCCGCCTCCATGAGGATGGTCGACAGAGTTCATTGCCGTTCCACGAACAGTAGGACGAACTCCCATATGTCGAGATCTACCTGCATTTCCCCAAGTGACATTTTCATGCTCTAAGTTACCAACTTGCCCCACAGTAGCAATGGCTTGAGAAGGAACCAAACGAATTTCACCTGAAGGCAACCGTATTTGGCAAAATTCTCTTTCTTTGGCCATTAATTGAGCTGCACCACCAGCTGAACGAACAATTTGTGCACCTTTTCCAGGAACAAGCTCAATATTATGAATCACAGTACCTTCCGGAATTGAAGAAAGAGGAAGAGCATTGCCTAATTTAACTTCGGCATTTGGTCCCGACATAATGGTTTCACCCACTTTAAGACCATCTGGATAAATAATATAGCGTTTATCTCCATTAATATAATGAATAAGAGAGATACGAGCAGTTCTATTGGGATCATACTCAATTGAAACAACTTTTCCTGGAATACCCCAATTGTCTCTTTTAAAATCAATTAATCGATAACGACGATCATGGCGACCGCCGATATGTCGCACCATAATTTGTCCTGTGTTATTTCTACCACCTGACTTAATTAATGGTCGCAACAAACTCTTTTGTGGTTTTTTCTTGGTGAGCCAAGAAAAATCCTCAACAGTCATTGATCTTCTAGATGGTGTATATGGTTTAAATGATTTTATTGGCATAAAAATTTTCCTTTAAGCGACTTCTTCCCACTTAATTTGTTGTCCACTTTTAATTTTAACAATAGCCTTCTTCCAGTCAGAACGATATCCACCAACAGGGCCGATTCTTCTACGGTATTTCCCAGGAACTCGTACAGTGCGAATGGCAATAACATTAACTTTAAAACGTGTCTCTATTTCATCTCGAATTTGATTTTTATTTGCGTTTAAATCAACTTCGACCGCATAAGAATTAAATTCTTTCAATAAAGTTGATTTCTCAGTTACAAGCGGTCTCTTTAAAATACTCATATTATTTTCCTAGGGATTTATTGATTCTCTCAGAAAGCTGCGTAAGTGCATCAGAGGTAATATAAATCTGGCGAGCTTTTAAAACATCTAAAGTGTTAACCGACTCAACATCAGAAACCTCAACACTTGGAATATTTCTACTGGCAAGATTAAATTTAGGATCTATTTTATCAACAATAAAAACGGAACCCGTTGGCGCTTTCCACTTTGCATAAACATCTGCAACATTCTTTGTTTTGGCTTCTTTGAGCTTAACAGGATCAACAACTTGCATTCTATTTTCATCTAAAGCAAGTTTAACCGCCATTCTAAAAGCAACATGTTTTTTTGATTTGGGTAGATTTTGGCGATAATCTCTTTCAACGGGACCAAATATAATTCCACCATGTCGCCAAAGAGGAGAACGAGTCGAACCTGACCGTGCACGTCCTGTTCCTTTCTGTTTCCACGGTTTAATACCTCCGCCAGAAACTTGTGCACGCGTTTTAACTGAATGCGTTCCAGATCTTTGTGCAGCTTGATAGGCCACAATCACTTCATGCAAAACCGCTTTAGATGCCTTGGTTTCAACCAATTTCTCATCAAACTGAAAGCTTCCAGATTTTTGACCTTTATTATCGATAACTATTAGTTCCATAAATTTTTCACAACTCTTTTCTTTCGATATTTCTAAAGCTATTTTTTAGCTTTTGATTTGGAGGTTGCTGCTTTGACAGGTTGGACTGGTGAAACATATCTGCTTGTTGCTTTTAAAACAAGGAGATTGCCATTTGGTCCAGGAACAGATCCTCTCACTAAAATTAAATTTTTTGTTACATCAACGTCGACCACTTCAATCTTTGGTATGGTGGACCAAAGATACCCTTTTCTTCCAGGTTTTCGTGTGCCAGGCAATACATGTTGAGGCCCTTGAGCACCACTAGAGCCAGGATGACGACGATATTCACCATTGCCATGACTGTGAGGTAAACCGGCAAACCCATGGCGTTTAATGACACCAGCGTATCCACCACCCTTCGAATAACCAGAAACTTGAAGCCAATCTCCTTTTTGAAAAACAGAAGGAGACACATTTTGACCTACTTTAAAAATAGAAGTGTCTTTGACTCTAAATTCCCTTAAATGCCTTTTAAGAGCAACCCCATTTTTCTTTAAGTGCCCCAATTCAGCTTTAGATAATTTACGATCAACAAGATCTCCATATCCAACTTGAATGGCATCATATCCATTGTCTTGAGTTGTTTTTACTTGAGTAATAACAACACCTTCGGTGGAAATAATTGTCACAGGAATCATTTCAGCTTCATCAACGTAAACCCGAGTCATCCCGATTTTGGTTCCCAATAATCCCTTCACGAGAGCTGAGTTATCAGGTGTTTGTATTTGTTCATTAGTTTGCATAATTTGTTCTGTCATATATTTATTTGTTTAACAAAAAAAAATTACCTATCAGAAATCCGTTCTAGGGACCTGAATGGCAACGTCCACTCCCGCCGGCAAATCAAGCTTTCTTAATTCTTCAACAGTCCGGGCAGTTGGTTCAAGAATATCCACCAACCGTTTATGAATTCGCATTTCAAATTGTTCACGCGATTTCTTGTCGGCATGTGGTGAGCGCAGTACTGTATATCTTTTTATTGAAGTTGGCAAGAGGATAGGTCCAGCTAAACTGGCACCAGTCCGTTGAACAGTGTCAACGATCTTCGACAAAGAATCATCAAGCATTCTATGATCATAAGACTTTAATTTAATACGAATTCGTTGATTGTCGATTGTTTTTTCAGCCATAATATAATTCTCCTAAACTTTTGCGGTTGCTACGAGCTCTTCAGTAAGATTTCTTGGGACCTCTTCGTAATGACTAGGCTCCATAGAGTAAGATGCTCGTCCTTGAGATAATGATCTAATAGTCGTAGCGTAGCCAAACATTTCACTTAAGGGGACAAAACCATGAACATATTGAATAGGGCCTTTATCTTCTACGTTATCAATTCGCCCTCTGCGACGATTTAAATCTCCAATGACATCTCCCATATATTCTTTCGGGGTTACGATATCAGTTCTCATGATAGGCTCAAGCAATAAAGGATTGGCTTTTTTGCATCCTTCTTTAAAAGCCATAGAAGCAGCGATTTGAAACGCCATATCATTTGAGTCAACTTCATGGAAGCTTCCATCAAACAATGTTACTTTAACGTCTACAACAGGATAGCCCGCAAGGACTCCCGTATCTAAAGCGGCCAAAAGCCCCTTTTGGACAGAAGGAATATATTCTTTTGGAATACGTCCACCTTTAATTTTGTCAATAAATTCGTAACCCTTTCCAGTTTCATTAGGCTCAACATTAATCCAAACATGACCATAGTTACCGCGACCACCGGATTGTTTAATATATTTCCCTTCTTGTTCAACTTTTTTGCGAATGGTCTCACGATAAGCCACTTGAGGTTTACCAATATTGGCCTCAACTTTAAATTCTCTTTTCATACGATCGACAAGAATTTCCAAGTGCAGTTCGCCCATACCTGAAATAATCGTTTGCGCCGTTTCTTGATCGGTACGAATACGAAATGTTGGATCTTCTTCAGCCAAGCGCCCCAAAGCGATCCCCAGTTTTTCTTGATCTGCCTGTGATTTTGGTTCAATTGCAAGAGAAATAACGGGCTCTGGAAATTTTGGTGGTTCAATCACGATGGGCTTATTTTCATCAGAAATTGTTTGCCCGGTCGTTACTCCTTTCAATCCAATAACAGCTCCGATATTACCAGCTGTAATTTCTTGAACTTCTTCACGCTTATCCGCGTGCATGCGTAAAATACGACCAATGCGCTCACGGGTTTTTTTAGTGGCATTGTAGACTTCTGTTCCGGCAACCAGTTTCCCAGAGTAAACACGAACAAATGTCAGCTTTCCGACATGAGGGTCAGTTTGAATTTTAAACGCAAGTGCCGTAAGCGGTTGATTGTCTTGTTTTTCCCGAGTCACCTCAGTAGCATCTTCTGGATCCACACCAGAAATAATTGGATTTTCAACAGGAGAGGGTAAGTACATATTTACCGCATCTAATAAAGGCTGAACACCTTTGTTTTTAAAAGAGGTTCCACACAAAAATGGAAAAAAAGTTCCGGTGATCGTAGCTTTTCGTATGACGGTATGAATTTCAGGAATTGATATTTCGACTCCTTCTAAATACTTCTGCCCAAAATCGTCATCATAATCAGCTAATTTTTCAATCAGTTTATCACGATACTCTTTTGCTTGTTCAAGGAGATCAGCTGGAATATCTATTTCATTAAATTTCGCACCAAGCTCTTCGCCATCCCAAACCAAAGCTTTCATCTTAACTAAATCAATGATTCCCTTAAACGTTGATTCCATACCAATAGGGAGTTGGATTGCAACAGCATTTGCTCCAAGTTTTTCGTGGATAGAGTTTAAGCACATGAAGAAATTGGCACCGAGCTTATCCATTTTATTGGCAAATACAAGACGAGGTACCTTGAAATCTGTAGCTTGACGCCAAACTGTTTCGGATTGAGGTTCAACCCCTTGAGATCCATCCAAAAGAACAACGGCTCCATCTAAAACACGAAGAGAACGCTGAACTTCAGCGGTAAAGTCGATGTGACCGGGAGTATCAATAATATTGTAGGCGCATTCTTTCCAATTGCAATGTGTCGCCGCAGAAGTAATTGTGATTCCACGCTCACGTTCTTGTTCCATCCAGTCCATAACCGTGGTTCCATCATGAACTTCACCAATTTTATAAATACGACCAGTGTAATAAAGAATTCTTTCAGTTGTAGTGGTTTTGCCCGCATCAATATGAGCAATAATTCCAATATTTCTTATTTTACTTTTATCTTCTTTGGTCATGATATGTGATCCTAATTTAGGTTGGTAAATTACCAGCGGTAATGAGCAAAAGCTTTATTTGCTTCGGCCATTTTATGTGTATCTTCTCTTTTCTTAATAGAAAGTCCTTCTTTTTTACTGGCTGCTAAAATTTCCTCTGCCAAACGTTCCGACATTGGTTTTCCGGTTTTTGCACGAGCAAAGGTGAGCATCCATCTCATCGCTAAGGCAGTCCCTCTTTCCGGACGAACTTCTGATGGAACCTGATAGGTGGCGCCTCCAACACGGCGGGCTCTTACCTCAAGAAGTGGCCTAACATTTTCAATGGCACGATTAAATGTTGCTAATGGTTCTTCTCCTGACTTTGCTTTAACTTTTTCCAAGGCGTTATAAATAATTTTTTCAGCAACTGCTTTTTTCCCGCCAATAAAAAGTTTATTGACAAATTGAGCAATCAAAACTGATTTATAAATTGGATCTGGCGCAGGGGCGGGCCTACGATCTTTGGCTTTGATATCTTTACGTGGCATGTTACTTAGCCTCCTTGGCTTTTGGTCTTTTCGCACCATACTTTGAACGACCTTGTTTACGATCTGTAACACCTGAGCTATCCAGTACTCCACGAATAATATGATATCGAACACCAGGAAGATCTTTAACACGCCCTCCTCGAATCATAACAATGGAATGCTCTTGTAAATTGTGCCCAACTCCAGGAATATAAGCTGTTACCTCTATTCCAGTCGTTAATTTTACACGAGCAATCTTCCGAAGCGCTGAATTTGGTTTTTTCGGAGTTGCAGTTTTAACCTGCGTACAAACCCCTCGACGCTGAGGACAACTTTCTAAGGCCGGGGATTTTGTTTTTGATATTTGAGCTTCGCGTATTCCGCGAATAAGTTGGCTTGTTGTAGGCATAATTATTTTTTAGTTGCTTCCTCTATTAGCGTTCTTTCATAAAGTCCTGTTCCTGCTGGAATCAAGTGACCAATGATAACGTTTTCTTTAAGACCTCTGAGTTCATCAATACTTCCATTTGTTGCAGCGTCAACCAAGACACGAGTTGTTTCTTGGAAACTTGCGGCAGAGATGAAAGAATCTGAAGCCAATGAAGCCTTCGTAATTCCAAGTAAAACAGGCTGAGCTTCTGCTTGTTCACCTTTCTTAACATGTTTATTAGCATCAATGAATTTGTGACGAGCAACAACCTCACCGACCAATAAATCGGTCCCACCTGATTTGGTGATGATAACATTGGAGAGCATTCTTCTCACAATGATCTCGATATGTTTATCGTTAATGATAACACCTTGCAAGCGATAAACTTCTTGAATTTCATTTACTAAAAACTCTTGAACTTCTTTGGCGCCTTTAACTTTTAAAATATCATGTGGGTTAATGGCTCCGTCAACGATGGGTTCTCCTACTCCAACGCGATCACCCTCATAAACAACCAAATGTTTTCCTTGTGGAACATTATACTCTCTTTGCAGTCCAGTCTCTTCATTAGTGACAATGACTTTTAATCCGCCTTTGGGAGTTGAAGAAAGTTTAACTGTTCCTTCAATTTCAGAGATAACAGCAGGATTTTTTGGTTTTCTTGCTTCAAAAAGTTCAGCAACGCGAGGAAGACCACCGGTGATATCTTTTGATTTAGAAACCTCTTGTGGAATCTTAGCCAAAATATCGCCATGAAGCACTTTGTCTCCATCTTGCACAACAAGGTTGGTGTCAATAGGAAGTGGATATTTCGCAACAGGTTTTCCGGATTTTCCAATAATAACAATTTGGGGATGAAGAGCTTCGGCGCGATGCTCAATAATAACACGTTCAATTAAACCCGTGATACGGTTCTTTTCTTCATGGAGCGTTACGCCTTCCATTACATCTTCTAGTTTAACCGTTCCTTCTTCTTCTGTAATAATAGGAAGAGAATAAGGATCCCACTCAACGAGCAAATCACCCTTTTCAATTTTCTTACCTTCAGTTACTTTAACTCTGGCACCATAAGGAACTTCATAAGGATTTCGTTCTTTACCACCGGTTTCTCGAATAGAAATATAACCATTTCGGGAAACGCAGATTGTTTGATTTTCTCTATTAGCAAGGGTTTTAATTCCATGGAATTTGGCTACACCCGCTTCTTTTGCAATAACTTGAGATCTTTGAATAACACGACTAGCAGTACCTCCGATATGGAAGGTTCTGAGTGTTAATTGTGTACCAGGTTCACCAATAGATTGTGCCGCAATAATTCCGACGGCTTCGCCAGGTTCAACTTTTCTCCCGTTAGCAAGATTCACACCATAACACATAGCGCAAACACCGCGTTTAGCTTCGCAAGTTAAAATAGATCGGATCCGAACGCGGTCAATATCAGCCTTGGCTAATTTTTTCCCTTGTTCCTCGGTAATCATATCGTTTACCTTAACAATGACTTCATCGGTCAGAGGATCTGCAATATTATCAAGAGCAACGCGTCCTAAAATTCTTTCTTCCACACTTTCAATAATATCTTCGCCAGATTGTAAAGTTCCGACAAAAATACCATTGATGGTTTTACAATTCTCTTCCGTTACAACAAGGTCATGACCTACATCGACAAGACGACGAGTGAGATATCCTGCATCGGCGGTCTTTAGCGCTGTATCAGCCAAACCTTTACGACCTCCATGAGTCGAGATGAAGTACTCGAGAACAGATAAGCCTTCTCTAAAGTTAGCAATAACAGGGTTTTCAATAATTTCACCAACAGCACCGGTTAACTTCTTTTGAGGTTTTTGCATGAGACCACGCATTCCACCTAATTGCCTAATTTGTTGTCGACTACCACGAGCACCTGAATCAGCCATCATAAACACAGGATTAAATTTCTTTTCTCCTGGTTTAGCTAATCCCGATTCTTGCTTTTGCATCTGATCAAACATATGGTCGGCAATCGCATCAGTTACATGAGTCCAAAGATCGATAATTTTATTATACCGTTCTGAATCTGTAATGATTCCCATTTTTGCCTGTTTGGCAATTTCTTTTGCCTGAGTAAAAGCTTTAGAAACAATTTCAATTTTTTGTTGTGGAATAAGAAAGTCTGAAACAGAAATAGATAAACCAGCGACAGTGGCGAATCGATAGCCAAGTCGCTTAATTTCATCTAAGAAAATAGCTGTTTTAAGATTCCCGAGTTCTCGATAACAACGGTCAACAAGCTTAGAAATTTCTTTTTTAGTGATACTAATATTGACGTATCCCAATTCATCAGGAACAATACTATTGAAAATGACTCTCCCTACTGTGGTCCATTCACTCCACTTCTCCGGATTTCTTTGATCATCTTCATTTAAATTATCTTCAACTAATTTATTAACTCCAGCAACCTTGATCCGAGCATGGAGACTGGTGGTTTTATTTTGATATGCAGTAAAAACTTCCTCGGAATTGCAATAAAAACGACCCTCTCCATCAACGCCTCGTTTCATTTTGGTCATAAATGCAATACCAAGAATCATATCTTGAGAAGGTAGTGCAATTGGTTTACCAGAAGCTGGAGATAAAATATTATTCGTTGCCATCATTAATAACTTCGCTTCTAACTGTGCTTCCAAAGATAATGGCACGTGAACAGCCATTTGATCTCCATCAAAGTCAGCATTAAAAGCTGCGCAAGTTAAAGGATGAAGTTGGATGGATTTTCCTTCAATGAGAATTGGCATGAAAGCTTGAACACCAAGCCTATGAAGTGTTGGCGCACGATTGAGAAGAATAGGTAAATCTTTTGTTACTTGTTCGAGAATATCCCAAATTTCAGGTTTTACTCTTTCAAGCATTCTTTTTGCGGCCTTAAGAGTGATATTTTCTCTCTTCATTAATTCACGGATAATAAACGGCTTAAAGAGTTCTAGTGCCATTTCTTTCGGTAATCCGCATTGATTCATTTTCAAATAAGGGCCGACAACGATAACAGATCGGCCAGAATAATCTACGCGTTTACCTAGCAAGTTCTGACGGAAACGTCCTTGTTTACCCTTAAGAATATCAGAAAGTGATTTTAATGGACGTCCACCGGCACCAACAACAACTTTACCACGAGCCCCATTTTCTATGAGAGCGTCAACTGCTTCTTGGAGCAGTCTTTTTTCATTATGAATCATGACTTCTGGAGCGCGCAAAGATTCAATATGTTTTAACCGATTGTTTCTATTAATAATTCTTCTATAAAGATCATTTAAATCAGATGTAGCAAAACGACCACCTTCCAATGGAACCAGTGGACGAAGATCTGGTGGAATCACGGGAAGAATAGTTAAAACCATCCACTCAGGACGACTCTTAGAATGTAAAAAACCTTCAACAATCCTAAGTCTTTTGATTAATTTATTTCGTTCGGTTTCGGATTCAATACTATGAAAACGTTCACGAACATTTTTGACTTCAGTTGGGAGATCAATTTTTTGTAAAAGTTTCTGGATGGCTTCTGCACCAATCCCGACGTTAACTTTACCACCAAATTCTTGACGTGCTTTTTGATACTCCTCATCAGTCAGTAAAGTCTTCGCAGCATATTTAACTTTTCCATCGTCAGTTTTAAAATCTTCTAAAACAACCCAGCGAGCATAATAAGTTATTTTTTCCAAATCAGTGAGTCGAATACCAAGAAGAGAGCCAATTCTCGATGGGGCTTTGCGCAAATACCAAATATGGGCAACTGGAACTGCCAACTCAATACTTCCCATTCTTTCGCGACGAACTTTCGATTCAGTAACTTCAACACCGCAACGATCGCAAATGGTGCCCTTGTATTTTATGTATTTATATTTTCCACAAGCACATTCCCAATCTCTAACAGGACCAAATATTCTTTCACAGAAAAGACCATCTCGCTCTGGTTTAAAGGTTCTATAGTTGATGGTTTCAGGTTTTCTTACCTCACCATGTGACCAAGAACGAATATCTTCCGCACTCGCAACAGAGAGCCGAATAGAATTAAAGTCGGTGAAGTTAACCGCAGGAGCGGAACCTTTTTTAGATTTAAAAAGATCTTTTTTCTTATCAATAATGAGCGTATCCATGGATTATTCTTTCTCCTTTGTGGCTTCACTCAAAGCTACTGTAGACGGAATGGATTCATCAGATAAATCTGTCGCCTGAGATGCGGCGCCATCTTTTGTCCTTAATAGCTCTACATTAACAGCTAATGATTGTAATTCACGAACTAAAACTTTAAATGATTCGGGGATTCCAGGCTCAGCGACAGCTTCTCCTCGAATAATAGCCTCATACATTTTTGTTCTACCATTAGCATCATCAGATTTAACGGTTAAAAACTCTTGTAGAATATGAGCGGCACCATAGCCTTCAATCGCCCATACTTCCATTTCTCCAAATCTCTGCCCACCAAACTGAGCTTTACCACCTAAAGGCTGGCGAGTAATAAGAGAATAAGGACCAGTGGATCGCGCATGAATTTTATCTTCCACCATATGCGCAAGTTTCAAGATATATAAAACTCCAACGGTAATCCGCTCACTAAAAGCTTCGCCGGTTCTCCCATCATAAAGAGTATATTCTCCATAATCATTTGGAAGATAATCTTCTCTCATTCCATCATCTCTCAATTTTTGTTTGGCTTGACGAATAACATCTAAAATCTGTTCTTCTTTTGCGCCATCAAATACAGGAGAAACCATCTGAGTTTTTAAATGCATTCCAGCCCATCCCAACATAACCTCGAGCAATTGCCCGACGTTCATACGGGAAGGCACACCAAGAGGAGAAAGGACAACATCCACAGGAGTTCCATCTGGCATAAAAGGCATATCTTCTGGCGCCATAATACGAGCAACAACTCCTTTGTTTCCATGACGACCAGCCAATTTATCACCAACTTGAATTTTTCTCTTAGTACCAACAAATACTTTAACAACCTTATTAACGGTAACAGGCAATTCATCACCCTGTTTCACATTTTCCTTAAGGCGCGCAGCGTCTAAACGAGCATCAGACTCTAGTTTCTGAGCCATAACCTTAGCAACTTCTTTTTGTTCACTGAACTGTTTGGAAGTAATTATTTTTTCTTCCACTTCTCTATCGAGTCGCTCTAAACGATCTTTCTTTTGTTCACGAATCCATTCAAGTTTCCCTTCAAGCTCAGCATCGATCTCTTTAATTTTTTTATTTTCGTCTTTTTTGCTCAATCTTTCTTTACGAATAAAAGTTCTTGTTCCAATAATTTTCCCTCGAATTCCAGGGGGAACACGAAGGGAAGCGTCCATCACATCTTCGGCTTTTTTACCGAAAATAACTTTTAACAATCTTTCTTCAGGCGTAATTTGCTGTTCGCCTTTGGGCGCAACTTTTCCAACAAGAATATCACCAGGTCCAACTTCAGCACCGGGACGGATAATTCCAGTTTCATCTAAATTAACAAGTGCATCGGCACCAACGCTGGGAATATCGCGAGTAATTTCTTCTGCCCCAAGCTTTGTATCACGCGCTTCAATCTGAAATTCAGAAATATGAAACGATGTTAAAACATCATTTCTAACTAATTTCTCATTCAACAAAATGGCATCTTCAAAGTTATAACCTTCCCAAGGCATGAAAGCGACAACCAAATTTTTTCCTAATGCCAGTTCACCTTGATTGGTGGCCGGTCCATCACAAATAACTTCACCTTTTTTCACTCGGTCGCCGACACGAATCAAAGGAATTTGATTAATACATGTATCTTGGTTTGATCTTGCATATTTACGAAGTTTATAAATATCAACTTCACCTTCGTCATTATAAATAGCGATTTGATCACTCCAAACGGAAACGATGAGACCACCTTTTTTGGCAACAATAGCAGCGCCTGAATCACGAGCAACAGATCCTTCTACCCCAGTTCCAACAATAGGTGCCTGAGGAATTAACAAAGGAACTGCTTGGCGTTGCATATTTGATCCCATAAGAGCGCGGTTTGCGTCGTCATGTTCCAAAAACGGAATAAGCGCAGTTGAAATAGAAACAACTTGCGCCGGAGAGATATCCATAAAATTAATATCATTTGGATTTTTCTGAGGAAAATCCCCACGAAATCGACAAGCCACTAGTTCAGCAGAAAACTTACCGTTTTTCTCAAGTGGTGAATTGGCCTGCGCAACAGTGTAATCGTCTTCTTTATCAGCTGTGAGAAATTCGATTTCATCAGAAACTTCACCTTTTTTAACAGCACGATAAGGTGATTCAATTAATCCATATTGATTAATTCGAGCAAAACAAGCCAAAGAAGTGATAAGACCAATATTTGGGCCTTCCGGTGTTTCAATAGGACAAATTCGACCATAATGCGTATGATGGACGTCACGAACTTCAAAGCCTGCTCGTTTTCGATGTAATCCACCAGGACCGAGAGCGGACAAACGCCGTTTATGTGTTAATTCTGACAATGGATTGGTTTGATCCATAAACTGAGATAATTGACTGGATCCAAAAAACTTTCTTACAGCCGCGGCTACGGGTGCCGTGTTTAAGACTGAACGCGGAGTAGGATTGGGCTCATCTTGTAAATTCATTCGATCACGAGCCATACGAGCCATTTGAGCCAGCCCCATACGAATTTGATTTTCTAAAAGTTCTCCGACCCCTCTCACACGACGGTTTCCAAGGTGATCAATGTCATCTATTTCTACTTTTACTTTTTGATCTCCAACATCAACAGTAGTTAAACCATTATTCAAGGCGATGAGATATTGCATTGTAACAACAATATCTTCAAGAGAAAGGGTTCTTCTTCGATCACTAGGGACTTCAAAACCAAAACCTTTCTTTTTAGCGAGCGATTCATACATTGGGAGCAACTTACGATTGATCTTAAATCGTCCAACTTTTGTAAAATCATAATGTCGAATTGATTTAAAGAGTAATGTATTTAAAAAATCTTCTGCTTGTTCAGGAACAATAAATTCTTGAGAACGCACAATTCGATAAATTGTATGAATTGCTTCTTTTCTACTTCTAACTGGATCTTTCGCTAAAGTATTTCTTATTGCAATATCATTTAATGCAGGATCCGTGATAATAACCTTAACAGATTTAACTTTTTTCTCTTGAAAACGGAGCGCTGCTTCTTTTGAAATTTCCGCATTGGCTTCTAATAAAACCTCACCGGAATCTTCATCAATTACATCATCTGCCAAAACTCTTCCGGCTAATTGCCCGCTGTTTCCAGGAAGGTTTTCCGTTTCATAAAACAATTGCAGAATTTGTGCTGTTGTTTCAACACCTGCTGCACGTAGAAGTGTTGTGGCAGGGAATTTTCTCTTTTTATCAATGCGGATAAAAATAGCGTTATTTAAATCGAACTCAAATTCTACCCAAGCGCCTCTATACGGAATTATTCGTCCAAAAAACAAACTTTTTCCATAAGAAGAGATGGCTTTCTCTTCATCTTCTTCAAAAATAACCCCAGGAGACCGATGTAACTGGCTAACGATAACTCGTTCAGCGCCATTAATAACAAAAGAAGCTGTGTCACTCATTAGAGGCAAATCACATAGATACACTTCTTGCTCAGTTAAAACCTTGGGTTTACCTGAAGGCTGTTTGTGCACCAAACGCATAACAGCTTTTAAAGGAGTTGAGAAACTTGCATCTTTATCAATTGACTCTTCAAGAGTGTACTTGGGAGTTCCAAGGTTATACTGAACAAATTCCAGCATAAGACTCTCATCACCATTATTAATTGGGAAAATATCTAAAAAAGATGCCTGCAATCCCTGAATTTTTCTCTCCTTAGGCGAAATCTCTGCCTGCAAGAAATCAGCATATGATGATCGCTGCATTTCGAGGAGTGGTGGAAGCTCAATAACGGATTTAATCCGAGCAAAAGATGTTTTCTTCAACTGGCCCTCCATTTCGTCTTTACCGACGAATTTTGGCAATAACTATATTTATGTGAATGGGTAATGTTTAGAACTATTTAATTTCAGCTGTTGCGCCGGCTTCAATCAGTTTCTTTTTCAACTCTTCGGCGGTTTTTTTATCAACATTTTCTTTCACGGGTTTAGGGGCAGCTTCAACAAGATCTTTGGCTTCTTTAAGACCAAGTCCAGTTAACTCTCTAACAACTTTAATGGCATTAATTTTATTTGCACCCGCACCAGTTAAAACAACGGTAAATTCTGTTTTCTCTTCAGAAGCGGCAGGAGCGGCAGCAGCAGGAGCAGCGGCAACAGCAACAGGTGCTGCCGAAATTCCATATTTTTCTTCAATTGCTTTGACAGCTTTATCAATGTCAAGAATTGTCCATTTTCCAAGTGATTCAACGAAGTCTTCAACTGTAATTTGTGCCATTTTATTCCTCCTATCAACTAATACCCGGCGTTATTTATAACTCAAGTAGTAGCGTCCGCCTTTGGCGAACATTATGATTAAATTTATTAAGCTGCTTTTGTTTTAGCTAAAGCAGAAAGTGCTCTCTGAAGTTTACTCAGAGGTTCATTCATGATTTGAACTAAACTAATTAAAGGTGACTGCATTCTTGCTAAGAGTGTGGACATAAGAACTTCTTTTGAAGGCAAGTTTGAAATAGTCCGCAATCCATTAGAATCCGTAACTAAACCTAAAATTTTTCCACCACGAACTCTAAATTTGTCATTAGATTCTGTAAATTTAAAAAGGGCTTTAGTTATTGCAGCACCATCAGATCCAGAATAAACAATAGCAGATGGGCCTTTCATTTGATCCTTGAGATCATCAAAGCCAGATTGGTCAAAAGCAATTTTAGCAAGCCTGTTTTTAACAACTTTATATTTTCCACCAAGAGGTGTCAGAGCTTTCCTTAGGGCATCAAATCCTTCAGCAGTCATACCTTGATATTGAGTTACTACTACGTGTTTTGTTTCTTTGAGCTCTTTAGCTAATTCTGTAACTATATTTTCTTTTATTTGATTTGCCATAAATTTTCCTTTTCAAAATTGCAAAATAAACCCTGCCCGGACTGCTTGCTCACTTACACCACTAACTTCTACAATCACACTCTGTTTAGGGGCATAATTAACCTTAATCCCAACCGTAGGGATAACCCCATAAACAACTCCAGAAACCCTGCTTTTTAAGTCTTTGTCATACAGAATAGTAGAAACGCGATTAAATTTTAATCCACCAAAAGGTTCAAATATTTGAATTCGCTTACTAACCAAAGACGAAAGTTGAAACTCGTTTTGAATCAATTGTTCATTAACACTAAAAACGCCTAACTGACTATTGAATTTATCTAAACCAATAACCGTATTTGAATACGAAAAATCTATTTGGATCCCCATCGAAACAATGGTATCGGGAATCACGTTATAACCAAATCCTACTCCCCAAATATACCCATCAAATCCGGACAATTTATTTGTAAAAGTACCAGAGGAAAACTCAATACTCGAACTTTTTACCTCGCCTATCTTAAATGAATAAGTTAAGCCGTTATCATGAGGTCTAAATGAAACTGCAGCCATATGAGATTCGACATACTCTTCTAATTTTATTCGAGAGCTACTGTTGCTTATTACAGTATTGTTTCCACCAGTAATAGGAACAACAATTCCTCCGGATCCTTTCATGAGTATTTCAGGCTCTGTGGCAGACGCTCCACCATACAATGAAACTGTCCAGTTTCCACTCTCAAGTTGATCGGCTGATTTCATCCATTCACTTGCAATCAACTTCTCAGAGAGTAAAATTAAAACAAAAAAAAGCAACCACAAAATGCTTTTCCATTTTGCAGTGCCATAAATATAATACTTTATTTTTACTTTAATAACTAATCCAACTTTCAAACAATGAAAGGAACCAATGCTGGCAGCGATCTACTCTTCCGATCCCTTTCGGGATAAGTACCATCGACCCTGAAAAGCTTAACTGCCGTGTTCGGAATGGGAACGGGTGTGACCTTTTCGGAATTACCACCAGCATTTGTTCCTCTCTAAAATATAAATAATGTCTTTGATAACTAAGGGTCAAATAACCATAAGCTTTAGGCTAATTCCTGCTATTTTCTGTTCTATTTGCGTTCTTAATATTCATTAATGCGACTAAGATACACGATCAATTAGTACTGGTTAGCTACATCTATTACTAGACGTCCACTTCCAGCCTATCAAACCAGTAGTCTACTGGCGATCTTTAGGCTCCCTTTAAGGGAGCAGGAGTTCTAATCTTGGGAGGGGCTTCACGCTTAGATGCTTTCAGCGTTTATCCCGACCGCGCTATAGCTACCCAGCAATGCTCTTGGCAGAACAACTGGTACACCAGGGGCGCGTCCGTCCCGGTCCTCTCGTACTAGGGACAGCCTCCCTCAAAATTCCAACGCCAACGGTAGATAGAGACCGTACTGTCTCACGACGTACTGAACCCAGCTCACGTACCACTTTAATGGGCGAACAGCCCAACCCTTCCCACCAGCTTCAGCGGGAGGATGTGATGAGCCGACATCGAGGTGCCAAACCGGATCGTAGATATGGGCTCTTGGATCCGATAAGCCTGTTATCCCCGGGGTAGCTTTTATTCGTTGAGCGACGGCAATTCCACATTCAAACCGCCGGATCACTAGGCCCTGCTTTCGCATCTGCTTGGGATGTCTCCCTCACAGTCAAGCTGGCTTCTGTCCTTGCACTCGACACCTGATTTCTATTCAGGCTGAGCCAACCTTTGGACGCCTCCGTTACAATTTAGGAGGCCACCGCCCCAGTCAAACTGCCAAGCTGTCAATGTCCTCCGGCCCGATTCAGGGCACAGAGTTAGCATCGCAAAACCAAAAGGGTGGTATTTCAAGGGTGCCTCCATCCTCCCCAAAAGAAGGACTTCAAAGGCTCCCACCTATCCTACGCATTCAGTCCCGCAATGCATTAACAACATACAGTAAAGCTCCACGGGGTCTTTTCGTCTAACCGCAGGAAATCCGCGTCTTCACGGATACCACAATTTCGCCGAGCTTCTGGTTGAGACAG
Organism: Elusimicrobiota bacterium; assembly: GCA_046153645.1. GTDB lineage: Bacteria > Elusimicrobiota > Elusimicrobia > F11 > F11 > JBJXGI01. The sequence goes on along the minus strand of JBJXGI010000005.1, from coordinate 117 downwards.
CGGTCTCTTTGTTATGCCATTCGTGCAGGTCGGAACTTACCCGACAAGGAATTTCGCTACCTTAGGACCGTTATAGTTACGGCCGCCGTTTACTGGGGCTTAAGTTCAATGCTTCGC
>JBJXGI010000103.1:0-69537 GCA_046153645.1 Elusimicrobiota bacterium | reverse complement strand
CCCAGAAACCCGATGCACTGTGAAGAAAAAGCATGTACTTCTGAGGAAAGAAATCCGCCGCCAGACGAAAGGCCAAGGCGATCAACGCCATAGCGCCGACGCTTTTCAACGCCCAAAGTTTTCCATTGAGAAGCGCCGCCTTCTGCGAATGGCTCAACACAACAAGCATGCCGAACGAGAAAATCATGAGGCTGAACCCACCGATAAATACGACGTGTAGAGCGGCAACCCTGTATTGGGGTAAGAGACATTCAAGCCAAAGTCCCAGTGGAATCATCCAGCACGAAAGCCAGAAGAAGAAAATAGTTGCCGTCCTTTTTTTCAGGGGCCGGGTTATTTTCGCGAACCAAATCAAATGAATGGTGGCAACGGTCGCTCTTAGCCCGAGAGCGAGTCGCTGAAATGCAGGCTCAAGAAAAAAACTCGTGACAATCAAAATTCCGGAAATGCCATGAGCAGCGATCTCGGATTTTTTCGTGAGGCAGAAAATTCTGTTGTTATCCTCGCAACCGGGATCGTTTGTATATCCCGTAAGAAAAGGAGCCAGTTTCGCGGTGACACCAAGCACCATGCATAAGAGAAATCCAAGTTGCATCATTTGGCGTCCGATGGAAAAGAGATAGACGTTCGACTCACCCATATTCGTGATGAGTGAAAATATGACGCCCAAAAATGCCTGAAGCAGTCCGAAAGCGAGAAGAAGAAAAGAAGGCGGCAAATCCTTGGTTCGATGGGCTAGCCGGCGCGCAGCGAACGCTGGAATCATAACGAGAACGATTAAAGTTCCGGTATGCGCCAGAACCCAGTGACGAATCAGGGCTCCCGTAAGAAAAAGAACTGCGCCGGCGGTGGCGATGGAAATTTCAATAAGGCTCGCAGGGTTCGTTCCGGAAAATCGGGGGAACGCGGTCATCAAAAAACCAATGACAAAAAAGGAGAGAAACCCCTGTGATTGAAGAACCAAATGCAGGTTCTTTATGTCAGCAACCGGATATCCCATCGTCCACATCGCCCAATGACCAACACCAGCGCATCCCGCGATAATGCCCAACGGGAAGAATAAACGGAACGGATTTCTGCTGAGGGTTTCTAGAAATGAAAATCGTGGTTCAGTGGCCATGACGCTATTTGAACACCGACCGCAGACTGGCGGAAAGTACCCGGCGACTTTTCGCGAAGGGCCTAAGCTGCTGATTAAAACCCTTGAGATCTCTCACTGAAACTTTTTCAAGTTGTTGCTTCATCCGGGCGGCAGCAGTCACCCAGATATCATGAAGAACGCATGCATTCTTATCTGCGCAGATATCCAGACCCATGATGCAACGTGATAACGGCGAGTTTGTTTCGTCATCAACGGCATTGACGACATCGAGAAGAGAAATTTTCCGTGGATCTTTTTTCAGAAGAAAACCTCCATGAGGACCGCGATGAGACGTGACAATTCCAGCTCTTACGAGGGCCTGAAATATCTTTGCAAGATACGCAGGCGGCACCTTGGCGGACTTTCCAATTGCCCGTATATCAATCGGGACATTTTCCCGCTTGGCCATGTAATACAAAGCTCTCATCGCATAACCGCTAGCGCGCGAATACACTCACACCTCACTGCCTAATTCGGATAGGCATATCCTATTATACAGCAATTAACCTGTTTGGGAAAAGTCGATTTTATTTAGCGGAGGAGAGTTTCCTGGAGGCCTGGAAAGGTGGGGCTTGAGGCAAGGAATTAAATGTTCAATAAAAGAGAATTCATCTTCATATCCTGTATTGGAATTTTTATGAAGGAAGGTTTTTGATAAAAATGCGCTCCTCAAGTTCCTCAATTGTAAAGGGCTTGGCAAGCATGGCTCCAAACCCTGTTTGTATCACCCGCAGTTCGTTTGACGGATTTCCGGACATCACTACAATTCGAAGTCCTGGTCTAAGATCTCTTAAAAGTATCGCCAAGCGTATTCCGTCATAACTCTCCAAATTAACATCGATCAAGGCCGCGTCGATCTTTGAGTTCTCTTGGATCGCCTTAAGGCCTTCCCTGTAACTCGATGCAATTACCACTTCCCTTCCGGGTTTCGCCAAGACCCTCATTAAGAACCGCCCCATAACTGCCTCGTCCTCGACTATCAATATGCGCTGAACTGTAGTTTCCGGTTCCTTTTCCACTTTTTAAGTCTGCCACGAAACGGGCGGTAAATCCAGCCAATTTCGATCATGTCATCCCTATTCACGCAACCTTTCGGCAAAAAGTAGGGCCGAAATAGAGTGAGGGCCCGTGTTTCACCAAAGCGAGGGGGTCATCAAAGGAGCGGACAATGGCCCAAATAAACGGCATAAATAACGAAAGGTTGAAATGGGAGGCGATGCGACGGGGGTATATATCACCCAAAACATTGAGCGATTATCTGGACATCCCGATTTCGACAATTAGAACATGGATCAGCAAGAAGTCGATCCCATTTAAAAAAGTTGGTTTTCTGATCCGATTTGATTTGCAGGAAATCCATCAATGGATCGAGGGAAACAATTCAAGTTTTTCCAAAAAAATAACTTTAAAGGAATCTAACAATGAGGAAATTCAAAAATAGAAATCTTCCCCGCGGCATCATGATCCAAAGAGGTTACGTTTGGATTCGATTTTTTCCTCATGGAAGACGCGTGGTCAAACTGATTGGCCCGGCCAATATGCCAGGAAGCCTCGACAAGGCCATTTCACTTCTAAGTGAATATAGGGAACAATTGAGAGTTGGGGCCTTTGGCCGGGATTCAAAGGCGGCACGGATCACAGTTCGAGAGGCGATCGATATCTTCATGGATGTGCATGGAAAGAAAACCGCAAATCAGGGGCGTAACTATAGAACATACTTCAAAAAAATCGACAAGATGTTCGGTCACCGGTTTGTCGATGAGATCACTTACAAAGATATCGAAGACTTGAGGCATCAAGTGGAATCGGAGGGCTCATGCTTGTCCACCGTCAACCGCTATCACACTACGATGACCTGCTTTTTCAACAAGTTGAGATTCGCAAAGCGGAAGAAGGTCATTAAAAATATTCTTTTGCCCGAGGATAATCCTGCCACTCTTGTGAAAAAAAATTCCGAAGCGGAACGGGTCAGGAACCGCCTTCTAACAACTGACGAATATAACCGTTTCATAAAAGTCATGGCGCATGACCCCGAACTGATCCGAATCTTCCAAGGCGCTCTCGTCACGCTGCTCAGACGAAAAGACCTTAAATTTTTAAGTAAAGGGAACATCCATGAAAATTCAAATCGGCTAAAAGGGTATCAAGCAAAAACCAAGCTTCCTTATTCGATACATATCACCTCCGATATCAGGGAGCTCATTAATACGGCGCCGACTGGTGACAAGATTTTCGACTTCACAAATTTCCGAAAAAGATGGGATTCCGCATTAAAATTGGTTGGGCTTCAGGAGTTCCAATTTCGTGATTTGCGGCGTACTGGCGCAACCCTGCTCCATAACAAGGGTATGAAACTCAAAGCCATTTCAAAGTATCTCGGACACGCCACAATGGCCATGACCGAGAGATATATTGGAGTCGAGTCCGATGATGCTGTCGTTGCGGGTCAAACCATGGAGACCATTATTGCGGGAATGAGAAAACAAGGAGAAGATGAAAGCTCGAAGATTCTGGAGGAAGGACTAAAAAATGACGTCGATTTGCCTGAAGAAGAAAACCAAATAGATTCTCAACAAACGAGGATTATTCCTAGCTCAGGGCAAGCTCTCTGATGGTTTTTAAGTGGCGGAGGTCCGGCGTCCACTTGAATTTGTCGCGATATTGGAGCGCGGCTAGATCTGGTTTAAGGCTCTCCAAAATGTCGGATGAACTTTTTGAAGCGAATCCCCCAAGCACCTTGCCCATGAGATCCGATTCCTCTTTGTCTTCTGAAAAATCTATCTGGCCGGAATTATTGAATTTCACGATCATGGATTCGATCCGGCGGATCGATGCTGGGCGATTGTTATGGCTGTCCAGAAAAATGATTGCCGCTTTTACAGTCTGTCCGGAAAAGTCGGGAAACAAGATTGAACGGTCACCATCCAGCGCCTTCTCAAATGGGGCGGCCGGAACACCCATGACAACTCCGTTATCACCAAATAAAACGACTTTCATCCCCCGTCCCATTATCATTTTCTCACAAAATGTTTATGTGTCAATTCGTGTATCAATTCCCACCGAGACTCTTCATCGCCTATCATCAAAGCGGCAAACAAATTATTTAAACGATAATAAATCCTCGTTAATCATCAACAATGTCGTATTTAAGATTCGTAGGCAAGTGCTCTTCCGCTGAGCTATGACCACAATTGAACCATATCAACAAGGGGCGTATTATAGAGAGTTTGAGCCTTATTGGCGAGAAAGATTTTTTAATAAAGTATATCCCTATTATCCCAACAATGTATTGTTTGTATTATTTTTAAACTTTGCTGTTGTTTAAGTTATTTGTAAATATCATAATAACCTGCAAATGGGTGATGTTTCTCTTAAATTAAACCAGTCCGTCGGCCTTGCGCATCAGCACCGATTGGCGCACCGCGTTAAACTTGCCAATTTCATTAGTCTACCCGAAGTTTCATTTCATGATCTTGTTCAACAAGTAGAAAAAGATCCCTTATTTCTTCACTACAAAAGTTCTATTAACAACAATCGAATTTTCAGATACCAACGTTATCCTCGAACAGGCATTTCAACAGGTTTTCTGGAAATTAATGAAGACATCGTTTCCGCCCCATCTTCAGGCATCACGGATCAATATCTTTCCGACAAAAAAGAAATTATCGATTTATGCCAAAAAATAGGGATGGATAATTTTAAAGAATATTTTCTTTATAATGATAAAGATCGTTCATTAGAAGAAATTTCAAAACATTGCAACCTCAGCACAACGGGCACAAAAAAAATCATGGAACTAGTGGACAAGTTAGCGCTTGATGAAGAATTTCAAAAATCCAGCGAAAACCCCGGCAACTCCCCTAGCTCCCATGAACACTACTCTAAAATTGCTTCTATTGAAAAAGATCATTCAGGTGAATTTACTGTGTACTATAACTCTCTCCGATATGGCCGCGGACGATATGTGATTGATCACGAGAAATTTGATTCACTCAAAAATGCGCCCAATCGCGCGCAAGAAGAAATACGTTACCTTGAAAATTTAATTAAAACAATGGAACTTATTAACACACGAAAATCTATTATTTATCAAACCATCGAAAAAATTATGGATCGACAACGCCCATTTTTATTGTCCAAAGACCCCGGTCAACTCAATTCCCTCACTCAACTAGAAATGGGGCGTGAAATGGATATTCACTCTAGTTCTATTAGTCGTGCCATCTATGGAAAATCAATTGGTATGCCTTGGGGAGAAGAAATTCCTCTTAAATTCTTTTTTGTCAGAGGACCGATTCACAAAGTAAAAGCGGCTATTTATCTTCTTATTGATCACGAAGAAAAGTTAATCGGAGAAAAAAAACTAATCCTACCTTATCGAGATGATGAACTCAGAAATTTGCTCAAGGTAGAATATCAAATGGGAGTGGCGGTTCGAACCGTCGCTAAATACAGAGCTGATCTTGGGATTGCCAATGTTTATGAACGATCCATCAACTACAAAACAAAAGAAGTATCCGCTAACGAAGCCCCTTCTTCTTAAGGCCACTTTCGATATCTAAAAGCGCTTTCGAGTGCATTTGACAAATTCTTGACTCAGAGACCTTTAATATCGTCCCAATTTCTTTAAATGTCAAATTCTCATAATAGTAGAGTGAAATTAAATTGCGATCTCGCTCAGGCAAACTGTCGATGACTTGCCCTAAAATTTCCGCTGTTTCTTTTTTAATTAATTGATCAAAAACCTCAGGCTCATTGAGATCAATTCCCCCATCATTATTCCAAGTCCCTTCAGAAGCGTCAGAAAAATCTCCTGTTGATTCTAGAGATACTGGACTTTCACAACTCATTTCAAAATACACTTGTTTTAATCCATCGGCATCTAATTTCATGGCCACCATGAGTTCATCATCACTCGGTGTTTTTCCTAATTTTTCGGTAAGCTTTTCTAAAACAACTTTGAATTTTTTTATTCGATCTCGAGAAGATCGACTCAAAAAATCCATTTTCCTCAGATAATCAAGAATTCCGCCTTGAATTCGCTGATAAGCATAGGTTTCAAATTTAATTCCACGAGAGGGATCAAATCGGTCAAGCGTTTGAATAAGACAAATAATCCCCGCACTTTCAAGGTCGTCGTGATCTAAGTTAGGAACCAGACTTACCTTCATCCGACCTAATACATATCGCACCAAATAGCTGTATCTTGCCAGCAATGTTTCTTTTAACTGTGGTGACCTCGATTTGACATATTCACTCCAGCACCTTTCGAGTTCCTGAGTACTGAGACTTCGCGTGGGATTTCCTGTTTTTTCGATATTATTTTTTTCAACGGCGGCAGTTGTATGGCTCATAGTTTTACTCCAATTTTTTCCATTTCCGGGGCGTTATTTAAAGGCATTGATTGAGAGGTCGAAATCATCCCAATAGATTTTGCTGACGTATCAGGAGTCACCTCGTTATAAGACAACACAACAACATTACTGATAGACCGATCTAATTGCTTTTTAAGATAAGGACGAATACTAGGTGAACACAATAAAACAGGCGTTCCCGCGGCCATGGGAGAATTCAATTGTTCACTGATTTGTTGTACCAACCTATCGTAATAAGCTGGATCTAAAATCAAATGGGCGTTACGATCATTGCGCTGAATGCTTTGGAAAAGAACTTTTTCAGTTTCTGGTGAGAACGTAACGCAATACAAAACGCCCTCACGATCGCGATACTGCTGTGAAATTTGACGAGCCAAACTGGCACGAGAATACTCGGTTAAAACATCAATATCTTTTGTCGAAGGCGCTGTATCACCTAAACTTTCCAAAATAGTCAGGAGATTCCGAATAGAAACTCGCTCACGCAATAAATTCTGTAAAACTTTTTGGATCATGCCGAGACTGAGAACACCAGGAATTAATTCATCACAAATTGCCGTGAACCCTTTGGTTTTTAAGTCATTAATAAGCGCCTGAACTTCTTGCCGTCCTAAAAGTTCATGGGCGTGTGATTTGACAATCTCAGTTAAATGCGTCGCAATAACCGAGGCGTTATCAACCACCGTGTAACCACTCACTTCGGCTTCTCTTTTCATATTTTCTTTAACCCACAAAGCCGGCAATCCATAAGTAGGTTCTTTCGTTGAGATGCCTTCTATGGGACGCTCTTCCAAACCAGTGCTCATAGCAAGATAATGCTTGGGCAAAAGTTCTCCCTTCGCTACAACGAGACCTCGAACTTTGACAGCGTAGGTATTATTTGAAATAAGGCCATTGTCACGAATTCTTACGGGAGGAACGACAATCCCCAAATCCTTGGCACACTGTTTTCGAACCATGGCCACTCGCTCTAATAAATCTCCACCTTGAGTTTCGTCGACAAGATAGAGTAATCCATACCCCAATTCAATTTCCAAAGCTTCTACATTGAGTAAAGGCATCACATCTTCTGGTGTTTTCGGAAGGTTTTTATCAGATGTTTTAACCGGTTTTTCGTCAGCTTCTTTACGAGCTTTTGAAAGAACATAAGCCAATCCAGAGGTTAACCCTGATACAAAAAGAAATGGAAAAGCCGGCAACCCGGTAAATAAACCAATACCACCTAATAGCCCGAGAATTCCACCGGTCATCCCCAAAGATCTTGGGTTCAACGAAAACTGAGAACCCAATTCCTGCCCCAACGTCGCTTTGTCACCAGAGCGTGTGACCAAAATACCAGTGGCCGTTGAAACAATGAGCGCTGGAATCTGATGAACCAATCCATCCCCAATGGATAAAATAGTGTAAGTTTTAATGATGTCCATCCAATCCATGCTTTTTTGCATGAATCCAATTGAAACTCCACCGACAATATTGACAATAACAACAATGATCGATGCAATCGCGTCTCCGCGTACAAATTTACTGGCACCGTCCATTGCGCCATAAAAATCCGCTTCACGCTGAATCATCGACCGTCGAGTTTTGGCTTGTTCGTCATTTATTATTCCAGCATTCAACTCTGCATCAACACCCATTTGTTTTCCCGGCATGGCATCCAAAGTAAATCGGGCCGCTACTTCAGAAACGCGTTCGGCACCTTTCGTGATAACGATGAACTGAACAATAATTAAGATGAGAAAAACGATGAATCCAACAACCGCATTTCCCTTAACAACCACTTCCCCAAAAGCCTGTAACACCGACCCTGCATCCGCCTGTAAAAGAATAAGTTTGGTACTGGCCACACTTAAAGCCAGACGGAATAAAGTCAACCCCAATAACAGTGTTGGAAAAACAGAAAACTCCAATACATCTTTAATGTAAGTCGTCATCAACAACACTGTCATTGAAAGTGCAAGGTTTAAGACAATCAAAAAACTAATCAACCATGTCGGAAGAGGAACCAACATCATCATCAAAATGCCAATAACACCAATGGCACTTAACGCTTCAAAACTTTTTTTAGGACTGCTTTGCGCTATCATAATTCCACACCTTTTGTCTTAATCGATAAACATAAGCCAATACTTCCGCGACGGCTTGATACAGATTTGACGGGACATCATCCCCAATTTCAACCCATCGATATAAAAGGCGCGCCAAAGGTTTATTTTCAACAACAGGAACATTATGAAGCCGAGCTGTTTGAATAATTTTTTTAGCGATTAAATCCGCCCCTTTGGCTAAGACAATGGGGGCTTTCATATCTTTTTTATATTGCAAAGCGATAGCGAAGTGAGTGGGGTTGGTAATTACAACTTGAGCATCCTTCACTTGGCTCATCATGCGTTTACCTCTTAATTTACGCATCATGCTTTTAATTTTGGATTTGATTTGGGGATTACCTTCAGATTCTTTTAATTCTTCTTTTATTTCTTGGCGAGACATCATTAAACGTTGAAGCCATTGTTTTCTCTGTAAAAAATAATCGAATCCAGAAAAAACGACCATAAATATGGCGACATGAACCGCGAAACGATACATTAATTGAGCTGTATCTAAAAAAAGTGCTCCGGCTGACATCCCTTCATAAATGAAAGCATGATTCACAATTGACTTGATATGAAAAGCGGCAATAATGGCAACAACGGATCCCTTAAAAATTGTTTTTAAAACTTCAGATACAACACGACCAGAAAATAAATTTTTAAAACCCGCCAAAGGATTGAGACGAGAAAACTGTGGTTTAAGAGCATCCATTGTAAAAATAATTCCATTTTGGCTCCAACCACCAAAAAGGCCCATAAAAAAAGTCACCAAAAACACAGGCAGTAAAATACTAGATATCTGGCGACCGGCAATGTGAACGGTTGGAGCCAACTTTTCATCCTGCCACAACACCTTAGGTATTTCATGGACAATAGTTTGGAACAATTCACGCCATTCATTGAAAATTTCCAACTTAAAACTTAGCAAGACAAATAAACCACCAAAAAGAACCAACGTCGCTGGCCATTCACGACTCTGGGCAATTTCCCCCCTCTCCTGGGCTTTTTGCAATCGCCTCGGTGTGGGCTTTTCTGATTTTTCTTGTCCGCTTGATTCAGCCATTTTTTAGCCTCGCATCGAAACAAATGCCATCGAGAGATCTTTCATAAGTGCTTTTAACATGAATCCAAATTGATTTGAAATGAAGGGAAGTGATAATGATAAAGACATTAGCCCAATACTAATTCGAACAGGAAAATCGATCATAAAAATATTCATCTGAGGAATCATGCGGTTTAAAATGGCCAGGCAAATTGAACTCATCCATAGTGTGACAATAACGGGCGCGCCAACCTTTAACGCCAAGTCAAAAATAAGCCCCCCTGATCCGACCAACTTAAATACCAATGCCGGAGAAAAGAGAGCCTGACCCAATGGAATCACCTCATAACTTTTCGCCATGGCTTCAATTAATTTATGATGACCATTCATCAAAATAAATAAAGTCATCGCAAGAAGCGACTTTAACTGACTGATCACTTCCATCTGTCCGAAATTGGGATCATAAGATGACACCATGCTAAACCCAATTTGATATCCAATGATATTGCCGGCCGCCTGAACGCCAGCAAACAAAACACCCAAAAATGTTCCCATTACAAATCCAACCATACTTTCATTGATAAGCAACATACTGTATCCAACACTGGAATCTGGCAAAACCACATCCCACTTCATCACTGAAAAAACAATAAAAGAAAGTCCAATAGAGGCCCCCACTTTCACCAACATGGGAATCATTTTTCCGTTAAAAAAAGGAGTAAACAGGAAAAGCCCACTGACTCTTACCAGGACCGGCAAAAAATATTCGATATTAAAAATATTCATATTTTTCACTTAACGAATCATCGATGGAATACTGGCGAATAATCGATGTCCAAAATTGATCAATGTAAAAAGCATCCAATTTCCGAAAATACATAAGAGCGCGTACGTCACAATCATCTTAGGGACAAACACCAACGTCATTTCGTGAATTTGAGTCGCGGCCTGAAATAATGTGATAACAACCCCGACAACCAATACCGCTATGAGAATGGGGGCTGGAACTCGCAGAGACACAAAAATAGCGTCTTGCATAATTGAGATAGCGGTTGCAAGATCCATTAACGAATACTCTCCACCAATCCTTGAATAAGGAGATTCCACCCATCCATGAGAACAAACAAAAGAATTTTTAAAGGAAGTGATAACGTCGTGGGAGGAACCATCATCATACCCAGTGACATAAGAACAGTCGCCACGACCATATCAACCACAACAAAAGGAATAAAAATGAGAAACCCAATAATAAAAGCAGTTTTTAATTCGCTAATAACAAAAGCTGTCATTACCACAAAAAAGGGTAAATCTTTAACGTTCTCAATTTTTTTGATGTGCCCTAATTTTATGGAAAGGGCCAAATCTTTTTTCCGCGTTTGACGGAGCATAAAATCACGAAGCGGTTGAGAACCTTTTTCTAAGGCTTCATTCCAGGAAATGGCTTTATTATTATAGGGCTCAAAAGCATTTTCATTAATTTTCTGAATTGTCGGTGACATAAGAAAAAAAGTAAGAACCAAACCCAATCCCACCAAAATATTGGTAGGTGGAATTTGTTGGGTTCCCAAAGCGTGTCTTAAAAAACTTAAAACAATAACAATGCGAAGAAAACAAGTTGTCATCAAAAGCAAAAAAGGGACAAATGAAACAAAGGTCAATACAAAGAGCGTTTCCAATAAAACGGAAAGTCGCTTAGGTTCCGCCCACGAAGGTAACGCCATGACAGGAGAAGCTGAAGGCCCTGCCGCCAAAACTGAATTGGCAACAAATAAAACCATCATTCCGGTAAAAACAGGAAACCAAGTCTTCAACTTTTCAAAATTAATTTTCATTTTTCCCAATCACACTTCTCATTTTTTGAGCCAACATTTCACCGAACCTTCCAGCAGGGGCAGATGCCATTGCTTCTGTATCAGGGAAATCAGATAAATTCATAAAACAAATTTTTGATATGGCTTGTTCGGATACTCCCAGGATCAAGGCTTTCTCTGCTACTTTCACAACATAAAGAGCTTTCCTGCCCGAGAGGGGTAACCGTTGAATAATTTGAATAGAAGAAGTTTTCACTGCGGGTGAAAACCGCAACATTTTCATCACTTTAATCGCGACACAACCCAAAGCCAAAACAATTAAAAGCGCGCAACCTGTTCTCAATAATATGGAGAAAAAACTTGTTTCTGGGGCCATTGGTTTTTCAGTGGAATTGGATTCCAAGCTATCAAGAAGCATTTCAGTATTAATAGGCTCATCAACCGTCACAGAAAAAACGGGGTTTGGTAAAATCCCAAATAAAAAATAAAATACGAAAATCTTTATTACAGATTTAAGTTTACTCACGCTGCCTCCGCTCTCTGATTGTCAGCCACTTCTAAAATTCTTACGCCAAAAGATTCTTCAACAACCACGATTTCTCCTCTGGCAAAAAAACGATCATTCACAAGAATGTCAACAGGTTCTCCTGTGGGACGACTTAGTTCAATCACAGATCCAGATCCCAGTTTCAGAAGATCTCCCAAAGTCATCATGGTTTTCCCCAACAAAACACTCACATTTAAATTCACATCCATAAGTGGCGCAATTTTTAAATTAACAGGCGCCTTGGGATTTGAAACCAAAGGAGGTAACTCAGCTTTTTGAACCGTTGTTATATTATCGATACCTGATGGTTGACCAACCACCATTTCATTTTGCCCCTGTTCTTCTGGAGGCGTTAAGTCATTGGACATAAAACTTACTCCTTACTTTTTGCATGGGACTTCCACGCGCACTTGAACAGCCAAATTCTCATTTGATACACCAGGAGAACCTAAAAAAACTGGAACATTGGCCACTTTTACAACCAAATCTTTGTGAATAGGCCCCAAACAAATCACATGGCCCGGCTCTAGAGCCAACAACTCTTCTAGAGGAAGTTTCAATTCACCTAAATAAGCACAGACAGGGACGAGCAACGGACCCATTTTTTCTTTAACAATATGCGCAATTTTTGGGTCGCTCAAATTCCCAAATGATTGTTGATCTTGTTTATCAACGGTGGCCAAAATAGGATCAAGAAAAGTAACCGGGAAACAAACGTCCATTTTTCCTTGTAATTCTCCAAAACTTGTTTCAAAGCTCACCACAATCACAGGGTCATCCGCCGAAAGAAATTTTAAGTCTTTGTTATTTTGTGCCATTGCTTGAGCATGAAAACTACATTCGCCATAGGTTTCTAATACCGCATTCAACCGGTTTAATATCTGATTAACCAAGGCTTCAGACATTTTTAATTCGATCAATGAAAGTTGTTCTTTTTTTTCCGCGCTTAATTTGCCCGGCCCACCTAAAATGCGGTCTAAAGCCACCAACACCAAATTGTTTTGTATTTTTAATAAGCCTAAAGTTCCCACTGGCTCAATGGCAAACAAATTCCACAAAAATGAACCCTCGGTCCCTTTTTGATAATTTTCATATGAAAAATAATTAATGTCCTTTATAGAGACATGAATAGGAAGTGAAATATAACTCAAGAGTGTTTTTTCTAAAGCAGAAGAAAATTCGATATATATCTTTTTAAGAAATTCTTTTTTCTTTTTGGAGAGAATTGTTTGACGAGCATCAAAAGTGGCGACCATAACTATTTTCCCTATTGCACAATCAATTCGGTGATAAATACACTTGTAACAACATCATCTTTTAAAATGACATTAATTCTATTCTTCACTTCTTCTTTGAACAGTTCTTTTCCATCGAGAGAGCTAATCTCTTCATATTTGAAATGGCTCAACACTTTAATCAAAGTGTCATATATTTGCGGATCCACTTTTTTCAAGTCTTCCACAACTTTGGGATCTTTCACTTGTAAAGACAAAGAAACTTTTCCAAACCGACGAACATTGGTATCTGCCAAATTAACAATGACAGATTTCAATGGGACATTAACGCCTTCCTCCTTCTCTTCTTTTCCTTCGCCATGTCCTTTAGGTTTTTCTTTTCCATGATCTTCTTTTGGTTTTGTTCCCTCTTTATGGCTCTCGGCAGCCTTCTGGCCTTCTGCGGCATGTGCGTCTGCTGGAGCCGCCACCACGGCAACAGTTTCACCCTGAAACCAAGCCTGAGGCAACACGCGTTTAATCAACACATAAGACCCCACGACACTAATAACTCCTGAGAGGGAAAAAACCACAATTTCTACTCCAACTTTTTTTATTGTTTCTGGTAACGACATAAAAGTTTCTTTTCCTTATTTAAATTTAATCAACCCGAAGGTGGGGGAATTCCCCACCTTTGGGTGGACTATTACCTTTTCAGGTTGACCAGCTCTTCTAACATCTCATTCGACGTTGAAATCACTCTCGCATTGGCTTGAAACCCACGCTGAGTGATGATCATGTCAGTAAATTCACGCGCCACGTCCACGTTAGACATTTCTAATGTTCCAGCGACAAATGTTCCTCTCCCACCCACCCCTGGGACTCCAACAAACGCCACTCCTGAGTTGGGTGATTCAGAAAGTAAATTTCTTCCTTCTCGAATAAGACCGGTTGGATTTTGGAAAGTAGCGACGGATAATTGCCCCAATAAAATATTTTTTCCATTAGAAAATATCCCGGTAATATCTCCCCCTTGACCAACAGAGAAATTATTTAAAGTTGCTGATTCGTTTCCATTTTGACTTGTCACAACAAGAGAAGAGTTTCCACCGAATTGTGTAGCGGTACCAAAATCAATCGAAATAACCAACGGGGTTGTTGCTCCGTTATTCAAATTGAGCGTTAGCGCACCAGTTGAGTTTAAAATTTCTCCAGTACTTGAGAAATTTAATACCCCTGAACCAACTGTCGCTCCCCCCGTACTCGCGGACCAATCCCAAGTATTGTTAACTGTTTTAGTGAAAGTAATATTTACGGTATGAGTGTTTCCTAAAGAGTCAAAAACCTGTCCTGTTGTACGAAATGAAGTGGCGTCAACAGCGGCTTGAGATTGAACAAATACTTGAGAAGCTCCGAACGTATCTCGGACATCGCCCCCAGGAGTTGGGCCGGCACCCAGTTCAAGCCCTGTCACAGCATTGCTAGCTCCAACGGCACCCGTTAATTTTAAAGATCCATCCGATTCAACCGTCATATCCTCCCCAAATAAGGGGAAACTAGTGAAGAGCGCTGATTTCAATGCATCTTTGTAGGTTTCATAGGTTGTTCCGTTGGTAATATCACTGAGAATATTGACATTGGTTATCAATGAACCTTTTGAAATGGCGCTAATAAGAGTGACATCATCCCCTGCAACCAAACCAATACTGTTTCCTGTCGCATCAAACAAATCAACAAGTGCATCGGTCCCATCAGCTGCTGCCATTAAAGTATCAGAATTTCCAGTGCTGCCACCGCCAACAATTGTTGAAGGAAAGGCAAAAGCGCCATTTAAAACACTATTCCCGGAAATTCCCATTCGAAGTGCTGTAATGTCATTGGATCCATCCGATACCACTTGAATTGAACCATCGGCCTGAACTGTGGCGGTTTCACTTGCGTCACCATCTGGAACACTTTGAAGAGCTGCTTGTAAAGCGGCGGCAATATCATCAACACTCGTTAAAGCTGTCACGGTTAATGTTTGACCTGTTATCGCAGTTCCTCCCACATTTCCTGTAATGTTAATAACATCGCCAACGTTTAAACCAAGACTTATCCCACGACCATTTTTAGCAAGTGTGGCTAAATCACTACCCGTTGCTTTTGCCAATAAAACAGGGGTTTGAGTGATTGTTCCAAGAGAAATAGTTCCTGTCGCATCTAAATTCCCTGCCATCACAAGATTTGAAGTAGGTTGAGCGGCTAACGCTTGCCCGATGGGGATACTCACATCTTCAACTTGATTAGAAGTATCAATGGCGCCATTAGAAGCTTTCCAACCCATAAATTTTAAACCATTGGAAGGATTAAAAAGTGTGCCGTCAACACCAATGGCCATGTTTCCAGCGCGGGTGTAATAACGATTGGAATCATCACCTAAAACAAAATAACCATTTCCCTGAATGGCCAAATCAGTTGATTTGCCAGTTGACTCTAAATTCCCCTGAGAATTAATCATGTCAACAGTATTAACCAACGCTCCCAAGCCCATTTGAACAGGATTGGTTCCACCCAAACCATTTTGCGCAGCGGAAGCGTCACGGACATTTTGATATACAAGATCACTAAACGTAACCCGGTTGTATTTATAACCGATGGTATTAACGTTTGACAGATTATTACCGATAACATTTAAACGGAATTGATGGTTCTTAAGACCTGAAACTCCTGAAAATAGTGCTGGCATCATATGAACTTCCTCCTGTATTGGAGGGCCTCCCAGATGGGTCCGGCCCTTTTATTTTTTAAATTATTACTGCACTGTCAATATTCGTAAAAACATTTTCTCTCAGACGCTCTCGATTAATAGACGTAATCACTACACGATCTTTGGCATTGACGATAAAAGCTTTATCTTCCATTAACAAAAGTGATTCTTTGGCTCCTTTTTCTGCCGCTTTATCCATTCCTCCTTGAATGCGATTTATTTCGGATACTGTTAGATTTACTTGATCAGACTTTAATCTTTGTTGCGCGTGCTGTGTAAATCGTATGGCACCACTTAATGATGGTAAAATTCCGTCTATCATTTTGGAATTGTCACACTTAAGAGGTTTTTGATTGAAACAGTTTTCCCATCAATCAACATAAAAGAATCTCCTTCCACAAAGGCAATCTCTTGAACGATTCCTTGAATGGCTTTTCCTTCATCATCTAAAGCAGCTACTTCTTTCCCAATTAAATTCAACTGATTGGTATGAAGAAGGCTCGAAACATTGCTATTCAAATTGGTGATCTGCTCAACTTGAGTCATTTGCGACAATGTGCCAAACATTTCATTTTGATCAGTGGGGTTGAGAGGATCTTGATGTTGAATTTGGGCAGTCAACAATTTTAAAAAAGCATCCTTATCAAGCTCTCTGCCTGGGTTGGGAGCATCTGGTATTGAGGGTGTAAACCCATTAAGTGAATCAATCATATTTTCCTCCTATTAAAATTAAGCAAAAACATTTACTCTGCGATTTTCAAAATTAACAACTCCGCTCATCATTTCATTGTTAACAAATTCATTAACATCAAACTTTCGGTAGGGGATTGGCATCTTTGGCCCTTGATGTTTATCACCTGAGTGATCCATGTTGTGACCACTGGCCATCATCGCGACATCAAATCTTTCAACGGTAAACCCCCGCTCTAACAAAGAATCTTTCAATTGCGGTAAATGAGCCTGAACAATTTCTTTAACTCTTTGACTTTCGACATTGAATTTTACGATCACGGAGTCTTGATCCATTGTTAAAACCATCTTTAACTTTCCTAGTTCTTTGGGTTCTAACTCAATTTGCGCTTGAGATTGTCCTGCTTGTTGAATAACAGAAAACTTTTGAATAATTTGATCTACAACTTTCTGTTCAGTTGGCAGATGACTTTTAATCATAACTTCACCTGAAGCAGGGGACGAAAAAACCGAATTCTCTTTTATGGGATTGGGAGTTTGAAAGAGAAAATGTGAAATTTCAGAAGAAGTATTTTTATTTTGATTCAGAAATGAAAAATCAAAATCAGTTTTATTAAACTCTCTTAAAGTGGCCCCCTCAACTTTCATGTCGACATTTTGAAACTCAACTGAAGGTTCGATTTCACCTTGTTCTTCGTTTTTTATTTTTTTATTACTGGGCAAGCTATTTTCGGTTTCAGGTTCAAAGATTCTTAACTGATCCAAAACCGCTTGGCTAGACGAGGTTTTTTGTGGAATCACAATCTCATCCACATTCGTTGTTTCTAAAGAAACTTTTTCAGAATCTGTCTTAGCGGATAATTTATTTATACTCTCCATCACCGGATTTTTCTGTTCAGAAACAAGCGCAAGACCGACTTGATTACCTTCAGCTACTTTTTGTTGCAAATGAACAGTCTCAGCTTCATTATTGATGTTCATCATGAGGAGTGTTGAAGTATTTAAATTTAGGGCGTCTTTCTCTTCACCAATGACATTCTGAACGGGGGTTATTTCTAAAAGCAGAGTCGCCGCCACAATAAGATCAACTGAAACCTCTTGGACTGGAATAATCATCGGAGTAATCACTGGAATTATTGAAACGGTTAATTGATCATCAGTCGCGGGCTCATGAGATTCATTATCTTTCTCCGCTCTGGGTGAATTTTTAAGTCCACGAGGTCTTTCTGATGTTTCGGCTTGAGCATTGGAAGGTTTCATTTCTTGTTTTTCAACAACAGTTTTAAAAGATGTTTCAAACTTCTCATTTTTATTTAAGGAATTATCAAAATTTTTAGAGGGTGCCAAAATCTGTGGTGATATTGAAATGATTTCTGAATTTTCTAATTTCATTTCTTTTTCCTTGAAAAGTCCGCCATTTTTAAAGTGATCGATGCAGCTCGCTTAGGCGGGAGTGCCTGAATAATTTTGACCAAATCCTTGTCTTTAATTTGAGAAAATATTTCGACAACAGAATCCATGTCCATATCTTCAGTTATTTTGGCCACATTTTCTGCGGGCATGGTTGAATACATTTTTGTGATCTTATCCATATTAGCTTGATCACCTTTCACTTTTTCTCCCACTTTGGAATCGGTTTCATTAATTTTTTGGAGAAGTGTTTTAAACTGCTCGTCATGTTGTTTTTGAACTGCCAAGATCATTTCAATCTTTCCTTTATTTTCTTCCCATTTTTTATTTTGTGCGTCTAATTGTTTCCTTAAAATATCCGCTTGCTCTAAATACTTTTTTAGTGTCACCATTTGTTCCGCGTGCGATTGAGAAAGATAGGCCACCAACTTATCAATCTCAGGGGATAACCCCTTATCTTTTAACTGTTCCGCTACACTTTTCTCTTCAGCAATTTTCATGCTAAGCGCTTTTCCAGGAGTCATTGTTTCTGGTTCACTTTCTTCTGAATGAATTTCTTCTTCAAGGTTGACTTCCAATAGAGGATTGACCGTTGGAATGATGACCTGCATTTTCGGAGGATCAAATAACCTTAGACCCACAGAAGCAGGAACACAAACACATAAAATCCACAAAAGAACCCTCGGCGCTAAACTCTTTAAACTATCCATTGGTTTTTAACCTCTGCTCTTCTTCCTGTGATTTGTTTTTACAGGAATCATCCAGTCTTTTTTGAAATTCTTTGGAAATTTCTTTTTTATAGGTGAGGAAAAAATTATCTTTTAAACTTTCTAAAGCTCTTCTCTCACGCATTAAATAAAGTAATTTTTTTCTTTCAGAAATAAGACCTGCTTGAAGTTTATTTATTTCTTCTTTTTTTGAAGAAACACGCGTGTCTATTAATTCCATATAAGCCATCATGGCGACAATTTTAGGAAGGTTAATATCGCTGTTAGATTGAGATTGTTCAATTCTTTGATAATCCTCTAATATTTTCTCAAGTGTTACCTGTTCTTGTTTCTTTTGATTCACATGATTTTCTATGCGTTGGATAGCAAAGGATTGATTTTTTTCCAATGCCAGTTTAATCTTGAGAAATCGATCAAGACGAAAGTTAAATTTTTTCATTTGAAAGGTCCGCCATTTGTTGTAAGCAATTTTTAAATTCCATTTTTTCTTCAATCCCTTGCATTAAAAAAGAGTTGATCCGGTCGATTTTTGAAATCGCTTCATCAACTTTACTTTGGTTGCCCTTCACATAAGCCCCAACTTTAATTAAGTCTTCTGTGTCATGATAAATGGCCAACAACTCTTTTAAACGATTGGCTGATTTTCTGTGAGCTATCGATGTCACGTCCGTCATACAACGACTAATACTCTGTAAAATATCAATGGCAGGAAAATGATTCTGCGAAGCGATTTTTCTTGATAACACGATATGACCATCAAGAATAGAACGCATGGTATCAGCAACTGGCTCGTCCATATCATCTCCTTCTACAAGAACAGTATAAAAAGCGGTGATGCTGCCTGTTTCAAAATTTCCTGAGCGTTCCAATAGTTTTGGCAAAAACGTAAACACAGATGGGGTGTATCCCCTCGACGTGGGTGCTTCTCCCATTCCCAGTCCCACTTCTCTTAAGGCCATCGCAACACGGGTGGAAGAATCCATCATTAACATGACATCTTTTCCCTGTTCACAGAAATACTCCGAAATGGAAGTAGCGGCCAATGCCGCATAAATACGCGCCATCGGAGGCCGATCAGAAGGAACCGCGACAATGACCGATCTTTTAAGGCCTTCTTCTTTTAAATTGTTTTCAATAAATTCCCGAATTTCTCGCCCTCTTTCTCCAATCATGGCAATCACATTCACATCAGCAGATGTATTCCTCGCTAACATTCCCATCAAAACACTTTTTCCAACCCCGCTCCCCGCAAAAATTCCTAAACGTTGCCCCTTTCCACAAGTAAGAACACCATCGATAGCTCGAACACCTGTCAAAAGTGGCTCTCGAATGGGAATCCGTTTTAGCGGATTGGATGAAAATCTATAAAAGGGGCGACGCTCATCGCAGACAAGGGGACCTTTATTATCGATAGGCTGACCGAATTCATTGAGGACACGACCCAATAGTTGTGGGCCAACAGAGACTTTGGCCATTCCCTTAGATTTTTCAAATAAGCAACCAGGACTAATTCCACGTAATTCTCCTAAAGGCATGAGAAAAATATTATCGTCTCTAAAGCCAACGGCTTCGGCTAGAATAAATCGATCTTCACTTTGTGAGTGTATCTCACAAAGATCTCCGATAGACAAATTCAATCCTTTACCCTCAATCATTCCACCAATAACACGTTTGACTCGACCAAAAGACCGAACAGGGTCAACTTTTTGTAATTGTGTTCTTAACTTTTCTAAATTAACTTTCATGCTGACCTTTTAAATTGTGCCTGATTTCTTTGAGGCGCGTTTTGACACTTGAATCAACAACCATCGTTTCACCCGTCACAACCACCCCTCCTTGTTCCATTTCAGGATCAAACTGAATTATTAATTCTTTCAATCCTTCTCGGGACTCAAGAATTTCTTGTTTCATGGTTTGAATAATTTCGGCCTCAGAAGGATTTAATCGCATTGTCACTGATTTTTCTTGACCCAAACGAGACAACGCTTCTTTGACCCATGCCTGAATAATTGATTTATCTTCTGATGCTTTTTTTCGGCAAAATTTTTCAGCTATATCCATAACCAGATCAACCAAACCCTCATTCATTTCATCTAAAGCACTTTCCATTTGTTCTTGTAACTGAATGATCATTTGATTTTTTTCAAACTCAATGGCTTGACTGGCTTTTGTTTCCAGATATCTCAAACCTAAATCAATAATTTTTTCTTCCATGGCTTTAACATATTCATGGGGATTTTCATTTGGACGATGCTTTTCTAGAACCTGTAAAAGAAGTCCTTTTTTTTTGACTTCAACATGCCCCACTTTATATGGATCTGAAGTAATTTCAGTTTTTTTGACAATTCGAGCAAACACAAAATCTATCTCCACTCCAAAGCTTTTCTTCTCTGTCTTTTGATCAACGGTTTTATTTTTCGGATGAGCTCCGGTGAAAATTTTTCTTTGGTTTTATGGATTGTTATGGAACGACTGTGTTCAAGGTCATAAATTTTTAATTCAAGCGTTTTAATTTTCTCTTCAAGTTGTTTAAACGATTCTAAAGAGTGGGGAGAACATAAACACTTTTGTTGTTCCTTCTCTCCAAAAACATAAGGAACCTCCATAATTTGAACCTTTTTCATGATCCGACCGGTTAATTCTTCTTCTTTTTTTATATTCATATCTAAACTCACATTTACACCAAAGTAGATTCCGCGGGCTGGCTACTATTGGCTTGTTGTGGTCTTGGAATCTTAATTTCTCCGGCCTCATCTAACTTCCGAATAATGTCGATTAATTTTTGTTGTGCCTCAATGATAACGTCTCTTTTTTGTGGGGCCATCACTGAAATATCATCTCTTAACATTCCTGCCGCGCGCTCTGACATATTCTTAAATACTTTTTCTTTGGTTTCTTCTGCGCATAATCGAAGTGATAATTTCATCGCGTTTTGGTCGGCTTTGGCCAGAATTTTTTGAACGTCACGATCTTCTAATTTCACAAGATCATCTATAGAAAAAATAGCGCTCTCAATAGAAATTCCCAAATCTTGATCTTTACTCTTAATAGACTCAATAATTTTTCGAGACTTTTCAGAAGGCAATAAACTCAATATTTCAGCGGACCCTTGAATTCCTTCTTTTTTAAAAGACGTCCCACTATTTTTTCTTTTCAGTAGTTTTTGAATGAGGCCTTGTTTAATTTTATTAGCCAAATCAGCTGGCATTGGTTTTGAAAGGCCCATGGCTCTAAATACTTCGCACTGCATATCTTCTGGTAAAGCGGCGACAACGGTAGATGCTTTTTGATAAGAAATAGAAGTTAAAATAGCCGCCACCACCTGAGGATGTTCTTCTTTTATTTCTTCAACAGCAAAAGCAGTCCCTATCTCTCCTATGAGCGTATCCAAATCTACTTTTGATTCTGAATGTTCTTTCATGTGACTCAACATCGATTCAGAGCGGCGAACCCCATAAACCCTGGCCAAAATCCCTTGAACATACTCTGCCCCCGCTTTCATCGGAGAATTATTCCCCTTCATCGTCTCTTGAAATTCTTTAATGATTCCCGCTTTGGTTTCTTCATTCACTTCAGCTAAAGAAAGCATTTCTTGGCAAATTTTCTCAACATCATCTTCTTCAAAACTTCTCAATATTTCAACGCATTGTTCATCAGGAAGATTGCTCAAAAAAACTGCTGCTTTGTAATAATTATTCTCTACCATAACTGACCTCTCTTATTTTTTTATCCAAGCTCGCTGCATAGTGCGAGCTACTTCTTCCGGGTTTTCTTTTGCCGCTTTCAAAATTTCAATGCCCAATTCCGCTGATACAGGGATTCTTTGCTCTTGTACAGGCGCTTCCAAAGCCAAAGGCTCTTGCCTAGAACTTTCCATTTGCATTGAGGGCGTCGATGCTGAAACCGGGATAGAGACATCACGAGATCCTGCCAACGCTGGTGCAGAAACAGGAACATTTCCTAGTTGCGGAACCGAGGAAGCAGGAATTGATGACTTTTGCTCTGATACTGACTTCTTCATGGTTTTTAACGTCATGAAAACAATCACGATCATTGAAAGAGAAATAATTCCTTTTCCCGCCAAAGACATTATTTTTTCTTGCGATTTTGTTTTTGCAACTGCTTTCTCTTGTTCTTCCATTTGTTTGGAAATATTGTCTTTATGCTCACGATCGAATGGAATGGATTTAATATCAATTTGATCTTCACGCTCTTCACTAAAACCGACGGCCTGCATGACCAATTGTTTATAGTTGTTTAATTCTTCTTCTGTTCGTGGAATAACCGTTGTATTACTTTTATTTTCATCATCGACTTTAACGATTCCATCAATCACAACGGAAATATAAAGTTTTTCAATATTCCCAGCAGTTCCCACCACTTCACGGACGGTTTTTCCCACTTCGTAATTTTTGAGCGAAGTTCCCGCCGCTTCTTTTGAAACTTGTTCACTTCGAACTGTGCCATTGGGATCGTAGCTTTCTGTTTGTTCATGAATGCGTTGATTGTTTAATATGGCTGTTACTTTAACCACAGATTTTCCTGGCCCTAAAACTTTTTCCAAAAGGGAAAGTGCCTTTCCTTCCAAATAATTTTCAACGGTTTTTCGCAAGTTCAGTGAATTATCGGCCCCGGTAAAGAGAGATTGATCATCTCCACTTTTGGTTAATAAATTCCCATAAGTATCAACTAAAGTGACATTTTCCGGTTTTAATCCTTTCACAGCGCCAGAAACCAAATTCACAATACCTTGTATTTGTTTTTGATCTAAAACAGCGCCTGGTTGAAGAGTTAAAACGACGGAAGCTGAAGCGGCTTTTTCTTCCTCTAGAAAAGAGGACTCATCAGGAAAAGTAATATGAACTCTGGCGTGTTGAATATTTTGCAATTCACTAATCGTTCGACTCAATTCCCCTTGAATCGCTCTTTGATAATTAACTTGTTGAGTAAAGTCAGTCATTCCGACACTGCCTTTATCAAACAACTCTAAACCGGAATGCCCTCCTTTTGGTAAACCAGCCCCAGACATTTTGAGACGAAGGTCATAAACTTGAGCGGTAGGAACATTAACAGTGCGACCAGAATCGCTCAGGCGATAAGGGATATTCTCATTCTTCAACTGCTCAACAATTTGAGAAGCGTCTTCAGGGGAAAGACGGGCAAACAAGACAGTGTAACCATCTTGTTTTAAAACATACGAAAGTAAAAAAACAGCCGCTGAGACACTAATAAAAACCCCAACGGTCATTAATTTTTGTCCAAGCGATAGCTTGTCAAAATACTGCTTTAACTGTGCGAAAAAATCCACTGTTCGTTCTCCCTCTTATCGGGAAGGTTTCCTTTCATCATCTGGAAACATTGGCTTCCTACGTCAAGCGTTTCTTTTGAAAGATTCGCTCTCAGGTCCAGCCACTACAGCTGCATTCGCATCAACTCTTGATAAGCTTCAACGACTTTATTCCTCATTTGAACAGTGAATTGTAAAGCTAAATGGGCTTCTTCTAAGCGAATCATCACTTCATGTGGATTATCAATCTTACCCTGAACGAAATCTTTAACTGTTTTGTCCGCATCGGTAATATTGTTATTGGTTTGGTCAATAATCTCAGAAAATAAATGATTAAAAGAAATTTGATTGGAAGAGGAGTTATCAACTGGTTTTAAATTGGGAACCCCAGCTTCGGTGACTTTTGGAGAAATATGAATCGGTTCCACTTAAAAAATCCTCATTTTTATCGCCCAATTTCCAACGCTTTCAAATACATATTTTTGCTTGTGCTGAAGGCACTTACATTGGCTTCATAAGAACGGGTCGCCATGACCATATTGGCCATTTCTTGCATGGGGTTTACATTTGGGAAAAGCACATACCCTTCTTTATTGGCATCGGGATGAGAAGGATAATACAGTGAAATAAAAGGAGATTCATCTGGAGTGACTGAAGCCACTTTGACCCCTGCGCCCTTAGAAACGTTAGGATTCTGTTGATTAACTGTGTTCAAAGTTTCGGCAAAACTAACGATTTTTCCTTTATAGGGTCCCCCGTCTGGTGTCTTTGTTGTTTTAGAGTTGGCTATATTACTTGAGATGACTTCCATCCATTCTCGGTTGGCCCGTATTCCGGAAGCGCTGACATCAAGATTTTTAAATTGGTCCATATATTTTTACCCTATCGGCCTTCAATAACTGACCTTGCCATTTGATTTCTTCGAACAACAGTTTCAAGTAAAGTTTGATAAAACAAATTATTCTTCGTCATTTCTCCCATTTCAGAATCCAAACTAAAGTCTTTAACAGGAACTTCCTTGAGAATTGAATTTTCTTCAACATGAAGAGTTAAATGCTTGGAATCAGACTGATTTAATATCAGTTGATAGTCTTGATCTTTGGAAATTAATTCCATCCGTTTTGCCTGAAAGTTAGCAGTATTGCCATTGGCAATGTTATTGGCAATAGATCTTTGATTGGCCCAAGTTAAAGCCAGGTGCTGCTCTATTCCTAAACCCGCTATGTTTTTTATTGAGTCGCTCATATTCTCAATTCATCACATCGGTTTGAACAATTGGGAGTGCTGTCGTCAATTTTGGAAAAGTATTTACTTTTTCTGTCATTGAAAAAGGTAAATCTTCTATTGTTAAACGATCTTTTTCACTTAAGATAATAAGCCTCTCAACTAAATTTTCCAATTCACGAATATTGCCAGGCCAGTCGTAATCTTCAAGAATTCGTATCATTTCATCGTCAACTTTCATGACCGGTTTTCCATTGGCGGCGCCAAACTTCTTAACAAAGTGATCAACCAAAAGACGAACATCACTTCTTCGTTCTTTTAATGCCGGCAAATTAATAGGAACAACGTTCAATCGAAAAAACAGGTCTTCCCGAAATTTTCCCTCTCGGACTTTTTTAGCTAAGTCTTGGTTAGTAACTGCCACAAAACGCACATTGACTTTGAGGGGATACCCTCCTCCCAAAGGAGTTACTTCTTTTTCCTGAATGGCTCTTAATAATTTTGCTTGAAGCGACAAAGGCATTTCACTAATTTCATCTAGTATTAACGATCCTCCATCAGCCAATTGCATTTTCCCCGGGCGGTTAGCAAAAGCGCCCGTATAGGCTCCTTGGCAAACACCGAATAATTCACTCTCCAAAAGGCCATCAGGCAATGCCGCGCAATTAACAGTAAGAAAAGGGTTACTTCTTCTTGGCGAATAATAATGAATAGCTCGGGCAACGGATTCTTTTCCAGTTCCACTGGCTCCTTGAAGTAATACCGTAGCTGAACTGGCCGCCACTTTTTTCACAAGATTCATCACTTCCGCCAATTTTGGAGATTCTCCAATAATGGGCCTTAAAAAATGATCGGCGCTTGAACCGTGAATCCCCGTTGAGTTTGAATCATTTAATAATTGATTGAGTAATGAAGATAATTTCTGGATATTAACTGGTTTAACCAAACAACCATCAACTCCTAGTTCTGATGCCAACGCACCGGATTCATCGCTCGAACGTCCAGCGAAAACAATGGTTCTTACATCTCTATGAACATCTTTCATGGTTTGAATAAGTTCAACTCCTCTAATTCTCGGAGTATGTAAATCCATGATGATTAATTTTGGAAGACGACGTTTGACCAAGGACAATGCTTCTTCTTGTTCGGCGGCGGTAAAAATTTGATAACGAGTTTTATCTAAAAGACGTCGAATGGTTTTTTTAATTTCTTCATCTTGATCAACAACTAATACTTTCTCTTTCTCCACGATAAACTCCTTGTTTAATTAAAACTAGTAGCTTTGACGTAAAATGGCCGTTGATTTATCATCAACGGATCCATAAATGGCGGTTTTCAGTACATCCTTCACATGCGCTAATTGGTTTTTAATCTCTAACATTTGAACCTTTAAAAGGGTTGCGTTTTCATCTTCAGCATTGACTATTTGCTGAATGACAGCCTTAATTTCCACAACTCTGGGGTCAAAGACATATAAATCATTTAAATGCTCAAAGCCGATATTTTCTAGCTTCATCAATAATTTTGACTTTCGCCGAATCAAGATATCCAACTTCGGCCAGTTAGCCGAAAGAATGCAACTTTTCTCATCAGCTAATATATCCAGAATAATTCCTGTTATTCCTTTAATAACTTTATTTTTATCTTCCATACATACCTCTCGGGAACGACCTTGGTATCTTTTTACTTCACTTGTTTCCAAACTTCTCTTTCAGCAAATTTCATGCGAACTCAAAAAAAGAAGCCCTTGATATGTATGATTTAATTGTATTGATTGTATTGTTATTGATATTCGCAGAATACCCAAGCAATTTCAAGACCCTTTCATAAAAAACCTCTCAAGGGAAATCAATCTACAACCGATAAGATTATTGAGGTAAAAAGCCAAAACAAAACCTATGGAAGAAAAATACATTTTCTCAGATGAATGGTTAATAAGGGCGCTCAAAGGGTTCCCTGAATTGCCGCTTGAAAAAATTGAATGGTTTCGCAAAACGAAAAAACCATCACTCTCTGAAGCCACGCTTCAAGCAGGCATTTTATCGCTAGAAACGTTAACACGCATTATTCAGGATACCTACCGGGTGCCAGTCACTGCGCTAAAAGTTGAAGACATCGACAAAATGGCCTTATCATTGGTCCCCGAAAAAGTTTGCCGACGTCGACAATTAATTCCTTTTCGACTAGAACGAGAGAACTTGCATGTTGCCATGCTTACCCCCCTTGATGTTGACGCCCTGGCTGATGTTCAAACATTTTCCGGGAGAACCCCCACCCCACACTTTTGTCTACCCAGTCAAATAAATTCACTATTTAATTTAATATTTTCTCCTGAGTTTTATCTCCAGGATGTTTTAAACCGCCTAGAAAAACCCGACGAACTGCAAGACAAAGAAATACAAGAAGCTATTGAGTCAAAAGATACACCCGGCCTTAAAGACGGCGAATCCTCTATCATTAGATTGGTTGAATTAATTATTAAAAAAGCCATCACCATGAGGGCTTCAGATATCCACCTCGAACATGAAGACAACAAAAGCATGGTGCGATTTCGAATTGACGGCTTACTTAAGAACATTTTGGTCTTGCCAAAAGATTTAGGAACAGGATCTGTTGTCGCCCGAATTAAAATTATTTCTAATTTAGATATCGCTGATCATTATCGTCCTCAAGATGGGCGAGCCATCTTCAGATTTCAAAACGCGGAAATTGGGTTTAGAGTGTCTATTCTGCCAACAAATAATGGCGAGAAAGTCGTTATGCGGTTACTGGATAAAAGGGCTGCGGAAGTTCCCTTTGAGGGATTAGGATTTAGTCCTACTTTAAGTGATCGCCTTTCTCAAATGGTCAAATCGGAACAAGGTATTATTCTTGTCACAGGACCTACGGGTTCCGGAAAAACCACCACTCTATATTCAGCTTTGAATAAATTAAAAGCTGAGCACACTAACATTACAACGGTTGAAGATCCCATTGAATATAGATTAGAAGGCATTAACCAAGTTCAAGTCAATGAAAAACAAGGCCTCACTTTCCCCAATGTCCTTCGGTCCGTTTTACGACAAGATCCTGATATTATTTTGGTTGGTGAAATTCGAGATCTTGAAACAGCCAAGATTGCCATTCAAGCTGCCATGACGGGACATCTCGTTTTCTCAACTCTTCACACCAATGACGCCATGTCTACGATAGAGAGACTCCGCGATATCGGCATTGAACCCTATAAAATCGCCTCTTGCCTCTTAGGAGTGACCGCGCAAAGACTAGTGAGACGATTATGTCCTCACTGTAAGGTAGAGATACCTTCTGAAAAAATAAATTCAACTCTCCGCACTGCACTTTTGGGTGAAAATCTTAAACCTATTGTTTTCAAACACAAAGGATGCAAACAATGTCATTTCACTGGATATAAAGGGCAAATTCCACTTTTAGAACTATGGGATTTAGACAATGACGTTAAGAAGTCAATTGCGGCCGGAGATATTCAAAGTACCCTTCAAGAATGCGCCTTAGCAAATAAATCACTTCAACTTCTATGGAAAGATGCCCTCTGGCAAATATCACAAGGAAACACATCATTAGATGAGGTACGTTCTTTTCTAAATATCTTAGGAAGTTTTGATGATGAGGAAGAAATGTTACCAATTCCTCAAGTTTCAACAACAATTCCTTCTTTTCCCAAAAAAAATGAGAATCAAAACCATATTTTAATTGTAGATGATGATCAGACCATTCGCCAAGTGTACACTTCCATCCTTGAAAATGAGGGGTTTCAAGTTACCAGTGTTCAAAATGGACTTGAAGCAATCAATACGATGGTTAACTTTAAATTCGATCTAATTTTATTGGATCTGATGATGCCCACCATGAATGGAAGCGAGGTGTTAAAAAGTTTGCGTCAAATTATGGGTTTTGAAGATATTCCGGTGATTGTCCTAACCGCTGTCACCGATGAGAAAATTAAAAATGAAATACTCACCCTAGGCGCCGACGACTATCTTATTAAACCTTCGAGTCCCACGACCGTCGTGGGAAGAGTTAAAAGTCTTTTGAAAAGGAAAAAAGATTCGGGGCATGAATCTTTCAATAACTTATTTGGAGTGGCCGCATGACGGAAATACAATCAAACGTTAAAATTCTTGTTGTTGATGATGAAATGGGCATAAGAGAACTTTTATCCTATGAATTGGGATCAAAAGGATATCAAGTGACAACTGCGAACAATGGACAAGAGGCTCTCGAAAAACTATCGCAAGGAAAATTTCAACTTATTATTAGCGATGTCAAAATGCCCAAACTGGGCGGTGTTGAATTCTTAGATACAGTTAAAAAAATAGCCCCGGACATTGAAGTTATTTTAGCCACGGGATTTGGCACCATTGAAACAGCTGTAGATGCCATGAAAAAAGGGGCCTTTGATTTCATTCAAAAACCTTTCAACTTGGTTGATATTTTTTCCCTCATTGAAAAAGCTTTGGACCGAAGCGAGTTAAAAACCCTTATGGGCGTTTATGAAGCGAGTAAAATTGTTTTTTCCACTGATAAGTTGGATACGCTTCTCTTACAAATCGCGCTTCTCTGCAAGAAAACTGTTAAAGCCAATGACGTCATGATCTACTTATGTGCTGATACAAATAACCCTTCGATCATTAGCACAGAATATTCTGACCCCAGAGATCGTGATATTCGAGCTGATACTTGTAAACAACTTTTAATAAAAACACCTGATTGGAATCAGGCTCTCCTTATTAATGGGATTAACAACATAAACTCATCTATTTTCTTCCCTTTAATAATTGAAAATAAAATAATTGGTGTTTTCAATTTAAATCGAACCGATTCAAAAGATTCATTTTCAAACACAGATCTTATCAGCGTCCCCTTATACGGCACACAAATTACTCAAGTTTTTCATAACGTTCAAATGTATGAAAAACTTAATAATAAAGTAGGTGAGTTAACCAACACCATAAAAAAGCTCGAAGAAACAGAACAACAACTTATTCATTCAGATAAATTGGCCACTATTGGAAAAATGACTGCTGGCGTTATTCATGATCTAAATAACCCACTTAACGGTATTTTACTCTCTGCCCAATTGTTCCTTGATAACGATGGCCTAACGGAAGAACAAAAAGAGGATTTGAATATTATTGTCAACCAAAGTAAACACTGTAATGAAGTCATTCAAAACCTCTTGCAATTCAGCGGTAAGAGAACTCCCAAACAAGACACGCTCCAAATAGGCCAATTAGTGGAGATGGCATTAAAAATGCTCAAGCATGATTTAGAAGGTTCACAGGTGAACGTTACCTGTTCCATTCCTGAAGACCTTCCCAATCTTGTAGGAGATCCCACTCAATTGTCACAAGTTATTTTAAATCTCATCAACAACGCTCGGCAGGCCATGAAAGACTCTTTAAATAAAACCATTCTTATAAAAGCTGAAAAAAAATCTACATCCATTGAACTCCAAATAAAAGATAGTGGATCAGGCATTGCGCCAGAAAACATTTCGAAAATATTTGAACCTTTTTTTACCACCAAACCTATCGGTGAAGGAACCGGATTGGGCCTTTCTATTTGCAAAGACGTCGTTGAACGCTTTGGTGGATCTATTAAAGTTGAAAGTCAGCTGGGAATCGGAACAAGTTTTAACTTAAGTTTTCCAATAAATGTAAACACAGGAGCTCACATATGAAAATTGAACAACGAAGATGGGAAACCGAATCTGGATGGATTTTAGAAGGCGACCCTTTGACTAAAAAGGCTCAATTGGTATTTGTTTTTGGTGCAACAAATACCATAAAAGATTTAAAACGTCTTAAAGAAATTAAAGACTTTTACCCTCAATCAGAAATCATTGGTTGTTCTACTGCAGGAGAAATTTGTGGAACCAGAGTATATGATGACTCGTTGGTTGTCACAGCAGCACACTTTGAAAAATCGACGATCCAAGTTGAAAAGGAAAAAATATCTGAACCCAGCCAAAGCACGACGGTTGGAGAAAAACTAGCTCAAAAATTAGAAAAGAAAGGCTTAGTGCATGTTTTTGTTTTATCGGATGGACTTAAAGTCAATGGGAGCGATCTTGTCAAAGGTTTAACGAAAAACCTTCCCTCCAATGTACAAGTAACAGGTGGTTTATCAGGAGATGGAGCACGATTTACTGAAACAATTGTGCTATCTCATGGAAGTGCCGAATCAGGAACTATTTGCGTGATTGGGTTTTATGGAGATAAATTAAAAATTGGTTTTGGTTCACTCGGCGGATGGGACACCTTTGGTCCAAAAAGAAAAATTACCAAATCAAAAGGAAATGTCCTTTTCGAGCTTGATGGAAAATCGGCCCTTGATTTGTACAAATCATACTTAGGAGAACATGCCTCGGGCCTTCCAGCCACAGGACTTTTATTTCCACTTTGTCTCATGACAGAAAATAATGAAAAAGGAGTGGTTCGAACTATCTTATCAGTCAATGAGTCTGAAAAAAGCATGACTTTTGCAGGCGACATTCCAGAAGGCGAATTTGCTTTTTTGATGCGCGCCAATTTCGACAGATTAATTGATGGCGCTCAAGGTGCGGCTAAGATATGTCAACAAGCGATAAATCAACCAGCAGAATTAGCCATACTTATCAGCTGCGTGGGTCGGAAATTAATTTTAAAACAACGAACCGAAGAAGAAGTGGAGGCAGTCAGAGAGATTCAAGGAGAAAGTACGATTCTCACTGGCTTTTATTCCTACGGTGAAATTGCGCCATTTATTGCCAATTTTAAATGTGAACTACACAATCAAACCATGACGATTACCACGTTTTCAGAAGAAAAATGAGTCGTTATGCATAGTCTTTTAAATCGTCAAATCAAACGACATTTTGGCAGTTTTGAAGAAATTTCATTTTCTTGTATTGAATTTATTAAAGCTGTTGGCCAATCTTACCGTCAATTTGATGAAGACCGCCTTATGTTAGAACGATCAATGGAAATAAGTTCAGAAGAGCTCGTTAAAGCCAACGGAGAAATGCATTCTCTTTTACAAAAATTAGAAAAATCGATGTCTCTATTACGAGCCACATTAGATTCTACCGCTGATGGGATTTTGGTGGTAGATAAAGATTGTCATATCTCTGATTTTAATCAGAAGTTTGTTGAAATGTGGCATTTGCCATTAACTCTTGTGACCCAAAAAGATGACGCAAAAGTCATCGAATTTGCTACCTCACAACTCAAGGACCCTGAGACTTTTGTTGCCAAAGTCAAAGAACTGTATTCTCAACCAGAGGCCACTAGTTTTGATGTCCTGTATTTTAAAGATGGTCGAGTTTTTGAAAGGTATTCCCAAGCACAGTTTAGCGGAAATAAAATTATTGGAAGAGTCTGGAGTTTTCGAGATATTACAGAGAGAAAAAATTTAGAAAATAAATTTATTCAAAGTGAAAAAATGTCAGCCGTAGGTCAACTGGCAGGTGGGGTCGCCCATGAAATCAATAACCCACTGGGTGTTATTCTCGGTTTTGCCCAAAGCCTTAAATCCAGAATTGCTTTGGATAACCCTCTTTATATCCCCGTCGAACATATTGAAAGAGAAGCAGGCCGGTGCAAAAACCTTGTCCAAAACCTACTGACTTTTTCCAGAACTCCTATTGCGAGTCAATTTGAAAGTATTTCAATTAATTCGGCTATTGAAGACGCTTTCTTCCTTATTCAAGCTCAAAGCAAATTTAACACCATTGAACTGATAAAAGATTTAGACAATTCTCTCCCAACGATTTTGGCCAATAAAAACCAAATCCAACAAGTTGTTATTAATTTATGTAACAACGCTATCGATGCCATGAAAGAAAATGGGACCTTATCAGTCAAAACATTCACCAGTCATTTTCAAAACGTCGAATCAGTTGCGATACAAATTTCAGATACTGGCCCCGGAATCCCTGAAGACATTAAAAAAAATATTTTTGAACCTTTTTTTACCACCAAAGAAGTAGGCAAAGGAACAGGGCTTGGACTTTCGCTTGTCTATGAGATTACTCAAAAACATCAAGGGAAAATTGAATTGAGCAGTGAATTAGGGAAGGGCGCAACTTTTACAGTTTATCTACCAACCAATCAAATAGGCCTATTTAAAGCGGCGTGATAAAAACAATTCTTTATCCAATGTTTCCAAGTCGAATGTCTTCTTGTTGTCGATGAATTAAATATTCAATGATCCAATCTTCCTGATCTGGCGCCAAAACCTCAAAAGACAATGTGGCTGGCTTAATAACATTTCCCAAAACAAAAATATCGGAGGGGTGTGTCGGCAAACGTAAATGCAAGGCAACCGATTGCCCTTCCTTTAACAAGGCGGCTGAGGTTTCGTCTAAAAAGACACAGCCATTTGAACTTAAGGTAATGGCTTGGGTTTGATAAGGATGTTTTTCAGCGACTTGAATTTGCTCTAAGTAATAACGCACATTTTTCTGAAATCTATTTATTTTTTGAAATACTAATTTTAAATCCCCATCTTCCGGTAATTCATTTTCATTTTCATGATCAACCACGTGACGCTGAACGGAATAATCTGCAATTTGAGACCGAATTATCTTTTTTTCTTCTTCGGTTAAGATTTGAAACCAAAGCGGAAGATAAGTATTAACCCTCAAACTCCCTCGACGATTTTCTTTATCCATTTGATTTCACCTCTAAGGGGCGCTCTTCTTTTTCTAAATCCATGAGATTAAAGCGCTTCTTTTTATCTGGTTTCTCTGCTACAAATATTTCAACTCGCCGGTTCTTCGCCCGTCCTTGAGCATAACGATTAGAAGCTACCGGGTAAAATTCGGCATATCCACTAACAATAAATCGATCAGCGGAAATTCCTGTTTCAAGCAAACTCTTTAACACAGCCACAGATCGCGCTGTCGAAAGCTCCCAATTCGAAGAAAAGCGGCCACTGGTAATGGGCGTGTTATCGGTATGACCATTGATGCGAATATTATTGGGAATTCTTTTCAAATCTTGACCAATTTTTTTAATAACATCCGCAGACCCCGCATTTAATTGATCAGAACCTGATTCAAAAAAACCGAATGTTTTTAATGTAATGAGAAGTCCATCTTCATTTTTCTCGATGGAAACTTTTCCTTCTTTTTCTTCACTTGTCATAGATGATTTCAAACTATCTTCAACATCCGTCATATTTATTCCCATGTCATACATTCCGTTACCCGAAGCGATACTCACTTCTCCCAATGTCAAAGATTGGCTTCCGGCAGCAAAAATACCCTCATTAAAAGAGCGCTCAGCCGAACCAACAAATTTTTCTACTTTTTTGGAATCGGTATTAGAAATGGCATATAAAACGGTAAAAAAAGCAAAAAGAAGCGTAATAAAGTCGGCATACGATACCAACCATCTTTCATGATTAACATGTTCAGGGCATTTATGTTTTTTGGCCATATTCTAAACCTTATTTCATATTGAGTTCTTTAGATTGGGAGGCAGATATCCTCTTAATCTCTCTTTGAGTTGATTTGGGTTTTCTCCCCTTTGAATGCCCGACATGGCTTCAATAATAATGGTGAATGATTTCGCGTGTTGTTCATTTTTTTGTTTTAACTTACTGGAAGCCGGTAGAAACAATAAATTGGCGGCAGCCACTCCATAAATTGTTGCCACGAAAGCGGCTGCAATTCCTGTTCCTAATTGTTCGGGTTTGTCGAGGTTTTCCATAACGTGAATAAGTCCCAAAACAGCGCCGATAATTCCGACCGTGGGGCAATAACCTCCAGCCGCTTCAAAATACTTAACAAATCTTTCTTCAGCTTCTTCAATAGAGGCAATATCATTTTCAAGCATTTCTCTGATGACTTTTTCTTCCGTTCCGTCTACAACCAATTGAAGAGCCCTTTTTAAAAATGGTTCTTTGGTACTTTCAGCGGGAGCCTGTAGCGCCAATAAACCTTCTTTGCGACTTGTCTCTGAGAATTGAAGAAGCTCTTTAATAAGAGCAGGCAGATTGGCTTCATGCCCCATAAATACTTCCAGTAACTTTTTAGCAGCTCCAATTGAAACTGAAAGCGGGAATTGCAACATGGTTGCTCCAATCGTTCCTCCAATAACAATCAAAAAAGCGGTAAACTGAATGATAGAACCAACATGACCACCTTCTAAATGTTGCCCCACTAAAATAAAGCCAACAGCCGATAAAATACCTGCAAATGACGCTATATCTGGTTTCATATCTTTGTTATCGGAGAACACGGAGAAGATCTTTAATAATGTGAAATTCAGTCATCCCTGAAGTTTCTGTTAAGTTTTTTTGAAAAGTGGCCGATAAACTCAATATGGAAAACAAGCGCTCATTTGATACATACGAAACAACCGTTGAAGTGGCTGAGTTACTAACTCCGCGAAATATTCATCTTCGTTTCCGATTACCTGAAGGGAAAGAAATGAACTATAAATCAGGCCAATTTGTACAGATTTTTGTCCCGCAGGAGGCAGATAAACCTCTTCGCAGATCCTATTCAATTGCTTCGGCCCCGAAAGATCCTCGTTGGTTTGAGTTATGCGTAACCTTGGTAGATGGCGGAAAAGGATCAAGCTATTTACATTCGCTAAAACCGGGTCAAAAAGTACAGGTGATGGGGCCACTCGGCAAATTTTCTTATCCTGAAAAAATTACACGCGACCTGGTCTTTATTGCCACAGGGTCTGGAATTGCACCCATGAGAAGTATGATCGACAATCTCATTGATAAAAACTTAGACAAATCTCTTTACTTGTTGTACGGGAATCGTTACGACAACGACATTATTTATAAAAACGAATGGGAATCTTTAGAAAAAGAACACGACAACTTTAAAATTTGCCTTACGTTAAGTCGCCCAGAAAAATGGCAAGGCCCCAAAGGGTATGTGGGTGACAAAATAAAGGAATTCATTCCAGACCCTATCAATAAAGATTTCTATATTTGCGGCCTCTCCGACATGATTAATGATGTCCAATCCAAATTATTAGACCTCGGCATCCCCAAAGATCAAATTCATTTCGAAAAATACGACTAAGCCATTCGTCATCCCGGCGAAGGCCGGCATCCAGGTCTCAAACCTTCTGTAAAAAAAGTCTAGAACCTAGACCCTGGATTTCGTATCCAAAGGGTAGAGTACAGTTGAATAATTTGGTTTAAATAACTTAAGTGAGACGAATGTCCTGATTTTGTGGCTGAGAAAAAATCACTTTCCAGAAGCCATGATGACACCCGTCCACCAGGCTTTTCTCAAATTGCCAACAATGTCTAAGACCGGAGCCAATCTTTTTTCATCTTTTAAAACATTGGCTTGAATCAATTCATCAACGATAAATTGATAGAGACTGAGTAAATTGCTTGCAATAGGGCCCGCGTCCTTATTAATTGAACTGGTTAACTCACTAACAATATTTTGCGCTTTAATTAGCTTAAGGTGAGATGGCTCATAACGTTTTTCTTTAATGCAATCACCAGCTTGAATTAAGGTTTTTATTAATTCGTCATATAGAATTAATATTAATTGAGAAGGAGAAGCTGTTTCCACTTTGGTTTGAAGATAAGCTGTTTGTTTTTCCATTAATTGAACCCTCCTTTTCAACCTACTTTGCGTTTAAAGACGCAATCTGATTGGTCAAAGTACTGCTCGTGGTTTGAAGTTGGCCTAAAATTCTTTCCATTTCAGCAAACTTTTTTAATAAGAGAATTTCCTGACTCTTTACTCTTTCTTCCAAGCGCTGCATTTGACCGTCGATTGACTTAATTGAATTTTTAATACCATCTTGTCTGAAAAAAATCGCCCCACTTGTGGCATCAGTTGAGGCTGTCAACTCATTTTTAATTCGAGCCCCAATGGCGTTATCTTCAAAAGTTTCTACTTCAACTAATTTTGAATACCCATCAGCGGCATTCGTCCCTTTTATGCGAATTCTAAAACGCTCTGTTTGGACATTTACAGAATGAGTTATTTGACCCTGGGTATTGTTGGTTACGGTTGCGGCTGTCAGCCAATCAGCATCTAAAACAGGATTCCCGCCAATTTTGAGATATTGAAGATCATAATCTTTAATCCCAAAACTAGACGCTGGTTGAGTCACTGAGTTAACCGTATGAACGACAACCTTATTGAAATATTTTGGATTTTGAAATTGTAAGGTCACATCATCGGGAAAAGAATTTGGTGTATTGTCTTGCCAACCAACACCAGGGCCAAACCCTTCCGAAGTAGTCTGACCATCAGTAAGACTTGAAATATTAAAACCGGCCGCTGAACTAGAAGCCGTTACCAAAGCGTTATTAGCCACGTTTTTATTGTTTGAAAATATTTTTTTAACGACATCCATATTATCGATCAAATTTTTTTGAAGCGCCTCTTTATCAACAGCCAAAGTTCCATTTTCACCTGGCTTAATTCCAATTTGGAAAATAGAATTTCCACTGGAGGCCAGTTCTGGAACGACATCGACGAGTCCTTTTTGTAAACCACTTAAAATAATACGCAGCGTGCCATCACCAAATAAAGGCCCCCCTCGTTCTTTTTTTTCTGCGTTATAAGCATTCTGTGATTGGATCGCGGAAACGATGTCATTATAATCCGTGATGAATTTGATAATGGTCTCTGTCATGGCGGTGACATCATTTTCAACGCTGATTGTGACTGGTTTTCCAGCATCCGCTTTCAGTAAATCGATTTTTAATCCGGCAATGGCTTGATTTAACGTGTTGGTATGACTTTTGACAATAACCGGATTGGTGGCCCCCATTAATATTTCCGCATCTTGGGCGGTTTGAATTTCAGAAAAACTAAACGCGGCCGGCGTATAACTGGCACGAATTTCACCGGTTACATTCTGCGCAAGGTTATTATTAAAAAATTGAATTTTTCCATTGTTAATATCGATTTCAACTTCTAACCCCACACCTGTGTGGGCCCCAATGGCACGTACACTATACGCAACTCCACCAACAGTGAGACTCGTTATGTCAGCGATATTATTCATAGGAGACACTGCTAATTTATAGTCACCCAACACCGCCCCTTTGGATCCATCGCCAGTTCCCACTAATTCATTGGCAATGGGGGTTGAAGTTGAGGTAAGGGCCAATTGCCCAATAGTCCCCGTATTCCTATTTGTTATCGACAAACGATAAGGCGCGGTAGGAGAGCCGTCATTAATGATACTGGCCACAAAAGGTCCTTTCAAATTATTAATGGCATCTCGTATCCCATTTAACGTGTTATTTGTTGCGTCAATATTCAGGTTATACTTTGGATATAAATCTGTTCCCTGTACTTCATTCTGAGAAACCCCTGATGAAGCCGTTAGTATCCCAAGAGTCGAAGCGGTCGTTCCCCCACTTTCTAAGATTTTGAGATTTCCATTAGTGGAACCAGAATCATCTTGAATAGAAATTCCATTTCCATTTTTATTTATTTTGGCTGTTACTTTAATCGTCGTATTACTGGAGATGGCATCTAACACATCTTGAATGTCATCTGCCTGTGATAAATCAATTGTCGCCACAGCGCCACTACGATCAGTGATTTGGATTGATCCCAAATTAATTCCCGTTCCGTTATTTAAAAAAGAGAGTTTTGTTGTTTCATTAACATCATGATCATCTGTTCCATTTCCAGAAACAATTTGAAAGTTCCCTGTTCCGATCACTTTCGTATCAACATTTTGAAAGCCTTGCGATAAACTTTCTTCTGATTGAGCCAATTTAGTGACTGTTATTGTTCTGGCTCCCGCACTCGGACTCCCGGTCACCGTTGTGGTTAAAATATTTTCATCGCTCGAAGAAACTTTTTTGGTCCCCGCTGTCAAAGATTGCGAAACAGAAACGGCGCTGAGTCGAAACCCCACCAACTTTAAGGCAATTTTTTGCCAAGCATCCAATTTTGTATTGAATTCAGCTTTTCTTAATTCGAGACGTTGAATCGGAATACGCGCCGCTTCGCCTAACTTCGCAATGATGTCATTTGTGTTTAATCCTGAGACGAGTCCACCGACATTAATATTTGGCAAGTTATCCCCCTATCACATTAGGCTATTTCATTAAGCATATTTTCAATGGCTTCATTTAAATGCCGAACATACAACACGGCTTCCATCGGAGAGAGTTGTTGAATAATTTCTCCGGTTTCTCTATCGATAAGTGAAATATTTATTTTGCGGACACTTTCATCTACTCGATAACTTTTAGAGACTCCTTCTTGTCGATCAAACAACAAGAAAGACTCAATTTTATTATCGGATTTTCCAGTTGGACGAACAGATTTTTTTGTTGATTCAGTTGAGTTAAAAAATTTTTCGTTTTCACTATTTAAGGGCTTAATATCCACGGTCTTCTCCCAAAAGACGCCCACCGGCCCCCTTTTGGGGGGCCGATAACGTCAATAATTTACTGTTGAAGCAAACGAAGAACAGTCTGAGGAGCCGCATTGGCCTGAGCCAACATTGCAGTAGACGCTTGAAGAAGGATTTGATGCTTCGTCAAGTTGGTCGTTTCCGCAGCCATGTCTACATCGCGAATACGTGATTCAGAAGCTTGAATGTTTTCAACGGCAATACTAATGCTGTTTAATTGTGTCTCAAGAACATAACTTCCAAGAGCACCCAATTTAGCGCGTGCGTTAGAAACGTCTGCAATCGCAGCGTCAATAACAGCAAGAGCTTGACCGGGATTTGTGGCCAGGGCATAGGTTCCACCTGTTTTAATGGAATTAAGACCTGTCACACCACCAGCACTTACGCCCAATTGATTGGCTCTTAAATCACCAATGCTCGCAGAAACAGAGTCAGTGGCATTCGCGCCTACTTGGAATTTCAATTGACCTTGAACAACTTGGAAAGCGCTGTTGTAAGTAGCAGCTGTTGCAGACGCTTGGAAAGTAATTTTAGTTCCGGCGTATGATGTTCCAACATTGGCCGTTAACTCTAATCCTTTTCCTGTGGCAGCTTCACCATTAATGGTTCCAGCGGTATCTGTGCCAGAAGCCGAAGCAGTGTCAGCACTATTGAGAATGTTGTCTCCATCAACCAATGAAACTTTAAAGGCTGATCCATATTTGTTGTTTCTGATATCAATATTGACACCATTGGCAACAGCCGTTAAATCAAGACCATTGGCACCAAACGAACTGTTTAACGTGTTAACTACAGTTGCTTGAGTAGAACCATTAGTGATTGTGATGTTAATTCCATTGACGCTCACAACATGATCCCCTGAAACAGC
This sequence comes from Elusimicrobiota bacterium, assembly GCA_046153645.1. GTDB lineage: Bacteria > Elusimicrobiota > Elusimicrobia > F11 > F11 > JBJXGI01. Next base: position 28,977 of record JBJXGI010000103.1, on the reverse strand, counting down.
AGCACTTCTATCAACATTTCCCGCTAAGGTTGCGCGAGTGGCTGCTGTTGTAAGAATGGTATTTACATTATTGGTTCCCGTGGGGGCTGTGCTCCCAATAACAACAGAAGATAAGGTTGCGCCTAAAACGACAATACCCTTGTTTCCTGATGTTCCATCCAATAATTTTTTACCAGCGAAGTCAGCTTGAGTGGCAATACGATCAATAGAAGCCACCGCTTCGTCCACTTGAGCTTGGTCAGCGGCGATTGAATCTGGACCGACAACCCCTGTATTGGCCGCGTGCAAAGCCAATGCACGAATTTGGTTTAACAAATTCGCTTGCTCATTTAATGCGCCTTCCGCGGTTTGAATCATGGAAAGAGCATCTTGAGTGTTAAGTGTGGCTTGATTGAGACCTTTAATTTGTGCTCTCAATTTTTCCGAGATCACAAGACCAGCGGGATCATCAAACGCATTGTTGATGCGAAGGCCGCTGGATAATTTCTGCAATGATTTACCGTACATTTTGTTAGCTTGATCCAAATGACGGAAAGCATTTAATGCACTACTGTTATTCAATATACTAGACATGTCTTTTCCTCCTATAAATCTCGAGAATTCCATTTCTCGAGGTGGGAGAACAATTCTCCTCACAACTCATTTATCGGCGGAATAAGAAAGAATCTGAAGAAGAAAAAATGTGACTATAGTTACAGCGGTTTTTTTCGAAAGAATTGAATGGCTTTTTGAATTGAGGTTGGAGAACTATTGGCTGAGGCTTGATTCTCTAATTTTAAAACTTGATAAATTTCTTGACGAAAAATGGGAAGTGTTTTAGGGGCTTTAATTCCTATATGTACTTGAGATTTCTCAATTTTTAAAACAGTAATTTCAATATCATCGCCAATGACAATACTTTGACGACGACGTCGGGTTAATAAAAGCATTAAAAGGTAACCTGAAACCGGAGGGGATGATGAGTTCCATCCAAAATGACCTGTTTCCCACATTTTTTCATTTTGTTAATAATAAGAGGGGCTTGTAAATTAAGCCACATTTTTTTTTCGTCCCCAATGGGAATGGTGGCAATCGCTAAAACTTGCGCGTCTTTTTCATCTGTTAATTCAATAGATGATAAATCTGGTATTGAAATTTTAATCTTGTAGTTTTGGTTAAAGGGTGCAGGGTTAACAACCGGGAAAGCCAAACTCATATCATCCATACTTTGTAACCAATAAAATATTCCTTGACTGTCTCCGTGTTCTAACAAGATGTATCGCTTAAAGTCCGAAAAACCCACCAACCCTTCAGGGAAAGTAAGCACATTGTCAGTGATTATTTTTACTTGGCCAAACCGAGATGTATTCAGTGTTGGTTCAATAGAGAGTGGAGATTCAGTTTTTGTCATCATAATTATTTTAAAAACCTCAAGAGAGACTGTTGTAGTAATTGAGAACCGACTGAAAGTGCTGCTTGATATACATTTTGAAGACTTTGTAATTGCACTATAGCTTGGGCTAAATCGACATCTTCATTCTTGGATAAAAGTTCTTTTAAGGTGAATTGTCCTTCCTCTAATCGTGTTTTGGCCGCTTCCACTCGTTCTGAATCGGATCCCATCACCGCTTCTAATTTCAAAACATTTCCTAGGGCCTCATCCCAATCATCTAAAGTCGCTGAAATAGCAGGGATATCATTATTTTCAAAAGCTGTTTTCAAATCATTTAACGCTTGAAAAATATCAACACCGTCTTTGAATACTTGTTCTCCGCCATAATTTACTTGTACAAATTCCCCCGGTCCGATTGATCTTCTCATCACACCATCATCACCTTGATAAACCCCAGTTTGTGTAAAAGCGGCGGTTGACGTCTTATGTCCACCAAAAACAGTTTGGCCTTCCCATTTAGAATTGGCAACGTCATACAGTCGGGCAGCTAATCGTTCAATAACACGCGCGGAAGTTTGCCTTGCTTCTGGCGTCAAAGTATCGGTGCCTCCTTGCAAGGCAAGAACTTTTGCTTCGTTAATAATTCCTCTGACTTGTCCCAAATTCGTGAGAGTATTAGACATCCAAGCAGATGCTTCGTCAGCATTTTTCTTATATTGCTCTAATCCACTAATCGTAAATTTAATATCGATTGTTTTGGAAGCCGCGTTCGGGTCATCAGAAACACGATGGATTCTCTTCCCCGTTGAAACTTGTTCTTGCATATGAGCAATTTGAACCAGGTGACTTTGAATATCGTCCATCATGCCATGAATGACCATTTTTTCTGTAATTCTCATAAAATTAAGCAATCTCCAAAAGTTTCGCTAACATTTCATCTGCAGTTTGAATAACCTTAGCAGCCATTTCATAAGATCTTTGATATTTAATTAAGTCAGTCATTTCTTCGTCTAATGAAACCCCCGATACTGACTCACGCGTATTATCCATCTGTTCAAGAATTTTTTTCTGATTTGATTGATCAAAACCAACAGATTGTGACTCACTTCCCAAATTGGTCATCATCAAACGATAATATTGATTAAAACCGATGGTGTTCCCTTGTAGAGTGAGAGCATCTTTTAAATGACTAATGGCTCTGGCATTGTTATTATCCCCGGGAGCACCTGTTTGAGAAGCAGCAATAAAATTTAAATCGCTCAAGACAGCATCAGAAACACGCATATCAGATGCGTTCGTTCCGGAAAAAAAATCCCCTTTTATTCCTAAAAGTTTAGTGACTCCTCCGGTATCGCTGGTAATTTGAATTGTCTGAGGATTGGTAATGGAAGGTTTGAGAACAAGGCGATTGTTCTCAATGGAAGCTTCAACTCCTGTGGTAATTGTGGCGGCATTAATTCTGCCAACAATATCAATCAATCCATCTCCTGAAAATAATGAGATATTTATTCCATTAATTCCTAATGATTGATTGCTTAAAAGAGTGCTTGTAAAGGGAAGAGCCCCCATTATTTTCCTTGTTCCATCAATTCCCATTCCCTGGCCATGAATGGTATTAATCTGACTCATCATACCTGAAGCTATCTCATGTAATTGATTCAAATACCCGGGAATAATCTGATCTCTTGATTCAATGAGACCACTTAGTGAACCCGATCTTAAATCAACAAGATTATTTGTTTCTTTCCACTGAACATCAACAAGCCCCAAAGTATCTCCTATACGTGGAGCTGTTTTTAATGAATGGAAACCATTTTCATCTACCAACAGAGTTCCTTCTACGTGAACATTCATTTGTCCAGCACCCTTATCAATAACTGAAATATTAAGTTTTTGTGAAAGTTGATCAAGAATCAGATCTCGCTGATCTAACAAATCAACAGGATTTTCTCCTCGAAAAATGAAGGTTCTGATCTGTTTATTAAGATCGGCCAAATTGGCCCCTAGATTATTTATTTGAGTCACTTCTGATTTCACATCTTCGTTTAAGCTTTGCTTAAGTCCGTTTAGTCCTGTGTTCAATCGGTTGAACGCGCTCGACAAATTTGCGGCATTGGCGCGAAGGTTAGCGCGAAGCGGCAAACTAGGTGGATCATTGGATAGTTCCTGCCATGCGTTCCAAAATTTATTAAGTGCTGCGGACAGTCCCTGATCAGAGGGTTCTTGAAAAATAGATTCCATTAATTGATAAGTCGTCATTTTCGCATCTGTGGCTCCGAGACCGGCTGTTTCCACGCGCAATTGCTTATCAAGAAACCCCAAACGCAAACGTTCAATTCCTTCGAGTTGCACTCCTCTTCCAAAAAGAAAGGCATCGGTTTGATCTGGCTGAACCGTGCTTAAAATAGCTCTTTGCCTTGAATATCCAGGTGTATTGGCATTAGAAATATTATGGGAAGTTGTTTGGATCGCAGCCTGAAAGGCTTTTAACGATCTGGCTCCCATGATTAAAGTTGAAAAAAGTGACATGGACTAGATTCTTTTTCCTATTAGTTGAATTGAAAATGGTTCAGGCTTCCCCTGCGGACCATAAATGAGAGACTTGGTTCGATCAACAAAAGCGTGCATCAAAGATAAAAAGCTCTGGTTATAATAAAGCGCATGCCGCAATAAAGAAGCATTCTGGCGATTAAGCACACAGATATCATGCAGCGAATCTAATAATTCTTTTTGAATTTCTCGGAGTTGATAACCCTCTGAATCACTCAGGTCTTCTAGAAATTCGGTAAGAGAGCAATTCATTTTCTGAAAACCGCTTGATAACGCAATTTCGTAAAATTTTCTCCGCCATTCTTGTTCGGCTTGCCCCAAATTTTTCAAGGCTTTTTGTTTACAATCAAGAATAGAGTCCCAATCGGTATTCTTTTTTCGGACAAGATGATCTTGTTCATCTTTCAGCACTCCCACCAGAATTCGGCAAATGCTAACGATATTCTGAAGAGTTTCTTCTAAACCAGAATAGGCCTCTATTTTTTTTATCATGAGTTGGTACTCTCAATTATTTTCTTCGCGATATCTTGAGCACTCACGTGGTATTGACCTTGAGCGATTTTTGTCTCTAGATCCTTCAGTTTATTTAAGCGTTCTAAAGACATGTCTTCTAAATGACTTTTTACTATCTGAATATCTTTCGCCAGTGAAGACAACACCACTTCATCGCTATTGTTAACAGGTTTTTCCTTGGTCATTTTTGTTTTTGATGAAGCCACTTCCTTCAAGGACTCCAGATCCTTAGGATTGATCCGATTTTTTGGATCAGAAGGGTTTATTGAATACAACATAATTTCACCTCCCTACTCTCGATTTAGTTATCGGCAAAAAATCCATAATCTTTAATCTAAATGATCTGATTTTTCGCTAAAATTTTGCACTTTAGGGCTCAATTGCTTGGTTATAATATCGGCAATCCCCAACCCTTTGGCTTTGGCCATATAGCTGGCTAATTCGCCATCGAATAAATCTCTCACCATATTTGAACCAAATCCCCCACCAGCAATATCCCAGGACTGATTTAATGATTTGCGCATTTCTTGCAATAGCTGATGTAAAAAAAGTGCTTCAAAATCTTGTGCGGCTTTTTTAAGCTCACTTTTTGGGGTCAAAGGAGTATTGATATTTATTCTTTCAACCATTACATGATCACCAAATCAGCATTTAAGGCACCTGCTTTTTTTAAGGCCTTAAAAATAGTCACAATATCCCATGCACTGGCACCCATATTGCTCAGCATAGAAACCATGGTTGTTACTGTAGAAGAATCTGGAACCTGAAGATTAGACTTTCCATCAATTTTAATTTCTAAATTCCCATGCGCTATTGTAACAGCTGAAATGCGCACATCTTTTCCTGATATCACCGTTCCCGTTTTTTCATTTATGACAACACGAGCCACATTATCAATATCCAAAGTTAAACTTTCTAATCTTGCCGAAAATCCGATTGGATCATTTCTAAAGTCTTCGGGAATTGTGACATGAATCCGAGCAGGGTCTTTTGCTAAACAAGGAGAAGAAAAAGCAGATTTTACAACGTCCATAATTCTTTCCGCCGTTACAAAATCAGGTTGATTCAGTCGAATAAGGATTTCATTTTCATTTTGAACAACTTGGGATGAAACATCTCTCTCCAAAATAACACCTCCTAAAACAGAACCAGATGTTGCCACTGACTTTATTGTTCTTTTTTTGGATTCGCCATTTTCAACTTGAATTTTTCCTTGAGCTGAACCATAAATATTTCCATCAACTCCCATCAAAGGAGTCACCAACAAAGTACCCCCCTCTAAACTGGTGGCATTTCCCAATGAAGAAACACTCCCATCTACGATACTCCCAATAGAAGAAAAACCTGATATGCGCGCCGTTACCGCCACCGCCGCGACATTATTTGATGCCAAACTTTCAGGAGATACAGTCACTCCCATTTTCTTTAATAAACTTCCCAAGGATTGAGCCGTCGGGCGTGTTCCTGCCTTATCACCAGTTCCCTCGAGCCCAGTGACCAAACCATAACCGATGAGTTCAATTTCACGGTTTCCTCCAACACTGGCAATATCTTTGATTCTCACACGCGCATCAACAGAACCAGAAAAAAAAGAAATAAACGTTATCAAAAAGAGTGGTTTTAAAAAATTCATCAGAACACCAACCCTACCAACCATCCCAATAAACTTTGACGATGGATGGCGGGCTCATTTTTTGATCTATAAGAAATCTTTGCTTTGGCCAGTCGTGTGGATAAAATCGTATTTGTATTTGAAATATCTTCCGGACGAGCGATCCCAGTGAGAGTAATAACTTGCATCCCTTTATCTATAGAAATTTCTTGGGTCCCCGAAATACGGGCATTGCCATTGGGATAAACCTCTTCAACCACCGCCGTCACATTAGCCACCAAACTACCTTGTTTTACATATCGATTGTCCGCGTCATATTTATTTTTTGTTTTCATGCCCAGTTTTCCATCATAGGTTTTGTCAGTTGTGTCCATTTTCATATCTGCTGAAATATCAGTGTTCTTATCCGCACTTGAAGTACTTTTTTTAGAACCTGAGGCATTTTCAACAACTTGTACTGTTATGAGATCTCCTACTTTTGGCGTTATTTTTGAATCTGAAAAAAATGAAATAATGTTTGGCCCTGCCGGTGGAGCCTGCACAACCGGAGCTATTTTTTTATGTCCAAAACATCCAGAACACATCAACACCATTGAAAATCCAATGATTCCTCCAAGTCTCATTCTCATTGAATCATTCCTTTTTGAGAAATTTCTAGTTGACCCTTCGTATTAATGAAGGCTGTGACTGTTTTTCCTGTGTGTAAGTTGGTTACCGGAATATAGTCTCCTGAGTGCCCATCTGTTTTGGCAATTCCATTAGCAGAAATCTCCAAGGACCCATTTTTGTTAACAATCGCAACTTGATCTCCTTTTTTAACGAGCGGAACTTCTTCCACAAAACTTTCCAACACCGGGTTTTGGGCCAATAATCGGCGAGTGGCGCGCATATTATGAAGAAGACTTGAATCCTGAAGAAACGACTCACTGGATGAGGGAATTTCACATTTCACAACGACAAATGATTCTTTCTTTAATAAATCATGGCGATCAATACTTTTAATCGGGACAAGAACTTGTCGAAATATCTTTGTTTTTATGGCCAACATAATTCGTTTAATTACTTTTCCATCTCGAGTAATAACAACAGGAAGAGACATAAGGCCTGAAAAAGGTTTGAGACCTGACCATTGAATACTCCATTTCACATCTCCTGAGTCAACTACCATATCTTCAACACCTTTCAATATTTCAATTTGCACTTCAAGTCCTTCTTGTTTCCAATTTTTCAAAATAAGATTCTTGGCATCTTTTACAACACGAGCTCCTTCAATCTGAGTGGCCTTTGGAGGAATTGTTGCCCAAGACATCTGCCCCAAAAAAAGGAACCCTACAAATGGTGCCATGTCTTTAGAAAAATAATTTTTCATCTTTATCAGGCTCGGATATTATTGGCAATTCGAATCATTTCATCAGCCGTTTGAATTGCTTTTGAATTAATTTCGTAGGAACGTTGAGCCATAATCATTTGCACCATTTCATCAACCACTCGAACGTTAGACATCTCTAAAGCCCCTTGTAAAAGTTGCCCGTTCCCATCAACGCCAGGAGCTCCTGTTCTAGGGGCACCAGAAGCCACGGTGACTTCATAGAGATTATGCCCCAAACTTTTTAATCCCGCGGGATTTAAAAACTGGGCCAATTCAATTGTCCCAACAGTCTGAGAATCGGTTTGTCCGGGCAATTTAACAGATACCACTCCATCTGCAGAAATATTAATAGAGGTCGCATTTTCTGGAATAACAATACTAGGCTCTAGAGGGTTTCCCTCCGAGTTAACCATTTGACCTGTTCCATCAATTTTAAAAGCGCCAGAACGAGTGTACCCAATTGTGTCATCTTTCATTTTTACTTGAAAAAATCCATTTCCCTCAATAGCAAAATCCATAGGATTATCTGTTTGCTGATGTTCTCCTTGAGAAAACATTTTTTGTACCGCAACCGGTCGAGTTCCCATACCCACTTGAAGGCCAACAGGTACTTGCCGACCTGAAGCCTCATCAACCTGAGGTTCTTGAATAGTTTGATAAAAAAGATCCTGAAATTCTGCGCGGGCTTTTTTATAGCCATTGGTGTTAACATTGGCTAAGTTATTTGAAATGATATCCACGTTTAATTGTTGGGCAGACATCCCCGATGCGGCCGTCCATAAAGCTCGAATCATATTATTATCTCCTTTCTCTATTTCACGCGAGTTGCGAAATTGCTTTTCCCAGCGCTTCATCTCCCATCCGCGCTGTGGTTTGACTGGTCTCAAAAAGTCGCAGAGCGTCCATCATCTCCACCATTTCCTGAACAGAATTGGAATTCGACATTTCTAGACTTCCCTGAATCACTTGAAAGGCCCCTGGTGTAAATTCGGCATTGGGAACATCAAAGAGATTTTCTCCGGTTTTAATCAGCTGAGCCCCTTCTTTAAAATTGCTAATAAGCAATTTACCCAAATCAGTTGTGCCGATAGAAACACGACCATCCAAACCAACTGACACTTTTCCTTTGAGTTCAGGACTAATAACAATGTTTCCTTTCTCCGAAAGGACAGGATTGCCATTTTGATCAATCAATATTCCTTTATCATTGATTTGAAATGACCCATCCCTGGTATATCGAGTTCCTTGGGGTGTTTGAATAGAAAAGTAGCCTTCACCTTGAATAGAAAAATCTAAAGGGTTACTGGTCTGTTTAAAATCACCAGTACCCGCATCGGTTTTAACAACGCTCACCAATACTTCATTTGATTTTTCATCTAAAATTCTATGGAATGCGACAGCATCTTTTTTAAAACCAACAGTTCCTAAATTCGCCAGATTATTGGCAATAATTTCATGTTGTTTAATCAGAGCATTCTTAGCTTGTCCCAAAATTCGAATTCCATTCAACATGATTTTCTCCTTCTTATATCTTTAGATCCCACACCTTCTACCTCAGCAAATTTGGTGCCAATCCACACATTCACAGTCATTCCAGATAAAAATAGGCGAACATATATTCACTAATTTCATATTTCGCCGATAACTCATCTATGGAACAAAAACTTGAAGAACTTATTCGATATCATCTAAGAACAACACTCGCTAAAGATTTAAGTGATGTGTCGAATGAAGATGTATTTCACGCTATTTCCCTTTCTATTAAAGGAATTGCCGTAGAACAGCTCCTCCAAACAGAACGCCGTTACCGAGATCAAGATCTAAAGCGCGTTTATTATCTTTCCATGGAATTTTTAATAGGACGAACGCTAGAAAATAATCTCTTAAACTTGAAGTTGTTAGAAGAATGTCGAAAAGCAGTAAAAAACCTAGGGTGGGATTTAGACACTGTCATATCAGAAGAATCTGACCCTGCTTTAGGAAACGGAGGTCTCGGTAGGTTAGCGGCCTGCTTTCTTGACTCTTTAGCTACTTTGGGTTTACCTGGATTTGGTTATGGAATCAATTATCAATTTGGCCTTTTTAAACAAACCATCGAAGATGGCTATCAAAAAGAAAAACCAGATCGTTGGATGGCTGACAGTAGTTATTGGCAAATTTCAAGACCCGACAAAGCTCATTCCATCTCATTATATGGTTATGTGCAAGAAGGCGTCGACTGTTTAGGAAATCCTAATCCCAAATGGGTGGGCGCTAAAACAATCTTAGGTGTTCCTCATGATATGCCTATCATAGGATACGAAGGTCAAACAGTGAATTTCTTAAGGCTCTATAGCGCGCAAACCTCTAATGACTTTGATATCTCTATTTTTAATCAAGGTGATTACTTTAAAGCGGTAGAAGAAAAAATAACATCAGAAAAAATTTCCAAGGTACTCTACCCTTCTGATGAAGATTGGCAGGGAAAAGAATTGCGTTTTATTCAAGAGTATTTCTTTGTTTCATGCGCGCTGCATGACATTTTTCGACGTTATCTTCGACACCATAAGACTTTTGACGATTTCACTTCAAAAGTAGCCATCCAAATGAATGATACTCACCCAGCCATAGCCGTTGCGGAATTAATGCGTCTCTTTGTAGATGAACATCATTTAGAGTGGAATATCGCATGGAAAATGACTTGTGAAACTCTCGCTTATACAAATCACACGTTACTTTCAGAAGCATTAGAAAAATGGCCTGTTTCATTATTTGAGCGAGTTTTACCAAGGCACTTACAAATTATTTATGAAATAAATCGCCGTCTCCTACAAGAGGTGGCAACCAAATGGCCCGAGGATTCACAACGACTCCATCGAATGTCGCTTGTTCAAGAAGGGCCATTAAAACAAATTCGCATGGCGCATTTAGCCGTGACGGGAAGCCATTCCGTTAACGGAGTGGCAGCCTTACACTCAGAACTTGTTAAAAAAGAGTTATTTCCTGACTTTTATGAACTGTGGCCAGAAAAATTTAATAACAAAACCAATGGAGTGACCCCACGAAGATGGGTGGCAAAATCAAATGCTCCATTAACAGAAATTATTTCCCGAAAAATTAACACCGACTGGATAAAAAATTTAAGTCACCTCAATGAATTAGAAAAATTCTCAACTGACAAATCTTTCCAACAAGAATTTCGAAACGCAAAACAAATCAACAAATTAAAACTGGCAGCAGCTATTCGTGAAAACATGGGTTTTTATATAAACCCCGATTCCCTGTTTGATACACAAGCCAAACGAATTCATATTTATAAACGACAATTATTAAATGCGCTTCGAATCATTCATGACTATTTAAGAGTTGTGGAAGATCGAAAACATCCACCGGCCCCTCAAACCTTTATTTTTTCTGGCAAAGCAGCCCCCAGCTACTGGGCGGCCAAACAAGTCATTAAATTAATTCACAGTATTGGGCAAATCGTTAATCAAGATCGTCGTTCAAGAGATTGGCTTACTGTTCTTTTTATACCCGATTATAAAGTTTCAGTCGCTGAACTCCTCATTCCAGCCACAGACTTAAGCGAACAAATTTCAACAGCAGGGACAGAAGCCTCTGGCACAAGCAATATGAAATTCGCTTTAAATGGCGCGCTCACCATCGGGACAAAAGATGGCGCCACCATAGAAATGGCCCAACGAGTTGGGGCAGAAAACATGTTTTTATTTGGTTTAGAAGCCTCTGAGGTTACCCATATAAAAAATAACCATTCTTATTTCCCCTTATCACTTATTGCCGAGAATCCTTCACTCAGACGGGTTATGGAAGCCCTCCGCTCCAATCGATTCAACGTAGATGAACCAGGAATTTTTGAAAGCCTCATTCAAATGTTGCTTAGCTTAAACGATCCCTATCTTCACTTAGCGGATTTCGAAACTTATACCAAAGCGCATGATGAAGCTGTTGCACTTTACAAAACACCTTCATTATGGACTGAAAAATCAATTTTAACGACCAGTCGCATGAGCTTTTTCTCAAGTGACAGAACAATCGAAGAATACTCAAAAGATATTTGGCATCTTAAAAAAGCAGCCTAAAAAAGAATCCAATGAATACTGATTTACTTTTTTTTAATTTGACATTAAAAGATGAGATTAAGAAATTAAAAAAATTGATTTTACTCTCAATGAGAGAAGAATCACTCATTAACAAAGAACAATTTACTGAATTACCTGAATTGCTGATTCAAAAAAACATTCTTACTCAAAGAATTAAAATCAACGAATTAAAAAAATATTTTTTTTGGAAAAAACACAAAACCTTATTCACAAACCCTCAAAATATAAATGAAAAAATACAAATCGCCGAATGCAACGCCCTTCTGGCAAAACAAAAAAAATTGGCAATAAAATTAGAAGAAATAAACAGAGAAAACTTAGGCAACCTTACAAAAACTAAAGAAGTGTTATTTTAATGTCTCTTTAACATTTTGAGTTGCCGACGGATTGGTTGTCATTCCCGAATGTTGTTATCGGGAATCTATCTTTTGTTGAAGTTTAGATCCCCGATAGAAAATTTCGGGGATGACGACTTCCGCATGTTGAATTTACTCAGGATGCTAAAGTAATACTTATTTTAATACCAACTTCGTCCGCTTTTGGCGAGCAACATATCACTTTCTTTAGGTCCCCAGCTTCCTGCGGGATAAAGCGGCAAATCAAAGTGTGATTTCGCTTCCCAATATTTTATGACAGGGTCAATAATACGCCATGATTGCAGTATTTCGTCACTCCGAGCGAAAAGGGTTTGATCTCCAACCATCGCATCGTGCAATAAACGAGCATATGATTCTGGAGGCGGTGTTTTAAATGTTTTTTGATAGCCAAAATCCATGGTGACCGTACTCATGCATAATTTTGGCCCAGGGTGTTTGGCTTCAAATTGAATGGTGATTCCTTCATCGGGTTGAATTCTAAATTTGAGAATATTCGCGGACAGTTGATCCGCAAAAAGCGGCGTAAATATTGAAGCGGGAACACGCTTGAAATGAACCACCACCTCAACCAAACGGTCCTCCAGTCTTTTTCCAGCGCGCATATAAAACGGAACCCCTTGCCAGCGCCAATTGTCCAATTCAAATCGAATAGCGGCATAGGTGGGTGTAATCGATTTTGGATTAACATTTTTTTCTTGGCGATACCCACATACCTCATTACCATCAATAAAACCGGCCGCATATTGACCGCAAATTGTATTTTGTTCCATCACGGGGTTGCTTAACGATCTAAAACATTTAAAAACCTCAACGCGTTTATCTCGCACCGTGTCGGCATCTTGGCCCGAGGGCGGCTCCATCGCAATCAAAGCCAAAATTTGAAGCAAATGATTTTGGAACATATCTCTCAATATTCCCGTTTGTTCATAATAACCAGCTCGATGTTCCACTCCTAATTTCTCCGAGGCTGTGATTTGAATATGATCGATATAATTTCTATTCCAAACAGGTTCAAATAAAATATTGGCAAAACGAAACATCATTATATTTTGGACTGTTTCTTTACCTAAATAATGATCAATTCGATATATTTGTTTTTCTCGTAAAACATTTTTAATTTCCTCGTTTAATTTATTAGCGGAATCGAATGAAAAGCCAAATGGTTTTTCTATAATAACGCGAGACCATTCATTTTGAGATTCAGAAAAATCTGTTAGCCGCGCCTCCCCCAAATTCTGAATAACAGTTCCATATATAGAAGGGGGGCACCGACAAATAAAATACTCTTTTTTTCCCCACTCCGTACTTTACATCCAAACTATTTAAACACTCATTTAAATCTTGATAAGTTTGAGACGCTCCATAATCTCCTGATAAATAATTACACCTTTCAATAAATTCTTTCTTAAGATCTAAACTCACATCAACAGGTAAACTAGCCATTAACTTCCCATGAAATTCTTCTTTAGAAAGTGGTGTACGTGCCACGCCCAGCACGTAAAAATTTTTAGGCATTAAACCTTGTTCTAAAAGGAAAAAAATAGAAGGGAACAGTTTTCTAAAAGCCAAATCTCCAGAAGCTCCAAAAATAATAATGGAACAAGGATCGGGAATTGTTTCAAGTAATCGAAGTTCTTCTTTTGTGTACACTTTTGACGCATGAATAATAGAGCCCATATTTTTATACCTTTGATTCATTAAGTGAAACAAGAGGCAAACGAACCGTAACAACAGTTCCTTTCCCAAGTCCTTCACTTTGAATCTTAACTTGACCGCCATATTCACGAATAATTCCATGGCAAACAGACAGACCAAGCCCTTTCCCTTCTCCAACTTCTCTGGTTGTAAAAAATGGATCAAAAACTTGCTTAATTTGATCTGCGGCAATTCCTTGGCCCGTATCTTTGAATTTCATCTCTAAATAATTTTGAACGTCACTCTTATCAACTTTAGTTTCAATGATGATAAGTCCCCCTTGAGGCATGGCCTGCACCGCATTTTGAAATAAGTGAAACAATACTTGGTTTATTCTGCTCATATTGCCGTTGACAGGGGCCGCTTCAGAATCAAATTTTTTAATGACATGCACATTTTCAGAAACCATTTTTTTCTTCCAAATATTCAAAAACCGTTCTAAAGCCTGATGCATATCTACAATTTCTTTATTTTTCTCTTCGCCTTCAGAAAATATAAGAAGGTCATGAATAATTGTTTTACACTGATTTGCCAATTGAATGATTTCCTCTATATCGGCTTTAATCCCCTGATCTTTGGCCTCAACGACTAAAACTTGCGACATTCCTAATATGCCTTGTAAGGGATTATTGAGCTCATGTGAAACGCCTGAAACCATACCTCGAACCGAAACCAACCTTTCAGCAATAAGCATTTGATCACGCAATTCTTGCAACTGCCCATCTGTTTTTTGTTTTTCCATTAATTTTTGAGCGTTGTTTTTGGCAATTTCCAATCGAATTTGTAAATGCTCTATATCCAAAGGTTTCGTTATATAATCATCCGCCCCTGCCTTTAAAACTTCCCTTAAATCATTTGTATGATTTTTGACAGTAGCAACTAAAATCACACTCCACTGACCAAGGGAGTGGGCACGCATCTGTTGGCACAACTGAAGACCATTCATACCTGGAAGTAACCAATCTAATATAACAATCGGAAAGGATTCATTTTCGTAAGCGATCCAAGCAGATTCAGCATCTGGAAATGCGTATGGCTCCAAATCGAGAGTTTTGGCTACTTTCTCATAAAACTGACGCGTGGTTTGATCATCTTCAACAATCAACACTTTCATCGAATGTCCTCTATGCTGCTCGCTCTGATTTAGGAATAAACTTACCTTCTTCAAATGATTTAAAAGTTTTTTCTACACTTAAAAATTCATTTTCTAACCCTGTGACCACTTTTAACGCTTTTTGATCCCATCCTTCGACTTCAGACGCTAATTCGATCCATGAACATAAATTATAAATTCGTCGGGCTCCCATTGTACCGGCTGACCCACGAATAGAATGAGCAAGGGATCGAACTTGAGAAAAATTTTTGTCGATAACACTTTGTTTTATGGAATTAATCCGTTTGGCTGTATCTGAAAGAAAATCGTGCATTAATTTTTCTCGAAATTGATTATCGTTTCCATTAAGTTCGGCCAATCCCTCAATGACTTCAAGATCTAAGTGAATATTCCATTGAGTTAGTACCTTGATAAAAATAGCAGACTTAATTGGTTTGGAAATATAATCGTCCATGCCAAATTCCAAGCACTTTTCACGATCTCCTTCTAAGGCATGGGCCGTCATAGCAATGATGGGAAGATGACATCCTGCATCCCGTTCAAATTTTCGAATTTCTTGTGTCGCCTGATAACCATCCATTTCAGGCATTTGACAGTCCATAAAAACCAAAGAATAAGGGTAATCTTTTATTTTTTTAACTGCTTCCACTCCATTATTCGCCACTTCAACACGACACCCTAATTTCTCAAGCATACGAACAGCAACTTGTTGGTTAATAACTGTATCCTCTACCAATAACACATCTGAATGAAATAAAACCTGGGCACTGTTAATTTGATCTTTGTTTTTATCAATGTTCTTTTCATGATTTACGGGGATTGGTTCCATGGTAGTCCTTATACTTCCTTGTTTTTCCCAAATTTGACTTAACATATTTATAATCTGAGATGGACGTATGGGCTTAGTAATATGCCCAGAAAATCCGGAAAGTTTTAATTTTTGCGTGTTGGCTAAATCTCCCATCGTCACCATCATGATGAGCTCTATCTGAGACAATTGAGGGTCAGACTTTATCTTTCGACCCAGTAACTCCCCATCCATTAAAGGAAGTTTTTTATCTATCAATACCATGTGAATCGGGTCCCCGCCATTCCAAGATCTTTGAATGGCACCAAAAGCCTGTTGCCCTGAAGAAAATATTTCACATCGATTTCCTTGGGCGGAAATTAATTCATGCAAAATGCGTTGATTCCCCTCATTATCATCAACAACGGCAATATTTAAATTTTTTAGAGATCGAGATTCTGCAAACGTAACACTCTCTTTAGCCAAGGGAACAGTAACACTAAATGTAAAAGTGGAGCCCACTCCCAACTTGCTTTTTACTTCAATACTTCCGTTAATCATTTTGGCCATTTGCCGGCAAATTGTTAAACCAAGACCGGTGCCACCAAACTTTCTCGAAGTTGAAGAGTCAACCTGTGTAAATGTTTCAAAAATACTCTCTACACGGTCTTCAGGAATTCCTATCCCCGTATCTTCAACAGAAATCAAAAAAGTTCCTTTTCCCTGGTTAATTTGGTCGACTTCAACATTAATAAACACATGCCCTGTTTCTGTAAATTTAATGGCATTACCAATCAAATTAACCAAAATCTGTTTGATGCGGGCGGGATCAGCAATAATATTAACAGGGACGTTTCGTGCATATCGAAAAGCCAATTCAATCCCTTTCTCTTCAGCCTTCATGGCTAACATTTCAACCACATCTTCAATAACGACCATTAAATTCATAATGGTTGGGTTGATGTTTAGCTTTCCAGCCTCAATCTTTGAGAAATCTAAGACATCATTAATTATTTCTAATAAAAACTCGGCAGATTTTGTTGCTGTTGTTACATATTCTCTTTGTTCTTGATTTAAATCTGTTCCGCTTAATAATTCAAGGGTTCCCATCACCCCATTCATCGGTGTTCTGATTTCATGACTCATGTTGGCCAAAAAATCACCTTTGACCCTGGCTGCTTGCAGTGCCTTGGTATTGGCAACTTCTAAATCTTTAATAAGTTGTTGATTTTGAGCTTCACTTCGAATAAGCGCGTCTTCAGATTTTTTACGTTCGGAAATATCCGTAGACATTCCCGTGATTCTGATAATTTCGCCTTTGGCATCTTTAACAGGATAACCTCGATCATGAATCCATAATATTTTTCCATCAGGCCGTTGGATTCGATACTCCACATCGAAGTTCTTTCGCGCGTTTTCTCGATAACACGATTCAACGATTTCGCGATCATCAGAAAGGATGGCTTTAAACCTCAAACTAGGATCTTTCAATAACTCCTCTAATTTTATGCCCCACATGTTCTCAAAAGCGGGACTAATATAAACAATGTTCTTTTGGTCTGGAGTTGTCATCCAAAACACCGCATGAATACTTTCTGCCATTTGGCGAAAATTCTCTTCACTTTCGGATAATTGGTTTAAAATATTATTAATGGTTTCAGCCAACTGTTCAATCTCATCACGACCCGGCGTCAGGAGGGCCTTAATATTTTTTTTCCCCTCTCTTCCATCTATCGCTTGATGTAACAATTGAATAGGCCGAACAATGGCCAACTTCACAAATCCATAAGCCAAAAATGAAAAAACACTTAATATCACACCTATTCTAAAATCAATAAACCCGACCAGGATCGAAAGAGTTAATAAGGGTAATAGTATTTTTACTCGGAGAAAAATTGTTTTGGTCGCATCAAATATCTTTTTCATTCTTTAAGTGTTATCGGTTATCTATCTGAAATCTTGAGCCTTAGTGATTAACAGAGTTAGATCGATATTGACTCCATTTTTTTCTTTAGAAAATTAATTAATTTTAATTCCAGTTCTGAAAAAGCTTGATTAAATGAGACATTAACATCAGGACCTATTGACTCTGTGGCCAAACTACAATCCTCAAATAGTTGTTCTCCATCAGATAAATGTTGCAAAGTTATACAGGCCTTTGTTTTCATATTAAATAAGGACAAAACAGGATGTTTAGAACTTTTGGAATTGATATCTATTTTTAAAAAATAGTCTTTATCCACCAAGAAATCAGCCTCCATCCCTATGAACTTATCTTCATCTAAAGGTTGAATATCAAATCTTCCACCCGATAAATTTCCAACAATTTTTTTAATAGTTGTCTGAACAATTTTTGAGAATTGAGGATCAGTAGCTTTTACCCTAATAGCTAATTTCGTTTGTTTCACATAAGTTTGCTGCCATAAAAGAGCAGCCACAGTTCGACTAGAACCTCCCATTTCACTCCAAGCAGGAGAAATACCCAGTAATGCCTGAGTCTTATAAGGATCTATATAAGGGATATCAATAACGACTATTCCCTGCTCATTTGTTTTCATTATGGCGCACCCTCGACCACGACTCTGGATAAAATCTACTTTCAAAGGCCAGTTGACCAATGGAAGGTTTTGGCTGCCATAAACCAATTTAAATTCGAATGGATAGAGCGGACGACCTTCACCATTAAATGGAATTTGAGTGGTGCTTAATTCTCCTTTTATTTGAGAAAGCACTTCCCTTATATGACTTCGAGCCTCTTCAGCCATTGTGTCATTCAAGGCTTCTGCTTCGGCCATCAAAAAAAGTTTCAGCGCTTCAAAAACATTTTTTGAATTCAGTTCTTTCATCCCTCCTTCAATAAACAACTGAATTTTTTCTTCACTTTCTATGGGGTTTTTCCCGTTAGGTTCTTTGAGAGAAACCAACGCTTTTATGCGTATTTGATAAACGTCACCAACAACTTGTTCACTTAAAATATCGTATTTTTTGACTTCACCTTCAGTACGAGATAAAATTCGATTCTGTACCGCGACCGCTTTATCAACAACAATCCGACCATAAACCATCACACCCAATGCTTTTTCAACCGCACTTCGTTGAGCTTCAGCTAAAGCACCTCTCTGAGCTTTAATAACGTCCCCATTTTCAATAAACGCACTTCCCGTCGCGTCAATCGTTTCCAATTCTTTTTTTTGTGATGAATTTTTGATCTTCATTCCTGAACAACCAATAACCACAAAAATAAGTAAAAATAAAATTAATGTGTTGGTCTTAGTTGCCATAAGAAACCTAAAAAACAAAACATGGTGCATCCCAACGATCCTATGAAAGGCCAGCGCGCTTTTTCTTTTTTTATTTTTAATTTTTCAAGAAATGGTGGAAAAACAATCTGTTTTGTTCCTTCAACAAAATCCGCATTAATACTGCATCGAACAATTTTAATAGAGAGTTGAAATTTCTCTTTTGGAACAATCCAAGTCCAACGAGAGACAAGAAAAAAATCCGGCGACATTTTGGTGATATCAGGGTTTTTACCATTCCACTCTTTATCTTTTAAAGCCTCATTGACTTGGGATATCGCTAACTTTCGAACATTGCCAGCAGCTACCATCTTTTCAAAAATGACGCTAAATTCAGAATTTATAAGTGACATAACAAATGAAGAGAATTCTCCTTCTTCAATGCCTTCAATCACATCTAATTCTGTAATAACTCCTTTAAAATTTTTCCTCTCGCAAAACTCCCCAAGTTCACGACATAAAGCTCTTACATTCATTTCTAAATGATCGGCGGGAACGGCAGAAGAAAAATATAAATAGTGATACCACCCCATAACGGAAGAACAAATAAGCCCTAAACCAAAAAAGATTGAGAAAACAAGTCGTTTTGAAAATATAGTATTCACGCCTTATTTATAAGCAAAGTTCGTGCCAAACGACGCTTTATTTTGATTCAAGCATCTCAGCTGCAATACCGATAATACTGGTACAAAGGAAAAAACCGTGCTGAGGTAAAAAATATGCCTGTAGAAAATGTTTTAGTCGTTGATGACAATCCGGCTATCTTAAAATCATTAGACACTATTTTAAGACGATGGAAATTTAGTCCTTTTTTGGCGACTCAGGGAAAACAAGCCTTAGAGATTTTTAAAGAAAAGAAACCAGAACTGGTTCTCATCGATGTTCTCCTCCCTGGGATGAACGGACTCAACGCCATTGAAAAGATGAAAGAGATGGATGAGAATTTTTCTCCCATTGTCATGACCGGGAACCCAGCTCGCGATTTTATTATTCGAAGTTTAAAAGCTGGCGCCGCTGATTTCCTGATTAAACCATTCAGCGCCATCCAGCTCAGAAAATCTATCGATAAAGCTATTTCAAAAAAATTAGAGATAGATAATCAAAAATTAGAAAACAAATCTTTAAATCAACTTGTCCAATCCAAAGCGGAAGAAATTACTTTGATGAAAAAAGAGCTTTTTCATCTTCGAAAAATGGCGACTGTCGGAGAACTCTCTGGCGGATTGGTTCATGAAATCAATCAACCCTTAGGATCCATGATTCTTAATTGCCAAGAACTCATAATGCAAATAGATGAAAAAAAAGAATTTAATTCGAAAGAAATGAAAACCTACTTAGAGGAGATGCTCGGTCAAATGGATCTTATCGTTAAGATCGTTCGCAATATGCGATCTTTTTCTCGTGGAGATGAAAATGAGGCGCCTGAAAGTTTTGATCTCAATGGGTTACTTCAAACAACCATTACTTTCATTGAAAATCAATTCATCAAACATAACATTGAATTGTCTCTGAAGTTAAGTGAAAACTTGCCTCAAATAACCAGTCGCCCTGTTGGTATTCAACAAGTCGTCATGAACTTACTTTCAAATGCAAGAGACGCTTTATCTTCATCAGAAGTTTCTAACCGATCGATTGTTTTATCAACACAAGAAACAGTTCTAGACAATCAAACACCGGCTGTGATGATCACAATAAAAGACAATGGTACCGGTATCCCGGATTCTATTAAAGAAAAAATTTTCCTTCCGTTATTTACAACCAAGGATCGTGATCATGGGACAGGACTAGGATTGGCCATTTCAAAAGAAATTGTTGAAGAATTGGGTGGAAAAATTGAGTTTGAATCTTCCTTAAACCATGGGACCAGTTTCTCTATTATTTTACCTCTCACTCTCACCGAATCATTGATCTTGAAAAAGGCGGCTTAACATGATGGAAAAGATATTAATCATTGATGATTTTGAACCGGTTCGGAAAGTAATAACACGAATTGTGGAAAGAGAAAAATTCATCGCCTTTCAAGCTTGTGATGGGAAAGAAGGATTAGAAGTATTTGAACGAGAACGTCCCGAAGTCATTATCACTGATCTTAAGATGCCAAATATTGACGGCCGAGGGGTTTTATCAGCCGTGAAAACCCATCACCCGGAAACGGAAGTTATTGTCTTAACAGGATATGGTGATAATGAAACGGCTCAGTTTCTTTTAAAAAACGGTGCCTTTAGTTACCTTAAAAAACCATTGGATCTCCATCAGTTAGTGAAAATTTTAACCGATGTCCGAAAAAAATTACATCAGGATAATTCAAAAACAGTGCCCCTTCTTCCTTTTGCCCAAACCAAGGAGGGCGAAGACGTTAATATACAACTAACCCCCGATGGGAAGATAAATGTATTGTGGGAAGGAGATTTAAAAGAAGGCGCTCGCCAATTTATTAGTTTAGGCGCCGGTTCACTGGCCATTCCTATTATTATCTTAAATGAAAATTGGGAGATTCTTTATTCAAACCACGCTTTTGAAAAAATGGTCGGAGGGAAAATAAGTCACTTAAATGACTCCGCGCTCTTACAAATTCGATCTCACGGAATTAACTTAGCCCCTCCTCAGAAATTTTTGGAAACATTAAAACAACTTATCAGTGATGACCATGACGTTAAATATACAGCTGATATCAACGCACTCGGTGATATCATTATTTTTAAAGTGTTTATTGTAAAAACAGTCGGGAGCAAACCCGTTCTCGTTTTATCTTTCCCGAGACTCATGGTTTGAGCAACAGGAATATTCCAATGACCAATCGCCGATCAAGAGTGTTAGTGGTAGAAGATCACGAAGAGTTCTCTTTTGCGATAAAAAGAGTACTCACTTCCACCTATGAAGTGGAACTCGCAAAAAATACGACTGAAGCAATCTCTATTATTAATAACAATTGGTGTGATCTTATTCTGCTCGATGTTATTCTTCCAGGTCGTTCAGGATTATGGCTTTGTGAACAAATTAAATCGGATGTCAGATTGCGACATATCCCAGTTATTTTCCTTAGTGGGATGGATACCCCAAATGATATTGTTAAAGGACTTAGAAGCGGCGGCGACGATTATTTAGAAAAACCATTCCATATGGAAGAATTACTGGCTCGCACCGAAACAGCCATCCGGCGGAGTGAGATGACCCTGAACGCCAATCCACTAAGCCGCCTTCCTGGCAATGGCCTCATTGAAAGAGAAATTATTCGCCGACTTGAATCGAAAAAACTTTTTTCCATTTTATACATCGATATCAGTCACTTTAAAGCTTACAATGATTATTATGGCTTTCTTCGAGGAGATAAGGTTCTCCTTCAAACAACCGAAGCCATCATCTCATGCTGCGCTGGAAATGACCGAATGTTAGGCCATATCGGTGGCGATGATTTTATTGTTGTTATTGGAGAAGAAGATGCCGCACCTATTTGTGAAAAACTAATAAACCGATTTGATGACCTTCTGTCTTCATTTTATGATGAAGATGATTTTAAAGCTGGCCACATTTCTATTCATGATAGAAAAGGGGTTCTCAATTCATTCCCTCTTATATCGCTTGCCATCGGTGTCGTAACAAATAAAGTGAGAATATTAAAAAATATTGGTGAAATTTCAACGATCGCAGCTCAGGTAAAATATGTCGCTAAACGACAAGAAAAATCCGCCTACTTTATTGATAGACGGGTTGATGAATATCCTCCACCGAAAAAAAATCCAAATGAAAAAACTCAAGAATAAACAATTCTCTTTTCAGCTAGCTGATTTGGAAAAATTAGTGGGAACAATATGTCACGATTTAAACAATATTCAGTCCGCCATGTTTCTCGGAATTCAAATATTAGAAAAAGAAATAGCTCCGACACCGGACGGAAAAATACACTTAGAAAACTTTAGGAAAGTGAGTGAAAGAATTGGAAAATTATCAGTATGGCTAAAAAATATAAAAGAAACTCAAAATATAGCTAGTTTAAAAAATCTACCAACAGCATCTGTACCTTGGAAATAAAATCTTCATTATCAAAAGGTTTTGCAAGAAAGGCGTCGGCCCCTGCTTTTAACACCATCTTTTGAGATCTTTCAGGCGCCACTCCGGTAACGGCTAACACTTTGGTTTGGAGGAGATCTTTACTCTCTTTAATCATTTGACAGACCTTGACACCGTCAATTTTTGGAAGATTTAAATCCAAAATAACCAGCTGTGGTTTTTCATCACGCGTTTTAAATCCGGCTTCATAACCATCAACAGCTTCGATAATAAGAGCTTTAGGAAATTTCGATTGAATTAACCGGCGTATCAATCGCCGAATGGAGGGTTTATCATCAACAATAAGAACTTTTAGAATAATACTTTTTGCTCTAAACTGAGAGTGAGGAATATCAAGAGAAGAAAAAAGTGTAAAAGCATCTGATTCCCATACTCGGTGATGCCTCCCCATCGTTTGAAATGAAGGTATTTTTTTACTTATAACCCACCTATAAATAGTTGTGGGCGTTACTTGGCAAATACTGGCCAACTCTCCTATGGTGTAGGACTTTTCGGAGTTGTTATTTTTAGAGGATAATTTATTTTTTCGGGCCATTTTTCAGACTTTAGCAAAATTTATGCCAACCAGAGAGAATAAATTTTTTTAACCCAGATTATTCAGTTGACTAATTCGTCATGCCGGTAACATTGTTTTTATTTTCAATATTTTAATCGAGTTTCCAGCATAATTTGATAACCAGAAAGTCGATAACGAAGACCCTGCTCCTCTCTTTCACCGTACCCCATTACACTTCCCAGAGTTGATTCCCAAGCTTCATTCCAATGGCGAGAAACGCCCCAATACAACCGATTCATAGGAACATCAACTGAGTTAGCAAAGTCAACGCTGTTGGCATCTAAAGCCGCTTGGTCATATGAATATCCTCCTAATAAATCCCATTTAGAAGATAGGTGGACTTCCGTTCCAAATCGGAATTTCCAAGTGTTTTTCCAGTGAAAAGAGTTTGGAACATCTCTTAATAAAGTGCCTTCTGTTTTATAGTTAATGGCATTGGAAAAACGGTGCCAAAAAGTTCGATTTACATCAAATGTAAAATTTAATTTTGAAACGGGTTTGAAAGCCACACCTATGCCAGCTGTCGCAGGGTGCCTGAGAACAAAAGTAAAATCACTTTTTTCACTGGGAAGTAAAAGAGATGAATTCGTTGCGCTCACGTTTCCTTTTAAATGAATATCGCTGCCAGATCTATAAACACCGCCAATTGTTATTTTTTGTGAAGCGTCGTAACGAATCCCCACAATTCCCTCATATCCAATCCCGTCACCATCAAGATCGGTTGTCAGTGTATTGGTTGGAATTAAAAAATTATCTAAATTGGCCTTGGTCATTAATCGACCATAAAGGATATCCAATCCAAGCCCAATCGAAAGTTCTGGTATGAAATTGTAACTGCCTGAAATATTTGTTGTGACAAGCCCGAGTGAACCTTTATAAGAAAGAGCCAAACCAGAACCATCGTTGGCAATATCTTTAAAATCGACACCTTGAAGTAACGGGGTATACACACTAAATCCAATACCTCCGTTGGAGCCAACAGGAAAAATTCCACCCAAAGCGCCCAATATAAAATTAGAATTTAATTTATCTTTTGAAAATTTAGGTCCAACTCCAGATAAACTTGACAAAGAATTGGAATCTTTGCCATAAGCTTCCCCCCCAAATACTTCTAACCCAACATCGCCTCTTTTACCTTTGATGCTCTTAGAGATTGAACCTGGATTCCAATAAGTGGCGGTCCAATCATCTGCGCTGGCAATGGCCGCTCCACCGCGCGAGACTTGTCTGCCTCCCAAACCCTCGAACTCATACCCAGCTGAAAATAAAAAATTGGCATACACCATTAATAAAGCCACCGCACATATTACCCACATTGATCTTTTTTTCATAACTTCATTCCATGTATCAAATTTGACTCACTTTCATTCGTGACTTTCGCCGATGAATGACTGGGCAAACGAACAACCACACGTAATCCTCCCTGCTCTTTATTTTGAATAACCAAATCGCCCTGATAACTCAGTAAAATTTGTTTTGAAATCATTAATCCCAAGCCGTTTCCTTCTTTTTTAGAAGAGAAATTTTCTAAAAAGAGTTTGTCTTTTATTTCATTAGGCATCCCGGGACCATTATCAGAAATCGTGATAATGACATCATTATTATCTCTAACAATACCTGTCCAAATATGAGGATTTTCCGTTTTGGTTGATAGCGCTTCAATGCTATTTTTATAAATATTAAAAAATACTTGCTGTAATTCTTCTTTATTAGCGAACAACAAATATTCATTTTCAGCTGATAGCGGTAATTTATTTTTGAATCTAATTTTCTTAGCGCCAGGATAGAAAGAAATAACAGCCAACATGGTTTCAATGAGGTCAACTGCAGAAAACTCTATTTTTTCCAATTCCCCAGGCTTAACATATTTGAGCATGCGGTTGACCAGATTAGAGACTCGGCAAATTTCCTTTAAAATAAGCGCACAATCTTCCCGATCTTCTTTATTAAGAGTGTTATTGTCTTGCATCATCGAGACAAAACTAGAAATGGCTTGCAAGGGACCCCGAATATCATGCGTGATTTTATTAACCATTAGACCTATATTCGAGGGCGCTTCCAGACGCGCCAATTCATGAACCATTTTGTTTTTTTCGTTATGTTCTTGTTCTAGTTTCAAACGCAAGTTGGCCATAATAACTTTATAAATCTGTCCGGTATAAATAAGAAGAAATGCGGTTCCCAAAATAATAGAAAACGTCAAAACACCACTTGAATATATTTCACTCGTTGAAATATTAACTGGTTTTACCCAATTAAAATATTCCAACATAATAACGAATCCATACACTAAAACAGAAGTGACCATTCCAATGGGATATTCAATCCCATTAGCGACATCAGAAAGAATAATGCAAAAAAAACTCATAATAAAAGGAGAAATAACCCCACCTGATAAATGAATCGCCACACCTAAAAGAAATATATTGAACACACTCACAAAGGCCAAAAAAGAAGGTTTTTTAAATGAAATCCAACCTACCAAAAAATATAACAATAAGTGAAAAACACATGAAGTGAGTACGATATAGGGGAAAAAAGGATGAAAAGGACTTTTAGCCCAGGAATACATAAGGAAGACAAAAAAGGTAAGGATACTTGTGGCCAGCAGTTGTTTTTTAACGACGCCAGAATCCACCCCTGATAATTGAGGCTGGGTTTGTGGAGGGGACATGAAAGAAATGAGGTTTATTTATTCATTAAGCACGGTCGCCTTCAAACGAACCTTGCCAATAACGAACAAACGTAGGTGCTAACAACATTAAAAGACCATATCCAACCAAGGCTTCAAGCGGCATTTGAATAAGAGGAACGGTTCCCCAATCCCACTGAAGCAAATCATAACGATAATCCCAAATACCTGATTTTAACCCAATGGCTTCTAATGGAAAGCCGATGAGAATTGCCCCCACCACGTCAAAAATAAAAATTCGTTTGTCATAAGGGATAATGGCTTTTTTCTTTAAAATCCAGCAGTACATTTTTTCTGAGAAAAAAGTAACCAAAGTAAACATGACGCCCCAACCGAAAATAATGGAAAGAGGAATATCTTTGTAAACAGTTAGTTTGAAATGGTAGTCCCACAAAGGCTCAGTTGCAAATTCTATATACACCCCCATAATACTTCCCGCGATTAAATCTCCAACAATATTTCTCTTTGCAAAACGCTTAAACAAAAAAACATAAATCGGAATCTGAACATATGTCCATATTTCCCAAACGATTAGGTTCATTTTAAAGCCTCCGGATTGCAATTATTTTTTTAACAAATATTTTTTTACCGCATGGAACATCATAATGACCATGAAGGGGCAGAAAAAATAATAAATAAGTGGTTCTTCAATAGGAATTCCAAAAACTTTAGGGCCCAAAATCCGCGCCTCATTATAGACCCAATGCCCATGCATGAGGGCGTAATGCTCAGCAATCAATAACACAACCTCAAATACCGCGATGGATGAGAATGCAGCTTTTAAATTGACTTCGTGTTTAATAAGTCGATACAAGGGAATCATTACAAACAAAAACGGTAATGAAAAAATCGCCCACAAGGGGTTCCAATTTCCACGGCGGTAACTAAATCCACTTTCTGGATCTCGAGTGGGATGTGGATTATCGGGAAGCGGCATGCGATTTCCTTTTCATTTTGAATAATCGATCAAAAGAAAAATAGAGCAACAAAATAAAAGGACCGGCTCCAAACCAAAATGAAAACTCTTCAACAGGAGCCCCAAAAATTTCAATTCCTAATAAAGGGTCAACTTCTTCGGTAAAATTCCAAATATCTGCCCATAAATAAACATATTCCATTATAAATGTAAGAGGTGTTAAGATAGCAAGGGTGATCCAAAAGGCTTTTTTAGTTGGGATATCGATTTTATTTCTTAACAAAACCCACAACACAATGCATGGAATCCAGAAATAAATAAAAGTTCCTATAAAATATCGCGGCATTTTATTCCAACATTTTTTTTACTTTTTGACGTAACAAATGAGGCGCAATGGGCTTATAAATAATTTCATCAAAACAACAGCTCTCTAAAGTTTCAATTTCTTTTGGATCAGTTGTACCAGTAATTGCGGCAATCTTAGTCCTTTTGAATTTATTATCAGCTTGAATTGTTTTTGCCACTTCGCGACCATCAACATCTTCAAGGAAGATATCCAATATAATAAGGTCGGGCTTAAAAGATTGGGTTAAGAATCCGGCTTGATAGCCTGAATTTGTCGATTTCACAGAAAAATTCTCTTCCAACGATAGTGATCTATGCAACATTCTTAGTTCTGCGGGGTTATCCTCAACAATGAGAATTCTCTTTTTAGAATTCTCATTTCCAGAAGATGAAAGTTTATTTTTTTCTAATAAATTTCCCATTTCATCCTTATTAATTTATCTCAATCACGATTAACTAAACCATTCATCACATGCTCTTTTTTCCACAAAAAAGGTAAGATCGATTTGCAATGATATCATAATATTCATATTTTTATACTTTTACCTATTTTATATAAAACGTTTCCATGTAAACCCAATGACTTCAACAACATTCAAAATACTGATTATTGAAAACTCTTTGATCAAAAGCAGAAAAATTAAAAAGTTCTTTTTACCTAAAGGGAAATATCAGTTTAAAACTTATGAATCCAGAGACTTAACAGAGGCTCTCAAAAAATTAGCGAAAAAAAAATTTAACGTGATCCTTGCCAACCCAGATCTTCCCAACACAAATCCATTAAATACCTTCAGCAAAATTCGATTCAGCGCCCCCAACACACCTCTCATCTTAATTTCTGAAAAGAATGACCCCTTTCTAGAACAACAGGCTATCAAAGGCGGCGCCTATTCCTTTTTATTGTTCGGTGAATACCTAAGGCATGTTTTACCTCAAGCGGTCCGTTTTGCGATAGAAAAACAACAAGCCCAAAATTTTTTAATCAATACAATAGAAGACTTACGGCAATCAGAGGAAGGGTGGAAGTCTCTCGTCAAAAATGTTACTGATTTTGTTTATATGATTGATAGGAATGGAAAAATCCTTTTTATTAATCGAGTCCTAAGCGATCTTTCTTACGATCAAGTACTCAATTCCACAGTATTTGATTACATCGACCCCATATATCACGACTCAGTAAGATCAACGATAGAAAAATGTTTTGAAAGCGGAGAACCCGGGACCTATGAAACCATTGCCCGTGGCCCACAAATGACTCAATCTATTTACTTAAGTCGAGTGGGTCCGATCTATCAAAATGAGGAAGTTGAATCTCTCGCTATTATCTCTTCTGACATCACCGAACAAAAAAGGTTAGAGACAGAACTTCTCAATTCAAGAAAACTTGAAGCCATTGGCCATCTGGCGGGAGGAATTGCTCATGATTTCAACAATATCTTAACCAGTATTTTGGGATACAGTAGTTTACTTTTGGAAAACAAGAAACTGGACAATCTTATTAAACAAGATATTAAAGAAATCAATGAAGATGCACTGCGAGCCGCAGGGCTCACAAAACAATTACTGGCCTTTAGCAGAAAACAAATGTTGCAACCAACAACAATTAATCTTA